>NZ_JBPJSQ010000002.1:0-520047 GCF_051192575.1 Aestuariimicrobium soli | reverse complement strand
CTAATAGGCCGAGGGCTTGTCTCATATCTTCTACAAAGATGCTACGCGTCCACTGTGTGGTTCCCGAGATACGGTCGGGAACCAGTTACAACATGCATATGGTTGTCTGGTGCCTGGAGCATCTCCTTGATGTTTCGGTGGCCATGGCGAAAGGGAAACACCCGGTTCCATTCCGAACCCGGAAGTTAAGCCTTTCAGCGCCGATGGTACTGCAGGGGGGACCCTGTGGGAGAGTAGGACGCCGCCGGACTTACACACCCCCCTGACCTTCGGGTCAGGGGGGTGTACTCATTTCCGGGGTGTTTGCCTGCCGTGGGGTGCGTTTGCCCTCGTTGGGTGTGTTTGCCCGTGTTGCAACGGCGGCGGCTGCACGTTCGGGAGGCAAAGGCGATCCAGGGGCCCTCGCGACCCGACGCCAGGGCCACCGGTAGACTCGGCGGTGGGGTACGGGGTCGTCCGAGCGCACCAGCGTCCGCGAGCCGGACCACGATTCCCACCCCCCCGTTCACCGGGCAGCGTCCACTCAGCAGCATTCCCCTCAGTAGTCTCACCCCCAGCAGCATCCTCTAGCACCATCGGAGCATCGCCACCATGGCCATTCCCAGCTTCATCGACCGGGTCACCCTCACCGTGCGCGCCGGCCATGGTGGCAACGGCTGCGCCTCGGTGCACCGCGAGAAGTTCAAGCCTCTGGGCGGTCCCGACGGCGGCAACGGTGGCAACGGCGGGTCGATCATCCTGCGCGTCGACACCCAGCTCACCACCCTGGTCGACTACCACCGGCAGTCGGTGCGCAAGGCTCCCAGTGGTGAGGCCGGCAAGGGTGACCACCAGAACGGCGCCGTGGGCGAGGACATCGTCCTGTCCGTGCCCGACGGCACGGTGGTGACCGATTCTTCCACCGGCGAGCAGCTGGCCGACCTCACGGGCGAGGGCACCGAGCTGGTCGTGGCCCAGGGCGGCAAGGGTGGATTGGGGAACGCGGCACTCGCGTCGTCCGCCCGCAAGGCCCCCGGTTTCGCCCTGCTCGGCGAGGAGGGCGAGGAGCGCCAGATCCAGCTCGAGCTCAAGGTGGTGGCCGATGTCGGGCTCGTGGGGTTCCCCAGTGCCGGCAAGTCGTCGCTGATCGCCGCGATCTCGCGGGCTCGTCCGAAGATCGCCGACTACCCGTTCACCACGCTGATCCCCAACCTCGGCGTCGTCATCGCCGGTGACACCACCTTCACGGTGGCCGACGTTCCTGGGCTGATCGAGGGAGCATCCGACGGACGAGGCCTCGGCCACGACTTCCTGCGGCACATCGAGCGGTGCCAGGCGCTTGTCCACGTGGTCGACACCGCCACCTTCGAACCCGGACGTGACCCGTTGAGCGATCTCGACGTCATCGAGGCCGAGCTCGCCGCCCACGGTGGGCTGGAAGACCGGCCGCGGTTGGTCGCGCTCAACAAGGTCGACGTGCCCGACGGAGCCGAGATCGCGGCCATGGTCGAGGCCGACATCGCCGCGCGAGGCCTGAAGGTGTTCCCGATCTCGACCAAGTCGGGGGAGGGGCTGCAGCAGCTGATCTTCGCCATGGCCGAGATCGTCAAGCACCGTCGGGCGACCCTGCCCCCGAAGGCGGCGCCGACCATCGTGCTGCGTCCGGTGGCCGCGAAGTCGCAGAGTGAGTTCACCATCAAGCGCCAGGGCGACGGCGACGGCGGCTTCCTGTGGCGCGTGCGGGGTGACAAGCCCGAACGCTGGGTGCGCCAGACCGACTTCAACAATGCCGAAGCCGTCGGCTTCCTCTCCGACCGACTCAACCGGCTCGGCATCGAGGACCAGCTGGCCAAGCTCGGCGCCGTCCCCGGCGATGCGGTCGCCGTGGGCGGTGACGATGCCGTGGTGTTCGACTACGCCCCGCAGATCGAGGCGGGCGCCGAGATGCTCGGCCGCCGTGGTGAGGACCAGCGTTTCGACACGGAGCGCCCCTCGGCCACCCGTCGCCGCGAGGAGGACAAGGCCTATCACGAGGCCCGCGCCAAGTACGGCGTGGTCGGGCGTGACCCGCGTGGGGTGAACTGGCGTGCCGGGGTGCCCCTCGACATCGACGCGGAGGCCGAGGAGCAGTCCCGCCAGAGGGGCGCCGACTTCGGGGACTTCGCCGAGGACTTCAACGAACCCGCCACCGACGACCGTGACTGACCGCCGCGCCCTCACCGGGGCCAGGCGTGTGGTCGTGAAGGTCGGCTCCTCGTCCCTGACCACCCCCGAGGGTGGCATCGCACCCCAGCGCGTCGAGCGACTCGTGCGCGCCCTGGTCGACCTACGCGCCGGCGGCAAGGACGTCGTGCTGGTCTCGTCCGGGGCCATGGCCGCTGGCTACCCGCAACTGGGCATGAGCAGCCGCCCCCGCGATCTGGCCGGCCAGCAGGCCGCAGCGTCGGTGGGGCAGGGGCTGTTGATGAGTCGCTACACCGACCTGTTCGCCGGGCACGGCCTGACCGCGGGGCAGGTGCTGCTCACCGTCGACGACCTCACCCGTCGGGCGAGCTACCGGAACGCCACCCGCACCCTGGGGAGGCTTCTCCAGCTGGGAGTGGTGCCCGTCGTCAACGAGAACGACACGGTCGCCACCCACGAGATCCGCTTCGGCGACAACGACCGTCTTGCCGCCCTGGTGGCGCAGGTGGTGCGCGCCGATGCGCTCGTCCTGCTCTCGGACGTCGACGCCCTCTACACGGCGCACCCGTGCATGCCCGGCGCGGTTCGCATCGATCATGTGCCCGACATCGACGCCCTCGAGGTCGACACCTCACGCGGCGGCAGTCACGTGGGCACCGGCGGCATGACCACCAAGCTGCAGGCGGCCCAGATCGCCACCAGCGTCGGGATTCCCACGCTGCTCGCCTCGGCCGATCGCGCGGCCGATGCCCTGCGAGGCGACCCCGAGATCGGCACCTGGTTCGACGCGGCCGGCAAGCGGCGACCGCGCCGGCTGCTGTGGCTGGCCCACGCCTCCCTCGCCCGGGGGCGGCTGCTGATCGACGCCGGGGCCGTGCGCGCCCTCGTCGAGGGTGGCGCCTCCCTGCTCGCGGCCGGGGTGACCAGGGTCGAGGGTGACTTCGCGGCGGGCGATCCCGTCGAGGTCGTCGGGCCCGATGGTCGCGTCGTCGGACGAGGGCTGGTCTCGTTCTCGTCCGAGGAACTGCCCGCCATGCTCGGCCGCAAGACCGCCGAACTGGCCGAGGCCCTCGGCGCCCAGTACGACCGGGAGGTCGTGCACCGCGACCAATTGATGCTGAACAGGAGGCGGGCATGACGCCCTTGGAGATCTACGGCTGGGCCTGCGCCATCCTCAGCTCGGTGGCCGGCATTCCGCAGCTGCTGCGCCTGGTTCGCTCACGCACCAGCGCCGGCGCCTCGCTGGTGATGTGGCAGGTGACCGTGGCCGTCACCGGCACCTGGATCGTCCACGGGGTGCTCACCGGCGCGCCGAACCTGATCCTCGCCAACGGCGTCGCCTGCCTTCTCGGCCTGCTGGTGCTGTGGTTCGTGCGGGCCGACCGCCACCTCTCGATCGTGCGCACCTTCGCGGCCCCGCTGGCGGGCATCGTGGTGATGGTCGCCACCGACCTGTGGAACCCCGTGGTCTTCGGTGCCCTCATCTCCATTCCTCAGTTGTTCGGCGGCATCGCGCAGTTCCTCGACCTGCTGCGCTGCCGCGACATTCGCGGCGTCAGCATCGGATTCCTCGGTTACCAGGTCTTCGTGCAGGTGATCTGGTTCGTCTGGGGCACGTGGGCGGGCGACATCTCGTTGCAGATGGCGGCCGGCTCGTTCTTCGTCATCTGCCTGCTCAACGCCGTGTGGTGGTTGCTGCGCCGCAACGGGCTGGTCAGGGCCCGTGGACCGCAACCGGACGACGGCCTCGTCGAGCCCAGCGTGCGGACTCCCGCGGCGCCCACGGCGTGACCCTCCTAGGCTCGGATCTCGTGACTGCTTTCACCGACCAGGCCACCGCCGCGCGCATCGCCGCCCGCGAACTGGCTCGCACCGATCGGGCCACCAAGGACGAGGCCCTGCACCTGCTCGCCGACGCGCTGGTGGCCCGCACCGGCGACGTGCTGAGCGCCAATCAGCTCGACGTCGACGCCGCCGAGCAGGCCGGAACCGCCGCCTCCCAGATCGACCGGTTGCGGCTGACGGTCGACCGAGTGGCCGGCATGGCGCAGGGACTGCGCGATCTCGCCTCCCTGCCCGACCCGGTCGGCGAGGTGGCCCGCCAGTGGACGACCGCCACCGGTCTGCACATCAGTCAGCAGCGCGTGCCCTTCGGTGTGGTAGGCATCATCTACGAGGCGCGCCCGAACGTGACCGCCGATGCGGCCGGCATCTGCCTCAAGTCGGGCAATGCCGCCCTGTTGCGCGGGTCATCGTCCGCCCTGCACAGCAACCGTGCCGTGGTCGCGGCGCTGCGGGCGGGGCTCGAGCAGGCCGGCCTGAACACCGACGCCGTGCAGCTGGTCGAGGGCGGCCGCGAGGTGACCGGCGAACTGATGACCGCCCGCGGTCAGGTCGACCTGCTCATCCCGCGCGGGGGAGCGGGCCTGATCGAGGCCGTGGTCACGGGGTCGACCGTGCCCGTCATCGAGACCGGCACCGGCAACTGCCACCTCTACGTCGACCGCGATGCCGATCTGGCGGTCGCGGCCGCCATCACCGTCAACGCGAAGGCGCAGCGCCCCAGCGTCTGCAATGCGCTCGAGACCGTGCTGGTGCACCGAGACGTGGCCGAGGGCTACTGGGCGGCGGTTCGTCCGCTGTTGCACGAGGCCGGGGTCACCGTGCACGCCGACGCGGCCACCCTGGCGCTCAACCCCGACGCCACCTCAGCGACCGACGACGAGTTCGACGCCGAGTACCTCAGCCTCGACCTGGCGGCCCGCGTCGTCGACGATCTGGACGAGGCCATCGCGCACATCCAGGCGCACACCACGGGGCACTCCGAGACGATCGTCACCACCGACCAGGCCACCGCCGCCGAGTTCGCCGGTCGCATCGACGCCGCGGCCGTGCTGGTGAACGCGTCGTCGCGCTTCGTCGACGGCGGCGAGTTCGGGTTCGGGGCTGAGATCGGCATCTCCACCCAGAAGCTGCACGCCCGAGGCCCCATGGGGCTCGCCGAACTGACCTCGACGAAGTATGTCGTCGTCGGGCAGGGGCAGGTTCGCGGCTGAGGGGACTAGGCTGTCGGCCATGATTGCGCTCGTCACCGGTTCCACCCTGCTCGTCGGGGTCATCGCGTTCGTCCTGCTGATGTCCGCCCTCGCCTTCGTGAAGGTCTTCGGGGATTCCCGCCCGCACAGCTGATGTCGTCCCCCATTCCCACCGCTGCCGTGGGCATCAACCGTCACCACGGCCGTCACCGGCTGGGGGTGATGGGTGGCACCTTCGACCCGATTCATCACGGTCACCTGGTGGCGGCCAGCGAGGTGGCCGCCCGGTTCCACCTCGACGAGGTGGTCTTCGTGCCCACCGGCGTGCCCTGGCAGAAGGCGGGCAAGACGGTGTCGCTGGCCGAGGACCGCTACCTGATGACCGTGATCGCGACGGCATCGAACCCGTCGTTCTCGACCAGCCGGGTCGACATCGAGCGGGAGGGCAACACCTACACCGTCGACACGCTGAAAGACCTGCGTGCCGAGCGCGGTGACGAGACCGACCTGTTCTTCATCACCGGCGCCGACGCGTTGGCCGCGATCCTCACCTGGCGTGGCGCCGAGGAACTGTTCGACCTGGCCCACTTCGTGGGTGTCTCCCGCCCCGGTGTGCCACTGGGGCCCGACGACATCGCGCACCTGCCCAAGGACAAGGTGACGCTGCTCGAGGTGCCCGCCATGGCGATCTCGTCGACGGCCTGCCGCGAGCGGGTCAGCGAGGGGCAACCCATCTGGTACCTGGTGCCCGACGGCATCGTGCAGTACATCAACAAGCGCGGCCTGTACGCCCAGGGCTTCGCCAACCCCGAAAACGACCAGCCGGACAACGACCAGCCCGACCCGACTCCAGGAGAGCAGTGACCGCCACCGACGTCGCCCTCGACACCACCAAGCTGGCCGCCCAGGCCGCCTCCGACAAGCACGGACGACACATCGTCGCCTTCGACGTCTCGGACCACCTCGCGATCACCGACGTGTTCCTGGTGATCGGCGCGCGCTCCGATCGGCAGGTCGGTGCCCTGGTCGACGCCATCGAGGAGAAGCTGCTCGAGGCCGGCCTCAAGCCGGTGCGTCGCGAAGGGGAGCGGGAAAACCGCTGGGTGCTGCTCGACTACGTCGACGTGGTCGTGCACGTGCAGCACGAGGAGGAGCGCGAGCTCTACTCCCTCGAGCGACTCTGGAAGGACTGCCCGCGCATCGAGCTGAGCCTCGACGAGCCACCGGCCGACGAGGACGAGTTCGCCGACGACCGGGGCTGGTGACCATGGAGGGCCGGGCCGCCGGTGGCGGCACCACCACGACCCTGCTGCTGTGGCGCCACGGCCGCACCGAGTGGAATGCCGCCGGCCGATTCCAGGGTCAGCACGACGTTCCCTTGGACGAGGTGGGCCTCGACCAGGCCGAACATGCGGCCGAGGCACTGACCCGGTGGCGCCCGCAGGTGCTCTACAGCTCTCCCCTGGAGCGGGCGCGGCAGACCGCCGGCGCGCTGGCCCGGCGCACCGGGCTGGAGCCCCGCCTCGACGACCGGCTCGCCGAGATCAATGTCGGCAGCTGGGTCGGACTGACCCCCGCCGACCTGGCCGGTGACCCCGAGTACGCCAAGGCTGCCCGGGGGGTCGACTTCCGGCGATCACCGAGCGGTGAGACCGCCACCGAGGTGGGGGAGCGCGTCGCCGGTGGCGTGCGCGAACTCGCCTCGTCCAACCCCGGCAAGCGGGTGGTCGTCGCCTCCCACGGGCTGGCGATTCGCATGGGGGTCGGGGCCCTGCTGGGTTGGGACTTCGAGACGACCTGGTGGTTGGGTGCGGTGCGCAACTGCCATTGGGTGGAGCTGTCGGTGTCGGAACCAGCGGCGTCGACGGGCCGTCGCAGGTGGCGGCTCCAGGCCTACAACGTCGGTGGTTGATCCCTCTCGCGAGCGGTGATTCCCGACGCGACAAGGGACGACATGACCCTTCCGTTGCCTAGGCTTGGGTGTTCACCATCCGCGATCCCTGGGAGCAGACCATGACCTTTCCTTCCGCACCTCTGACGCTGCGCAGCGGTTGGGCCCAACGTGTCGCCGCCGGTGTCGTCGCCGTGTCGACGCTGGCGCTGTCGTCCTGCAGCCTGATCGGGGGCACCCAGCAGGGCGCCGAGGGCACACCCTCGGTGGCGGTCACCACTCCGCAGCAGCCCACCGAGGAGTCGTCGTCGTCCGAACCCTCGGACGAGGCCACCTCGTCGGAGCCGACCGACGAGGCCACCTCCGCCGAGCCGAGTGACGAGGCCAGTTCGTCCGAGCCCACCTCGTCGCAGCCGACCGGCACGTTCAAGCAGACGGCGCCGGGCACCAAGCTGAAGTTCGGGCAGGAGGCGATGGTGACCTACGGCACCAGTGAGGAGCGGCGCGGCAACATCATCATCAAGCCGACCTCGATCACCAAGGGCAGCTTCGCCGACCTGGCGAAGATCAAGAACTCCGAGAAGTACAAGGACTACACGCCCTACTACATCAAGGTGACCGTCACCGCCGCCGACGACAGCGCCGCGAAGCTCAAGTACAGCGGTCCGGGAGTCGTGATGAAGCCCTTCACCCCGAAGGTGACCGGCCTCGGCACGCTCACCATCATCGGACGGTTCGACAAGTGTGAGAACGAGTCCTTCGAGGGATCGCCCAAGGCTGGCGACTCGTACGAGACCTGCATCATCGCCATGGCCAAGGCGGGGGAGAGCGCCGCGGGGATCGCCTACGCACCGGCGGGCGGCGCTTACAGCTCGATCAACGGCAAGCCGATCTTCTGGACCGTCGCCTGACGCGACTCCGGCACGACCAGACCTGCGGCGGTCAGTGGCTGATGGCAGCCAGTGACCGCCGCAGCGTGTCGGCCGAGGCATGCAGGCGGGTGGTCTCGTAGGGATCCATGGCCGGTGTCAGCACCTGTTCCACGCCGGCGGCGGAGACGACGCAGGGCAGGCTGAGCGCGATGTCGTGGATGCCGTACTGGCCCTGCAGCACCGTCGACAACGGCAGGATCGACCGCTCCGGGGCCAGCAGGGCCTCGACCAGACGAGCCCCGGCGACACCGATGGCATGGTTGGTGGATCCCTTGCCCTCGATGATGCGGTAGGCGGCGTGGGCGGCCTCGTGGGCCAGTTCGGACAGGTGCTCATCGGTGAACAGCCGGCGGCCGTCGACCGCCCACTCGCGCAGCGGGATCTCGCCGATGGTGGCCGTGCTCCACAGCGGGAACTCCGTGTCGCCGTGTTCGCCGGCGATGGTCACGTGCACGTTGCGCTGGCTGATGTTGAGCTCGCGACCGAGCATCCACCGCAGCCGGGAGGTGTCGAGCATCGTCCCGGTCGAGAAGACCCGGCCGGCAGGCAGCCCCGACAGACGTTGCGCGACCACCGTGAGCACGTCGCACGGGTTGGTGACCAGCACGTACAGGGCGTCGGGTGCCTGCTGCACCAGTTCGGGCAGCAGACGGGAGAGAATGCGGGCGTTGGTCTCGGCCAGATCGAGCCGCGACTGCCCGGGGTGCTGCTTGGCACCAGCCGTGATCACCACCACGTTGGCGTCCTTGACCGCGCTGATGTCTGCCCCGCCCATCACGATGGACGACGTGAACTGCGTGCCGTGGGCCAGGTCGGCCACCTCGGCCTCGACCTTGGGGCGGTCGATGTCGTACAGGGCGACCACGTCTGCCGACCCCCGGATCAGGGCCGCGTAGGCCAACGACGTGCCCACGGATCCGGCTCCGATGACGGCCAACTTGGAGTTCATCCTGCTCATGGGACGAGCCTAGTGCCGGTTGGCTGGGCGGGTGCCCGGCCCGATGTGACAGCTGCCGGCCTCGATGTGACAACCGTTCCCAAGGTGCGCTAATGTTTCGGAGTCCCAAGCGGAGACGCGAGGGGCACACAGCGGGGCTATGGCGCAGTTGGTAGCGCGCTTCCATGGCATGGAAGAGGCCAGGGGTTCGAATCCCCTTAGCTCCACCGCAGCAGCAGTGAACCCCGGTCCTCGGACCGGGGTTCACTGCTTTTGTCGGCTTTCTTCGAGGTCTCAGCCGAACGGGCCCGCCACGGTGGCCTTGCCGATCTGGGTCATGATCACCGACTGCGTGCCCGACCAGACGCCCGAGAAGATGGCCCGGTCGCCCCGCACTGCGATCAGGTCACGGCGGCTGTCACCGCCCAACTGGCCACCCTGCACCAGCCCGATCCACCCCTGCCAGCCCCACCCGATCTTGGTCGTCGAGACGATCCGGCCGGTCGCATCGAAACCGAAGCGCATCAGGCGTCCGTCGGAGAAGGTCGCCACCAGGTCGGGGAGCTTGTCGAGGTTGGCGTCGGCCACGATCGTGGTCAGCACCGCCGTGCCCCAGCCCTGGCCGATCTTCACCCGTGACCCAAAGGTCGTCGCCGAGGTCATGGGATAGCGCCACAACGCGCCGGTCGACTTCTCCACCGCCACCAGCGAACCCTTCGCGCCGCCGATCGGCAGGTGCATCAGGTGCGAGAAGCCACCCCAGCCCCAGCCGATCCGCTTCGAGGTGCTCTTCGACCAGCCGGTCGACGAGGCCGGCGAGAGCCAGAGTTCGCCGGCGCTGTTGACCGTGAGCAGGTCGACGCTGCCCGAGGCGGTCAGCCCGGTGGCGCGCACCAGCTGCCGGGTGCCGGTGAATCCGCGGCCGACGGCGGCGCCGGTGCGGGCATCGACGAGGGTGTCGCCCGAGAGTCCGATCAGGTCGTTGGCGACGGCCCGTCGGGTGACCACGGTGGGGGTGGCCTGTGCGGTACCAGCCCAGTGGGGTGCGATCCATTCGGTCAGCTGCCACGGGAAGGCGTTGATGTCCATGGCGTTGATGCGCGGGGCGACCACGGCATCGGTCTTCCACGGGTTCGCGTTGGGGTCGGAGGCGCGCACCCCCATGCCGTAGGGGTTCTCGAAGTTGAAGGCCATGCAGAAGTTGTTCCGGTCGGTCACCATGCCGCCGTAGGTCTTCACCGCGCGCATGATGGCCGCCGTCACCTGGTCGATGCCGTGCGCCGCGACGTAGGCATCGACGTCGAAGGACTTCGGGAAGGTGAACACCTGACCCGCCTGCGGTGCGTTGGCGTCGGAGGATCGTCCGTCGGTCTGCTTGGCGGGAAAACTGATCAGGTTCTGGCGGTAGTCGGGGAACGTCACGGACACCATGTGGTTGATCACCCCGCGACGCACCTCCTCGAACCCGATCTGGGTGAGTTCGTTGGCCAACCCCACGACGGACGAGGAGCCCTGCACCAGCGAGAGCCAGAAGTTCCGGGAACTCACGTGGCGGCTGGCGGCGTCGCCGTACAGGTAACCGGCCGCCGAGTACTGCCAGACACCCTTGGCGTCCTTCTGAGCGTTGAAGTACGAGCGCCAGATACCGGTGGCGACGTCGAAGATGGCCAGCGAATGGTCACCGCCGTCGGAGGGCTTGGCCCAGGTCGGCAACGGGATCGACCCCGAACACAGCTGCATCAGCTTGGGGAAGTTGACGACCCGCGCATCGGTGGAGTTGAACGTCTGGAACGTCTGGTAGGGATTGGACGAGTCGACCGTGTAGACCGGGATGTTGTCGTTGGCGCGCACGCCCCCACCGATGTTCGACCCGGTGCGCAGCCACTGCAGATCGGGGCCGACGAACTTCGAGGGCATCGCGTTGACGACCTTGGCCATGGTGGCCGAGTTGGTGGCTCTCGGGGCATCGGCGACGCCGCGGGTGGCCATCGTTCCCTTGGCGAGGTAGTGGTCGGGGTGCAGGGGCGACCAGCTCTGCACGGCGGTCAGTTGGGCGCGGGTCTTGGCCGCATCCTTGGTGGCCACGCGCGACACGGTCGAGGCGTCCTGGGTGGCGAAACAGTGGGGACCCTGGGCGAGGTTGCCGCTGGCGGGTTGGTAGAACCAACCGTTCTCGATGCAGCCCCGGGCCGCATTCCAGCCGGTCTCGGTGGTGATGCCGGCGGGTTGCAGCGGAGAGGCGGCGGCGCGAGGGTCACCGGTGGAGGACACCAGGCCGGTGGCGAGGCCAGCGGTGGCGAGGGTGGCGAGGCCGAGGGTGCGGCGCGAGATCATTCAGGACTCCCGAAAGGTCTGTGCGCACCTCCCCGGGAGAGTGTGGCCGGTTCTCGGTGAACCCCGCAAGCAATCTCGAGCAACGGATCAGGGTTGGGCCTCGGTGGTGGCCGTCAGAGCAGCCCTCCCCACCACAGGCCCAGCCCCGCGGCCGCCACCGACGCCAGCAGACCCCCGAGCCCCACGACCACCGCCGCGCGCCGGCGCCCGTCCTGCAGCAGTCTCACGGTCTCGAGGCTCGCGGTGGAGAAGGTGGTGTAGCCGCCGAGGAAGCCGATGCCGATGACCGGCTGCCAGCCGGGTGCCACCAGGTGGTGCCCCAGCACCCCGGTGACCAGCCCGAGGGCGAACGAACCGGTGAGGTTGATGGCGAGCGTTCCCCAGGGGAGGGTGCCGGCGAACAGCCGACCGATCAGGGTGTCGACGGTGAAGCGGGTACCTGCCCCGAGACCACCGACGAGGGCCAGGGCGAGGAAGATGGGGACGGTCATCGTCCCTCCTCGGGGTGACGACCCGACGCGACCACCACGCCCAGCCAGGCGGCCACCACTCCCATGACCACCGTGCCGATGCCGATGCCCAGACCCATTGCCCCGCGCCCCTGCGCCAGCAGGTCTGCCGTTTCGACGGCCAACGAGCTGTAGGTGGTGAACCCGCCCAGGAATCCGGTTCCGGCCAACAGCCGTGCGTGGCGCGTGCGCGTGCCGGGCAGTGGTCGGCGGGCCAGCCGCTCGAGCAACCAACCCAGGGCGAACGAGCCGAGCAGGTTGATGACGGTCACCACCCACGCCACCGTGTCCACGGGCGGCCAGAGCAGACTCAGACCCTCACGGGCCGCCGTCCCCGCCACTCCGCCGAGCGCGACGGTGCCCACGGACGACAACGAGAGGGATGGGCGGGAGCCCCGCCTCACCGCTGACCCCTGTCCCGCGGCGGCACCACCAGCACCGGACGATCCTGGGCATGGGCCAACTGGGCGCCGGCCGACCCCTGGAAGAAGTCGCGGACCGAACCCCACAGCCCCGGCTCGTGCCGGCCGACAACGATCAGGCAGGCGTCGAGTTCCCGGGCGAGTGCGCCCAGCTGCTGGGCGACCCCGCCTGCCCGGGCGAGCCAGCGCGGCTCGATCGCCGGTCGGTCGGCGAGGGCTCGCGCCACGGCGGCGGTCACCTCGTCCGGGATGGTGGGTGGCGACCCGTCGTCCAGATCGGGATCGATGGGCACGCTCACGATGGTGCCGTCGGTCTCGACGCCCAGCGTGTGCCTGGTGGAATCCACCCAGACACACACGAGCGGGGCTCCCAACCGAGCGGCCAGGGTTGCTGCGGTGCTGACGACGGCGGGGGATTGCGTGGCGGTCACCCCGACGATCACGGGGGAGGGGGCCGGTGACGGGCTCTCGGGCATGCGATCTCCTACCTCAGGGCGCGCTCGCGCCAGGTGGTAGGGACTGTTGTCGTTCGCCCCTCGGAGCGAGGAACGTCGAGGTTCGGATCGGCGAGCCCCACCGCCGCGCCGGTGTGTGCGTGGCACCGCACCGGCGTCGTCATCCTATCGCCCCGCCGCCAGCTCGGGCACCCGACTACCATGGACACCCGTGACGAACGAGGTGGAATGGTCGCGTGAGCAGTGGCTCGCGCGCTCAGACGCCCACCGTGACCGCGCCAGAATGGCGTTGGCCTCCGTGGTCGAGCGACGCTCCCGCGGCGAGAAGCACCCCGTCTGGGACTTCCTCTTCGACTACTACCGGCTGCGGCCCTCGGAGCTCGTCGCGTGGAGCCCCGGCGCCGGGGTCCGGCTGTTGAGTGCCCCCGAGTTCGCCGGCCGCAGGTTCTTCACCACGGACGAGGCGGGCGCGGCCCGCGTCGACGTGGCGGCCTTCCTGGGGGTGCGCCGCGGAACCCTGGACTTCACACGTCGCCTGCTCACCGCCGTCGACTCGCGCCCCGCTCACTTCGGGTGTTTCGGTCTGCACGAGTGGGCCATGGTGCACCGGCTGCCGGCCGAGGCGGTGCGCCACGCAGCGGTGCCCCTGCGCCACTCGCCCGAGGAGACCGCGGCGATCGTCGAGGCGCACGACCTGCGCTGCTCCCACTTCGACGCCTTCCGCTTCTTCACCCCCACCGCGGCCCCGCTCAACCAGCGTCCGCTGACCCGCGATGACCAACTCGCGACCGACCAGGGCGGCTGCCTGCACGTCAACATGGACCTTTACAAATGGGCGGGCAAGCTGCACCCGCTGACCTCGTCCGAGCTGCTGTTCGACTGCTACGAACTGGCCTGCGACATTCGCGCCCTCGACATGCGGGCCAGCGCCTATGACCTGGCGGAATGGGGATTCGAGGCCGTCCCGGTGGAAACCCCCGAGGGAAAGGCCGAGTACGTGCGGCAGCAGCGGCTGTTCGCCGAGCGGGCCGAGGGCCTTCGGGCACGACTGCTGGCCGAGATCGAGACCATGCTCGCCTGCGCCCCCTCAGTCGTGACTGGCGGGAGTTGAGGCGCGCATGCGAGGAAAGAAGTAGCAGGCACCCGCGGTGGCCACACTGGCGCCGAAGGCCGCCAGCGCGGCGGACGCGAACTCGGAACCGCCGCTCACCCCGAGCGCGCCCAGCAACATCACCGTGCAGAGCGCGGCACCGAGGCTGATGAAGCCGAGCATCGAGATGACCACGGCACGGGTCACGTCGGCCACCGCCGTGGACGCCGGCGCCGGTGGGCCCGGCATCCGGGGCGCAGGAGCCAGCCGGGTCGGAGCCGGCAGGTCGGCCATCAGCCCTGCCAGATCGCGATTGGTGCGCGCACCGACGGCGCGGCTGGTGCGCTCGTCCAACTCCTCGACGGTCAACCGGCCAGCCGCGAAGTGGTCGGCGAGCTCCTGGCAGACGCGATCGCGTTCGGCATCACCGATCAGTTGACCGGACGACGGCACGTGCGGCCGGGGTCGCTCTGGTGTCCGGTTTCGATCTGGCACCTGAGAAAGATCGGGCAGGGGGTACAGGGGGCGGGGCGTCGCTGGCTGGCTCATGACTCGACTGTGCCCTCGTCGACGGGCGTCTGCGATCGTTGACGGCCGCTTGTGGCCCTCGGGTGCCGAAGACGCCGACCAGGGTCGGGCACGGGCGAGACCGGCGTCGTCCGTGGGTCTGATGGGCGAACACTGAGGGCGGCGTCGAGAGTTCTCAGGGACTTCTTGGGTCATCGGCGGCAACCGGACCGGGGTCGATGCGCGTATTGCTCACGACCGCAGTTATTGTGTTTCAGCGGTCGTTCCCCTGATCGCCCATTCCGTGAGGATCCCCACCATGAAGACTGCATTCCACAAGGCGGCCGCTGTCACCGTCGTCACGCTCGCGGTGGCGCTGTCGGCCGGGTGTGCCAAGGACCAGGGCGCAGCCCACCCCTCGAACCCCCCTGCCCCGGAAAGCAGCGCTCCCTCGTCGACGGCGGCCTCCCCGGCCACCTCCGAGGGGCCGGCCACCAACACCCCCACCCCCACGGACGAGACGTCGACCCCGGCACCCACCTCGGCCACGCCCACGCCCACGCCGACCCCGACGCAGGCCGCGGCCATCCTGAAGAAGGGTGACTCGGGTGACAAGGTGCGCGAACTCAACCATCGACTGCTGCAGTTGGACTGGTACGCCGGCAAGATCCAGCCGACCTACGACGCGGCCACCGTCGAGGGCGTGACCGGCTTCCAGCGCAAGCGCGGCTTCCCGGCCACCGGTGAGGTTGACCAGCAGACCTGGGACAAGCTGGTCGCGATGACCAAGACCCCCTCGCACGACCAGATGTACAACATCCTGCGAGCTGGCCCTGCCCTGTACAAGCAGGGCTCCACCGGTGATGCGGTGCGTCGCATTCAGGTGCGCCTCAAGGAGTTGGCCTGGTACGAGGAGAAGACCATCACCGGCACCTACGGTCCGGTCACGGTGGCCGCGGTCAAGGGATTCCAGGAGAAGCGCGGTATTCCGGTCACCGGTGAGATCGACCAGCGCACCCTCGACCTGCTGGTGGGCATGACCAAGACCCCCACGACCGAAGAGATGTACAACAAGCCGCCGAAGCAGACCACCGGTGCGGCCAAGCTCGACGCCCGCTGCATGACGGGGCGGGCCATGTGCATCGACAAGAACACCCGCAAGCTGGCCTGGGTGGTCGACGGTCAGGTCAAGCTGACCCTCGACGTGCGTTTCGGCTCGGAGTTGACCCCGACCCGCGAGGGCGCCTTCTCGGTCGGCTGGAAGTCGCGCGACCACGTGTCGACGATCTACCACACGCCGATGCCCTATGCGATGTTCTTCTCGGGTGGCCAGGCCGTGCACTACTCGTCTGACTTCGCCGCCCGCGGCTACAACGGTGCCTCGCACGGTTGCGTGAACGTGCGCGACAAGCAGTCGATCATCTGGCTGTTCGACCAGGTGCACGTCGGCGACAAGGTGATCGTCTACCGCTCCTGACCGGGCAGGTCAGCCCTTGACCACGAGTGCTGTCACCTGGCGGCCACTGCCCGCCAGGTAGACAGTCGTGTCACCTTTCGGCTTGTCGAAGATGACGGTGCCGGTCACCTTCTCACCCTCGCTGGCCGTGCCATGGGACAGGCTCTCGGTGCTGCCCGCGGCCGGGTCGTAGTCCTGCGTGGTGGCGTTGTCGAGGGCGAAGAACGAGTACTCCATGGTGCCCGAGGTGATCGACAGTTCCATGGTCAGCTCGAGGCCCTGATCGGTCCACTGCTGGGCGGTGATCGTCCAGAAGCCGTCGGCATCGTCCCGCTCGGAATGGAACGGCACGGCATTGCTCGAGGCCGCGGTCGGGCCGGTCACCGACGGGGTCGACGAACCCGAGACCGACGGCGACGGGGTCGGCGCGACGGTCGGTTCACGACCCACGGTGAACGCGGCGATCAGCAGCCCCACCACCACGACGCCCACACCGCCGGCCACCCACCAGGTGGCCCGGCCCTTGGGCTCGGCGAACTGGTCGATCGAGACGCTGTCGGGGCGCTGCCTGCCGAGAGGATCGTGCCCGGTGGGCTGCTGGTAGGGGTTGGGCTGCTGGGGGTACTGGCCCTGCTGGGGGTACTGGCCCTGCTGGGGGTACTGGCCCTGCTGGGGCGGGTACGGCTGATTCGGGTACTGCTGGGCAGGGTACGGCTGCTGCGGAGGCGTCCCTTGAGGACCAGCCGGCGGACGCCACTGGTGCTGCGGGGGGTGGTTCTGCTGGCTCATCGCCCTCCATCGTACGTGGCGAGGGGGTTGTCCACAGCCCGCTGATGGGTCCAAGAGTTGTCCACAGGCTCCAGAAATAGTTGGGACGAACCGGCCGCTTCGCACCACAACTCAGGCATGGACAAGCAAACACGTGTGCGGGCCACCAGTCCCGCCGACCTGCTGGCGCTCGCGCCCTACCTGCTGGGCTTCGAGCCGACGGAATCCGTCGTTGTGGTGGCGATCGACGAAGGCGTGACAGCCGGCGTCGCACGCTGCGACCTGAGCGACCTCGAGGCGGAGCCCGACCTGGCAGCCCGGGCCTGGGAGGCCCTGAGTTGGCCCTCGCCGGGGGCCCACGCCATCGTGCTCGGCTACGGTCACGACAGCGAGCGGGTGGCCCGGGTGCTGCAGTCGGCCGTGGGCCTCATCGAGCAGGTGGCGGGGGGGCTGCTCGTGGACAGTGTGAGCCTGACCGATGGCCACAGCTGGTGGTCGCTGACCGACGAGTGGCAGTTCGACCCTGCGGCGGGGGAGCCCTACGACATCTGCCCGCCTGCGGTGGTCGAGGCCGTCACGGCAGGTCTGACCTCGTCCGGCACCCGCGACGACCTGGTGCGCAGTGTCGAGGGGCCGAGCCGTATCGGGGGTCGTCCGTTCGCCGCCAGCGTGCGCAGCCAGGAACGGGCCTTGAGGGGGCTCAGTGACGAAGACGGCATCGCCATGGTGCTGGAGTTGTTGTTCCGCGGCATGGCGGCTCCGGCCCAGATGTCCGACGACGAACAGGCCCGGCTGGTCGTGCTCATGCAGCGCATTCCGTGGCGCGACGAGGCCTGGCTCACCCAGACGCGCGCCAACGCGGAGGACCATCAGGTGCTGTGGCACCACCTGGTGGGCAGGACCCCGGCCAAGTGGTCGGTGCCGCTGCTGGCCCTGCTGGGGTTCTCGGCCTGGTTGAACGGGCATGGCGCGCTGGCAAGCATTGCCTGCCAGCGCGCCCTCAGCCTCAACCCGCGTTACGGGATGGCCGATCTGTTGAACACCATTCTCGTCAAAGGTGTCCATCCGCGGCTGTGGGCGTCGATGCCCTCCATCGGGCCCGGACCCGCAGCCTGAGCGGGTGAGCCTCAGAGGCGAACGGCCTCGCCCAGTTCAGCCGAGCGGTACATCGCGTCGACGATCTGCGTGACCTGCAGGGCCTGCGCCGGCTTGGTGACGACCTGACCGCCGGTGCGCACGGCCTCGACGAACTCGGCGGCCTGGTGGGCGCCGGGGTCGAGCTTGGCGTCGGCGATCCAGTCCGGCTTCCAGGTGGTCAACATCTCGTGGTCGGCCTTGTTGACGCTCAAGGGGAAGACCTCGAGGCCGGCCTTGGTGCCCGACAGCGAGATGTTCTCCTTCGACTCCGGAATGTTCACGGCCCACGAGCACTCGAGCATCATGGTGACGCCGTTCTCGAAGCGGACGAAGGCAGCGACCTGATCCTCCACGGTGAACTCCTGGTAGTTCCAGTTGCCCCACATGTTGACGTTGGGCTCCTTGCCCAGACGCTGCGACAGGCTGGCCGAGACCTCGACGGCCTTGGGGTTCCCCATCAGCCACAGCGCCGAATCGAGCAGGTGCACGCCGAAGTCGATCATGGCGCCGCCACCCTGGATGTGCTTGTGCACGAAGGTGCCCCAGCTGGGAATGCCACGCCGGCGCAGGGCCTGCACGCGCACCATGTACACGTCGCCCAACTCGCCGGAGTCGACCACCCGGCGGGCGGCCATCACCTCGGGCATGTGGCGGTAGTGGAAGCCGAAGGTCAACAGCTTGCCCGACTTCTCGGCTGCCTCGAGCATGGCCTGACCCTCGGTGGGGTCGAGCGCCATGGGCTTCTCGCACAGCACGTTGATGCCTCGCTCGAGGGCAGCGATGGTGGCGGGGGCGTGGACGTCGTTGGGGGTGCAGACAATGACCGCGTCGAGGTCTTCCTTGTCGTACATCTCGAGGTAGTCGGTGTAGCGCGCGGCGACCTCGTAGTCGTCCGCGGCCTTCTCGAGCACGTCGGGCTTGATGTCGCACAGCGCGACCAGTTCCGCCGTCTCGTTCTCCGTGAAGCAGGGCAGATGGCGTCCGCGGGCGATGCCGCCGGTGCCGACAATGCCGACCCTGACCTTGTCACTCATGAATGGGGTGTCCTTCGTGGTGGTTGAATTAGTCCAAGACTTAGTCAATCAGTCCCATGGGCGGCCGTCGAGGCGTTCGCGAACATTCCGCAGACGAGGTGCGCACTGTCGAGCACCCCGCCGGGCGGAGTACACTGCTGCCCATGCAGATGGAGTCGCTCCTTCGCTAGCCGCCCACCCGATGGTGGAGCGGCTGTCCTCGATGCCCCCTGGGCCTCGAGGATTTTTCATGTGAGGACGACGACAGGCCCATCCCGGGTCAGACGACGAGAGGGACGACAGTGAGCGAGCAGGCTGGCGAGCACAGCGAACGCCGCGGGTACGTGGCGGCCGAGGCCGAGCAGAAGTGGCAGGCCTTCTGGGAGGCCGACGGCACCTTCCGCGCGCTCGACGACGGCTCCAAGCCACGACGCTACGTGCTGGACATGTTCCCCTACCCCTCCGGCGACCTGCACATGGGTCACGCCGAGGCGTTCGCCATGGGCGACGTGCCCTCGCGCTGGTGGCGCATGCAGGGCTACGACGTCATGCACCCGCTGGGCTGGGACTCGTTCGGGCTGCCGGCCGAGAACGCCGCCATCGCCCGCAACGCCCACCCCTCGGAATGGACGTACGCCAACATCGACACCCAGGCCCGCTCGTTCAAGCGGTACGGCGTCTCGGTTGACTGGAACCGGCGCCTGCACACCTCCGACGCCGACTACTACCGCTGGACCCAGTGGCTGTTCCTGCGGTTCTTCGAGCGTGGGCTGGCGTACCGCAAGAACTCCTACGTCAACTGGTGCCCCGTCGACCAGACCGTGCTGGCCAACGAGCAGGTCGTGCAGGGGCTGTGCGAGCGCTGTCACAACCCGGTCACCAAGCGTCAGCTGAACCAGTGGTACTTCAAGACCACCGACTACGCCCAGCAGTTGCTGGACGACATGGACCAGCTGGAGGGTGGCTGGCCCGACCGCGTGCTGGCCATGCAGCGCAACTGGATCGGTCGCTCCGAGGGAGCGCGGGTGAACTTCACCATCGAGGGACGCGACGAGCCCGTGACGGTGTTCACCACCCGCCCCGACACCCTGTACGGAGCCACCTTCATGGTGGTGGCACCCGACGGGGCGCTGGCGTCCGAGATCGTTTCGGACGAGGCGCGCCCCGCCTTCGAGGAGTACCTGGAGAAGACCAAGCGCGCCAGCGAGATCGAGCGCCAGTCGAGTGACCGCGAGAAGACCGGTGTCGATCTGGGCGTGTTCGCCATCAACCCCGTCAACGGTGCCCGCGTGCCCGTCTGGGCGGCCGACTACGTGCTGGCCGACTACGGCACGGGCGCGATCATGGCGGTGCCGGCGCATGACGCCCGTGACTTCGATTTCGCCCGCACCTTCGGGCTGCCCATCGTCCAGGTCATCGACACCGGTGAGGGCGACCCCGCGCAGACCGGAGTGGCGGTCACCGGCGACGGCGAATACGTGAACTCCGGCGTCCTGGACGGGCTGGTGGGCAAGCAGGCGGGCGTGGCGCGCATGCTGGAGCAGCTGGGCTCCGAGGGCACCGGCGAGGCGACCGTCAGCTTCCGGCTGCGGGACTGGCTACTCAGCCGTCAGCGCTTCTGGGGCTGCCCGATCCCGATCGTCCACTGCCCCGCGTGCGGCGAGGTGCCCGTCCCCGACGACCAGTTGCCCGTGCGCCTGCCCGATGACCTGAAGGGGGCCGACCTGGCCCCGAAGGGCACCTCGCCGTTGGCGGGGGAGGCGGCCCGGGCGTGGCGTGAGGTGGCGTGCCCGACGTGTGGTGGGCCGGCCGAACGCGACACCGACACGATGGACACCTTCGTCGACTCGTCGTGGTACTTCTTCCGCTACTGCTCGCCGGGCTACCAGGACGGGCCGTTCCGCGTGGAGGACGTCAAGAACTGGATGCCGGTCGCCCAGTACGTGGGTGGTGTCGAGCACGCCATCCTGCACCTGCTGTACATGCGTTTCTTCACCAAGGTGCTGCGCGACATGGGCCTGGTCGACTTCGACGAGCCGATGTTGCGTCTGCTGAACCAGGGGCAGGTCATCAACCAGGGCAAGGCGATGTCGAAGTCGCTGGGCAACGGTGTCGATCTGGGCAAGCAGATGGACGAGTTCGGTGTCGATGCCGTGCGCCTGACCGTGGTCTTCGCCGGCCCGCCCGAGGAGGACATCGACTGGGCCGACGTCTCGCCCGCCAGCTCGCTGAAGTTCCTGCAGCGCGCCTACCGACTGGCCACCGACGTCGCGGCACCCGTGGACGCGGAGGCTGCCACGGGCTCGCGGGCCCTGCGCCAGGTGACCCATCGCACCATCGCCGAGGTGACCGAGTTGCTCGGCTCGCAGCGGTTCAATGTGGTGATCGCCCGCATCATGGAGCTGGTCAACGCCACCCGCAAGGCCGTCGACTCCGGGCCGGGCGCCGCCGATCCCGCCGTGCGCGAGGCCGTCGAGTTCGTGGCCCAGTCGCTGAGCCTGTTCGCCCCCTACGTCGCCGAGGAGATGTGGGAGGTGCTGGGTCGTCCGGCTTCGGTGGCGAACTCGAGCTGGCCCACCGCGGACGATTCGCTGCTGGTGGCCGAGTCGGTGACCATGGTCGTGCAGGTGGCAGGCAAGATTCGCGCCAAGCTCGACGTCTCGCCGGACATCACCGAGGCGGAGGCGACCGAGTTGGCCGTCAACGACCCCGGCGTGCAGCGCTCGCTGGACGGTCGTTCGGTGGCGAAGGTGATCTGCCGACTGCCGAAGATGGTGAGCATCGTTCCCGGGGCCTGACGGCCGGGAGTTGTCCACAGCCCCACGATGGGGTCAGGAGTTGTGCACAGGGTCGAAAACTTTCTGGGACGAATGAGGCCCTGCGCACCACAACACCAGTGTGAGCACTGGCACCCTTCACGACCCCACGACCAACCATCCCGCCGAGGACGAGCCGCCGGCGGGCCCCGAGCCTCCGCTCGAGCCCGCCCGGCGGCTCCGTCGCGTGTTGGGGGAGGCACCGCCAACCGAACCACCTGAGCCTGAGTTGCCTGAGGCTGAGTCACCTGAGGCCGGGTCACCTGAGGCTGGGGCCGCGGAACGGGCCTCTGCGGTGACCATCGTGCGCCGGTTCGGTGCGCGCCACCTGGGGGCCATCGGGGTGTTCGTGGTGGTGGCTCTCGTCTTCTGCTCGGTGCAACTGCTGCGGGCACGCACCGACGAGGTGCCGCTCGGGGTGCTCAGTTCCGACCCAGCCCCGTCGGCTTCGGGGGTGGCCACCGGACAGGGCCCCTCGGCGCCATCGCCCGCGAGTCAGGCGACCGTGGCCCCGAGCGATCTGGTGGTGCACGTCGTCGGACGAGTCGCCCGCCCCGGCATCGTCCGGGTTCGTCCGGGTGCGCGCGTCGCCGATGCCCTGGCGGCCGCGGGCGGTGTCGTGACGGGGGCGCAGCTGGGTGATCTCAATCTGGCCCAGCCGATCGTGGATGGCAGCCAGGTGCTGGTCGGGCCCTTCGAGGGGGAGCGGTCGCAGGTTCGCCCGCCCGGCGGCGGCGCTGGCCCGGCGACCTCCGGGGGGTCCACGGGGGCACCCGGGGCGCCACTCGACCTGAACACGGCCACGGTCGAGCAGTTCGAAGCGCTGCCGGGGATCGGGCCGGTCACGGCGCAGAACATCGTGGCCTGGCGCACCCAGCACCAGCGCTTCTCGAGTGTGGAGGAGTTGCAGGAGGTCGACGGCATCGGTCCGAAGACCTACCAGAAGCTGGCGCCCCTTGTTCGGGTCTGACATGCCCGGGTCTGACGTGCCCGGGTCTGGATCACCCGCGTCGGCCCCGCGCCCCGACCTTCGCCTGGTGGGCACGGCCTTGGCCGCATGGGGGGCCGCCTTCGTGACCCTGCCGGGGTGGGGCTGGCCGAGCGCCGTGGCCGTTGCGCTCAGCGTGGTCGTGATGGTGGCGGCGCTGGTCGCCCGTCACTGGCAGTGGGCCGCGATCGGGCTCATGGGGTGCTGCCTGGTGCTCACGACCGGGTTCCGGGTCGGCGCCGTGCACGACGGGGTCACGGCCCAGCTGGCTCGAGAGGGAGCCGCCGCCACGGTCACGGGAGTCCTGACCAGCGATGTTCGCCTGAGCCCCGCGCAGGGGGTGCGCCCGGAGAGCGCGACCGTGGTGCTGCGAGTCGAGCAGATTCGGGCCCGCGGGCGGGTCGTGCGCGGCGGTCCACCGATCCTGGTGAGGGCCTCGGGCGAGCTGGGGCGGGCACTCGCGACGGTGCCAGCGGGTTCTCGGGTGACCCTCGCCGGCCGGTTGACCCCGCCCGAGGCCGCCGATCCCACCACGGGCAGCCTGACCGTCAGGGCTCCTCCCGTGGTGGAGTCCCGACCCGGCCGGTGGTCGTCCGCCATCAACCACCTGCGTGCGGGGCTGGTGAGGGCCACCCGGCATTCGTCCCGCGACCAGGCCGGACTGCTGCCCTCCTTGGTGGTGGGTGACACCTCGCGGTTGCCGATGCAGGTGGTCGACCGGTTCAAGGCCACCGGGCTGACGCACCTCACCGCCGTGTCGGGTTCGAACCTGGTGCTGCTGCTCGGGTTCGGCACGATGGTGGCCACCCGCTGCGGGGCCCGCGGCTGGGTGCTGCGCGGCATCCAGGTGGCGGCGGTGTTCGGCTTCGTGGTGCTGTGCCGCGCCGAGCCGTCGGTGGTGCGGGCGGCGGCGATGGGTCTGGTCGCCCTGGCGGCCCTGGGTCGCGCGGGGGTGGGCCGGGGGCGCGAGCGCTCCCGAGGGCTGCGCCACCTGTCGGCGGCTGTGATGGTGCTGATGGTCGTGGACCCTTGGCTGTCCCGATCCTGGGGGTTCGCCCTGTCGGCCGCCGCCACCGCCGGCCTGATCGCCTGCGCCGGTCTGTACCAGCGGGCCATGCGCTGGGCGCCGGGCTGGCTGGGGGAGGCGGTCGCCGTCCCGTTGGCGGCCCAGCTCGCCACCCAGCCGCTGGTCACGGCGCTGTCGGGCACGCTGAGCGTGTCGGGGATCGTGGCCAACGCCGTGGCCGGGCCGTTCGTGGGGCCGGCGACGGTGCTGGGCATGCTGGCGGCGTTCGGTTCGCAGTTGCCCGGCGTGATCGGCGACACCGTGGGTGGGGTCTTCGGATGGTTGGGCGGCTGGTCGGTGGAACCGCTGCTGCAGATCGCCAGGCTGGGCGACGCCCTGCCCGGTGGGTCTCTGACGTGGCCGGCCAGCCCGGCGGGTCTGGTGATCGTGTCGCTGCTCAGCCTTGGTCTGGCGTGGGTGATGCCGATGGTCCTGAGGCGTCCGTGGGCGGTGGTGGCGCTGGCCGCCGTGTTGGCGATCGCTCTGCTGCGGGCACCGGCGAGTCCCGGCTGGCCCGGTGACTGGCGGGTCGCCTTCTGTGCCGTCGGCCAGGGCGACGCCGCCGTGCTGCGCGCCAGCCGCAGCCAGGCGGTGCTGGTCGATGCTGGCCCGAACCCCAAACCGGTCGTCGCCTGCCTGCGCCAATTGGGGGTGCGGAGCCTTCCGGTGGTCGTGATCACACACTTCCACGCCGACCACCTGACCGGGCTGGCCGAAGTGCTCGACAGTTTCCCGGTCGGACGAGTGGTCGTCTCCCGCGACGCTCCCGGTCTGCCCGCGGCCCGGATGGTGACCGCCTTGGCCCACGCGCACGGGGTACCGGTGACCGAGGCGCGTGCCGGCGAGCGGTGGAGCGTCGGTGAGGTCGCGTGGCACACCCTGCGCACCGGTCCGGTGCCCGGCGCCGTGCTGCCCACCGCCACGGACGAGGCCGCCAACCCCGAGAACTCCTCCGAGAACGACGCCTCCGTGATGGGGGTGGCGACGGTCGGAGCCGGCGATCAGGTGGTGCGTGTGTTGCTGGCGGGCGACTCCGAGCCCGACGCCCAACGGGCCGCGCTGCGGGCCTTGACCGGCCCCGGCGGTGGTGGCACGGGTGAGCTGCGCGTGGATGTGATGGCGATGCCGCACCACGGTTCGTCCCGGCAGGAGCGTCGGTTCTGGCAGGCAGGCGGCGCACAGGTGGCGGTGGCCTCGTCCGGCGTCGACAACGACTACGGGCATCCCGCGGCCAAGGCGGTCGAGCTGGCCCACTCGCTCGGCATGCGGGTGGTCGCCACCAATGAGCAGGGGTCGGTGGCGCTGTTCCGACGAGGGGATCGGCTGGTGGTGGTGACCAATCGTGCGCCGCAACGCTGAGGAACGGCTGGCACACTGGGCGACGTGCGCATCCGCAGACTGGCCGTCGGGCTCACCGCCATCGCGGTCATCGCCCTGGCCCCGGCCGCGGTCGTGCAGGTGGCCGCCGCCGGCCACCAGCACAACGACGTCGCCACCGCACCCGCCAACGACGTGGTGCTCGTGCTGGGTGCCGGGGTGCGCCCCGACGGGCAGCCGAGCGCCTTCCTGCGGGCCCGGCTCGACGTGGCCGCCGATCTCGTGCGGGCAGGCAAGGCCAGGGTGATTCTGGTGTCGGGTGACAACCGGGCACAGAACTACAACGAGCCGAAGGCGATGAAGCGCTACCTCGTCGAGCAGCGGGGCATCCCCGCGGGCAAGGTGGTCGAGGACTTCGCAGGCTTCGACACCTACGACTCGTGCGTGCGCGCGAAGCGCATCTTCGGCGTCGAGAAACTGACGCTGGTCACCCAGGACTTCCACCTGCCGCGCGCCGTCGCCACCTGCCGTCTGGTGGGGGTCGACACCGAGGGAGTCGGCGACCAGACCGCCAAGGTGATCAGCCCGGGCACGTGGCGCTACGGGGTCGTCCGCGAACTGCCCGCCGCGTGGAAGACCCTCTACGACGTGGTCTCCCGCCGCACCCCGACCCTCGGCAGCCCGGAGTCGAGCGTCAAGGACGCGATAAACTCCTGACCGATGCGCACCCCGGCGAGCACTTATCGACTGCAGATCACCGAGGACTTCGACCTCCTCGAGGCCGCGAAGCGGCTCACCTACCTGCACGCCCTCGGCGTGGACTGGGTCTACCTCTCTCCGCTGCTGGCGGCGGGCACGGGCTCCAGCCACGGCTACGACGTCTCTGACCACTCCTCGATCGACCCCACCCGCGGCCGTGGCGCCGGGTTGGCGGCGCTGGCCAACGAGGCCCACCGCCTCGGCATGGGCGTGCTGGTCGACATCGTGCCGAACCATGTCGGGGTGGCTCGTCCGTGGGAGAACCCGTGGTGGTGGCACGTGCTCACCCACGGGCAGGCCTCACCGTTCGCGACGGCCTTCGACATCGACTGGGAGGTCGCGGGTGGCCCCGGTTCGAGCGGCAAGGTGCGCATCCCGGTCGTCGGCGACGACGACCTGTTGCCCGACGGCACCATCGCGAACCTGCGCGTGCTCGCCGGCGAACTGCACTACCACGACAACCGCTACCCGCTGGCCCCCAACTCCGGCGGCCCCGACGATGATCCCAACGTCGTGCACGCCCGCCAGCACTACGAGCTGATCAGTTGGCGACGGGCCGACACCGACCTCAACTACCGCCGGTTCTTCGCCGTCAACGACCTGGTCGCCATTCGGGTGGAAGACCCCGAATGGTTCGCACGCAGCCACGAGGAGATCAAGCGCTGGTTCGACGAGGGCCTGGTCGACGGCCTACGCGTCGACCACCCCGACGGCCTGCGCGACCCGGTGCGCTACTTCGACGACCTCGCCGCCCTGACCCGCACCGCCGACGCTCCCGACGGGTCGTACGTGCTCATCGAGAAGATCCTCGAGCCGGGGGAGCACCTGCCCACCGGGTGGGCGACCAGTGGCACGACCGGCTACGACGCGATGGCCCTGATCGACCGGGTGCTCGTCGACCCCGCCGGCATGCAGCCGCTGAGTGACCTCACCGACTCCCTGGTCGGTCACGCCACCGACTGGCACGCCCTGATCCACGACACCAAGCGCACGGTGGCCGACACCATCCTGAACTCCGAGGTGCGTCGCATCGCCCGCGAGACCGGGCTTGAGACCGACGAGTCACTCGTCGACGCCGTCGCCGAACTGCTCGCCTGCTTCCCGGTGTACCGCAGCTACCTTCCCGAGGGGCGCGAGCACCTCGAGCGGGCCTTCTCGTCCGCCCACGAGCACCGCCCCGACCTGGCCGAGCAGTTCGCCCGGCTCGGCCCGGTGCTGTTCGACGGCGCCTCCGACGCCGCCCAACGCTTCCAACAGACCAGCGGCATGGTGATGGCCAAGGGCGTCGAGGACTGCGCCTTCTACCGCTGGTCACGTCTCACGAGCCTCAACGAGGTCGGCGGCGACCCGAGCGTCTTCTCGATCAGCCCGGACGAGTTCCACGCCGCGATGGCCACCCGCCACGAGACCTGGCCGGCCGCGATGACCGCCGGCTCGACCCACGACACCAAGCGCGGCGAAGACGTGCGCGCCCGCATCTCGGTGCTCGCCGAGCGTCCGCAGTGGTGGGCCAGCATCATCGCCGAGCTCGACAGCTTGGTGCCCCTGCCCGACCGAGGGTTCGCCCAGCTGCTCTGGCAGGCGATCGTTGGCGCATGGTCGTCCGACCCCGACCTGCGGGAACGGCTGCACGGTTACGCCATGAAGGCGATGCGCGAGGCGGGGGAGCGCACCACGTGGACCGCCCCCGACGAGTCCTTCGAGGCGGCCGTGCACGCTGCCGTCGACGCCTGCTTCGACGACCCCGCGGTGGCCCGGGTGGTGGGCGAGGCCGCGGCTGAAATCGCCGCCGCCGGCCACAGCAACGCCCTCGCCGCCAAGCTGGTCACGATCATGGCCCCCGGCGTTCCCGACATCTACCAGGGTTCCGAGCTGTGGGAGGACTCGCTGGTCGACCCCGACAACCGCCGGTCCGTCGACTTCGACCGTCGCGCCGGGCTGCTGGAGGGCATCCGGCTGGGCGATCGTCCGACCCTCGACGGCACGGTGGACGACCCCGGCGCCGCCAAGCTGTTGGTCACCCACATCGGCCTCACCACCCGCCGCGACCGAGCGGAGCTCTTCACCGACTACGCCCCCCTCGAAGCCACCGGCGAGGCCGTCGACCACGTGCTGGCCTTCGACCGCGGGGGAGCGATCGCCGTGGTGACCCGCCTGCCGCACGGTCTGGCCGAGCGGGGTGGCTTCGGTGAGACCCGCCTGCCGCTGCCGGGAGGCGAGTGGATCGACGCGCTCACCGACCGGCCGTTCGCCGGCTCGGTGCGGCTGGCCGACCTGCTCGACACCCACCCCGTGGCGCTGCTCGTGCGGCCCGTCCCGCGTCAGCTGCGCAACGGACGCGGACGATTCGACGTCTGGGCACCCCTTCCCGAGCGGGTTCGGCTGCAGGTGGGCGACCGCGTGCTGCCCATGACGCCGACCGGCGACGGTTGGTGGCAGCTCGATGGCCCCGAACCCCAGGGCGAGGTGGATTACGGCTACCTGCTGGACGACGACCCGACCCCCCGCCCCGACCCGCGCTCGCGCCGGCAGCCCGCCGGGGTGCATGCCCCGTCGCGCACTTTCGACGCCGACGCCTTCACCTGGACCGACCAGACCTGGACCGGGCGCCAGCTGGCCGGGGCCACCCTGTACGAGCTGCATCTGGGCACCTTCACCCCCGAGGGCACCCTCGATGCCGCCATCGGACGACTCGACCACCTCGTCGAGTTGGGCATCGACGTGGTCGAACTCATGCCCGTCAACGCCGTCAACGGGGTGCACAACTGGGGCTACGACGGGGTTTCCTGGACGGCCGTGCACGAGCCCTACGGTGGGCCCGCCGCCTACCAGCGGTTCGTCGACGCCGCACACGCCCGCGGGCTGGCGGTGATGCAGGACGTGGTGCACAACCACTTCGGGCCCTCGGGCAACTACCTGCCGCTGTTCGGCCCGTACCTCAAGCCCGGGCAGAGCACCTGGGGTGATCTGGTCAACCTCGACGGCGAGGGTGCCGCCGAGGTGCGCCGGTTCATTCTCGACGGCGTGCAGATGTGGTTCACCGACTTCCACGTCGACGGCCTGAGGCTCGACGCGGTGCACGCCCTCCGTGATGACTCCGACCTGCACCTGCTCGAGCAGATGGCCACCGAGACGGCCGCCCTGTCGGCGCACCTGGGTCGTCCGTTGACGCTGATCGCCGAGTCCGACCTGAACGACATCGCCATGGTGACCCCGCGCGAGGCCGGTGGCCTCGGCATCGACGCGCAGTGGTCGGACGACTTCCACCACGCGGTGCACGTGGCGCTCACCGGCGAGACCGACGGCTACTACGCCGACTTCGCCCCGCTGTCGGCGTTGCAGAAGGTGATCACGCAGGGGTTCTTCCACGACGGCAGCTACTCGAGTTTCCGCGGACGCGACCACGGTCGTCCGATCGACACCTCGCGGGTGCCCGGCTGGCGGTTGGTGGTGGCCAACCAGAACCACGACCAGATCGGCAACCGGGCCCGCGGCGATCGGCTCGCCGAGGTGCTCGACGACGACCAGCTGGCGGTGGCGGCCCTGTTGACGCTGGCGGGTCCGTTCACACCCATGCTCTTCCAGGGCGAGGAGTGGGCGTCGTCCAGCCCGTTCCAGTTCTTCACCTCGCACCCCGAACCGGAGCTGGGTCGGGCGGTGAGCGAGGGACGACTGGCCGAGTTCGCCGCCATGGCCTGGGATGCCGACCAGGTGCCCGACCCGCAGGACGAGGCCACCTTCGTGCGTTCGAAACTCGACTGGGACGAGCGCGACCACGGGCGACACGCCCGGGTGTTGGCCTGCTACCGCGAGCTGCTGCGGCTGCGGAAGCGGCTGCCGGCTCTCACCGAGCCCGATCTGCGGCTGACCGCCTGCGCAGTGGACGAGGACCTGGGCACGTTGCTGATGACCCGGCAGTCCAGCGCCGGGGCCACGGTGAGGGTGGCGGTCAACTTCTCCGACGAGCCGACCGAGGTGGCGGTCGAGGGGGCGGTGGCGGTGATGTTCGCGACGCCGAGCGGTGCCGAACTCGTCGGTGACGTGGTGCACCTGCCGCCGCACGGCGGCGCGCTGCTGGTGTGAGTGTGGGGCTGGTGTGAGTGTGTCGGAGCTGGCTGGCATCATGAGCGCATGAGTGCCGCACAGGCTGCCATGGGACGAGCCCTGCTGGTCGCGGGGCCCGAGTCGCTGCTGGCGGAGCGGCACGTTGCCGCGCGCGTGAAGGCCGCCCAGCAGCAGGCACCGCAGGCCGACCTGCACCGGGTCGAGGCCGCCGCCGTCGACGCCGGCACGTTCGCCGAACTGACCGGGGGATCGCTGTTCTCCACGGCCTCGATCGTGGTGCTGAACGACATCTCGGGCCTCGACCAGTCGCTGTTCGACCTCGTCGCCGCCACCGCCGCGAACCCGCCGGACGAACTGAGTCTGGTGATGACGCATCCGGGTGGTGTGAAGGGCAAGGCCCTGCTCGACAAGCTCAAGAAGGCCAAGGTCGAGACCCTCGAGGCGCCCACCATCAAGGCGTGGGAGCTGGGCAAGTTCGTCGAGTCCGAGGCGAGGCGGGCCAAGGTGCGCCTCGGTGGCGGAGCGGCCCAGGCGTTGGTCGACGCGATCGGCGCCGACCCGCGGGCGCTGGCCGCGGCCGTCACCCAGCTGGGGGACGATCTCGGCGACCAGCCGCTGACCGTCGAGTCGATCCAGACCTACTTCGGCGGACGAGCCGAGGTCACCAGCTTCGCCGTGGCCGATGACGTGATGGCGGGCCGCACCGGTGATGCACTGGAGAAGTTGCGCTGGGCCTTGGCGACGGGGGTGGCGCCGGTGCTCGTGACCAGCGCGGTGGCGAACTCGCTGCGCGGGCTGGGGAAGTACCACGACCTGCGGTCGTCCCGACTGAACGATGGTGAGCTGGCCCGCCAGATCGGGGTGCCGCCGTGGAAGGTGAAGGACCTCGCCCGACTGTCACGGGCCTGGAGCCCGCGGGCGGTCGCCGACGGTGTGGTGGCGGTGGCCGTGGCCGACGGTGCCGTCAAGGGAGTGGCGGCCGATCCGGACTTCGCCCTCGAGCAGATGCTGCTGGCCCTGGATCGGGCCCGCGCGGCGCGCTGAGGCTGTCGCACGTCAGGCTGTCGACGATCTGGCTGTCGACGCAATCAGGCTGTCGAAATGGGGGGGAGGGGACAACACAGCGCCCCCGATCACCCAGAAGGATCGGGGGCGCTGCATCACAGCTGGTGAGCGACCGTCAGCTGCCCCGAAGGGTGCGCGGCCTGCTCGGGGGAGCTCAGGAGAGCTTGGCGGCAGCCTTCGAGATCGACGACTTGCGGTTGGCGGCCTGGTTGGCGTGGATGACGCCCTTGCTGGCGGCCTTGTCGAGGGCCTTGTTGGCGGCCTTCGCGAAGTCGAGAGCCTTGTCGTTGTCGCCGGCCTCGACGGCCTCGCGGAAGCGACGCACGTGGGTCTTCAGAGCCGACTTGACGGCCTTGTTGCGCTGACGCGCCTTCTCGTTGGTCTTGATGCGCTTCATCTGCGACTTGATGTTTGCCATCGGGCAGGCTCCAACTTTCTCGAAATCCAGGGTCTGGGTGGTGCGGCACCGTCATCGTCACCCGAGGGTGGTCAACGCGGCGCACGCGCGAACAACAAAGTTACCAGCCCGGCACCCGCCGCCCAAATCGGGGCGGCTGCTGGCGGTTGCTGCGCCGCGGCCTCCGGGTTCGTCCGCCCCAACCCGCAGTTCGTCCGCCAGCTCGCCGGTTCGTCCACCCACTCGCCGGTTCGTCCACCCACTCGCCGGTTCGTCCACCCATCTCCCCTTGGCTTCAGTTCATGAACATGGCTTCCGTCCTGAACCGAAGCCATGTGCACGAACTGAAGCCAAGTCGGGGAAGGCGGGCCGGGGGTGGGGATGGCGGGCCTGGGGGCCGGGGGATGGGATGGGCAGGCACCAGCGAAGGTGCGTCCCACGTGCGCGCGTGAGAGACTGGGGAGCCGCTCACACCCGACCCTGACTGGATCTGCTGCATGCCCGTTTCGACCCACGCACCTGCACCCGGCGCCACGCCGTCGGACGTGATCCGCAACTTCTGCATCATCGCGCACATCGACCACGGCAAGTCGACGCTGGCCGACCGCATGCTGCAGGCCACCGAGGTCGTCGACCCGCGCGCCATGCGGGCCCAGTACCTCGACCGCATGGACATCGAGCGGGAACGTGGCATCACCATCAAGTCGCAGGCCGTGCGCATGCCCTGGGATCTCGACGGCACCACCCACGTGCTGAACATGATCGACACCCCCGGTCACGTCGACTTCACCTACGAGGTGTCGCGCTCGCTGGCGGCGTGCGAGGGTGCGATCCTGCTGGTCGACGCCGCCCAGGGCATCGAGGCCCAGACGTTGGCCAACCTGTACCTGGCCATGGAGGCCGATCTGCACATCATTCCGGTGCTCAACAAGATCGACCTGCCCAGCGCGAACCCCGACAAGTTCGCCGCCGAACTGGCCGGCATCATCGGCTGCGACCCCTCCGACGTGCTGCGCGTGTCGGCGAAGACCGGCGTCGGTGTCACCGACCTGCTCGACGAGATCGTCCGCCAGATTCCCGCCCCCGTGGGCGACCCGAAGGCGCCGGCCAGGGCGCTGATCTTCGACTCCGTCTACGACACCTACCGCGGCGTGGTGACCTACGTGCGGGTGGTCGACGGTGAGCTGTCGCACCGCGAGCGCATTCTGATGATGTCGACGAAGGCCACCCACGAGGTGCTCGAGGTGGGCGTGATCTCGCCCGAACCGATCAAGGCCGGTGCGCTGGGCGTCGGCGAGGTCGGCTACCTGATCACCGGGGTGAAGGACGTGCGTCAGTCGCGCGTCGGTGACACCGTCACCCTCACGTCGCGGCCCGCCACCCAGGACCTGGGCGGTTACAAGCACCCCAACCCGATGGTCTTCGCCGGTCTCTACCCGATCGACGGGGACGACTTCCCCGAACTGCGCGAGGCGCTCGACAAGCTGCAGCTCAACGATGCCGCCCTCACCTACGAGCCCGAGACCTCGGGCGCACTGGGCTTCGGTTTCCGCGTGGGCTTCCTCGGGCTGCTGCACATGGAGATCGTCCGCGAACGCCTCGAACGCGAGTTCAACCTCGACCTGATCTCGACCGCCCCCAACGTGGTCTACCGGGTGGCGATGGAGGACGGCACCGAGCACACGGTCACCAACCCGTCGGAGTACCCCGAGGGCAAGATTGCCGAGGTGTACGAGCCGATGATCAAGGCGACGCTGCTGGCGCCGGCGGAGTACATCGGCACCATTCTCGAACTGTGCCAGACCCGCCGCGGCATCCAGCTCGGGCTGGACTACCTGTCGGAGGACCGCGTCGAGATCCGCTACCGGCTGCCGCTGGGCGAGATCGTGTTCGACTTCTTCGACGCCCTGAAGTCGCGGACGAAGGGCTATGCCTCCCTCGACTACGAACCCGACGGCGAGGCCGCCAGCGACTTGGTGAAGGTCGACATCCTGCTGCACGGAGACCCGGTGGACGCCTTCTCGGCGATCGTGCACAAGGACAAGGCCTACGCCTACGGCGTGGCGATGGCGGCCAAGCTCAAGGACCTGATTCCCCGCCAGCAGTTCGAGGTGCCGATCCAGGCCGCGATCGGCGCCCGGGTGATCGCCCGCGAGACCATTCGCGCCATGCGCAAGGACGTGCTCGCCAAGTGCTACGGCGGTGACATCAGCCGCAAGCGCAAGCTCCTGGAGAAGCAGAAGGAGGGCAAGAAGCGCATGAAGATGGTCGGACGCGTCGAGGTGCCCCAGGAGGCCTTCGTGGCCGCGCTGCAGACCGGCGAGGGCTCCAAGGAGAAGGACAAGAAGCAGGGCTGAGCGGGCGGGTTCCTCTGGCCTACGTGATCACTTGATGCCCGAGGTCTCGACTCCCTCGACCAGCCACCGCTGCAGGAACAGGAAGACGATCACCACCGGCACCACGGCCACCAGCGCGCCGGCGAACAGTTCGGGATACTTCACGCCCTGCGAGGTCATGAACTGACTCAGGGTGAGCTGGATCGTCCGGGTGTTGTCGCGGGCGATGAGCAGTGGCCACAGGAACGCATTCCAGGCCCCGATGAAGGTGATCGTGCCCACTGCGCCGACGATGCCCATCGAGTTGGGCACCACCACCCGCCAGAACGTCGACCACGGGTTGGCGCCGTCGATGGCTGCCGCCTCTTCGAGTTCGACCGGGAAGGTGAGGAAGTTCTGCCGGAACAGGTAGACGGCGAAGGCCGAGAACATCACCGGAATGATGAGTCCTCGCAGGGTGTCGATCCAGCCGAACTGGGCGGTCATCACGAACGTGGGCAGGAAGGTGACCGCGGCCGGCACCATCAGCGTGAACAGGGTGATGCCCGTCAACACCTTGCCGAGACGGTTGTCGAGCCGGGCCAGTGCGTACCCGGCCAGCAGCGCCACCACGATGGTCAGCACCGTCTGGCCGACCGACTGCAGGGCCGAGTGCCACAGCGCCCCGAGAATGTCGAGTTGCTCGTCGGTGAGCATGCGCTGCAGCACGCCGAAGTCCCACGCCTTCGGGATCCACTGCCAGCGGGCGGCAACGATCGTGGAGTTGTCAGAGAAGGCGTTGCGCACGATCACGTAGAACGGCAGCAGGAACAACACGGCCAGCACGACCAGCACCACGTACCGCACGGCCGACGCCGCCCGGGAGCCCTTCGAGGCCACCATGCTCATTTCTCACCCCGGTTCAGCAGCCAGTTCTGGGCCAGCCCGAAGGCCACGATCAGGGCCGTGACGATCATCGTGCCCGCGCCGCCCAGACCGAGGTCGACCTGTGACCCGCCCAGGCTGAGCAGGTACAGGTGCACCAGCGGCGGCCGGGCGAACGTCGGATACGAGCCGATCGCCCCGAACAGGTTGAAGAACTCGTCGAAGGCCTGGAAGGCGCTGATCAGCAGCAGCATCATCACCGCCACCGTGGTCGTCCGCAGCTGGGGAAGGGTGATCCAGCGCAACTTGCGCCAGCCGGTGGCCCCGTCGATCGCCGCCGCCTCGTAGGTGTCGAGGGGAATCCGGTTGAGCCCGGCGATCAGCAGAATCATGTAGAAGCCGACCTGCAGCCACAGCCGCAGCGTGATCACGACCATCCAGTACCAGGAGTTGTCGCCACCCAGCAGCCACGCCTTGTTCTCGCCCCCGAACTGCCGCAGCAGGGAGTTGGCCAGGCCGAAGCGGGCCCCGTTGAAGAAGCTGAGCCGCCACACCATGGCCGCCACCACGTACGAGACCGCCGTCGGAATGAAGAACACCGAGCGGAAGAACGCTCGTCCGACCTTGACCCCGTCGAGCAGCAGTGCGAGGCCCAGCGAGCAGACGTAGGTCACGGGCACGATGAAGGCCGCGAACACCACGAAGGTGACGATCGACGAGCGGAACATCGGGTCGCCGAGCAGGTATCGATAGTTGTCGAGGCCCACGAACTTGGTGGGCTTCACCGTCGCGCGTGCGTCGAAGAACGACAGGTAGGCCGACCAGCCGATCGGCACGTAGACGAACACCAGCAGGCCGACCACGAAGGGAAGCGCGAACGCCAAGAACCACAGGTTGCGCCCCTGCCGGCCGGCGATCCGCGCCCACGTCGAGGCGGGACGAGGCCGCTGCCCGTTCGGCAGCAGCCCCGCCCCGTCGCGGGCGGCGGAGTCGCCGGTGGGCTGACTCATCAGCCCTTGAGGCGCTTGAGCTCGTCCTTGGCCTTCTGGGCCACCGACTCGAACTCCTTGGCGGGGTCGGCGCCCTTGGTGATCACGTTCGACACGGCGGCACCGTAGGCCTCGCCGAGAGCACCCGACCACATGATGTCGTTGGTGAACCCGTTGTCGGCGACGAACTTGGCCGCATCGGCGCCGGGGCCGGAGGCGAGCTTGTCGGCCTTGGCGACCAGCGAGAGCTTGGCGGGAATGTGGGTGCCGTAGGAGTTGGCGAAATCGACCTGGTCGTCGTCATTGTCGATCCACAGCCACTTGACGAAGGCCTTGGCCGCCTCGATGTTCTTGCCCTTGGCAGCAACGCAGGCACCGAAGGCGCCGAACGGCACTGCCGGACGACCCGCGGTGCCGATCGCGGGGAAGGCCAGCACGCCGAAGTCGTCACCCAACGCCTTCTGGATGTCGGGCATCGACCAGAGCCCGCCCCACTGCATAGCGGTCTCGCCCTGTGCGAAGGGGGTGCCGTCGTACCACTCCTTCGAGGCGGCCTTGAGCAGCCCCTTGCCGTTCTTGTAGAAGTCGGCGTAGGCCTTGAGCCCGTCGTAGAAGTTGGGGTTGAAGAAGGTGGCCTCGGTGCGGTCGGTGTTGAGCTGCTCGTTGCCAGACGCCCAGATGAAGATGGTGCCGAGCACGCCCAGACCACCGTCGTTGCCGGCGAAGAACCCGCCCATGTCGGCCGTCGCGACGGCGTTGGCGACGTCGATCAGTTCGGCCAGGGTCTTCGGGGGCTGCTTGCCGGCCTTCTCGAGCACCGACTTGCGGTAGTAGAGCAGCTGCATGTCGATGACCTGCGGAATGCCGTAGATCGTGCCGTCGAAGGTGAACCGCTCGACCACCTTGGGGCTGAACTGGTCCTTCACCGAGTCGAAGATGTCGTTGAGGCCCACGATCTGCTTGCCCTGGATCATGTCGAGCGAGCCGCCCTGCTCGGCCTCGAAGACATCGGGCACGTCGTTGGTGAGCAGTGTGGCCGACAGCTTCTTGTTGTAGTCACCCACGTTCCAGGTCACCTTCACGTCGGCGTCGGGGTAGGCGGCCGCGTACTTCTCGACGGCCTCCTTCACGCCGGCCTCGCCGTACTCGTGGTACCACTGCTGCAGCGTGGGCTTGGGCCCACCGGCCGAGGCCGATGTCGACGCCGAGACGCCGCCGGTGTCGGCCGAGGAGGGGGCGGACGAGGTGCCGATGCCGCCGGAGTTGCTTCCGCAGGCGGCGAGGGTGGCCAGGGCGGCGATTCCGCCAGTGGCGCCGAGGATGGAGCGACGAGACAGGTTCATGATGGACACACTAGAACTCCCCTGTGACAGTTGCGTCGGTGTTCGCCGAGGGTGAGCCGATTCGTGACCTGCTCGAGACCCCCAGGTCGGCTCGTGGTGGGGGTCAGGAGCTGAATTCCAGCACCCTGGCTCGGTAGCCGATGCCGTCAACGACCAGGATGGTGTAGCTCCTGGTGCTCACCCGTGAGCCGTCCTGCGGGACGGGTTCGGAGGGCGACAGGGTGCGAATGGCTTGTTTGGCCTCGTCAGAATCGGGCCAGGCCGTCACCCGGGACACCGGGATCGTCCCGATGCTGGCGTGGCCCTCGTCCATCAGGCAGAAGTCGACCTGCCTGCCGACCAGCGCGGCATGGTCGTCGGGACGAAGCTCGCGGGCGGTAGGTGCGGCCGCGAGGCAGCCGCGCTGGGCGGCGGCCAGTGTCTGGGCATCGAGCGACACCGTGGGGGCCGGTGCAGGCGAGGGCGCCGCTGAGATCGTGGTCGGCGGCAGGGACTCGTGTGGAGTCGGCGTGGCTGCACCCGAGCTGCACCCCGCCAGCTGCACCAGACCGGCGACGGCAACAGTCAGGGCACCAGCAGGCAGGGTTCCCTGCAGCAGTGCGTGGGCTGATCGGTGCTTCGCCATGACTCATGGTCACCTCCACCCCCCCCCGGGGCAAGTCCCTCGACCCTACCGTGACCACATCGAGACCGATGTCCCCGCGAGCGCGCGCCCTACAGTGGTCACCATGCCCTCTGCGCTGCCCGACGGTGAGCCCGTCCCCGACGACGGAACGCTCCCCGCCGAGGCGCTGGCAGAGCTGGGCGCAGCCGACTCCGGTTCAGGGGAGCACGGATTGTCGGTCTACCTGCACGTGCCGTTCTGCTCGTCGCGGTGCGGCTACTGCGACTTCAACACCTACACCCCCGCCGAGCTCGGGGGGCTCTCGATCGCCGACTACCTGACTGCGGCTCACCGCGAGATCGACCTCGCGGCACGCGTGCTCCCGGACGACCGCCCGCCCCTGAAGTCGGTGTTCATCGGCGGCGGCACCCCGTCGCTGCTGTCCTCCGACCAGTACCGCTCGCTGCTGGACCACCTGCGCGAGGCGTTCGGGTTCGCCGAGACCTGCGAGGTGACCACCGAGGCCAACCCGGAGTCGACCACGCCCGAGCTGCTCGCCGGCATGCTCGAGGCCGGGGTGAACCGGCTCAGCCTGGGGATGCAATCGGCTCGTCCGCACGTCCTGCAGCTGCTCGAGCGGGCCCACACCCCGGGGCGCGCGCTCGAGGTGGTCGCGGACGCCCGCGCCGCCGGGTTCGACGACGTCTCGCTCGACCTGATCATGGGCACGCCGGGGGAGTCGCTGGACGACTGGCGGGCCTCCGTCGAGTCGGCCCTGAGTGCCGACGTCGACCACCTCAGCGCCTACTCGCTGATCGTCGAACCCGGTACCCGGTTCGCGCGGCAGGTCGAGCGCGGGAACATCCCGCTGCCCGACGAGGACGACCTGGCCGACAAGTACCTGCTCACCGAAGACCTGCTCACCCGCGCGGGCTTCGTCAATTACGAGGTCTCGAACTGGGCGCGTCCTTCCGGCGACGGGTCGGGGCGAGCGCACCGCAGTGAGCACAACCTTGCCTACTGGCGCGGCGACCACTGGTGGGGCGTCGGCCCCGGCGCGCACTCCCATGTCGGTGGCGTGCGTTGGTGGAACGTCAAGCACCCGCGCACGTATGCGAAGGCACTGGACGAGGGCCGATCCCCGGGCGCCGGACGAGAACTGCTCACGGCGGAACAGCGCCGGGTCGAGCGGGTGATGCTGGAGTTGCGGATTGCCGACGGTCTGCCGCTGTCGGTGCTGACGCCTGCCGAGCGGGAGCGGGTGAGCGACCCGGTGGATCGTGGGTTGGCGTTCGTCACCGAAGGGCCCGACGGGGGAGAGCGGCTGGTGCTCACGCTCGAGGGACGCCTGCTGGCCGACGCAGTCATTCGCGACCTGCTCGACTGACGGACCGCCCGCCGTGCGGAAGTGGGGCGTTCGGGATGGGTAGGCTCGACTTCCGTGACTTCCCCCACCTCGCCCTTCGCCGATCGTTACGGACGCGACGTGCTGGCCGCGCCGCGTGAGAAGCCCAAGCCCCGCGAACTCGCCCTCGAGCGCGACCTCGTGCTCGAGGTGCCAGGTGACTTCACCGGTGCCGTCGTCGGCTGGGAGAACGGGCTGGTGCTGCTCGAGGACCGCAAGGGCAAGCGCCGCGCCTTCCCCGTCGGTGGCACCTTCTGGGTCGACGGCCTGCCGGTCGCGGTCCGCATTCCTCCCCGCGCCGGCAGTGCCCGACCCACCCACACCGCCTCGGGTTCTCGGGCGACCACCACCACCGCGAAGGTGGCCCTGCCCAGCCGCATCTACGTCGAGGGCCGCCACGACGCCGAACTGGTCGAGAAGGTCTGGGGCGACGACCTGCGCCACGTCGGCGTGGTCGTGGAGTACCTCGGGGGCATCGACGACCTGCCCGGCATCATCGGCGAGTTCCGTCCCGAACCCGGGCGCCGTCTCGGGGTGCTTGTCGATCACCTGGTGCCCGGCTCGAAGGAGTCCCGGATCGCGGCCGAATGTCATCGGTCGGGCTACGGGGATCACCTGATGATCACCGGGCACAGCTACATCGACATCTGGCAGGCCATCAAGCCCGCCGCCCTCGGCTTCAAGGCGTGGCCGGCCGTGCCCAAGGACGAGGACTGGAAGAAGGGCACGCTCAAGCGCCTCGGCCTGCCACATGCCGAACAGGCCGACGTGGCCCGCGCGTGGCAGGCAATGCTGGCGAAGGTGACCTCGTTCCGCGACCTGGACGGCCGATTGAACACCGAGGTCGAGAAGTTGATCGACTTCGTCACCGCAGACCACCTCGACACCCTCGACGCCTGACCACCCGAAAGAGAGGCACCGATGACCACCGTGAAGGCACCCGCCACCCAAGCCGTGCTCGAGCAGATCCACCTGGTCGTCGAGGAGGTCATCCATCCGCGCTGGCGCAACCTCGATGCCGGCGAGATCGACGAGAAGCGGCCGGGTGATCTGGTCACCGTCGCCGACCGCGAGTCGGAGGAGGTGCTCACCGAGTGGTTCGCGATGGTCGCCCCCGATGCACTGGTGGTGGGGGAGGAGGCCGTCTTCTCCAACCCGTCGCTGCCCGAGGGCCTGGCCGCCGCCGAGCTGGCCTACACCGTCGACCCGGTCGACGGCACCAGGAACTTTGCGTCGGGCAGCCCCGACTACGGGGTGATGGTGGCCGAGCTGCGTCGCGGGGTCACGACCAGGTCGTGGATCGTCCAGCCCGAGCACGGCCGGGACTTCGTGGCCGAGAGGGGTGCAGGGGCCACCCTCAACGGATCGGCGCTGCCCGCGCTCGTGGCCAGTTCTGCCCCACGCGGCATGTCGTCACGCCGCGAACTGCACGACGTCACCATCGCGGACGACTGGCAGCCGGTCACCGAGACGGCCCTGTGCTGCGCCATCGACTATCCGATGCTCGCGCTCGGCGAGGTCGACTTCGTCTGCTACTGGAACCTCAACCCCTGGGACCATCTGCCCGGCGCCCTGCTGATCCGCGAGTTGGGCGGCAGTGTGGCGCTGCTCGAGGGCGGTGAGTACCAGTTGTCGCTCACGCAGAAGGGGCTGGTGGCGGGGTCCTCGTCCGAGGTGACCGAGACGGTGCGCCGTCGGTGGCGTCAGCTGCTGGACGAGCGCCCGGCGCGCTGACCCCTCAGCGCCACGGCGAGCCCCACACAGGCGGCAGCCGCGGCCAGCAGCGCCACGACCTTGACGAGCACGAGCGCCCGGAAGACCAACCACACGGGTGCCACAGTGGGGAACCTGCCCAGGCTGTCGCCGATGGCCGGCACCAGTGGCACCACGAGGGTGATCAGCGCCGCCGCGGCCACCGGCCAGCGCCGCAGGCTCACTGCCACCCCGATCAGGACGATCGCGAGCGGCACCATGGCCGACAACAACGGTCCCGTGACCGGCGGCGCCTCGCGCGACCAGCCGATCAGGACCAGGAGCTGGTCGTGGAAGTGCACCAGCACCATGGCCAGCCCGGCCAGCAGCACGCCGACGGTGGCCGTGGGCGGCCACACCCGGGTACGTCCCGCGAGTGAGACCACCACCCCCACCACGGCCAGCCCGACCACGACGAGGTTCTCCGCGAGCTGATCCGGCCGTAGCACGCCCGCACTCACGGACACGTCGGCGACATGCAGTGCCAGGAAGCCGCCGAGGGCGCCCAGCTCCACCAGCCCGGCCAGCAGGGCCACGACCGTGAGTCCCAGCCGACGCAGGGACGTCGCGGCCACTGCCAGCAGGATCGTCGCGAACACCATCTGTTGGAACCATTGGGCCACCAGCAGCACGGGGTTGAGTTCGCTGCGGCGCTGCACCAGCTCGTTGGCGACCACCCCGAGGCAACTGGCCAGGTACCCCCAGCCGACGAGGACGAGGACTGCCAGTAGGGCCCAGCCGCGCCCCACTGTGGGGCGGACGGGATGGGGGGCTTGGGTCATGATGCCCAGTCAATCGCGCCGGCGGTTCAGGCCGGGGTCAGCCGGCGAGATGGCCCCACTGCAGCGACAGGTCGTCCCAGTGCCCGACGGCAGCCACCTCACCGTCGACCATCACGACGACCCGGTCGGCTCGCGCCAACGCCGCCCGCTTCGAGGTCGCCCCCACCACGGTGGCCGAGCGTTGCCGCAGGGCCTGCCACAGTTCGATCTCGGTCTTGGCGTCGAGGGCGGACGAGACGTCGTCGGCCAGCAGCAGTTCCGCGTTGGCGGCCAGGGCCCGGGCCAGCGCGAGGCGCTGCACCTGTCCGCCGGACAGCCGCACACCGCGGTGACCGACCATGGCGAAGGCGCCACCGGCGTCCTCCACGTCGGGAGTCAGTCGGGCGTCGGAGACGGGAGCGTCGAACGCGCGGGTGAACCCCAACTGCACGTTGTCGGCGAAGGTGCCCGACATCACCCGGGGAACCTGGGCGACGTAGGCCACCTGGCCGGGGCGCATGAACAGTTCGGCATCAGAGACCACTTCGCCGTTCCACAAGACATCGCCGGAGTAGTCGATCAGTCCCGCCAGGGTGCGCAGCAGACTCGACTTGCCGGAACCGACCTGGCCGAGCAGCAGCACCAGTTCGCCTCGGTTGACCGTCAACGAGACGTTCTCGACGCCGACGGTGCCGTCCTCGTGGATGGCGGTGACGTCGCGCACCGTGAGGCTCTCGAGCGGGATCTGCCGCACCGTCGGGGCCGCCGGGGCCTCGCCGGTCTCGAGATTGACGCCGGCGGGCAGGTCGACGAGATCGACGCCGCCGGCCATGCGCTGCGTCGCCTGCTGCCAGGAGCGGGTGCCGGGCGCCTCGGTGACGACGGCACCGGCAACTCGTCCGAACCATTCGAAGCCGTTGAGGGCGTTGACGACCAGCAGCGCCGTCGCCAGCCCCCACCAGCCGCCCACCACGGCGGCCCAGACCGCCACGATGCCCACCTTGATCATGATCACGGGAACCGAGTCGAGCACCGCCTGCACGTGGTGTTCACGCACGGCGGCGTCGACACGGCCCGCGTCGACGTCGAGCAGGTGGCGGTGGACCTCGGGGGTGCGTCCCGCCAGTTTGACCGTCCGCGCCGACTCCAAGGCCGAGACCAGGGCTCGTCCGAAGGTGGCGCGCATGGCCGAGGCCTTCGTGGCCGTGCGCCCCGCGATCGGACGACCGATGGCCGAGGCGATGGTGGCGGCCACCACGACGGCCAGCAGCACGGCGCCCGCCAGCGGGTTGGCGGCGGCGATCGCCGTGACCGCCACCACCAGCAGGCCGTTGACGAAGTCGACCCACCGGTCGGCATAGCGGGCGTAGCGGTCGGCGTCCATGGCACGGGCGACCACCTCGCCCGCGGGCACCTTCTCGAGACGGTGCTGGGCGGTCTGGCCGACCAGCACCGACAGGCGCACCCGCAGCAGCACCTCGATCCACCACCGCGGGTAGCGGGCGATGGCCTCCGACAGCATCACCGGGCCGGCGAACACCATCACCACCAGCGCCGCCAGCCACCACCACGGCTGCTCGCCGGCGGCCACCTGCTCGACGGCGTGACCCCACGCGAAGCCGGTCAGGGCCCCGGCGGATCCGGTGAGCGAGACCCCGAGGAACAGCCCGACTGACAGCAGGCCCCAGTCGGGCCGTACCTTGAGGGCGTTCCAGATGCCCCGGGTCAGGGACGGCCCGTCGCTGGTCTCGGTTCGCTGCGGCACCTCGCGGCGACGTCGGGCGCTGCCGACGGCCTCCGCGGGCTGGTCACCGTCGTCGGAGCCGCCGTCGGACTCGACGCCCAGGCCGGCGCTGCCCGCCGAGAGCAGCAGGTCGCGGAACGGCCCGTCGGTGTGGCTGAGGGAAGCCTGTGGTCCGAACTGGACGACCTCGCCCGCCCTCATCACCGCCACCAGATCGGCGCGCGCGATGGTCGACAGCCGGTGGGCGACCAGCAGTCCCGTGCGCCCCCGCAGCAGGCGGTCGGAGGCCGCGACGACGCGCGCCTCGGTGAGGGGGTCCATGCGGGCAGTCGCCTCGTCCAGCACGACGACGTGCACGTCGCGGATCAGCAGGCGCGCAAAGGCGACCATCTGTTCCTCGCCCGCCGACAACGTCGTGCCGCCGGGGCCGAGCAGGGTGTCGAGGCCCTGGTCGAGGCCGGCGACCCAGTCGGTGAGGCCCAGTTCCTCGACCACCTCGACCACGCGGGTGCGGGGCAGGTCGGCGTACAGCGTGATGTTGTCGGCGAGGGTGCCGGCCAGGATCTCGGTGCGTTGGGTGACCACACCGACCTGGCGCCGCAGGTTCTGCAGGTCGAGCTCGAGCACGTCGACGCCCCCGAGCAGCACGCTGCCAGCGGGGGGTTCGACGGCGCGGCTGATCAGCGAGGCCAGCGTCGACTTGCCGGAACCGGATCGCCCGACCAGCGCGAGCGTCTGCCCGGCGGGCACGTGCAGGGTGATGTCGCGCAGCGAGAAGGTGCCCTCCTCGTAGGCGAACGTCAGGTGGCGGAAGTCGAGGTCGACCTCGTCGGAGGTGATCTGCCGACCGCCGACCGGCTCGGGCTCGAGCGCCATCATCTGGCGCAGGCGGGCGACGGCACCGAGACCGGCCTGGATGTCGGGCATCTGTTCGGCGACGAAGCCGACGACCCCGACGAACTGGCTGGTGATCAGGAAGAGGGTGACCAGTTGGGCCACCGAGGTGTGACCGGCGGTGGCCATGACGACGCCGGTGACCGCGACCGCGGCCAGCAGGGCGTTCAGCAGGATGATGCCCCGCAGCAGGATCTTCTTCTCCAGGTCGAGCACGGCCTTGAACGTGCGGTGCACGTCGGCCGACAACTGGGCGAGACGCCGAATGGCGAACGACTGACCCAGGCTGGTGCGCAGGTCGTCGCGGCCGGCGATGCCCTCCTCGAGGGCGGCGGCATGGTCGGTCCACGCGGCCTCTTCGACGATCTTGCGTTCCTGGATGGGCTTGAGCAGCGAGCGCATGCCGAGCCAGGTGAGCCCGGCGAAGGCCGGGAACATGATCCACGCGGGCCACCAGGTGAGCCCGGCGATGATCCACATGGGCACGGCGCCGAACAGTGCACGGAGCACCATCCAGGACTGCCAGCGCATCAGGTTGCCGACCTCGCGGGTGTCGTCGTCGACCCGGTCGAGCACCTCGCCGACGGCCTGTTCGCCGAGGTGGGCGAGCGGTTGGTTGAGCGCGGCGTCGAGCAGGTCGCGCCGCAGCCCACCCTCGACGCGGTCGATCTCACCGAACCACAGGTAGCGGCCGAACATGTCGAGGATCGATCCGCCGACCATGGCGATGGCGAGCCAGCGGACGAGGTCCCACGTCGGCTGCTGCGCGAGTTGGCCGGCGAAGACGTTGCCGAGCACCATCGCCAGCGACCCGATGGCGAGCACGACCAACGCGACGGTGTTCACGGGCGTGCGCACGCGCCGCCAGTCGACGGTGCGGGTGGCGGTGGGGTGGGCGGTCGTCTGGACGGTCGGGGCGGGGCTCAGGGAGGTGCTCATGGCACCGATCAGCGTAGGCGGGGGGTCCGACATTTCGCGCGTGGATTTTCGTCCCCGCTTCGTCGGGCCCTCAGCTCAGAGGCGACCCAACAGCGGCAGGCTCGTCCGCGGCTGCACGCCCTTGGCCGCCAACTCGGCGTAGGCCAACGGCAGCGCGACCTTGATGGTCGCGGTGGAGTACGGCCACGCCCACTGCGAGGCGCCAGGATGCGGCCGACCGTCGACCTCGGGGTGGTCGAGCGCCTCCAGCGCCTGCTCGAGTTTCACTCCGCGCTGCACCAACTGCTCGGCCTGGCCGTAGATGGTTGACACGTTGGCCCGCTGCTCGAAGGCCGCCTGCCGGTCGAGCACGGCCCCATGGCCGGGCACGAACAGGGTGTGGTCGTTGGTCGCTCCCAGCATGCCGTCGAGGGTGGCCGCCCACGCCTCGACGGTGGTGTCGTCGCCGAACTGGGGGTCGGCGCCGGCCTCGAGCAGGTCGCCGGTGAAGACGACATTGCGCTCGGGCAGGTGCACCACCAGATCGCCCTGGGTGTGGCCTCGTCCGTGGTGAATGATCTCGGCGCGCGAGCCGCCACCCAGGTCGACGGCCTTGACCATCGAGATCGGGTGGGTGACCGCCGCCGGCACGCTCTCGTGGGCGATCGAGACGACATCGCCGAAGCCGGGCAGCCCATCGGCGTGGTCGGTGTGGGCGTGCGTCACCACCACGTGGGTGACCGGTCGCCCGGCCTGCTCGGCTGCGGCGGTCGCAATGACCGCGCCCTGCTCGGGCAGCGAACCGGTGTCGATGACCATCACGGCGGCGTCGCCGACGACCAGGCCGATGTTGACCGACCAGGGCTCGGCCACCGCCACCCACACGCGGTCGGCCACCTCGCGCCACGGCGACAGCGACAGCTGGTCAGGTGAGATCTCCATGCCCACGAGCGTAGCGGTACACTGGCACTCGCCCGGGCGGAGTGCCAGCCAGCCCAGTTGAACCAGCTCAGTCGAAGCAGCTCAGGAGGTGACCGATGGACGATCGCAAGCTCGAGGTGCTGCGCGCCATCGTCACCGACTACGTCGAATCCCGCGAGCCGGTGGGCTCGAAGGCCCTGGTCGAGCGCCACCAGCTGAACGTCTCCCCGGCCACCGTGCGCAACGACATGGCGGTGCTCGAGGAGGAGGGCTACATCACCCAGCCCCACACCAGCGCCGGTCGCATCCCCACCGACAAGGGGTATCGCATCTTCGTCGACCGGCTGGCCAGCATCAAGCCGCTGTCGGCGGCCGAGCGCCGGGCCATCCAGAGTTTCCTGTCTGGCGCCGTCGACGTCGACGACATCGTGCTGCGCACCGTGCGCCTGCTGGCCCAGATCACCCAGCAGGTCGCCATCGTGCAGTACCCGGTGTCGAGTTCGGCGATCGTCCGCCACGTCGAACTGGTCAGCCTCACCCCCGACCGCGTGATGGTGGTGCTGATCACCTCGACCGGCCGGGTGGAGCAGCAGGTGATCGAGCTGCCCGGCCACGACGAGGCCATGCTCGCCCGCCTTCGCGGCAAGCTGAACGCCACCGTGATCGGACGAGCCACCGCCCAGGCCGCCGCCGCCCTCACCACGCTGTTGGGCGAGGTTCCGCCCGATGACGCCATGGCCGCGACCGCCGTGGTCGCCACCCTGCTCGACCTGCTGGCCACCGATCGCGCCGCCGCCCGGGTGGCCGTGGCGGGTGTGCCCAACCTCACCCGTTTCTCGGACCAGTTCGAGACCACCGTCAAGCCGGTGCTCGAGGCGCTCGAGGAGCAGGTCGTGCTGCTGCGGCTGCTCGGCGAGACCGCCCAGGCCCACGCCGCAGCCGGTCAGACCATCGGCGTGCGCATCGGTCACGAGAACTCGGTCGAGGAACTGCGCTCGACCTCGATGGTGGCCGCGGCGTATGGTCCCGAAGCGGCAGCCTGGGCGAGTCTCGGCGTCGTCGGCCCCACCCGCATGGACTACCCCCAGACGATGGCCTCCGTCAGCGCCGTCGCCCGCTATCTCGGCAACTTCCTGACAGAAGGATGACAAGCAACAGATGAGCCCCTCCCAGACCGACTACTACGAGGTTCTCGGTGTCGATCGTGACGCCACCCCCGAGCAGATCAAGAAGGCCTATCGCCGGATGGCGATGAAGGTGCACCCCGACGTCGCGCAGGATGCCGACTCGGCCGAGAAGTTCAAGCAGGTGCAAGAGGCCTATGAGGTGCTGCACGACCCCAACAAGCGTTCCGTCTACGACCGTGGCGGCGACCCGATGGGCTCGGGCTACGGTGGCTTCGGCGGCGCTCAGGGGTTCGAAGGGTTCGGTGGCTTCGGCGGGGCACAGGGGTTCGACTTCACCAATCTGGTCGACGCCATGTTCGGGGCCCAGTCGTCGCGGGGGCCGCGCAGCCGCGTGCGTCGCGGCCAGGACGCCCTCGTCCGCACGCAGTTGACGCTCGCCGAGGCCGCGTTCGGGCTCACCAAGCCGATCACCATCGACACCGCCGTGATCTGCCCCAGCTGCACGGGCAAGGGCTCCGAGGACGGGTCGGAGCCGGTGACCTGCACCACCTGTGACGGCCACGGCGAGATCACCCAGATCCAGCGCTCGTTCCTGGGCGACATCCGCACCTCGCAGGCCTGCCCCACCTGTCGCGGGTTCGGTTCGATCGTCACCAACCCGTGCAGCGAGTGCTCGGGTGAGGGCCGCGTGCGCCACCAGCGCACCATCAACGTGAAGATTCCGGCGGGCGTGAAGTCGGGCAACCGCATTCACCTCGAGGCCCAGGGCGAGGTCGGGCCGGGCGGCGGTCAGGCCGGCGACCTGTACGTCGAACTGATCGTTTCCAACCACGAAACCTTCACCCGCGAGGACGACAACCTCGAGACCATCCTGCGGGTGCCGATGACCGCCGCTGCTCTGGGCACCACGGTGCAGATCGCCACTCTCGAGGCCGAGCGCGACGACACTGACGCCGACGACCGGCAGGTGTCGATCGAGATTCCCGCCGGCACCCAGTCGGGTACCCGACTCGTGGTCGACGGACGAGGGGTGCCCAATCTGCGCAGCGGCCGCCGTGGTGAGCTCGGTGTCACCCTGCTCGTGCAGACGCCCACCAAGCTGGACGACGAGCAGCGCGACCTGCTGACCCGCCTCGCCGAACTGCGGGACGAGACCTCGATCACCCCGGCCGTCACCAAGCACGGCAAAGGTGTCTTCGGGCGCCTGAAGGAGGCCTTCGGCGGATGACCGACCCACTCTTCCTCGGCGAGATCGCCGGCGCCCGGGTCGGGTCGCGGGTCGACCTGGTCGGGGACGAGGGACGACACGCTGCCGTCGTGAAGCGCCTGCGGGTGGGGGAGTCGGTGCTGGTCGCCGACGGCCACGGTTCCGCGGTGCGCGGCACAGTGACCGAGACGGGCAAGCACGGGCTGGCCCTCGAGGTGACCGAACTGCTGCAGACCCCCGAACCGCCGGTGCGGTTCCGGGCCGTGCAGGCCCTCGCCAAGGGCGACCGCGGCGAACTTGCGATCGAGTTGCTCACCGAGATCGGCTGCGACGAGATCGTGGCCTGGCAGTCGCACCGGTCGATCGTCCGGTGGGATGCCAAGGTCGACAAGGGGCTCGCCAAGTGGGCGGCGACGGCGCGGGAAGCCACCAAGCAGTCGCGTCGGTTCCGGGTGCCTCACGTCGGCGCCGAGGTGCTCACCACCAAGCAGTTGGCGGCCGCGCTCGCCGGTGCCGGTACCGGTGAGCGCAGCGACGACGACCTGACCCTGGTGCTGCACGAGGACGCCACCGAACCCCTGACCGAACTCACCCTGCCCACGACCGGACGGATCACCGTGATCGTCGGGCCCGAGGGCGGCATCGCCCCCGAGGAACTGGAGCTGCTGACCCGGGCGGGGGCTCGCCCGGTGGTGATCTCCGACGGCGTGCTGCGCTCGTCGACGGCCGCGGCGGTCGCGATCGCGCAGCTGAGGGCACTGGCGGGGGTGCGACGGTGACGTTCGGCTTCACCCCCGATGCCGTGCTCGACAACGGGTTGGGGCGCGCCGGCGTCATCCACACCCCGCACGGCGACATCGAGACCCCGGCCTTCGTGGTGGTGGGCACCAAGGCGACGGTGAAGGCCGTGCTGCCCGAGACGATCGCCGAGACGGGCGCGCAGGCGGTGCTGGCCAACGCCTACCACCTGTACCTGCAGCCCGGCGCCGATCTGGTCGACGAGGCCGGCGGCCTGGGCCGGTTCATGAACTGGCCCGGCCCGACGTTCACCGATTCGGGCGGCTTCCAGGTGATGAGTCTGGGGGCCGGCTTCAAGAAGGTGCTGGCCATGGACGCCTCGCGGGTCTCGTCGGACGACGTGATCGCCGAGGGCAAGGAACGCATGGCCCACGTCGACGACGACGGGGTCACCTTCAAGAGCCACCTCGATGGGACGAAGCACCGGTTCACGCCCGAGGTGAGCATGCGGGTGCAGCACGAGCTGGGCGCCGACATCATCTTCGCCTTCGACGAACTGACGACGCTGATGAACACCCGTGCCTACCAGGAGGAGTCGCTGGAACGCACCCGGCTGTGGGCCGAACGCTGCCTGGCCGCCCACGCCTCGCTCACGCGTGAGCGTTCCGACAAGCCCTACCAGGCGTTGTTCGGGGTGCTGCAGGGAGCACAGTACGAAGACCTGCGGCGCAAGGCCGCCCGCGACCTCGGGGCCATGCGGATCGACGGTCAGGCCTTCGACGGGTTCGGCATCGGGGGCGCGCTCGAGAAGGAGAACCTCGGCACCATCGTCGGCTGGGTCGCCGAGGAACTGCCCTTCGACAAGCCCCGACACCTGTTGGGCATCTCGGAACCCGACGACTTCTTCGCCGCCGTCGAGGCCGGCGCCGACACCTTCGACTGCGTGAACCCCTCCCGGGTGGGGCGCAACGCCGCCATCTACACCCACGACGGACGATTCAACGTGAACACCTCGGCATCCCGCCGGGCGTTCGTGCCGTTGGACGACGACTGCGACTGCTACACGTGCGCCCACTACACCCGGGCCTACCTGCACCACCTGTTCAAGGCCAAGGAGATGCTGGCGGCCACGCTGGCGACGATCCACAACGAGCGGTTCACGGTGCGGCTCGTCGACCAGATCAGGGCGGCCGTGCGCGCGGGTGACTTCAATGCCTTCCGCACCGAGTTCCTGGGGCGGTTCTACGCCTCGCGGGGCCCAGGTCACGACCCGAGTGATCAGCACGGGCGGTAACTCGGCTCGTGGCGCTTGAGCCACCCGATCACCCAGGCGGTCACCGGCATCGCCGCGTACTGCACGATCACCTTGTAGAGGAATCCGAAGAAGGTGTAGTTGGCCCACTGGCCCACGCCCGTGATGCCGATCGCCGTCGCGGCCACCGTGCAGAACACCAGCGTGTCGACGAACTCACCCAGGCCCGTCGACGAGGCCAGCCGCGCGAACAGCCCGCGCTCTCCGCTGCGGCGCTTCATCACCACCATCACCAGCGAGTTCAGGGTCTGGCCGGCCGCGTAGCCCAACAGGCCGGCCAGCACGATCTGCCAGACGGGGCCCAGGGCCGTTTCGAGGGCCGCCTGCTTGGTTCGTCCGTAGTCGTCGTCGAAGCCGGGCAGGGCGATCACCACCCAGTAACACAGCACCGACAGGATCGCGGCGACGAAGCCCATGGCGATGGCCCGCCGGGCCGCCCTGGCTCCGTACAACTCGGTGATCACGTCGCCGAGAATGTAGGCCAGCGGGAACAGGAAGAAGCCGCCGTCGGTGATCACCGGGCCGAACTGCACCCCCTTCGAGGCGCCGATGTTCGACAGGATCACCACCACCGAGATGCCGGCGAGCAGGATCGCGTAGTGCGGGGAGCCGGCATCGGCGTAGGCGGGGGAGGTGCGGGGGCTGGCTGCGGGGGTGGCTGTCACGAGGGGACAGCTTAGGGGAGGGCGCGTTTGCCTCGTCCACGTCGCGTTTGCCCCGCCCACGTCGCGTTTGCCCCGCCCACGTCGCGTTTGCCTGCCCAGCGTGCCTTTGCCCTTGGTGCATCAGGGGCAAACGCACGTTCGGCAGGCAAACGCCGAGGGGCTGGGGTCCCTCATTCGTACATGACGTAGGCCGGGGTGGGCGAGAGCGCGATCACCTCGGCCGGGGTCATCAGCCGCTTGCCGGTCTCGACGTCCTCCTCGTAGAACAGTTTGAAACCCAGATGGACGAAGGCCGGGGTCGAGGCGATCACCCGCTTCCAGGTGGCCACCTTCGCTCCCGGGCTGCCGATGCCGTCGACCGACTTGATCCAGGCCACGCCGGGGAAGTCCTTCATGGTCTTCTCCTCGCGGACGACTCCGGGGTTGAGTTGGTGGAAGACCAGCACCTTCTCGGGCAGGTGGTGCTCCGCGACCATTGCGGAGAGGTACTCGCCGACCAGATTCAGCTCGGCGCCGGTGGTGTGACCGAAGACCCGTCCGGGAATCTGGCCGGCCTGCACGGCCCACTCGGGGTCGAGCGCCACGCCGACGTCGGGCTGCAGCAGCCAGGGCTCGTAGGCCTTGACCTCGTCGATGAACCTGGCCCGCCCGGGCTGGATGTTGAGCAGCAACAGCGACCCGTGCCGACGAGCCGTGGCGAGCCAGGCGTCGATCAGGGCGCCGTCGATGCGGGTGCGGAACATGCCGTCCTTGCCCGGCGATGCGTGCACCGTCGTGACGATCAACTCCATCACCGGCACCACGGGCATGCTGCCCTCGTACTGCTTGGTCACGGCGATCATCTCGCCGGCACGCTTCTCGAGGTCGTTGCCGACGCCGAGTCGCCCCTGCCCCGGGGCGCCGGGGTGGCCGCACCAGCCGACGAGCCGCCCGCCACCGCTGACCGGCTGCATGCCGCCCGGGGTGTCGAACGTCGGCGTGGGCGTCGGGGTCGGGGTGGGTGTCGGGGTTGACGACGCGCCACTCGGGGAGGCCGACGTGTCCGCCGTGGGTCCGCCGGACGTTGGAGTATGCCCGGGGGTCTGGTCGGACGACGAAGAGCCGCCGCACCCGGTGAGGGTGACGGCGGCTCCCACGACCGACGTTCCGGCCAGAGTGAGCAGGTTGCGTCGATCCATGCCCCCATCCTGTCGGATGGTGGGTCGATCGGGCCCGGTCTCAGTGCTCGGCGAGCAGCGAGTACAGCTTCTTGCGGGCGTCGGTCACCAGATCGGTGGCCTGTTGGACGAGGGCCTCGTCGCCCGTCTGGGCGACCGCCTTCGCGGCTTGGGCGAGACTGCCGAAGGCCCGGAAGAGCTGCCCGGCGGGCGAGCCCTCGATGCCCTCGGAGGCCTGCTCCCAGGGAGCCTGGCGGTCGGCGGACTGCTCCGCCTCGGCCCGGCCGGCCTCGGTGATCTCGAAGACCTTGCGGCCCTCGACCTCGGTCTCGCGGATCAGGCCCTCGTCCGTCAGCTGGCTGAGGGCGGGGTAGATGGCGCCGGGGCTGGGCTTCCAGGCGCCCTCGGAGCGCTCACCCAGTTCCTGGATGATCTGGTATCCGTTGCGCGGTCCTTCGGCGATCAGCAGCAGAGCCGCGAGGCGCACGTCACCGCGGCGGGCGCGGCCTCCGCGTCCTCGGTGCCCGCCCGGGCCGAAGCCCGGACCGCCGAAGGGGCCGAAGCCGAAGCCTCGCCCGAAACCGCCGAGACCAGGGCCGCCGAAGCCGGGCCCGCCGAAGCCTTCGGGGGAGGGGCCGCGACGCCCGCGGCGACCGTGGTCGCCCTCGCCCTCGGGGCGCATGTGGGGATGGTGATGGGAGTGGAAGTGGTTCTTCATGGTGTGTCTCGTTTCAGTGAGTCAGGGTGGGGCGGCGCTCGTCTCGAGGTCGGATGACCGAGGCGGGGGAGTCGTCCCCTCTGGTGCGCCGCTGCAGTCAACTGTGACAGGTCTATCGCGATATGTCAACGATATATCGCAAACTCCTTCGAGAATCCTCGCCGTTCACCCTTGTCTGACGCTCGCGCGGTGGCAGAATCGGGTCATGGAAGGCTCATTCGAGACAGACGAACTCGTCCCCGACGACTCCGAGCAGCTCGACCAGCTCGACCAGGCCGACACCCTGATCGACCGTGGGGTCAACGATCCGCTCGACGAGGGCTGGATCGCGCCTGACCACTGGTCGGCGGGTGAGGGCTTCGGCAACACGGCCGCCGAACAACGCCAGGGCGAGTCCCTCGAGATGCGCATGACCCAGGAGGAGCCCGAGGTCGTCCGTCGTCACGAGGACTGGAACCCCGATCACGAACCCCGCGAGGTCGGACGACGCCGCGCCGGCCGGTTGGTCGCGGCCAGCCGGGGTGACAACGGTGATGACGTGGAGTCCGAGGAGGTCGGTGAGGACGTCGGCTTCGCCGGCGGCGCCGCGTCGGCCGAGGAGGCCGCCATGCACGTCTTCGACCCCGATCACGACTCCGATGACGAGGAGTGGGACGGCGAGGAGTGGGACGAGCCTGCGGCCGCCCGCTGAGGTGACCAGACCTGAGGTGACCAGACCTGAAGGGCCCCGCTCAGCTGCCCGGGCTCGCGTACTGCCGGGTCATGCGCTGCCACCAGGCGTGGGTCGCCAGCAGCAGCAGCACCCCCAGCAGGGGGGAGCCCCACACGAACCACTCGGGCAGCGGCACCTCGGCGGCTCGTCCGAGCAGCGCGGTCGCCGGTAGGTAGGCAACCAGGCCCAGGGGCAGGGCGAACACCAGCACGTACAACCCCCAGCCGAAGATGGTCAGCGGGTAGGGAGCGAACGACGTGATCACGTTGTCGACGAGGTACGAGGCGCTGCGCACGGTCACGAACCGGAACGCGAACGAACCGATGAAGGTCTGCACGGCCGACTCGACCAGCCCGCCACCGATCACCGCCAGCACCAGGTAGCCCAGGCGCCACCACGTCCACTCGACCGGGGCCAGCGCCGAGAAGATCACCACCGTGCCGACGCCCAGCGCCACGTCGCCCAGCCCCATCAGCGGGAACCGACGGGTGAGCAGTTGCACGAAGGCGGGCACCGGCCGCAGCAGGTAGCGGTCGAACTCGCCCTCGCGCACCACCTGTTCGGTCTGCGACGTGGGCTGGAAGAACAGGATGTAGACGGCGTGCGAGGCCAACCGCATGCCGAACATGAACGCGATCTCGGCGAACCCCCACCCGCCGATCGTGCGGAAGCGGTTGAGCAGCACGCCGATGAACAGCAGCTGCACCCCCTGGAAGGCGATGCCGCCGAGCACGGCCGAGACGAAGTTGGCGCGGTACTGCAGTTGCGCCTTGGCCGACGTGCGGTAGAGCAGCCACCAGGCGCGCACGGTCGACGGCAGGGCTCGCGTGCCCTCGCTGCGGGTCGTGGACGAGTCAGCCACCCTGCACCACCACCTTGGTCTGGGCCGCCCGCCAGACCAGCCACAGCAGCGCCGAGCAGCCAGCGATCCAGGCCACCTGCACCCCCATCAGCTCCAGGGCGTTCGGCCAGCTGGTTCGTCCGAAGAAGATCACCAGCGGGGTGAACATCTGGCCCTGGAAGGGGAGCCACTCGAGGATCGAGCGCAGCCAGCCGGGCATGAACCACAGCGGAATGAGCGACCCCGACAGCACCGCGGAGCCGAATCGGTAGATCATCATCCAGCCGGTGATCTCGAGCGACCAGAACGAGATCATCGACATCAGCAGGTTGAGCACCATGCCCAGGGCGAGCCCCAGCACCGCCGAGACCGCCCACAGCCCGAGCGACCACGGCGCCGGTGGCACCCGGATCGCCCCGATGACCAGGGCGGCCACCACGCCGGTCGCCGCCACCGGCAGTCGGGCCAGCATGGTGCCCAGGTTCTGCGCCAGCAATTGCGGCACCAGCCCGACGGGGCGGGTCATGTCGACGCCCACCTGCCCGGTGCGCACTCGTTCGTAGAGCCCCGAGAACGCCCACGGCATCATCACGGTCTGCATCGAACTGGCGAGCACGGCGTAGCTGACGGCCTGCTCGCGCGAGATGCCGCTGACGGTGGTGGCCGAGCCGTAGACCGAGCGCCAGACCACCATCAGCAGCACCACCTGCACCACCTGGCTGATCATCGACATCACCAGGTCGGCACGGTAGGCCAGCCCCTCGCGCAGCGCGTTGCGGGCGAAGCCGAGCAGGGCGAGGGTGCGTTGCCGCGGTGTCAGGAATCCCGCGTGGCTGCCGGGGCTGGTTGTGGTCGTGCTCATCGGCCCTGGTCGGTGTAGATGCGTGAGATCACGTCGGCGAGCGGGGGCTCGGTGACCGTCAGGTCGGTGATCTGCCAGCGGGAGGTGACTCGTCCGATCAGTTCGGGGGTCGAGACCGTGGCCGGGTCGTGTGAGATGACCGCCCGACCGTCGCGGACGATGGTGGTGCCGCCCTCGGGCGTGATGTCGTGCGGGTCGACCTCGGGGGCGGGGGTGACCACCAGCTCGCGGTCGGGGATGTAGCGCCGCTTGAGGGTGGTCACGTCGCCGTCGTACAACACCGTGCCCGCGTCGATCAGGATGATCCGACGGCAGAGCGTCTCGATGTCTTCCATGTCGTGGGTGGTGAGCATCACCGTCGTGCCGGTGCGGGCGTTCAGCTCGGCGATGAAGTCGCGGATGCGCTGCTTGGCGACCACGTCGAGCCCGATGGTTGGCTCGTCGAGGTAGAGCACCTTGGGCTCGTAGATCAGGGCCGCCACCAGGTCGCCGCGCATGCGCTGGCCCAGCGACAACTGCCGCACCGGGGTGTCGAGGAACTCGTCGAGCCCCAGCAGCTCGGTGAACTCGCCCAGCCGGCGGCGGTAGTCGGCCTCGTCCACCGCGTACAGGTCGCGGATCAGCTCGAGCGAGTCGCGCAGCGGCAGGTCGTACCAGAGCTGGGTGCGCTGGCCGAACACGGCGCCGATCGACAGGGCATTGGCGCGGCGGTTCTGCCAGGGGACTCGTCCGTCGACCAGGATCTCGCCCGAGGTGGGCACGAGAATGCCGGTGAGCATCTTGATGGTGGTCGACTTGCCAGCGCCATTGGCGCCCAGGTAGCCGACCAGCTCGCCCGGGGCGATGTCGAAGCTGACGCCGTCGACGGCCCGGGTGGTCGAGGTGCGGCGGGTGAACAGCCGACGCAGCTCGGCGAAGCGCCCCGTGGGGGTGACCGGGCGGGTGAACTCCTTGACGAGGTCTCGCACCTGCACGATCGGGGGAACCTGCGTGAGGGGCGCGTCGGTCATGGTCACGGACCCTAGTCGGTCGGGGTCAGCGTTTGCCTCTGGTTTCTTCCCGTGGAAGTTCGAGGGCGCCCAACAACTCGGCGCGGGCCCCCAGGGCACTCGGACGAACCTCCAGGTGGTGGGCGATGGCGGGCGGGCTGTAGACCGACAGCGCCTCGCGGCAGCCGGCCAGCACGTGTTCCACCGCCGGGCCGATGGAGGTGTCGACGATGATGCAATCGGGGTCGAGGGCGGTGCTGAGGTGGCCCAGCGGAGCGCCCAGCAGGCGTCCGACATCGGTGAGGATGCGCACGGCGCCCGCGTCTCCCTGCTCGGCCAACCGCGCGACCCGCTCGACATCGAACGCCTGACGCCCCTGCGTCGCCGAGGCGGTTTGGGGAGGGGCGACGCGCCCGGTCACCAGGTCGAGCATGCGCAGCCACAGGCAACCGCGGCCGCCGCAATGGCAGAGCGGGCCGTGAGGGTCGAGTTGCAGGTGGGCGATCTCGCCCGCGAAGCCACGCCGCCCGCGCACCAGCCGGTGGTTGACCACCACCGCCGATCCCAGCCCGTCGTTCGAGAGCTTGACGTAGACGAAGTCCTCCGGGGCCCGTGACTGGTGGTCGGGCGACGCATGCAGTTCGCCCAGCGCGGCCAGATTGGCGTTGTTCTCGGTGCGGAACTCCACCCCGTGGCGCTGCGAGAAGTGCGCATCGAGGTCGCCGGGCTCGGTCAGGCGGAACCCCTGAGGCAGCCCATTGCTGCGGGAATGCTCCGCGGGGGTACCGGTGCCCCGTAGGAAGGGCGCGGGTGCACTGATCACCACCCCGGTCAGGCAGTGGTGGGGCAGGTCGGCGGCCATGCCGAGCAGCGCGTCCACGATGGGGTCGAGGCCGTCGGCGCCGGTGGCGGGGTCGGGTGCCGGCAGGCTGTGGTCGGCCAGCACGGTGCCGGCGTGGTCGAGCATCCCCGCCCTGGTCACGATCTCTGCGCGCACGGTGCCGGTGCGCCAGCGCACCAGCCCGAGGGCCGGGGTGTCGCCGACCACCCTCAGCGGGTGACGACCGCGACCCCGCAGGGGACGGCCACCCTCGGCGTCCATCGCGACGAGTTCGCCCGACCGCAGCAGCTGGGCGACGGCACCGGTGACGGTGGTGCGCGGCAGGCCCAGGGCCTCCGCGATCTCGCCGCGGCTGGCGCCGGGGGAATGGCGCACGAACTCCACGATGCGGGTCCTGGTGTCCATGAATGAACGATATCAATGGTGTGGCGGGCTGTTCTGGGGTCGCGGCGTGCCGCCGCGGTGGGGGGTGCCCGTAGCGTGGACGACGTGAACAACGTGGGGCTCGCAGATATGACCGAATCGTGCATTTCGGCCGGAGTGCGGCGCCCGTCCTTCGGGGCCCTGATGCTGATCACTGCCACCACCGCGCTTTCGACGGACACCTACATCGCGGCCCTGCCCGAGGTGCAACGAGCCCTCGGCACCACCGCCTCGGCGGTGCAGTTCACGATGACCGCCTGCATCGCCGGCATGGCCGTGGGCCAATTGCCGCGACCCCCAGTTCTTCACCCCTGTGCTGGTGCAGGCCCTCACCACCGGCGGCTTCTTCGTCTACATCGGGGGCTCGTCGTTCGTGCTGCAGAACGGGTTGCAGATCTCGCAGGCCCAGTACGCGACGGTCTTCGGGGTGAACGCGGCCGCGATGATGGCCTCGAGCGTGGTCCATCGCCTGTTCGTCATGCGCACCGGTCCCGCGCCGTTGCGTCGGATCGCCATGATCGTGCAGACCACGTCGGTGGTCGCGCTGGTGGTGGTGTGCCTAGTCACGGACCGGCGACCGTTACTGCTGCCCGTGTGGATCTGTCTGGCGGGCATGACGACCGGCCTGGGCACCTACCTGCCCGCCAACTCAGCCCTCGCCCAACTCGCCGGACGACGCTACGGCGGCACGGCCTCGGCGATCGGCGGCGGCATCCACTTCCTCGTGGGGGCCGCGTTCACCCCCCTGACCGGCCTGTTGGGCACCGACTCGGTGCTGGTGATGGGGGTCGCCATGGCCGTGATGTTCCTCACGGCCGGGGCGGTGGCCATCGTCCGCCGTCAGGACGGCCCGGCGACCGGGGCGGTGTAGCGGCGGAAGGATCGTCCGAACACCGCGCAGACAGCCACGCCGACGATCACCAACACCCCGCCCCACAGCGATGCCCAGCCGGCCCCGATGCGGGCGGCCGCGAAGCCGTGGGTGACGTCGGCGATGCGGGGTCCGCCGACCACCACCACGAAGAACACGCCCTGCAGGCGACCGCGCACGTCGTCGTCGGCGGCCTGCATCAGCATGGTCGACCGGAAGGCGGACGAGGCCGTGTCCGACGCTCCACCGAGGGCCAGCGCGGCCACGGCCAGCACCAGCCAGGGCAGCATGGTGCCGCCCGCCAGCACGCAGGCGATGCCGAAGGCCACCACGCTGCACCCCCAGGCGAGGATGCACGCCAGCACGGCGACACCGTGGTGGCGCACCCGTGAGACCCACCCCGAGAAGACTCCGCCGAGGAAGCCACCGAACGGGATGGCCGCGAACAGCACCGCCAGCGCCACCCCGCCATCACTGGGGCCGCCGAAGTTGAGGTCGGCCAGCTGGGGGAAGAGCACGCGCGGCATGCCGAAGACCATCGCGACCAGGTCGACGACGAAGCTCATCAGCAGCACCGGTGAGCCCTTGAGGTAGCCCAGCCCGTCGATGATCGAGCGCAGACCCGGGCGGTGGGCGGTCGCGGCCTCGCTGCGTCGGGGCAGCATGGGTGGCAGCCGCCAGACGGCGTACAGGGTGCTGAACAGGAAGATGGCGTCGACCAGGTAGAGCCAGCTGAACCCCAGCACCGGGATGAGCATGCCGCCCACCAACGGCCCGGCGATGCCGCCGAACAGGAAGACGGTGGTGTTGAGGGCATTGGCGGCCGGCAGTTCGTGGGGTTCGACCAGGCTCGGCAGCATCGCCGTGCGCGCCGGGGCGGTGATCGCGAAGAACGACTGCTGCACGGCGAACAGGCACAGGATCAGCCACACGTGGTGCAACCCGGCGAACGCCTGCACGGCGAACAGGGCGCTCGAGACGATCAGGCCCGTGCCCGCCACCAGCGCCAGCTTGCGGCGGTCGAAGTGGTCGGCCAGTGCTCCACCCCACAGCCCGAACACCAGCAGCGGCACCAGGCCGAAGATGCCGGTCAGGCCGACGATCGAGGAGTCATGGGTGATCTGCCACAACTGGGCGGGCACGCTGACCACGGTGAGCTGGGCGCCGATGGTGGTGACGATCTGCGCGGTCCACATGCGCCGGAAGTCGGGGTGACGCAGGGGGCGGGTGTCGGCGAACAGTCGTGGAGCCACCCGAGGAACTGTAGTGCGGCGGCCGTTGTGTGAAATGCGCACCCGAAACGGGGTTCGTTCCCCCATCGAGCATCGAATCGCCACTCGGGTGCGCGTTTCACACGCGGGGCGCGGTGGCCGCAGCCGGGGAGGGCGGTCGAAACCCCCGTGTCGCCGCCCGCGACAACGCCTAAGATGGGTGTCTCCACCTGAACACCCGCCCCGGAGGCATTCCCCTGACTACCGTCCAGCCCGGCACCGTCACGCCGCTCCCAGCCGAGCGCATCGTGGTCATCCCGGCGTCCATCCCGATGATCAACGTGCTCGGCCCCCGTGATGAGTTCCTGCGCATCCTGGAGCGCGAGCTCGACGCCGACCTGCACGTGCGCGGCAACGAGGTCACCCTGCGCGGCACCGTCGACGACGTGTTGTTCGCCCACGACGTGATCACCGAACTCGTCACCATCCTGCGCACCGGCCAGGGCCTCACCGCCGAGACCGTCGAGCGGGTCGTGAGCATGAGCGAGGCCCAGGAGCAGGTCGCCCCCGCCGAGGTGCTCACCCAGAACATCCTGTCGAGCCGCGGCAAGACGATTCGTCCGAAGACGCTGAACCAGAAGCGCTACGTCGACGCCATCGACCACCACACCGTGGTCTTCGGCATCGGCCCCGCCGGTACCGGCAAGACCTACCTGGCGATGGCGAAGGCGGTGCAGGCACTGCAGGCCAAGCAGGTGACCCGCATCATCCTCACCCGCCCGGCCATCGAGGCGGGGGAGAAGCTGGGATTCCTGCCCGGCACCCTCAACGACAAGATCGACCCGTACCTTCGTCCGCTCTACGACGCCCTGCACGACATGGTCGACCCCGAGTCGGTGCCCAAGCTGCTCACGGCCGGCACCATCGAGGTCGCCCCGCTGGCGTACATGCGCGGGCGCACGCTGAACGATGCCTTCATCATTCTCGACGAGGCGCAGAACACCTCGATGGAGCAGATGAAGATGTTCCTGACGCGCTTGGGCTTCGGCTCGAAGATGGTGGTCACCGGTGACGTGACCCAGGTCGACCTGCCTGGTGGGCAGCAGTCGGGCCTGCGCGCGGTGCAGGGCATTCTCGACGGGGTGACCGACATCGCCTTCTGCCAGCTGACCAGCCGCGACGTCGTGCGCCACCAGTTGGTGGGGCGCATCGTCGCCGCCTACGACAAGTTCGAGAGCACCCAGCATCCCGAAGCCGAGCGACACAGGCGCACCCGGTGATCGACCTCAACAACGAGTCCGGAGTCGAGGCCGACGAGCAGGGTCTGGTCGCCCTGGCCCTGTTCGCGCTCGAGCACCTGCGCATCAACCCGCAGTCCGACCTGTCGATCCTGCTGGTCGACGAGGACACCATGGCTGGCTACCACGAGCGATTCATGGATCTTCCCGGCCCGACCGACGTGATGAGCTTCCCGATGGACGAGCTGCGTGCCCCCGACGACGACCAGGACCCGCCGCTGGGCCTGCTCGGTGACATCGTGCTCTGCCCGACCGTCACCGCCCGGCAGGCCGCCGAGAACGGGCGATCGGCCGACGATGAGGCCGAGTACCTGCTCATCCACGGGTTGTTGCACCTGCTCGGACACGACCATGCCGAACCAGGTGAGAAGGCCGTGATGTTCGGCCTGAACGACAAGATCATCGCCGCGTGGCAGTCGCGCAAGCTGGGAGCCTGAGGTGCAGACCATCGACTGGGTGATGCTCGCCGTCGCCCTGGGCCTGGCCGTGCTCGCCTGCGTGTTGGTGGCCGCCGATGCCGCCCTGCAGTCCTTCAGCCGCAGCCGGGCCGACGGCCTGGTCGAGGAAGGCAGGCCCGGAGCCGTTCGCCTGCAGCGCATCGCCCAGGATCCCGCGCCCTACCTGAACGCGGCCATGTTCGTGCGCATCACCGCCGAGATCGTCTCGGTGGTGCTGGTCGCCCTGGTGGTCTTCGACCATGTCACCCCCACCTGGCAGCGGCTGCTGATCGCGGCTGGCTCGATGGTGGTGGTCTCGTTCATCGCGTGGGGGGTGGCTCCCCGGACGATCGGTCGCCAGCGCGCCGACCAGGTGGCGCTGGCCATGGCGGCACCGGTGTCGTTCCTCGACACCATTCTCGGGCCCATCCCGCAGTTGATGATCCTGATCGGCAACGCGCTCACCCCCGGCCGAGGTTTCGCCGACGGCCCGTTCTCGAGCGAGGCCGAACTGCGCGAGATGGTCGACCTGGCCGAGGCCACCGACCTGATCGAGGCCGGGGAGCGCAAGATGATCCACTCGGTCTTCGAACTGGGCGACACCTACGTCAAAGAGGTGATGGTGCCCCGCACCGACGTGGTCTGGGTGAACGCCGACAAGACGCTGCGGCAGGGCATGCACCTGAGTCTGCGCTCGGGCATCAGCCGCATTCCCGTCGTCGGCGAGGGCGGCCTCGACGACGTGATCGGCATCCTGTTCCTCAAGGACGTCACCCGCCGCGTCTACGACAACCCCGACGCGGAGCGCACCGAGACCGTCTCGAACCTGATGCGCCCGGTCTCGTTCGTGCCCGACTCCAAGCCGGTCGACGAGGTGCTGCGCGACATGCAGCGCACCCGCACCCATCTGGTGATGGTGGTCGACGAGTTCGGCGGCACCGCCGGGCTGCTGTCGATCGAGGACATCCTGGAAGAGATCGTGGGCGAGATCGTCGACGAGTACGACGCCGAGCCGACCCTTGCCGAGGATCTCGGCGACGGCACCTGGCGGATCAGCGCGCGCATGCCCATCGACGACCTCGGCGATCTGTTCGGGCTTCACCTGGACGATGACGACGTCGCCACGGTGGGCGGCCTGATGGCCAAGCAGCTCTCGGTGGTGCCCATTCCCGGCTCGGTGATCGTGTACGAGGGGCTCGAGATCACCGCCGAGAAGGAGGTCGGACGACGCCACCAGATCGACACCTGCCTGGTGCGGCGCGCGCCCGAATCGTCCGAGGACGAGACCGAGGAGGAGTCTGCCCATGCCTGATCCGACCCAGCCTGATTCGATCCAACCTGAGCCCTTCGTCTCGGGCTTCGCCTGCTTCGTGGGGCGACCCAATGCCGGCAAGTCGACCCTGACCAATGCGCTGGTCGGCCAGAAGATCGCCATTGCCTCGTCGAAGCCGCAGACCACCCGTCACGCGGTGCGCGGCATCGTCAACCGCCCGCCCGTCGACGGCTCCGGCGGTGCCCAGCTGATCCTGATCGACACTCCCGGGCTGCACAAGCCGCGCACCCTGCTCGGTGAGCGGCTCAACGATCTGGTGCGCGCCACCTGGACCGAGGTCGACGTGGTCGGCGTCGTGCTGCCCGCCAACCAGAAGATCGGCCCCGGCGACACCTACCTGGTGGGGGAGCTGGCCCAGTTGCCCAAGCGACCCCGACTGGTGGCGATCGCGTCGAAGATCGATCTGGTGAAGCCCGACCAGTTGCGTCAGCACCTGATGGACATCACCGCCCTCGAAGACGTGCACGGCATTCGGTTCGAGCACATCGTTCCGGTCTCGGCCGCCTCCGGCGAGCAGGTCGACGACGTCGCCGACGTGCTCATCTCGATGCTGGAACCCGGCCCCGCGTTCTATCCCGACGGGGAGGTCACCGACGAACCCACCGAGACCCTGGTGGCCGAGTTGATCCGCGAGGCGGCCCTGGAAGGGGTCCGGGACGAACTGCCGCACTCGATCACCGTGGTCATCGACGAGATGGGGCTGCGGGAGGGTCGTCCGGACGACAAGCCGCTGCTCGACATCTTCGCCTCGATGGTGCTGGAGCGGGACTCGCAGAAGGGCATCATGATCGGTCACCGCGGCTCGCACCTGCGTGACGTGGGCACCAGGGCTCGGCAGCAGATCTCGTCCCTGCTCGGCACGCCCGTGCATCTCGACCTGAAGGTCAAGGTCATGAAGGAATGGCAGCGCGACCCCAAGTTCCTCAACCGCCTGGGCTTTTGACGGTTGGGTTTCTGACCTCAACTTCGTGAGCCCGCGGGCTCAGCTTGCGTCGACACGCCGGGGAACAGACCCCCTGCGTTCCTAGCGTGAGCGCGGCGGCACTCGGCCGCCCCTCACGCAAGGATGGTCATGACCTCGTTCACCCCCCACGCGTCACCCCGCCTGCAGCGCAGGCACCTGCTGTCATTCGCCCTCGCCACCCCCGTGGTCGCGGGCCTCGGCGTCGCCACGGCCGGCACGGCCTGGGCTGGCGCCAACAACACCGAGACGGCCTTCGACTTCTTCGCCAACTTGGGTCTCACCCGTTCCCAGTCGGCCGGCTTGGTCGGCAACTTCATCGTCGAGTCGGGGGCAGACCCCATCAACCCGGCCGCCGTGCAGGGCGGCGGCGGCCCCGGCCGAGGCATCGCCCAGTGGGAGGGCACCCGACGCACCCAGCTGTACAACTACGCGGCCCAGCGGGGGCTCAGCTGGTCGAGCCTGCGACTGCAGTTGGACTTCGTGTGGTGGGAACTGCGCAACACCGAGACCAGGGCCTACGACAAGATTCGGACCGCCACCACGCCCGAGACGGCGGCGGTGATCGTTCGCCAGTACTACGAGCGCCCCAGCGTGGCGGCCGACGAGCGTCGCAAGACCGCCGCCCGCTCGGTCTACACCCGTTACCAGGGCAATGTCGGCGGCTCCACTCCGGCGCCGGCGGAGACGAACTACCCGACGCTGCGGCGGGGCTCCTCGGGGTCGGCCGTGACCACACTGCAGTACCTGCTGCGGGCCACCGGCCGGTCGTTGTCGATCGACGGCAGCTTCGGTCCGGGCACCGAGTCGGCGGTGATCAGCTTCCAGCGCGCCAAGGGCCTCGAGGTCGACGGCATCGTCGGCGGCAAGACGTGGGCCGCGTTGGCGCCGGTGCTCAAGTACGGCGCGTCGGGCTACGCCGTGCGCGGGCTGCAGGTCGAACTGCGGGCGGCGGGGCAGTCCATCTCGGTCGACGGCTCGTTCGGTCCGGCCACGAAGACGGCCGTGATCCGGGTGCAGGCCGCCAACGGTCTGGTGCAGGACGGCATCTGCGGTCAGTTCACCTGGGGTGCCCTGATCGACTGACGCTCACAGCGTGGTGTGGGTGATGCGTCCGTCGAGCATGGTCAGCGACGGGCGCGTCGCCCCCACCTGGTTCGCGGGTAGGGCGAACGGATTCTCGTCGAGCAACAGCAGGTCGGCCTCGGCGCCGGGCACCAGACTCGCGACCCCGCGGGTGGACGAGAGCAGGGCCTGCGACAGCGTCAAGGACTGCTCGGCGTGCCACCCCGCGCGCTCGTCCCCGGTGCGGGTCACGGCCGCCTGAATGGCCAGCCAGGGGTCGAGCGGCGAGACCGGGGCGTCGGATCCCAAGGTCAGCGCCACTCCCGCGGCCGCCATCGCGGCCAGAGGGAAGGCATCGCCACAGCGGTCGCCCCACAGGTCGTCCATGGCGTCGCGATCATCGAGCAGGTGCGCCGGCTGCACGCTGGCGCGCACCCCCAGCTCGGCCATGCGGGTGATGTCTGCCGGGCGCACCAACTGGGCGTGTTCGATCGACCCCCGGGCGCCGGTGGCCGCAAAGGCGTCGAGCACGTACGAGGCGGCCTGGTCGCCGATGGCGTGAATGGCCGACTCGATGCCATTCGCCCAGGCGCGGGCCATCAGGTGGGCCAGGTCACCGGGCTCGATGTTCACCACGCCACGCTCACGGTCGGGGTCGACGGTGCCGAGCTCCGAGGTGAGGTAGGGCTCGCAGCAGTAGGCGGTGCGGGCCGTCAGTGAACCGTCGGAAACCACCTTCATGGGCCCGACGGTCAACAGCCCCGACGGGTCGAGCAGGTCGCCGGTGTGCAGGCCCTCGTCGATGGCCTGCTCGAGCCACTGCGGGTAGATGGCCGGGCGCACGCACAGCGTGTGGAAGCCTTCGGCGAAGCGGCGGCGCCATTCCTCGACCGTCCAGCGCATCTCCATGTCGACGATGCCGACAACGCCGCGGGCGGCGGCGTCCTTCGCGGCCTCGTTGATGCGCCGGTCGAGCGCCGCGGTGGGCAGTTGGTTCAGTGCGCGGGTGAGGGCGAAGGCCTCGTCCTCGACCAGATGACCGGTGGACGAATCGACGCCGTGGCGGGCCATGGCGGCCGAGTTGGCCCAGGCCGAGTGCAGGTCGCCCGACAGCAGCACGGTGGGCACCTGGCCGGTGGCCTCGTCCAACACCTCGAGGCTGGGGGCGTCGGGCCAGCGAGAGTCACGGAATCCGAAGCCGACCAGGGTGTCACCGCCGCCGGCGGCCGTGCGCGACGGGCGAACGGTGCGATCCAGGTGCTCGCGGACGAGGCTGGCGGCCTCGGCGGCCGACTCGGCCCGGTGCACGGGAACCCAGCGGGAGCACATGGCCCACTGCGACATGTGCACGTGGGAGTCCCAGAGCCCGGGGATGACGAACCGTCCCTCGGCGTCGACCTCCTCGGCGGGCTCCCGGCCGGGGCGACGGCTGAGTCGTCGCTGGACGATGTGCAGGTCGGTGGGTGCGGCCGCTCGTCCGGTGGTCAGGTCGACCACTCGGGCATCGCGGATCACCAGGTCGGGTGCCTCACCGGTGGGCGTCGCGAGCGCGGGACTGAGGGCTGTCACGCGGGTCATTCAAACCCACGCCCCGACGGGGTGGAGCACGAGTCCACCGTGTGGGCCCCGCTCACGACCCCGGCGCGTACCCCTCGCCGTACTTCGTCACATAGGCCCGCACGTCACCGGCCTTGAGGGCGGCCCCGAGCTCCCGGGTGCGAGCGGTGTTCACCAGGTTCACCGACTCACCCTTGACCAGGGCGAAACGGGCGATCGGTACCTGCAACGACACCATGGCCTGCTCGTCGACCTGGGTGAGGGCCGGCACCAGTCCGGCGAGGTTCTTCTCGGTGATCCCTCCCGACACCTTGGTGTTCTTCAGCAGCATGGTGAGCAGAGGCCCGAAGGCCTTGGCGTCGCCGGCCTGGTGCTGCTTGAGCCGGGTGATCATGCCCCGCATCAGTGCCCGGTGGCGTTCCGCGCGGTCGAGATCCCCCAGGGGCATCGACTTGCGCTCGCGGGCGTAGATCAGCCCGTCGGTGCCGTGGATGGTGATCCGGCCCTTCGCGAAGACGACCTTGCGGCCCGTCGAGATCACCGTGGGCGAGGTGGCGTGCCGATTGACCACCGGAATGCCCTTGAGCCAGCGGGTGATGGCGATGAACCCCGAGAACCCGGTCTGCGCGACGTAGTGGATCTCGATGCCGCCCAGCAGGTTCGAGACCGTGCGCACCAGACCATTCGTGCCGCCGTGCAGGTGCGCGGCGTTGATCTTGCCCGAGCCGCCGCCGGAATAGGAGACGTAGGTGTCGCGGCAGATCGAGACCACCGTCAGATCGGTGCGATCGGCCGAGAGCTGCGCCACCATGATCACGTCGGGTCGTCCCGACCAGTTGTCGGTGCGGGAGTCGTTGCCGAGGAAGAGCACGTTCACCACGCCCGGCCGCAGCGCGTCCGGTGTCGGGGTGGGCGTCGGGCTGGGTGTGGAGGTTGCGGACGACGGGCGCGCCGGGGTGGTGGTCGGGCTGGGGGTCCCGGTGCTGGGAGTCTCGGACGGGCTGGGCGCCGGCTGGTCGGGGGTCGAGCGGCCACAGGCGGCCAGCGCTCCCGTCAGCAGGGCGGACGAGCACCCGGCGATCCCGGACAACAGTCCACGGCGTGTCGTGATGGCCATGGCATCCATTCAACCGGGTGTAGGGTCGACACCGTGACGTGCGTGCGGCTGCTCCTTCGACGCCGCAGTGAGGCCCGGTAATCGTCCGGCGGACCCCCTCGCTGCGGAGATCTGACGTGCCGCCAACACGACGAACCCCAGTGAGGACAACCCCATGACGACCCCATCCGCACAGTTCGGCACCAAGCAGCAGCCCGTCCCCGTGCAGCAGCCCAGCCCGATGCCCTTCGCGCGCTACACCCCCTTCGTGCCGATCGACCTGCCCGATCGCACCTGGCCGACGAAGCGCATCGAGAAGGCCCCCCGGTGGCTCTCGACCGACCTGCGTGACGGCAACCAGGCGCTGATCGACCCCATGACCCCCGCCCGCAAGCGCACCATGTTCGACCTGTTGGTGAAGCTGGGCTACAAGGAGATCGAGATCGGTTTCCCGTCGGCCAGCCAGACCGACTTCGACTTCGTGCGCCACCTCATCGAGGACGACATCGTGCCCGATGACGTCACCATCTCGGTGTTGACCCAGGCCCGCGAAGACCTGATCGAGCGCACCGCCCAGTCGCTGGTCGGGGCCAAGCGCGCCACCATCCACCTGTACAACGCCACCGCCGAACTGTTCCGTCGGGTGGTGTTCAACATCACCCCCGAGGAGTGCATCGCCATGGCGACCCGGGGAACCCAGATGGTGATGAAGCATGCCGAGGCCAATCTGGGCGACGTCGAGTTCGGCTACCAGTACAGCCCCGAGATCTTCACCCAGACCCCCACCGACTTCGCCGTCGAGGTCTGCAATGCGGTCGCCGATGTCTGGCAGCCCGATGCGGGCCGCGAGATCATCTTCAACCTGCCGGCCACGGTGGAGCGCTCGACGCCCAACACCTACGCCGACCAGATCGAGTACTTCATCCGCAACGTGCGCGGGCGGGAGAACGTGGCCGTCTCGCTGCACCCGCACAACGACCGCGGCACGGCCGTCGCCGCCACCGAGCTGGCGATGATGGCCGGGGCCGATCGTGTCGAGGGCTGCCTGTTCGGGCACGGCGAGCGCACCGGCAACGTCGACCTGGTCACTCTGGCCATGAACCTGTTCAGCCAGGGCATCGACCCGCAGGTCGACTTCTCCGACATCGACGAGGTGCGCCGCACGGTCGAGTACTGCACCGGTCTGCCGGTGCACCCCCGCCACCCCTACGCGGGCGACCTGGTCTACACGGCGTTCTCGGGATCGCACCAGGACGCCATCAAGAAGGGGCTGGAGGCCCTCGAGAAGCAGGCCGCCGCCGAGGGCGTCGGGCTGCACGAGGTTGCGTGGGAGGCCCCGTACCTGCCCATTGATCCGCACGACGTGGGCCGTACCTACGAGGCGGTCATCAGGGTCAACAGCCAGTCCGGCAAGGGTGGCATGGCCTACATCATGAAGAACGAGCACAAGCTGAACCTGCCTCGGCGGTTGCAGATCGAGTTCTCGCGCGTCGTGCAGGGTCACGCCGATTCCGACGGTGGCGAGGTCAATGCCGCCCAGATGTGGGACTGGTTCTCCGCCGAGTACCTGACCGGCGGCACCTACCGGCTGGTGCGGGCGAGCACCTCGTCCGAAGAGGGGGAGCACGAGATTCGCGCGGTCGTCGACGTCGAGGGTGATCGCCGCGAGGTGATCGGACGAGGCAACGGCCCGCTGTCGGCCTTCATCGACGCCATCGCCGAGCGCGGGGTGCAGGTGCGGGTGCTCGACTACTCCGAGCACGCTCTCACCACCGGCGGCGACGCCCAGGCGGCTGCGTACGTGGAGGCCGAGATCGGTGAGGGTGACGAGGCACAGGTGCTGTGGGGGGTCGGCATTGACTCCGACATCGTGACCGCCAGCATCAAGGCCGTGCTCAGCGCCCTGAACCGCGCCGTTCGCTGACGCGAGAACGGACGAGCCCCGCGGGTGCGGGACTCGTCCGTTCTGCGTGATGCGGCTCGTCGATCAGCCCTCTGTCGATCAGCCCTGGGTCGATCAGCCCTGGGTCGATCAGCCCTTGGTCAGCGGGCCGAGAGTCTTGTCGTCCTTGTAGACCTCGGCGGCGTTGTCCTGGGTGACGATCTTGGGCTCCAGCAGGTAGGCCGGGACGACCTTCACGCCGTTGTCGTAGGACTTCTCGTCATTGACCTCGGGCTTCTTGCCCTGCTGCAGGTCGCCCACCATGACGATGGAGTGCTGCACGAGGGCGGTGGTGTCCTTGTAGATGGTCGAGTACTGCTGGCCGGCCATGATCGACTTCACCGACTCCACCTCGGAGTCCTGACCGGTGACGACCGGCAGATCCTTGCCGGCCTGCTTGACCGAGGTCATGGCGGCGCGAGCCAGGGTGTCGTTGGGGGAGAGGATGCCGTCGAGCTTCTTCGAACCGGCGTAGGTGCCCGACATGATCGTGTCCATGCGCTTCTGCACGTTCTCGGCCTTCCACCCCTGGGTGGCGACCTGCTGGAAGCTGGTCTGACCCGAGCCGACGGTCAGGGTCTTGTCGTCGATCTTCGGCTTGAGCACGCTCATCGCGCCGTCGAAGAAGACCTGCGAGTTGGCGTCGTCGGGCGAACCGGCGATCAGCTCGATGGTGTAGGGGCCGCCGCCCTTGCGGGCCTTGAGGCCGTCGAGCAGCGCCTGCCCCTGCAGCTGGCCGACCTTGTAGTTGTCGTAGGCCACGTAGTAGTCGACGGCGTCGGTGTTCTTCACCAGTCGGTCGTAGGCGATGACGGTGACGCCGGCGTCCTTGGCGGCCTTCAGCTGGGTACCCAGCTGCGAGCCGTCGATGGCCCCGACGATGATCACCTTGGCGCCCTTGGTGACCATGGCCTGGATCTGGTTCTGCTGCTCTGAGACGCCACCGTTGGCGAACTGCACGTCGGACTTGTAGCCCTCCTTGGCCAGGCCGTCCTTGAACAGGTTCTCGGCGAGCACCCAGTTCTCCGACGTCTTCTGCGGCAGCGCGACCCCGATCAGGGAGTCCTTGGCGAAGCCGGCGGCGGCCGAGCCAGCGTCGGTGCTGCCCTCGCGGCCGCCACAGCCTGACAGGGCGAGTGCGGCGGCCGCCACCAGGGCGACGGCAGCCTTCGTGATGTTCCTCATGGTTCCTCTTCTTGGTTGGGATGAGTGGAGTCGTGGGTGGGTGGAGCCGGTGAGTGGCTCACCGGTCGGCGGCGGTGCCGACCTGATCTGGGGTGGGTTGGCGACGCTGCAGCCCGCGCATCAGCAGGCCGGTGATCGAGGGCTTGCCCTGCGACTTGTTGTAGACGTCGAAGGCCACGGCGACGAGCAGCACCAGTCCCTTGATGACCGAGGTGGTGTCGGCTCCGACGCCCATCAGTTGCAGGCCGTTGTTCAGCACGGCCATCACCAGGCCACCGATCATCGAGCCGACCACGGTGCCCACACCGCCCGAGACGGCGGCGCCACCGATGAACACGGCCGCGATCGCGTCGAGCTCCCAGCCGGTGCCGTCGAACGGCCCCGAGGCGGTGGAGCGAGCGACGAAGATCATGCCCGCGAGGGCGGCCAGCACCGACATGTTGACCATCACCAGGAAGTCGATGCGCTTGGTCTTCACGCCCGACAGTTGGGCCGCGTGGCGGTTGCCGCCGACGGCGTAGACGTGGCGGCCGACGATGGTGCGGCCCGCGACGAAGCTGTAGACGAGCACCAGCGCCACGAGAATCAGGCCGGCGATCGGGAACGAGGTGCCGGATCGTCCGGTGGCGAACATGTAGGTCAGGTAGAAGATGACCGCGGCCAGCACGACCAGTTGCACGAGGGTCACCGAGAGCGGACGAAGCGCCACCCCCAGTCGGGCCTGCTGACCACGGCGGCGCAGGGTGAAGAAGACCACCAGCGCGATCGAGGCGAGGCCCAGCAGCATCGTCAGGTTGTTGAACCCGGTGTCGGGGCCGATCTCGGGCAGGTAGCCGGCGCCGATCTGCTGGAAGGCGTCGGAGACCGGGATGGTGTTCGACTTGCCCAGCATCTGGTTGAGGCCGCGGAAGAGCATCATGCCGGCCAGCGTCACGATGAACGCGGGGATGCCGACGTAGGCCACCCAGAATCCCTGCCAGATGCCGATCAGCGCACCGATCACCAGGCCGGCGATGATGCCGACCCACCACGGCAGGTGCCAGTCGCGCATCATCAGCGCGACGGCGATGCCGGTGACGGCGGCCACCGAGCCCACCGACAGGTCGATGTGCCCGGCGATGATCACCAGCACCATGCCGATGGCCAGCACCAGGATGTAGGAGTTGCCGTTGAGCAGGTTCATCAGGTTGGTCGGGGTGAGCACCCGGCCGCCCGACTGCCACTGGAAGTACAGCACCAGGGCCAGCAGGGCGAACAGCATGCCGAACTGCCGGATGTCGCCGGAGAACAGTTGCTTCAGGAAGGTCATTCGACGGTCTCCTCAGTGGGCAGGGCCAGCAGGTCTTCGGCCTTGGCGTTGTCGTCTGTCTTGGTGGTGCCGACCGTCATCAGCCGCATCAGCGACTCCTGGTCGGCCCCGCCGCGCGTGAGGCAGCCGGTGATGCGCCCCTCGGCGATGGTGTAGATCCGGTCACACAGTCCGAGCAGTTCGGGAAGCTCCGACGAAATCACCACGACGCCCTTCCCGCCGTCGGCGAGGCGCTGGATGATGCCGTAGATCTCGTACTTGGCGCCGACGTCGATGCCGCGGGTGGGCTCGTCCAGAATCAGCACCTCGGGCTGGGTGAACAGCCACTTGGCGAGCACGACCTTCTGCTGGTTGCCGCCCGACAGCTTGCTGACCCGTTCCTTGACGCTGGGCGTCTTGGTGCGCAGCGAGCGGCGGTAGTCCTCGGCGACGGCGTGCTCCCGGTCACGGTCGACCACTCCCCGCTGGCTGATCCGCTCGAGGTCGGCGATCACCGTGGTGGCCTGGATGGTGTCGAGCGGGTTGAAGCCCAGGGTCTTGCGATCCTCGGTGACATAGGCGAGTCCCGCCCGGATGGCGCTCGAGACGCTGGACAGGTTGGCTGGCTGGCCGTGGATGAGGGCCTCGCCCGACACGTACTGGCCGTAGCTGCGGCCGAACAGCGACCGGGCGAGCTCGGTTCGTCCGGCACCCATCAGCCCGGCGAAGCCCACGATCTCGCCGCGGTGCACGGTGAACGAGTTGCCCTTGCTGACCAGCCGATCGGTCACCTGGGGGTGACGCACCGTCCAGTCGCGCACCTCGAACAGCACCTCACCGATGTTCGGGGTGTGGTCGGGGAAGCGGCTCGACAGCGGACGACCGACCATGCCCCGGATCACCCGGTCCTCGTCGATGTCGGCGGTGACCGGGAAACTCTCCACGGTGCGTCCGTCGCGCAGGATGGTGATGGAGTCGGCCACGGCGGTGATCTCGTTGAGCTTGTGGCTGATCATGATGCAGGTGACCCCGCGGTCACGCAGCCCGCGCAGCAGGTCGAGCAGGTGGGCCGAGTCGGTCTCGTTGAGGGCGGCGGTCGGCTCGTCCAGAATCAGGAGCTTGACGTTCTTGCTCATCGCCTTGGCGATCTCGACGAGCTGCTGCTTGCCGACGCCGATGTTCTTGATGGGCGTCTTCGGGTTCTCGACGAGGCCGACCCGGGCCAGCAGCTGGGCGGCCTCGTGCTCGGCCTTGTTCCAGTCGATCACCCCGGACGAGGCGAGCTCGTTGCCGAGGAAGATGTTCTCGGCGATCGACAGTTCCGGGATGAGCGCGAGCTCCTGGTGGATGATCACGATGCCGGCGGCCTCGGACTGGCCGATGTTCGAGAACGCGGCGGGGCGTCCGTCGAACTCGATCTCGCCCTCGTAGGTGCCGTGCGGGTAGACGGCCGACAACACGTTCATCAGCGTCGACTTGCCGGCGCCGTTCTCGCCGCAGATCGCGTGGATCTCGCCACGGCTCACCGTCAGGTTCACATCGTCGAGTGCCTTCACGCCGGGAAAGGTCTTGGTGATGTGACGCATGGCGAGGATGGTTCGACTGTCAGTCATCTCACTCCTGGTGACGTCGTTGTCAGTTCTGCGGCAAACGTAGGTGTTCGACGCCTTGCGGTCAACTCTTGAACGCAAGCTACTCCGGGGGGTGGCGCGCCGCCGCGAGGGGGTCTCCTTTGTGGTGGCCGCCCACGGCGTGGGTTCAGGCGGTGGCGGCTCGGCTCACCAAGGCCGCCGCACCCATGGCGGCGGCCCGGGGACCCAACTGGCACCTGGCCACCACGGTGGACTGCGCCAACGCGGGGATGGCGCTTCGTCCGAACGCCCGGTGCAGCGGGTCGAGCAGGGGAGGGCCGGCCTCGGCGAGGGTGCCGCCGATCACCACGGTGTCGGGGTTGACCACGGTGCACACGGCGGCCAGCGCGCGGCCCAGGGCATTGCCGACGTCCTCGAGCACACGCAGGGTCGGCAGGTCGCGCTGTCGGGCCAGGTCGACCACCCGCTCCTCGGTGAGGTGGTGCAGCCGTTTGGCGCGCGCGACATGCTGCACCACCACCGCGGACGAGGCCACCGTCTGCAGGCAGCCGCGGTTGCCGCAGCGGCAGATGTCGCCCTGGTGCACCACCTGCAGGTGGGCGATGCGTCCCGCGGCGCCGATCCTGCCCCCGACCAGCCGGTTGTCGATCACCAGACCGACGACGGGTTCCTCGCCGAGGCTCAGGTGCGCAACCGATCCGGCGTTGGCGAAGGGGCCCCACGAGACCTGCGCGAAGGCGGCGAGCGCCGCTGCCGGCGCGAAGTGGCAGTCGAAGCCGAACGTCACCTCGGCGAGGGCGGCGGTGTCGACGTCGTCCCAGATCGAGAGTGCGTCGTCACCCGCGAAGGCGGTGGTGGCCGGTGGCAGACCGATGCTCGCTCCCAGCACGTCGCCGCTGGTCAGACCCAGTTCGCGGACGCGTTCGTCGAGGCGCCGGCGCAGCTGGTGCAGGTGGTCGCTGGGGGTCGAGCCGGTCAGCGGTTCGTCGATGAAGGCCAGCACGTCGTGGTCGGTGCGGGCGAGCAGCAGCCGCAGCCGCCCCTCGCTGAGGTCGGCACCCATGCAGACGCGGGGGTCGGCACGCAGGGCGATCTCCATGGCACGCCGTCCCGAGTCGATGACCGGGGTGGTGGTGATGCGGCTCTCGGAGCTCAGCTCGCGCACGATGTTCGAGATGGTGCCCGTCGACAGGCCCGTCAGCCGGGCGAGTCTGGCCTGGGTGGTGGGACCCCGCTGGGCCAGCGTCTCGACGACCCGCTGGGTGTTCTGGCGGCGCAGGGCCGGCTGTGACCCGGGCTTGCGCCGTGTCTGCTTGGCCTGACCCGACATGCTCGACAGTGTGGGGGAGGGTTCCGCTTGTCGTCAATCAGTGAACGCAAGGGCCGGACCCACGCCCTGCCACCCACGCCCTGTCACCCACGCCCTGTCACCCACGCCCTGTCACACTGGACCGATGGAGACGTCACGACGGACGAAGGTCTGGTGGGTGGGAGCCCTCGCCATCGCGGGCTGCCTGGTGAGCGTGCTGGCCGCTGGCGTCTGCCTGTCGCAGGCGCAGACGCCGATCTGGCTGCCGCCGTCCAACGGCAGCACCCAGTCCATCGAGACGAACGTCACCAACGGCGGCATGATCGCCTGGGGTGTCACGGCGGTGGTGTGTGCCGTCGCCTACGCGATCGCCGCCGTGCTGGCGTTCACCCGGGGCCTGTCGACCAGATCGTGGCTCCCGTTGGTGTGCTTGGCGTTCCCGGCGGTGATGGCCTGGTTCGCCGGGGCCAGCTTCACCGCGCCGGTCGGTTGACCTGCTCGCCGGGGTTGACCTCGTTGGGAACGGCCCCCCCGAAGCGGCGGTCGCGGTTGACGTACAACTCGACGGCCCGCCACAGGTCGCGGCGATCGAAGTCTGGCCACAGCCGGTCGAGGAAGACCATCTCGGCATAGGCCGACTGCCAGACCAAGAAGTTGCTCGTCCGTTGTTCACCCGACGACCGCACGAACAGGTCGACCTCGGGCACGTCGGGGCAGTACAGGTACTTCTCGAAGCGTTCCTCCGAGATGCGTTCGGGGTCGATCCGACCGGCGCGGGCGTCGGCCGCGATTCGGCGCACGGCATCGACGATCTCGGCTCGTCCGCCGTAGTTGACGCAGAACTGCAGTGTCAGCGTGGTGTTGTGCCTCGACTGCTCCTCGGCGGTCTTGAGTTCGTTGATCACCGATCGCCACAGCCGCGGCTCGCGGCCGGCCCACCGGATGCGCACGCCCATCGCGTCCAACTCGTCGCGGCGGCGGTGGATGACGTCGCGATTGAACCCCATCAACCAGCGCACCTCGTCGGGGGAACGCTTCCAGTTCTCGGTCGAGAAGGCGTAGGCCGACAGGTAGGGAATGCCGAGTTCGATGGCGCCCGCGATCACGTCGAACAGGGCGTCCTCGCCGCGGGCATGCCCCTCGGTGCGCTTCAGGCCGCGCTGTTTCGCCCAGCGGCCGTTGCCGTCCATCACGATCGCGACGTGACGAGGCAGGTCCTTGCCCGCGATCGCTGGCGGACGAGCCCCGCTCGGGTGGGGCTCGGGTGGGCGCGGGGTGGGGGTCATGATCCTCCCAGGAGGGCCAGCAGGTCGGGTGCGTCGGCGAGGGTGGTGGCGGCGTTCTCGCGCGTCACCGAGATCGGGGTCACGAAGACGGCCGTCACCGAGAACGGCCGGTTCTCCCAGCTGCGGCGCGGCGAGGTGACCAGAGCCTTGCCCGATCGCAGCGTCTGGAGCGTGGTGGCCACCTCGGGGGCGAGCACCTGCGGATCGCGGTACTCGGTGGCCACGATCTGCCCCGCCGCCAGCGCCCGGATGCCGTCGGGGGTGGCCCCCGCCGAAACCATCAGGGGGAGAGGTCGTCCGCTGCGCTCGAACGCCTCGCGGGCCGGGGCGATGTAGGCATCGGTGGGCAACAGCAGCCCGTCCATGGGCTGGTTCATGAACGTGGCCTGGATGGTGGTGGTCAGCTGGTCGATGACCCCGGCGTCGGTGGCCCCCGGCACCTCCACCTGGGTGTAGGCCAATCGTCCGGTCTTGGTGATGGTGGGCGAGGTCGACTCATAGGGCAGGCGTTGGATGACGCTGCCCCGCAGGCGGGCGACCCCCGCTCGGTCGCCGGGCGCCAGCCCGAGGCTCTCGACGTTCCAGCGCCGGCCGTCAGTGGGGCCCAGCGCCTCGGTCAGGGCGGCCGCCTGCAGGAAGCCGCCGGCCCAGTCGTCCCAACCGACGAAGACGGTGCAGGCCCCGGGTTCAACGGGGCGTTCGCCGACGCAGAGCACGCTCGCGCCGGCCTTCTTCAGCGTGGTCAACTCGTCGCTGGGCTGGTTCTGGTGGGGCAGCTCGACCACCACGGTGGCGGCGGGCTGGGCGCTCATCGTCCGCAGGGCGGCGCGCAGGTCGCCCGGCTGCGCCACCTCGGTGACCGTGGCCTTGATCGACCGCTCGGCGAGGGCGGCCGCCAGGGGTTCCTTCAGTCCGGGGTGCCCCCAGGTCGCTGCCGAAGGCTGGGTCTGCGGCGCCAGCACCACCGCCTGCACCGAGCCGGTGCGGGCGAACTCGACGGTCGTGGACGCCGCATTGCTCTTGTCGGCACAGCCCGACAGCGCCAGGGCGGTGGCGACGGCCACGACACCGATGACACCCCAGCTGCGCTTCACCCGTTCAGCGTATCCGGTGGGAGAATGGACGACATGCCCAGCTACCGTGACGACGCCATCGTGCTGCGCACCCACAAGCTGGGCGAGGCCGACCGCATCATCACGCTCCTCACCCGCCGCCACGGCAAGGTGCGCGCCGTCGCCCGTGGCGTGCGGCGCACCACGTCGAAGTTCGGGGGCAGGCTCGAACCGTTCCGCCACATCGACCTGCAGGTGATCGAGGGGCGCAGCCTCGACATCTGCGGTCAGGTGCAGCAGTTGCACGCCTGGTCGGAGCCGATCCTCGCCGACTACGAGCGGTTCACCGCCGGTCAGGTGATGCTCGAGACGGCCGACCGGCTCGTCAGCGTCGAGAACGAACCGGCCCTGCGGCACTACCTGCTGCTGGCGGGGGCCCTGCGGGTGCTGGGTGAGGGCACCACCGATGGACCCCGGCCGGCCGGCATGATTCTCGACTCCTACCTGTTGCGGGCGTTGTCGCTCGCCGGGTACTCGCCGTCGTTGGAGACCTGCGCGGCGTGCGGACGACCCGGCCCGCACCCGTTCTTCTCACCCTCGGCCGGTGGCCTGGTCTGCCTCGGCTGCCGCGGTTCGGGGGCGGTGCGCGTGCAGGACGGCACCCTGGCGCTGCTGGCGGCGCTCGTCCGGGGTGACTGGCCGGCGACCCGCGAGGCGAGCCCCGCCGTGCAGCGGCAGGTGACCGGCATCGTGTCGGCGTTCGCGACCTGGCATCTGGAGCACGGGCTGCGGTCGTTCAGCCACCTGGAACGCAGTTTCGCCGCTCAGGACGAGGCGGCACAGTCGCTGCACAGCCCGTAGAGCTCGAGCTCGTGGCCGGCATCGGAGAATCCGTGCTGGCGGGCCACCCGCTCGGCCCACGACTCCACCTCGGTGGCCGCGATCTCGACCGTCTTCCCGCACGAGCGGCAGATCAGGTGGTGGTGGTGCTCGCTGGCGGCGCACGCCCGGTAGGCGATCTCACCCTCGGGCTGGCGAACGGCGTCCAGTTCGCCCGTCTCGGCCATCGACTGCAGCGCCCGATAGACCGTCGCCAGACCCACGGACGCCCCCCGCGCCTTCAGCGCATCGTGCACCTGCTGGGCGGTGCGGAACTCGTCGACCTCGGCCACCAGGTCGCGGATGGCCGAGCGCTGCTTGGTGCGGCGGGGCTGGGGGCTGGTCGAGGTGGTCATGGTGGCCCCCATTGTGCCAGCGCCGTCGGGGTGTGGAAATCTGTGGGGCGTGATCGTGCTCAACCGTTTCCGTGTGCCCGACGAGCGCCGCGAGGTGTTCCGCGACCAGGCCGCCGCAGCGATGGGCGTGCTGCAGACCAAGGCGGGGCTCGTCTCGATCGAGTTGGTGCAGAACGTCGACGAACCCGACCTGTGGGCCCTCGTGCACGTCTGGGACGAGGTGGGCTCCTACCGGCGCGCCCTGCAGGGCTATGAGTCCAAGGCCACGGTGGTGCCGATGCTGTCGTTGTCGATCGACGAGCCCAGTGCCTATCTCGCTCCCGAGTTGGTGGGGGAGAACCGCCCGCGAGGTGCCTGAAAGCTGGCTCCCGTCACGGGCCGTCGGTGGTCGCAGCTAGGCTCGTGACCATGGCCACTGCTGCTCCTTCCGCGCTGACCCAGCGCATCCTGCTGACCTCCGATTCCACCGTCGTCGCCCTGCTGGTCAGCAACGGCGACCTGCCCGCCGTGCTGCACTGGGGCGACCCGCTGGGCGACCTCGATGCGGCCCAGTTCGACGCCATGAACGGCGTGCTCGGCGCCGCGATGATGCACAACGGGGTGCCCGGTGACTTCCATTGCGTCGCGATCGTGCCCGAGACCTGGATCGGCTGGACCGGTCGCCCCGGTCTGAGCGGCTCCCGTCAGGGCAAGGACTGGGCGCCCAAGTTCGTCGTCGGCTCGGTCGTGGTCGACGGCAGCACCCCGAACGCGGACGAAGTGGCCGTCGGCCGGGTGCTGCAGGTGACGGCCGCCTGCGAGGCCACCCGGCTCGAGCTCGTCATCGACGTGGAGATCGACGAGGCGGGGCTGGTGCGCGCCCGCGCCCGGGTCACCAATGACGGTGAGGACGGCTACCAGGTGGGCGAGCTCAACGTCGCCCTGCCGGTGCCCTACCGCGCCAGCGAGATTCTTGACACCGCCGGCCGCTGGGGCAAGGAGCGGGTTCCCCAGCGCACCACCCTCGGGGTGGGCGCCCACGTGCGCGAGGGTCGCCACGGCCGCACCGGCGCCGATGCGGCCACCGTCGTGCACCTCGGCGAGCCCGGCTTCGGCTTCGCCAACGGTGAGATCTGGGGCGTGCACGTCGGCTGGTCGGGCAACCACCTGCACTACGCCGAGCGGGTGCTCACCGGTGAGCAACTGATCGGCGGTGGCGAGGTGCTGCTGCCCGGCGAGATCGTGCTGGCCGGCGGCGAGTCGTACGCCAGCCCCTGGGCCTACTTCAGCCACGGTCACGGGCTCGACGCCATCGCCCACCAGCACCATGCGTTCCTGCGTCGGGTGAACCCGATCGACAGCGATCGTCCGGTCACCATCAACGTCTGGGAGGCCGTCTACTTCGACCACGACGCCGATCGCCTGATCGACCTGGCCGAGCGCGCCGCCGCCGTGGGCGTGGAGCGCTACGTCTTGGACGACGGCTGGTTCGGCTCGCGACGCGACGACCACTCCGGCCTCGGTGACTGGGTGGTGTCGACCGACGTGTGGCCCGACGGGCTGCACCCGCTGGTCGACAAGGTGCGGGAGTTGGGCATGGAGTTCGGGCTGTGGTTCGAGCCCGAGATGGTCAACCCCGACTCCGACCTGGCCCGGGAGCACCCCGAGTGGGTCATGCAGGTGCCCGGACGCATGCCGCTGACCTCGCGCCACCAGTGGGTGCTGAACCTGGCGGTGCCCGAGGCCTACGCGCACGTGCGCGACCAGATGATGGCGCTGCTCGACGAGTACGAGATCGGCTACATCAAGTGGGACCACAACCGCGACCTGCTCGACTCGGGCACCGCCCCCGACGGTCGGCCCGCGGTGCACGAGCAGACGCTGGCGTTCTACCGGCTGGTCGACGAGCTGAAGGCCGCGCACCCCGGGCTCGAGATCGAGTCGTGCAGCTCGGGTGGCGCCCGCATCGACCTCGAGGTGATGCAGCACTGCGACCGGGTGTGGGTCTCCGACAACATCGACCCGACCGATCGCCAGCAGATGCTGCGCTGGACGACGCAGTTGCTGCCGCCGGAGCTGATGGGTTCTCACATCGCTTCGGGCGCCTCGCACACCACCGGGCGTCACCACGACATCAACTACCGCGCCGCCACCGCCGTCTTCGGCCACCTCGGCATCGAGTGGGACCTCAAGCAGGCCACCGACGACGAGGTCGCCGCCCTGCAGGCGTGGGTGCAGTGGTACAAGGAGAACCGCGCCCACCTGCTGGGGGGCACCCTCGTGCGCGTCGACACCGAGCCGGGCGTCTTCGTGCACGGCGTGGTCGCGCCCGACAAGGGCATCTTCTCGATCACCCAGCTCGAGATGTCGACCACCTGGACCATCGGGACGATCCGTCTGCCCGGGCTCGACCCCGACGCCAGCTACCGGGTGCAGGAACTGGAGCTGACCCAGGTGCGCATGCCGGTGGTGCAGCCGACGGTGCTCACCGGGCGCCAGCTGGCCACCCACGGCCTGCTGTCGGGGGTGGGCATGCCCGAGCGGGCGCGCATCATCATCGCCGAGCGCGTCTGAGGACGGCGGGAGCCGGGGGGCCGGCAGGACTGCGGGGATCGGGTGGGAGCGGGGTGAGTGGCGGCGTAGAATCGTCCCTCGTGACTGTCGCTCCCGCCCCCACCCGGTTCGCCCCGCTGCGCCTGCACGCGCCGAGCAGGCGCGACGCCGTCGTGACCGAGACGCCGGTCGTGCTGGCCCCCATGGCGGGCATCACCAACCCGGCCTTCCGTCAGCTCTGCCTCGAGCAGGGTGCGGGCCTGTACGTGTGCGAGATGATCACCAGCCGCGGCCTCGTGTACGGCGATCACCGGACGAAGGCGATGCTCACGTTCGCGCCGAACGAGCAGGTGCGCTCGGTGCAGCTGTACGGCGTCGACCCCGGCATGGTGGCTGAGGCCACCACCATTCTGTGCGAGCAGTACGGGGTGCACCACGTCGACCTCAACTTCGGCTGCCCCGTGCCCAAGGTCACCCGCAAGGGCGGCGGAGGCGTGCTGCCGTGGAAGCGTGACCGGCTGGCCCAGATCCTCACCGCCACCGTCGAGGCCGCCGACGGCTTCGGCGTTCCGGTCACCATGAAGACCCGCAAGGGCATCGACGACGACCACCTCACCTACCTCGATGCCGGCCGCATCGCCCAGGATTCCGGCTGCGCCGCCATCGCCCTGCACGGCCGCACCGTCTCGCAGGCATACTCCGGCCAGGCCGACTGGTCGTCCATCGCGAAACTCGCCGAGCACGTCGACCTTCCGGTGCTCGGCAACGGCGACATCTGGGAGGCCCCCGACGCCGTGCGGATGATGGACGAAACCGGCTGCGCCGGGGTGGTGATCGGACGAGGCTGCCTCGGTCGCCCCTGGCTCTTCCGTGACCTCGCCGACGCCATGGCCGGGCGGGACTCCCGCGCCCTGCCCACCCTGGGGGAGGTGGCGGGCATCGTCCGTCGGCACGCCGAACTGCTGGCAGGGGTGATGGGTGAGAAGCACGGGCTGACCGACATGCGCAAGCACATGGCCTGGTACTTCAAGGGTTTCCCCGTGGGCGGTGAACTGCGCCACGCGCTGGCGATGATTTCGACCTTCGACGAGCTCGACGCCCTGCTGGCCCAGCTCGACCACGAGGCCCCCTACCCGTCGGCGGAGCTGGGACGACCTCGCGGCCGGCAGGGCAGCCCACGCCACAAGGTGGTCATGCCGACCGGCTGGCTGGACGACACCTCGGGATGCGAGCTCGACCTCGCGGACGCAGAGCTCGACAGCTCCGGCGGCTGAGGTCGCTCAGCTCGGCAGGTCTGATCCGAGCGCGACGACGAAGACGATCAAGCTGATGATCGGCGCGACGATGGCGAGGATCAGTGCTGCCAGACCCCTGCCCTTGGTGTCGGGGTGGCGCATCGCGCGGATGCCGAGCACCAGGCCGATGATGCCCAGCACCGTCGGCACCACCTGCGCCAGGATCGAACCGCCGAACTCCGCCGCGTAGCTGCTCTCGGCGGCATCCGACGGTCCGCCGAGCGCCATGTAATTGCGGTAGGCCGCGACGCTCCACAGGCTGATGATGATGGAGCTGACCAGTGCGATCCCGACCAGGATCAGCGGCACGTTGCCGTTGGGTGCCGACTTGGCGACGCCAGCGCTGGTGGCATAGGGGTTGGCGCCGTACTGCTGGGCGTAGGGCTGTGCCTGACCGTACGGATTCTGCTGGCCGTACTGCTGAGGCTGCTGGCCGTACTGGGGCTGCTGGCCGTATTGCTGGGGCTGCTGGCCGTATTGCTGGGGCTGCTGGCCATATTGGGGCTGCTGGTCGTACTGCTGTGCCTGCTGCCCATACGGATTGTCTTGGCTGTAGGGAGTGCTCTGCCCGTTGGGGGACTGCCCGTAGGACGGCGGCGGGGCTTGCGTGTAGTCCTGCCCGTACGGGGGCTGATTGCCGGAAGGCTGGTTGGTCATGCGGGGCTCCTCATCGCTCTCGGAGCCAGTATTGCCTACCGTCACCCCGCCCGAGGGCTGGCACACTGGCTGGCGTGTGCGCCGAGGAACCCGATCAGACCCCTGCCGTACTGCCCCCTGCCGTACTGCCCCGTGCCCGAGCCTGGGCTGCCACCCACGCGGGGCACGGCGCCGACGGCGGCGAGGTCGTCCGGGCCCATCGCGACACCCACACCCGCCTCGAGGCGCAGCCGCTGACCCGGGAGGATCGCGAGGAACGGGAGGCACGGCTGCTCGCCCCGGGCGCCACGCGTGCCCACGGCGCCGGCCATCGGGCCGTGCCGGAGGAACCCGACCCGGCCCGGACCTGTTTCGAGCGCGATCGTGACCGCATCATTCATTCGACGGCCTTCCGTCGGCTGGCGGGCAAGACGCAGGTGGTGGTGGCGCCCCGGGACCACCAGCGCACCCGGCTCACCCATGCCCTCGAGGTCGCGCAGGTGGCCACCTCGATCGCGCGCGGCATCGGGGCCAACGTCACCCTCACCGACGCCATCGCCTTGGGGCACGACTGCGGGCACGGCCCGGGTGGGCATGCCAGTGAGGACGCCTTCGACGCGTTCCTGCCCGAGGGTTACGACCACGGCCCCTGGGGGGCCGACGTGGTGCTGACGGGGCTCAATCTGTGCGCCGAGACCCTGGACGGAATCCGCAACCACTCGTGGAGTCGCCCGGCACCGGGCACCGTCGAGGGTGAAATCGTCAGTTGGTCCGACCGGATCGCCTACTGCGCCCACGACCTCGAGGACGCCGTGCACGCCGGCATCGTCACGCTGGCCGACCTGCCCGCCGAGGTCATCGAGCGAGTCGGACGAACCCGGCGCGAGCAGTTGGGCGGCTTCATCCGGGCCGTCATCGCGACCACCCAGCGCACTGGTCAGGTGGGGATGGACGCCGACACGGCCGCGGCGTTGGCCCAACTGCGGGCCTTCAACTACGAGCGCATCTACACCCGACCGGAGTCGCTGGCCCAGTCGCGGGTGGTCGTCGACGTGCTGCACGGCCTGGTCGAGGCCTACGTCGCCCGCCCTGAACTGATGCCGGCCGAGTACCGCACCCAGCTCGACCCGGTGCGTGGTGCCGTCACCTACGTCGGCGGCATGACCGACCGGTTCGCGTTCGACCAGGCCGAGGTGCTGCTCGGCTGGGGTGCCGATCGACTTCCCCAAGGCATCGGACGAGGCCTGAACTGATCCGGGTGGGTGTCGAGCACGGCCACGGCCACACTCACCGCGAGAAATCCCACGAAGGAAACGAACTGAATCAGGAAGGCTTCGGAGCTGATCACGGGGTTGGTGAGATCGAGGGACACCGCCGGCGGGACCCAGAAGCACATCGTCACCCACCACAGGCCGGCGGCGGCGAGAACGACCCAGTACCGCACGGCCCGCGGCTCGGTGAGCACGTGAGCGGCCCAGTACCAGGCCAGCGGGAGCACCAGCACCTGGTAGGGATACTGGGAGACGCTGAGCAGCACGAGACACAGGGACGTCACCGCGAAAAGGCACGCCACGGGGTCGGCGACCCACGTGAGGCAGATCGCGATGAGGGCGAGCGCGAGCGCGGTCAGCACTCCCGTGGTCAGCAGAACCAAGGCGGGGGACTCGGTGATGGAGATCACGAATGGGGAGGAGGTTGAGAACAGAGCCTCGCCAGCCCCCAGGGCCGAGTACGAGGTGAGTCCCTGGTTGGCCACCCCGAGCACGCCCCGGAACCACTGCATCGCGGCCGACGGCCCACCCAAGAGCAGGGGACAGAAGGCGATGGCCACCAGGGATCCAGCCCCGGCCACGATGGCTCGACGGCGGTGGGGCAACCGCCGATGCGCCACCCAAACGAGGTTCAGCGCCGGCCACAGTTTGATCCAGGCGCCCAAGGTCAATGCGAGTGCTGCCAGGCCCGATCTGCCGCGCGAGGCGAGCGCGGCACACAGCACCACTGCGAACAGGAGTAGGAGATCGTTCTGGCCGAGGAACAGCAGCCGGATCGTGGGCCGTGACGACCACAGGGTCTGGTTCGCGCCGACGAAGACCAACGCCTGCTGCCATATTTGAAGGCGTGCCGAAAGGGGCCAGACGATGAGGGCGCACGCGGCGAGACCCGCCATCACCTGAACCGCGAGGTACCCGGTGTAGGGGTTTCCGGGCAGGAGGTCGGACAGGCCAGCGACCAAGGCATTCAACGGGGGATGCACGTACCCCCGGACCGACCAGGGACTCTGGCCGCGAAGCAGGGCTCGACCCGCCGGCAGGAAGTAGTCGTCGAAGTCAGGATGGAAGCTGGATCGGGCTTCTTCCAGGAATCGCTTGAGTGCGAACCGGAGACTCACAGCCACTGCTCCCGCCAGCGCGACCCACTCCCACCAGCGCGTGCGCCGTCCCCCCGAACTGTTCACGTCTGCAGCGTGGCAGCCAGGTCGCTCGGCTGGGCCGCCGATCGACTTTCCCAGGGCATCGGACGAGGGCTCGCCTGACGGGAGCGGGCGTCGAGTACGGCCACCAGCACACTGACTGCCAAGAACCCGAGGAACGCCCCGAACTGCAGGAGATAGGCGCCGGAGGTGAGGACCGGCGTGCCGTCCTCGTGGAGGTGATCGACCGACGGGACCCATGCGAACATGGCCAACCACCACGCCCCGGCCGCTACGAGAGCGACCCAGTGACGTGGCTGCCGGGGCTCCGCCAGTACCGTGGACGCCCAGTACCAGGCGAGGGGCAGTGCGAGCATCTGGTAGGTGTACTGGGACACGCTCAGCAGGATGAGGCAGAGGGGAACGAGGCTCAGCAGGGTGATCACCGCGTCATCCACCCACCACAGGCACAGGGCAATGAGCGCCACCGCCACCGCACTCAGCAGGACGGTGGTCAGGATGACCAGGGTGGGGGACACGGTCAGGGATTGCACGTAGGGCGACACGTCGGAGAACAGCGCCTCCCCGGCACCCAGCGCTGAGTAGGACGTGCCCCCTTGGTTGGCGAGGTCCCGTACCCCGCGGATCCACTGCAGGATCGCCCGCGGGCCCCCGAAGGCCAAGGCGGAGACCACCATCACCCCCAGCGACGCGGCGGCCGCGAGCACCGCCCGGCGACGGTCGGGTAGTCGGCGACGCAGGAGCCACACCAGAGAGATGCCCGGCCACAACTTCACCCAGGCACCAAGCGTCAGGGCCGCTCCCGAAAAGCCAGCCCTGCCCCACACGCAGAGGGCGGCGCTCAACATGATGCCGAGCAGGATGACGATGTCGGTCTGGCCAAGGAAGAGCATGCGGATTGTTGGTCGGGACGACCAGAGGGTGACGCTCGCCCCCACCAAAACTGTGGCCTGTTGCCACACACGCAGGCGGGCGGACAGGGGCCAGACGGCCAGCGCGCACACCAGCGTTCCGGTCAGTACCAGGGCGGCCAGAAAACCGATGTAGGGGTCGTCGCCCGGCAGCAGATCGGAGGCGACGGCGAGGAGGGCCGTGACGGGTGGGTGGACGTAGCCGGTCACCGTCCAAGGGCTCTCACCACGCAGGATGGCCTGTCCTGCGGGTAGGAAGTAGAAGTCGAAGTCCGGGTGGTAGTCCGACTGCGTCTCCTCCCAGAAACGTTTGACCGGAAACCTGAGCGCCACGCCGACGGCTCCCGCCAGCACGACCCACTCCCACCAGCGCGTGCGCCGTCCCCCCGAGCTGTTCACGGGTGAAGTCTGTCAATCAGGTCCTTCGGCACCAACCTCGCCCCCCTGATGAGACGATCGGCCACGCTCACCGCCAGGAACTGCCCGGCCAGGATGCCGATCAGTACCAGCACCTGCGCCGCTCCCGCCTGCACCGGTGAGCCACCACCCAGCAGCACGCCGATGAATGCCCCCGGCAGGGTGACGAGTCCGGTCGTCCGGGTCTGGTCGAGCCCCGGTACCAACGCCTCTGGAAGGTGACGGTGGATGACCTCGTCGATGGCGTCGGCGCGGGGGAGGCCCACGGCGAGGGCGGCCTCGTAGGTGCCGTACTCGTCGCGCAGGGCCGCGAACGCGCGCCGTCCGACCAGAGTGTGCACCGTCATCATGTTGCCCACCAGGATCCCGGCGATCGGGATGATGGCCAGCCCCGTGAACGGCGCCACCCCGAGCCCGAAGATGATCGCCAGCACGGGCACGGCCCCGCTCGCCATCGTCAGCGCCACCCAAGGCCAGCGGTGCAGGGTGTCGGTGCGGCGTCCGGTCGTCCACACCGCGATCACGAACATCAGCACCACGAAGGCGATCGAGGCCACCAGGTGCTGCACCGCGGCGACGATCACGAACGAGACGACGGCCAACTGCGCGACCACCCTTGCGGCGGCCACCACGATCGGGCGGCGCAACGGCAGGCGGGTCCAGGTCGCCGCCGCCAGCGCCACCGCCACGAGCACCACCAGGGCGAGGGCCAGGCGCCACGTCGGTTCCACCGTCACAGCCCGAACCTACGCCCACCGTGAGCGGTGCCAGGTCATGGCTACGATGGCGGACATGGCTGGCCGCATCAACGAGGAGGACATCGCCCTCGTCCGCGAGCGGGCGCGGATCGACGACGTCGTCGGTTCGCATGTTGCCCTGCGCAAGGCCGGTGGCGGATCCCTGAAGGGGTTGTGCCCGTTCCACGACGAGAAGACGCCGAGCTTCCACGTCACCCCGAGCCGCGGCTACTTCCACTGCTTCGGCTGTGGCGAGGGTGGCGACGTGATCACCTTCGTGCAGAAGATCAGCAACCTGTCGTTCACGGAGGCGGTGCAGCAACTGGCCGACCGGGTGGGGGTGCAGCTGCGCATCACCGACGACGGGTCGGGCGGCCCGCGCACGCAGCCCGGTTTGCGGGTCAAGATCCTGGAGGCGAACGCGGCCGCGTCGGAGTTCTACGCCGCCCAGTTGCTGACCGCCGAGGCGCTGACCGCACGCCAGTTCATCGACCAGCGTGGGTTCGCGCGCGGTGACGCCGAACACTTCGGCATCGGCTACGCCCCCCGCGGTGGTCGCGAGCTGCGCAACCACCTCAACAAGCGTGGCTTCCGCGACGACGTGCTGGTCGCCGCTGGGCTCGTCCGCGAGGCCGGGTACGACTTCTTCCAGGGACGAGTGCTGTGGCCGATCCGCGACTCCGGGTCATCGACCCTGGGTTTCGGCGCCCGCCGCATCCACGACGACGACCGCATGCCGGCCAAGTACGTCAACACCCCCGAGACCCCGGTCTACAAGAAGTCGACCGTGCTCTACGGGCTCGATCTCGCCCGCCAGCAGATCGGCAAGAAGTCGCAGGCCGTGGTCGTCGAGGGCTACACCGACGTGATGGCCGCCCACCTGTCGGGGGTCGACACGGCGGTCGCCTCGTGCGGCACGGCCTTCGGCGATGACCACGCCCGCCTGCTGCAGCGACTGATGGGCAACCACGACGCCTTCAACGGTGAGGTGGTGTTCACCTTCGATGGGGACGAGGCCGGGCAGAAGGCCGCGCTCAAGGTCTTCTCCGGAGACCAGAACTTCATCACCCAGACCTACGTCGCCATCGAACCCAACGGGCTCGACCCGTGCGATCTGAGGATGCAGCACGGCGATGCTGCCGTGCGTGAACTGGTCGCACGGCGGGTGCCGCTCTACACCTTCGTGATGAAGAACGCCCTGACGGGGCACGACCTCGACCGCGCCGACGGTCGCCTCGCGGCCCTGCGGCAGGCGGCACCCCTGGTGTCGTCCATTCGCGACTCCAGCCTGGTCACCGGCTACGTGCGCGAGCTGGCCAGCATGCTCGGCATGGACGTCGACGAGGTGCGGGCCGAGGTGCAGCGGGTCGGCAAGCGAGGGCTGCCCCAGGAGCGCCCGGGCCGTCCCCCCGCCCAGTCTGTCGCTCCGGTGGCCGACGAGAGTCCGGCCCTGCTGTCGACGATGCCGCTGCCCGACCCCTCCGACCGGGCGACGGCGGTCGAACGGGGCACCTGCAAGCTGATGCTGCAGCACCCGCTGCTGTTCGACGCCGCCTGGAACGGGGTCACCGGTGACGACTTCTCGCACCCGGCCTACCGGGCGGTATTCGAGGCGCTCTCGGCAGTGGTCTACACCGGCGAGGAATGGGCCGAACGGGTGCGCGGCTCGATCACCGACGAGGTGGTGCGCCAGGTCTTCACCGCGCTGATGGTCGAACCGCTGCTGCGTGCGCCGGACGAGGCCTACGCGACCGCGTACGCCGACCGGTTGAAGCTGCTGCGGGTCACGCACGACCTGCGCAACCTGAAGTCGAAACTGCAGCGCACCAACCCCGTGGACGACACCTCCGCCTACAACCAGATGTTCTCGCGGCTGCTGGAACTCGAGGCCACGCGCAAGCACCTGCAGCGATCGGGGATGGGTGCGCTCGACTGACGGCTGACCCCGTTGTCAAGACCTGTGGACAAAGTGGTGTTGTCCGAATGAGGACTCCACAGTTCGTCGCTCGGCGGCCTCGACGCCCCCGGGAGTCGCTGGGGTGGGTGCATGACGAACACGACTGCGCAGCGCGTGCTGCTGAGCGCCGACCAGGAGATCCAGCTGGCCCGCGCCATCGAGGCCGGGGTGGTGGCCAGGGCGGCCTTGGCGGGGGACTTCGACTGCTCCGCCACCGCCGATGAGTTGGCGGCCGTGATGGCCGCCGGGGAGCGGGCCTGGCTGACCATGTGGGAGGCGAATCTGGGCCTGGTGGAGGTGCTCGCCAAGCGGGCAGCCCGCCGGTACGGCCTGCCCGTCGACGACCTGACCAGCGAGGCACAGCTGGGGTTGGCCGAGGCGATCATGCGCTGGGACCACACCCGCGGCACCCGCTTCTCGACCCTGGGCTGGATCTGGATCACCAACCGGCTGCAGACCGCCCAGCGGGAACTGTTCCGCGGTCGGGACGAACTGCGCGCCGGCCTGCGGGACGACGACCTGGTGCTCGAGGACGACGTCGATGCCCGGATCGGGGAGGACGAGCAGCCGCTCTGGCTCGAGCGGGTACCGCGGCCCGAGCGTCTGGTGCTCGAACTGCTGGCCCGCCCCGACCTGAGCCCCACACAAGTGCAGGAACACCTGGGGCTGACCCGCAGCGGCTTCTATCGGCTGCGGATTCGGGCCCTTCGGCTGGGCGAGCAGGCCTGGCGGCGGACGGCCTGACCCGACGCCCGCTCGGGCTGACTGCCAGACTGGTGCGGACTGGCAGACTGGTGGGGTGTTCCGACGCCAGAGCCTTCCCCGTGACGTGATCGCCGACCTCGCACGACAGGTCGAGGGCGGACGAGTGCTCGCCTGGGCCGTCGGCGCGGGCGACGCGGTTGCCGTGGCGCTGGACAGCGCCTTCGCGGTGCGACGCGACGGGGTGTGGGAGGTGCACGGCTGGCACCTGCTGCAGGGCGGTGGCTGGAACCGCGACTCGTCCGCGCTGCGCTGGACGACCAACACCGACGAGCGCGGCAGCGTCGTGTTGGACGAGCCCGGGCGCCTGCCCGAGGTGTTCAACGAACGCATGATGGCCTCGATCGTGGTGCAGCAGAACTTCGACGCCCCCGGCGGTGGTCGAGTGATGGTGGCCGGCCGCCGACCGCTGGGCGGCGCGGGGGAGGGCGCGACGGTGTGGCAGGTGGTCACGCACGGGCGGGCCAAGCTGGACGACCCCGAGGTGCGGGCGTTCCTGCTGGAGCGCACGGCCGAGCTCAAGGAGCAGTACGACCTGTGACCAGGAGCCAGCAGGCGGCCTGATTTTTGTTCCGGGGCCCCGACCTGCTAGCGTTTCCAAGCGCGCCCGGGAGGGCGCACGGCGTCCGCGCCGATCCCCTGTAGCTCAATTGGCAGAGCATTCGACTGTTAATCGAAGGGTTGCTGGTTCGAGTCCAGCCGGGGGAGCAAACAACGGCCCTGACAAGGAGAAATCCTCGCCAGGGCCGTTTTGTCGCGCCGTTTTGCTCGTGCCGTTCGCTTGTCGGGTGTCAGTGCCGGTGGTGGGCCACCTCGTCCAAGGTGGTGAGGAAGCTCTCGGCCCACCGATCGATGGTGTACTCACCCACCTGCTTGCGCAGGGCGGCCATGCGCTTGCGGCGCGACTTCGGGTTGTCGGTGGCGGCCTGCATCAGGGTCTCCTTCATGCCGTTCAGGTCGTAGGGGTTGACCTGATAGGCCTGCTTCAGTTCCAGGGCCGCCCCCGCGAACTCGCTCAGCACCAGGGCCCCGTCGTCGCTGGTGTGGCAGGCGATGTACTCCTTGGCCACCAGATTCATGCCGTCTCGCAGGGGAGTGACCACCATCACGTCGGCGATGGAGTACATGGCGGCCATGGTGTGGCGCGGGAACGACGCATGCCGGTAGACGATCGCGGATCGTCCGATGCCCCCCACCTCGGAGTTGATGCGGCCCACCAGCAGGTCGATGTCGTCGCGCAGCCGGCGGTACTCCTCGACCCGCTCGCGGCTGGGGGTGGCCACCTGCAGCAGCACGGCATCGTGGGGGTTCAGCTGGCCCTCGGCGAACAGCTCGCCCATGGCCCGGATGCGCTGACGCAGACCCTTGGTGTAGTCGAGGCGGTCGACCCCCAGGAAGATCGTGGACGGGTTGCCCAGGTCTTCCCGCAGCTTGGCCGCTTCGGCCTTGACCTCGTCGGACTCGGCGAGTTCGCGGAATCCTTGCGTGTCGATCGAGATCGGGAAGGCCATGGCCCGCACCCGTCGTCCGTCGGCGAGGGTGATCTCGTGGCCGCGCACGGTGACCTTCTCGGGGGCGTGGCGACGGGCCAGTCGCAGGAAGTTCTGCGCGCCGCCGGGCACCTGGAATCCGACCAGGTCGGCTCCCATCAGCCCGCCCAACAGCTCGCGGCGCCACGGGATCTGGTGGAACAACTCCACCGGCGGGAACGGGATGTGCAGGAAGAACCCGATCTTCAGGTCGGGGCGCAGCTCGCGCAGCATCGACGGCACCAGGTGCAACTGGTAGTCCTGCACCCACACGGTGGCCCCGTGGCCGGCGACGGCGGCGGCCCGCTCGGCGAACCGCAGGTTGACGGTCCGGTAGGCGTCCCACCACTCGCGGTGGAACTCCGGGAAGGCCACCGAATCGTGGTACAGCGGCCACAGCGTGGCATTCGAGAAGCCCTCGTAGTACTCGTTCACCTCACTGGCCGACAACGGCACCGGGACGACCGTGAAGCCGTCGTGCTCGAACTCGTCGACCTCTTCGTCGGGGGCCCCGTGCCAGCCGACCCAGGCGCCGCCCTTGGCCCGCATCACCGGCTCGAGGGCGGTGACGAGACCACCGGGGGAGGTGCGCCAGTCGACGGTTCCGTCGGGGGCGACGGTGCGGTCCACGGGGAGTCGATTGGCGACGACGACGAAACTGGCTTCAGGGCTCACGGGTCTCTCCTTCGGTCGCGGCCAGCCTATCGGCCCGTAGGGTGGCCCCATGAGCGCTCAGCAACCGCCCAGCACCGTCCACTGGCAGACCGTGACCGATCGTGGGGAAGCCTTCCTGGCCGCCCTGCTCGAGCGTCCCGGGCAGGCATTGCTGGCCTTCGACTTCGACGGCACGCTGTCGCCGATGGTCGCCGACCCCGAGGCCGCGGTCGTCTCCGACGATGCTCGCGCGGCCCTGCTCACGCTGAGTCGTCAGGTCGGGCGGGTGGCCATCATCACCGGTCGTCCCGTCGAGACGGTGCGACGCCTGGCCCGACTCGACGAGGACGACTTCGCCTCCCTGGTCGTGCTCGGCCAGTACGGCGTGGAGCGCTTGGACTGCGCCACCGGCGAGGTGCGCAGCCCCGAGGTGGGTGAGGCCTTCCGTGAGGCGGTGCGCGAGATCACCGCCCTGGTCGAGCAGGTGGGCGCCTCCGAGTTCGCCCTCGAGGGGGTTTTCCTCGAGGACAAGGGGCGCGCTCTGGGCGTGCACACGCGTCGGGCCGCCGATCCCGAGGGAGCCCTGGAGCGGCTGGACGCGCCGGTGCGGGCCATCGCCGAGGCCCACGGGCTGCAGCTCGAACCCGGCAAGCTGGTGCTCGAGGTGCGCGAGCAGGCCACCTCGAAGGCCGAGGCGCTGCGTGAGTTGGTCGGCGAACTCACACCCGAACTGGTGCTGATGGCCGGCGACGACCTCGGCGACGTACCGGCCTTCGAGGAGCTCGACCGGCTGGCGGACGAGGGTCTGGTCACCGCGGCGCTGGTCTCCGGCTCGACCGAGCGGCCAGAACTGGCGGCGCACGCCGATCTCGCCGCCGACGGGGTGGACGGCGTGGCCGCCTTCCTGGGCTGGCTGGTGCACTCGCTCAGCTGAGCCCTCTCAGCTGAGTCCCCCTCAGCTGATCCCCTCAGGGGCGCCACCAGGGCTGCTCGGCGAGGGTGACCGGGCCGCCGGTGGCCACCGACTCCTCGATGGCGAACCCGATGGCGGCATCCTGCTGGGCCTCGGCCAGAGGATAGGGCTCGTCACCGGAACCGTCGACCCAGGCCGCCATCTGCGCGAGCACCGCCGCCGTGGCGTGCTCGTCGTCCGACCACCGCCGACCCGACCAGGGGTTGCGCCAGAGCACGTCGTCGCCGTGGCTGATGGTCTCGGAGTCAAAGCCCGACATGTCGAGGTCGTGGCCCGACTGGCGGCGTTCGATGCGCGAGGTGAGCACGGTCTCGGGGCCGCCCCAGCGCAGCACCTGCTCGCCGTCGAGCTCGCCGTGACTGCCGCGCACCACCAGCCGTCGCACCCGCAACAGGTTGCGTGTCTGCAGGTCGGTGAAGTCGTAGACCCCGCTCTGCCCTTCACCGAACTGGATGACCGCGTGAGTCGTGGTCGCCGGTCCGGGCTCGGGGTCGGGAGTCCACCCCACCCGGGTGAGCGGCTGCAGGAGGGGAGCCGTCGTGGTGGTGGCCGTGACGGTGGCGGGCCCCGGGGCGGCGCCCAGGTGGGCCCGCATCAGGGCGACCGCGTGGTAGAGCTGCGTCGAGCTAACCTGCACCTGGGTGGGGGTGCCGATCGCTCCCGAGCGCACCAGTGCCAGCCGGGCGGCGTGCGAGGGGTACTGCGGGTACTGCTCGGCCACCTGCACCAGCCCCGAGGCACCCACCTGCTGCCACAGCTCGGCAAGCCCTGCCGGGTCGGCGGCGGGCGGAGTCTCGCTCAGAATGGGCAACCCCAGCTCGACCGCCTCGCGAATCACGGCGGCGGCGCTCGTCCAGCCCACGGACGAGACCACAAACTTGGCGCCGGTCGCCTCGACGGCTTCGGCCAGTGACCCGAAGGCAGGCGCCGGGGTCTCGCGCGGGCTGCGGACGACGACGCCGGCGCAGGTGGCGCCGATGCCGCGCGCCGCCTCCCACCAGGCGCGGGAGCGGTAGCCCCAGCCGACGAGGATGAACTAGGGAAGGGCGGCGGGTGTCGTCATGTCCGGAGGCTACCGGTAAGCGCTCTCCCGTGGGGAGGTGTTCACGCGCAGTCGACGCACAGGTCGGGGTTCACCACGCCGAGGCGAGCGAGCAGTCCGAAGAGCTTGCAGCCCACGCACAGCCCGAACACGCCCTCGAGGGCCGGGAACAGCACCATCACGGCGCCGATGACCCACAGGGCCACGCCGGGCCACGAGGCTCCGCTCGCCAGACCCGCCACCCAGGCCAACGACGCCACACCGGTCATGACCGCGCCGATCCCGGCGGCGAACCGCTTGGGAGCCGACGCCTTGGGACGAGGCGCAGCACCGACCCGCGGGCGGATCGTCCGGGCCACCAGCTGCGAGGTGAACCCCCAGCGCGGGCCGAACAGCGTGCGGGCCAGGAAGTCGGCGAACAGTGGGACGAACAGCCACCACCACTGGGTCGCCACCGTGACCACGACGATCGCGAGCACCACGGCGGCGACCAGCCGCACGGTGATGTCGTCGACCGTCTCGGGCCAGCGGCGGCGGGCGCCGATGGCGCCGATGGGGAGGGTCTGCGAACCAGTTGACATGCCAACAACTTTCTCAAGAGATAAGTCATTGTTATGCATGGCGGACGGGATCACAACTCCCGGTAGAGTCGTCGCGGTTCGGGTGACGGGGTGTTAGCTCAGCCGGTCAGAGCAGGGGACTCATAATCCCTGGGTCGCGGGTTCGAGCCCCGCACACCCCACCCGAACCCTTCAGGACCCGGCCCCTCAGGACTCGAAGGCGATCGACTCCCCGGTGCGGTGCGACTCGAAGGCCGCCTCCAGCACCCGCAGGCAGCGCAGAACGGAGCCCGAGTCGACCAGCGGCTGCTCGCGACCCTCGATGGCCGCCACCAGGTTGACGTAGAACGGATCCATCGAGACCGCGATCCGCGGGATGGGCAGGATCTCGAGGTTGTCCTGCACCTTGGCGCGCTCGGCGTAGTCGACCAGGCGCGGGGCCATGGTCTTGGTCATGCCCTGGCCGGCGAGCACCGGCACGGCGTCCGAGTCCTGCTCGAGGTCGTGCAGGCGCACGATGGTGCCGTTGAGGTCCCAGTCCTCGATCTGGGCGGTGCCGTGCGCGCCCTCCAGGTGGAAGTTGGGGCCCGGGATGAAGTTGTTGGTGGTGCAGACCGCCACCGCCTCGACGCCGTTGGCGAACGACAGCTGAATGCGGAAGCCGTCGTCGACCTCGTGGCCGGCGATGTGCGAGAGCCGGCAGTACACGCGGTTCAGCTTGCCCGGCACGAGCAGCAGCAGCCGGTCGACCAGGTGCACGCCCCAGTCGAGCACCATGCCGCCGCCCTTGTTCGGGTCGCGGCGCCAGTCGCCGGGAATGCCGCGCGAGCCGTCGACCCGCGACTCGACGTAGCTGATCTGGCCGAGCGTGCCCTCGTCGAACAACTGCTTGATGACCAGGTAGTCCTCGTCCCAGCGGCGGTTCTGGTGCACGGTGAAGACCTTGCCGGCCCGGTCGGCGGCCGCGATGACCTCCTCGAGTTCGGCCGACGTCAGCATGGCCGGCTTCTCGGAGAAGACGTGCTTGCCAGCGGCCAGTGCGGCCAGGGCGATCGGACGATGGGCCTCGTTCGGCGTGGTGATCACGACCAGGTCGACCTCGGGGTCGGCGAGCCCCTCCTCGAGGGAGGCGTAGCCGTGCAGACCCGCGGCCTCAGCCTCCGTGATCGCTCGGGGGTCGATGTCGACCACTCCCTTGACGGTCACCCCCTCGACGGCCGAGAGCTTGCGCGTGTGGTAGATGCCCATCGTGCCGTAGCCGACGATGAGGGCCCCATGGGCCATGACTGCGTCGTTCATCGAGAACAGAACTTCCTGGAGAGGGAGGGGTGAGTGGGTGTTCAGTCCACTCTTGCAGACTGCAACCGCCTCAGATCAAGCGCCCACGCCCAATAGTCGAAGCACGGTTCGTCCGACGGCCGAGTCGTCGTGGTCACCTGCGACGGGCAGGCCCAGCGACAGCAGCGACGGGTGGGCATTGGCCATCACGTAGCCGCGCCCGACCGACTGCAGCATGGCGATGTCGTTGGGCATGTCACCGAAGGCCACCGCGTCGGCGGGATCGATGCCCAGGTCGTCCAACACACGGCGCAGCCCGCTCGCCTTGGTGACCCCGGGCGAACTGATCTCGATCAGACCATTGGGGGAGATGTACGACCAAGTCGGCGTGAGTCGGTCGCCGATCAGGGGCTCCACCACCGCGGCCAACTCGTCGGTCGGAACATTGGGGGAACGCACCAGCAGCTTCACCGCCGGACTCCCGGCCAGGGCGTCCTCGAGCGGACCCACCAGAGCGTCCGGCGGAGCCTTGGGCGAGGCGTCGAGGTAGGCGTCGTCGCACGACCACCCCTCCACCTGCTCGATCGCGAATCCCAGCGCTGGGTCGGCGGCGCGCAGGTCGGCCAGCACCTCGGCCACGACCGCGGCGTCGAGCCCGTCGTGGCTGGTCACCACTGCATCGCGCAGGTCGTAACGCACGGCACCGTTGCTGGTGAGCACGTGCAGGTCGAGGTCGAGCAGCGGCTCCAGGGCGTCGAGCCACCGCCACGGACGACCGGTGGCCACGACCAGTTCGATGCCTCGATCGGCCGCCTCCCGGAAGGCGCGCTGGTTGAGCGGGGAGACGACTCCCCGGGCATCGAGGAAGGTGCCGTCGAGGTCGGTGGCGACCAGTCTCGGCTGGTCGGCTCGCGGGCCGGTCACAGCTTCTTGTTGGGGGTGGGCGAGCCGCCCGAAGCCGTTCCGCTGGGGTCGGGTGACTCGTAACTGGCCGATTTGGTGGGCGAGTTCCCGCCACCGGACGACTCGGGGGACTGCGGCGAACCCGAATCGGAGCCCGACGGCGAGGGCGAGCCCGAGCCGCCTCCCGAACCGGACGCGCTGGTGGGCACCGGCGGGGGCGGAGGCTGCGGGGGCTGCTTGGAGAAGATCAGCACAGCGATCAGCAGCGCCAACGCCGCCAACAACAAGGTCAGCAGCCACGCCACCAGCGTCGTCACCCAGCCGGCCCGGTCGGTGCGACCCGGCCACGGCAGTGGCCACAGTCGGCTGGTGCCCGGTTCGGTGTTGGTGCGCCAGTGCAGGTCGTAGTCGGGGCCGGCGGGTCGTCCGAGCAGGGGGGTGCGTGACAGGTCGACGGCGCGCAGCAGGCGCTCGGCCTCGGCAGCCGCCGCGGGGGAGCCGTCGTAGGCCAGGGCCACCCAGGGGGCCAGCGGAGCATGGGCCGGGTCGACCGGGTCGTCGTCCTCGGAGCGGAAGCGGTGGGCGAGCCGCCCCTCGTCCTGCCCGTGACCGCCGCGGGCCACCACGGTGTCGATGTGCAGCTTGTTGACCTCGCCGGCGAGGCGGTCGCGGGCGGCGGCGTCGTGGGCGGCACCGTCGGCGAGCATCACCACCATCACGGGAGTGTTGTCGCCGTCCTCGTGGCCGACGTAGGCGACCCCCGAGGGTCCGGCCGTGAGGCGCGCGTCCAGCCAGAAATCGCCCACCTTGGGTGGGTCGGTGGGCAGGAGCGCGGACGCGGGTCCGGCGGGCGGCTGGTCAGACATCCCCCCTATCTCACCACATCGCCGGAGCAGCCCCCCGGGCTCGCCGTGGTGGACCCGCGGGGACGGTATCGTGGCCAAGGCGCGCCGCACCCAACGGTCGGCGGGCAACGGTGACACCCGAGATTTTCAGGAGACGTGAGTGACCAACCCAACAGCGCCACAGTCGGCCGGCTCGGGACTCAGCACCAAGGAGGCGTCCGAGACCTTGGGTCGCGCCATCCAGCAGGTGCAGCGAGTCATCGTCGGCCAGGAGCACATGGTCGAGCAGTTGATGGTCGGCCTGTTGGCCAAGGGGCACGTGCTGCTCGAGGGTGTGCCCGGTGTCGCCAAGACGCTGGCCGTGCGCTCGTTCGCGACCGTGGTCGGCGGCTCCTTCGCCCGTGTGCAGTTCACCCCCGACCTGGTGCCCTCCGACATCGTCGGCACGCGCATCTACTCGGCGTCCAAGGAGTCGTTCGACATCGAGCTCGGCCCCGTCTTCGTGAACTTCGTGCTGGCGGACGAGATCAACCGCGCCCCCGCGAAGGTGCAGTCGGCCATGCTCGAGCTGATGGCCGAGAAGCAGGTCTCGATCGCCGGCCAGACCTACCCGGCCAAGAAGCCCTTCATCGTGATCGCCACCCAGAACCCGGTGGAGTCCGAGGGTGTGTATCCGCTCCCCGAGGCGCAGCGCGACCGCTTCCTGCTGAAGGTCGACGTGCCCTACCCCCGCGGCAACGAGGAGTTCGAGATCCTGCGCCGCATGAGCGTGCGTCCGCCCGAGGCGAGCGGCATCCTCAACCCCGATCTCGTCATTCAGCTGCAGGACATGGCGTCCAACGTCTTCGTGCACAACCTGGTCGCCGAGTACATCGTGCGTCTGGTGCTGGCCACCCGCACGCCGGGCGAGTTCGGCATGCCCGACCTGACCAGCGTCATCCAGATCGGCTGCTCGCCGCGAGCCACCCTGGGTCTCGTCGCCGCCGCGCGCGCCCTGGCCCTGATCCACGGTCGCGACTACGTGATGCCCACCGACGTGCAGGCCGTCGCCAAGGACGTGATGGCGCACCGGCTGGTGCTGGGCTTCGATGCCGTGGCCGACAACATCGAGCCCACCAGCGTGGTCGAGCGCATCCTGGCGATGGTGCCGGCGCCCACGCCGGTCTGGAACCAGCAGCAGCGCCAGGCCAGTCACGAACAGGGTCGGTTCAACCCCGAGTTCCGCTGATGACCTCCTCGCAGCCGGGCTTCGCGCCGCCGCCCGGCCAGAGCGCCGGTGGCATCTTCGGGGGTGGCAAGGCCGATGTCGGTGTGGCCGCCACCGTGCTGGCCTCGCCCACGGGTCCCAGCCTTCCCCTGAACAAGCTGGCCCCCGAGGCCGCCCTGCGCAGGCTCGAGCTGACCATTGTCCGTCGTCTCGAGGGGTTCCTGCACGGCGACCATCTCGGTCTGCTGCCCGGGCCGGGTTCTGACACCAATGACGCCCGCATCTACCAGCCCGGTCAGGACGACGTGCGCAAGATGGACTGGGCCGTGACCGCCCGCACCACCGTGCCGCACGTGCGCGACACCATGGCCGACCGCGAGCTCGAGGTGTGGGCCCTGCTCGACGTCACCCCGTCGATGAACTGGGGCACCGAAGGCGTCACCAAGCGCGACCTGGGCATCGCCGCCATCGCCACCATCGGCTTCCTCTCCCAGAAGATGGGTGACCGGTTCGGCGGCATGCTGATGCGCCAGGACACCGTGAAGCGGCTGCCCGCTCGCTCGGGTCGGTCGGCGCTGTACGGGTTGCTGCGCACCATGCTGGACGAGCCCATCGTCCCCGACCACGCCCCCGGTGAGATGACCCTGGCGGCCGGCATCGAACAACTCAGCCGCACCCAGCGCCGCCGCGGCATGCGGGTGGTGGTCTCGGACTTCCTGTCGCCCGGCGACGCGGAACTCGACCCGAATGTCAGCCCCGACTGGGAGCGGGCGCTGCGTCGACTCGCGGTGCGCAACCAGGTGCTGTGCATCGAGGTGGTCGACTCCCACGAACTCGAGTTCCCCGATGTCGGCGAGATGCTGATCAAGGACCCGGAGTCGAACTTCTCCCGCTACGTCAACACCGGCGACGAGAAGGCGCGCGAGCGCATGAATGCCGCCTCCCGTGCCCAGCGCGAACGGGTCGCGGTGGCGCTGCGCCGGGCCGGGGTCGGGCACATCCAGTTGCGTACTGACAGAGACTGGGTGCAGGACATCGCCCGATTCGTGCTCGGGTACCGGCGGGTGGCGAGCATGCTGCATGCCCCGCCGCAGGGCGTGAGCCGATGACCGGGCAGGCGACGAGAGGAGGGTCGAGATGAGCTGGTTGCCGGAGTTCATGAATCCGGGACGACTGTGGGTGCTCGCGTTGATCCCGCTGCTGGTGATCGCCTACGTGCTGATCCTGATGCGGCGTTCGCAACTGGGCATGCGGTTCACCAACACCGCCGTGCTCGACCGGATCATGCCGAAGCAGTCGAGCTGGCGTCGCCACGTCACCGTGGCGATGATGCTGCTCTCGCTGGTGGCACTGTCGTTCGCATGGGCTCGTCCGACCGGGCTGGAGAAGGTGCCCCGCGAACGAGCCACCATCGTCGTGGTCGTCGACGTCTCGTTGTCGATGCAGGCCAAGGACGTCGACCCCAATCGCCTCGACGCCGCCAAGAAGGCCGCCAGTGAGTTCATCACCTCGCTGCCGGCAGGCTTCAACGTCGCCATCGTGGAACTGTCGGGCAAGCCCGCCACCCGGCTGCCACCCTCGACCGACCGCGGCGCCGCCCAGCGCGCCATCCAGGCCCTGGAACTGAAGGAGGGCACCGCGCTGGGTGCCGGCATCACCAAGGCACTGGACGCGGCGGCCCAGGCTCCCAAGGGCGACGACGGCAAGCCAGCTCCCGCCGCCATCGTGCTGCTCTCGGACGGCCAGAACACCGAGGGGGCCGCCCCCGATGGCCCGTCCGACCAGGCCAAGAAGCTCAAGATCCCCGTCTATACGATCGCCTACGGCACCGAGACGGGCTACGTCGACCTGGACGGCAAGCGCGAGCGGGTGGCGCCCGACAAGGCGGCGCTGCAGAAGATCGCGAAGACCACCGGTGGCAAGGCCTGGGGGGCCGACAGCGCCGGTGAGCTGAAGAACGTCTACAAGGACGTGCGCTCCGAGGTCGGCTACGAAGAAGTCAAGACCGAGATCACTGCCCAGTGGGCCTTCTACGCGCTGGCCTTTGCGGTCGTGGCCGCGCTGGGGGCCGTGTCGATGGCAGCCAGGTGGCCCTCATGAACCTCGAATTCCTGCTCCCGCACCGACTGTGGTGGCTGCTGGTTCCGATCGGTGTCGCCCTGCTCTACCTGGTGCTGGTCATGCGTCAACCCCGGTCGACGCCGGCTCGTCCCTCGAACCTGAGCCGCATCCTGCCTAAGGACAGGGCGTGGAAGCGTCATCTGGCCGTGGCCGCCGCCGTGCTGTCGCTGGTGTCGCTCGTGGTGGCCTACGCCAAGCCGAAGGACTTCACCCAGGTGCCGCGTGAGCGGGCCACCGTGATCGTCGCCATCGACGTTTCCCGCTCGATGATGGCCCAGGACGTGAAGCCGAGCCGACTGCAGGCCGCCCAGACCGCGGCCAAGGACTTCGTGAAGTCGCTGCCCCCGCAGTACAACGTGGCCCTGGTGAGCTTCGCGGCGACCGCCGAGCCGATCGTGCCACCCACCACCGACCGTGGGGCGGTGGAGCGGGCCATCGACGCCCTCAAGCTGCAGCCGTCGACGGCCATCGGCGAGGGCATCTACACCTCGCTCGACCAGCTGAAGCTGGTGCCGCCCGACCCCAAGGACCCGACCGCGGTCGCGCCGGCGGCGATCGTCCTGCTCTCCGACGGTGCGACCAACTCCGGTCGTCCCTCGTTGACGGCGGCCAAGGACGCCAAGAAGCAGAACGTGCCGATCTACACCATCGCCTACGGCACTGCCAGCGGGTACGTGCTCGAGAACGGTGTGCGTCAGCCCGTGCCGGTCAACCATGGTGAGTTGCTCGACGTCGCCCGGGCCTCGGGCGGCAAGAAGCTGTCGGCCGAGTCGGCCGACGAACTGGGCAAGGTCTACAAGACGATCGCGCAGGACATCGGCTACGAGAAGGTCTTCGTCGAGGTGACCGAGCGCTACGCCGGCATCGGGCTGCTGTGCGGCATCGTGGCGGCGCTGAGTGTGATCTCGCTGGCCGCCCGTTGGCCATGACCCCCCTCGCCGAGGCCATCGCGGGAGTGCGGGCCCGCATCGACGCCGCCTGCTCCCTCGTGGGTCGCGATCCGGCCGGGGTGAGGTTGCTGGCGATCAGCAAGACGCATGCCCTGCCCATCCTCGTCCACGCCGTGGCCGCCGGCTGCACCCAACTGGGGGAGTCGCGGGTGCAGGAGGTGGTCGAGAAGGCGCGCGGGTGGTCGTCCGCAGCGGACGGTCTACCGGCACCCGAGTGGGTGCTGATCGGTCACCTGCAGCGCAACAAGGTGCGCGACGTCGCGAGCCTGGTCGCCGAGTTCCAGGCACTGGACTCACTCGAGCTCGCCGAGGCCCTGGACCGCAGGCTGCAGGCCGCCGGTCGCGGCCTGCGGGTGCTGGTGCAGGTCAACACGTCGGGCGAGGCCAGCAAGTTCGGGCTGGCTCCCGATGAGGTCGTCGACTTCGCCCGAAGGTTGTCGCCCTTCTCGTCCCTGGTGGTCGACGGGCTCATGACCATCGCCACACGATCGGACGACCCCGCCGACGCCGACGCCTGCTTCACCACCCTGCGCGAGCTGCAGACCCGGTTGAGGGACGAGGCCGTGCTCGGCTCGTCGTGGGACGAACTGTCGATGGGCATGTCGGGTGACCTGGAGCAGGCGATCGCCCACGGGTCGACCACGGTGCGCGTGGGGACCGCGATCTTCGGCCGACGCGGCTGAGGCCCCCGTCGTCCGAGGCGCCCGTCGTACCTCAGGTGAGCAGGCTCATCACGTCCCAGCCCCAACCGATCTTCAGGGCGGGGTTCCAGCTGCGCAGGTTGTTCTTGTAGAAGTACAACTCGCCGCCGTTGCGCACGGCCAGCAGGTCGCTGATGCCGTCGCCGTCGATGTCACCGGGAGACCACAGTCGGTCGCCCGCCTTCCAGCCGTTGCCGACGACCGCCGAGCCGTTGAACAGGCCGTTGCGGAAGCGGTAACTGAACAGCCGACCGTCGGTCCAGCGGGCGATCAACTCGGGGGCGCCGTCACCGTTGAAGTCGTTCACCGAGAACGTCGCCGACACCACGTTCCAGCCGTTGCCGATGCGCAGCGTGTTGGTCAGGTAGGCGCCACCGGCGGTGAAGCTGAAGCGCATCAGCATGCCGTCGGGACGGCGGGCCAACAGCTCGGGCAGGTTGTCGCCGGTGATGTCGTTGATCACCGTCATCAGCCCGTAGCCGCCGAATCCGTGGCCGATCAGCACGCGGGTCGCCCAGCGTCCCTGGCCCAGCCCCTTGTAGAGGTAGAGCCTGCCGGTCGAGGCCTCTCGTCCGAGCAGTTCGGTGCGCCCGTCGCCGTTCAGGTCGGGCACGACGGCCATCCAGTCGAATCCCTGCCAGCCGTTGCCGACGACGACGGACGAGGCCAACGCCGGTCCCGGGCGCGACTGGTAGAACAGCAGCTGCCCGGTGTCGCGGCGCACGGCCAACACGTCGGCCCGGCCGTCGCCGTTGTGGTCGCCGGTCACGCCCGAGGCGGGGTTGCCGGTGTCGAAGCGCCAGCTGGTGGAGCCAGCGTTGGTGGTGATCGTGCCCGAGTACGAGCGGTTCTTCACCAACGGACGATTCGGGATCACCAGCACCTTGCCGGCCATCAGCGCCTTGGCGGTGGGGTTGGAGTAGTTCTGGGCGGTGCGCACGCACACCTGCATCGACGCGCCGTCCTCGATCAGCTTTGCGGTGGCGGAGGTGATGCTGGCGCTCGGACCGAAGTCGATGATGCTGGCCGTGCCGTACCAACTGCCGGCCGGAGCCGAGCAGCCGGCCACCGGGTCGGGGTAGGCGCCGTCGGAGAGTTCGAGAATGCTGGTGGTGCCCTGCGGCCACACGCGGGGCCAGCCGGTGGTGGGTTCACTGGCCGTGCGCCCCTGCAGCACGTTGAGGGTGCCCGCGGTGATGCCGTTCACGGTCGCCTGACCGTAGCCCGAGGTCGTCAGCTTCGGCGACAGCATGGTGATCAGGTGGAAGGGTGAGGCGGCCCAGGCATCGACGAACGCGGCGGGCGAGGTGTACCCGATGGCGACGTGCGAGTTGCGGGCCGCGGTGTCACCGGCGGTGCTGTAGAGCGGCTGCCCCGGGTCTTCGACGTTGCTGACCTCGTTGAGCGAGGCCATGTAGGTCGAGTGGGCCTGCGCGCCGGCCGACCAACTGGCGTTCTCGCCGACCGCCGCCACCCCGAACTGGGCGCGCAACTGGTTGAGGCGCGTCAGGGCTGCCGACGAGGTGGCATCGGCTACCTGAACGCTGCCCGCCGTGACCGTTCCGCCTGAGGCGGCGACGTCGGCGGCAGGCGCCAGGGCGGTCCCGAGTTGGGTGTCCGGTGCCGCCACCGCAGGCATCGTCGCGACACCGACTCCCGTGATTCCCAGACTGGTGGCGAGGGTGGCCAGGAGCAGGCGCGCGGCAGGGTGCCGCGGGGGAAGCAAGCGCATGCGCTGACTTTAACCGAACAGGCGTCGGTAGAACGCGAGCTCTCGCTCGAGCGCGTCGCGGCGTGCCTCGCCTCCCCGGAAGCCGTGCCCCTCACCCTCGTAGAGCTTCAGTTCCACCTGGAGCCCCTTGGCCTCGACGGCCTCGGCCATGGCGCGCGCCTGGTTGGGCGGCACCACCTTGTCGTCGAGCCCCTGGAGGATCAGCATGGGCGTGGCCAGGGAGTCGAGGTGGTGAATGGGGGAGCGGTCGAGGTAGGTCTGCTCGTCCGCGGGCCACGGACCCACCAGCGAGTCGAGGTAGCGACTCTCGAACTTGTGGGTGTCGGTGGCCAGCATGACGAGGTCGCCGATGCCGTAACGGCTGACCCCGGCCGTGTAGCGGTCGGTGGTGACCAGCGACTGCAGGGTGGTGTAGCCGCCGGCCGACCCGCCCGTGATGCTCACCCGACGCTCGTCGACGATGCCCGCGTCGACCAGGTGGTCGACCACCGCCACGCAGTCGCCCACGTCGAGCACCCCCCATTGGCCGCGCAGTCGATTGCGGTAGTCGCGCCCGAACCCGGTCGAGCCCGAGTAGTTGACGTCGACGACGGCGAACCCGCGGCTCGTCCAGAAGTCAGTGAGCGGCGAGTGGGCGATGGAGGCGTACGAGGTGGGGCCGCCGTGGGACTTCACGATCAACGGGTGGGACGAGCTCTGGGCCCCGACGGGCAGGTACAGCCACGCCTGCACGTCGCCATGCGGGCCGGGCACCGAGATGCTGTGGGGCTCGCTGGGCAGCCAGCCCGGGCGCTCGCCGCCGGCCACCGGCGTGACGCGCAGGTGGTCGCGGTCGACCTCGAGGCGGACGATCGCGTCGCCCGCGTCGATCTGGCTCACCAGCGCGTGCGCGACCCCGCCGAGGCGCACCACGGAGTCGACCTCCGCGAGCCCCGACAGCTCGGCCCGGTACTCGTCACCGTTGTCGGGATCGACCTCCGTCAGCACGGGCCATCCCCGCGACAGGCGGTGCACGACCGGCCGGCCGGTGGCCGACCAGCGGGGCGGTGCCAGCGTCCACACCGGGTGGTCGCAGTCGTCGTCGACGGGCCACGCGACCCTGCTGCCCTCGTCAACCGTGTGACAGTGCAGGTTCCACCAGCCCGTCTCGTCGGACATGAACCACAGCACCTCGCCCGCCGGCGACTCGCTTGCTGTCGACTGGCCCCATTGGGGGTGCTGGGCGCTCACCTCGGGCTCGTCCATCACGGTCGTGATCTCACCGAGCCCCCACCGGCCCTGCGCGACGGTCAACGGCGCGTAGCGCACAGCGCTTCGATCCCAGGGCATGTTCGGGTGGTTCCACTCGAACCAGGCGAGCCGCCCGTCCGCGGAGAGCCTCGGCCCGGCCACGAAGTCGGCCCCGGCCACCACCACCTGCCCGAAGTCGTCGTTGGGCTCGTCGAGGGCCAGCACCACCACGGTGGTCACGGGCTCACTGGCGGACCCCTCGGCGACCCCGCGATGGTCCTCCCGCACGGCCAGCACGATGCCCCGCTCGGGGTGCACCTGCAGGCCACCGAACCTGACCTCGGACGAGGCCGGCGCCAGGGCGCGCTCGGGCTCGCCGGGGGTGGCGACCCGCACCAGCTGGCCCCGGGCGTCGTCCACCGCCACGATCACGCCGTCGCGGGCATCCCAGGCGCCGCCGCCGTACTCCATCACCCGGCTGCGCACCGTGAACGGTGCCGGGGTCAGCTCCCCGTGCAGGCCGACGATCGTGGTGCGGCGGTTCTCGGTCGGGCGTGACTCGAGCCACAGCAACTCCGCCTGCCCGCCGCGGGTGAGGGGAGCCGCCTTGAGCTCCGACCACGCGGGCGAGCCAGCCAAGGCCTCCTCCGTGGTGACCTGTCGGGCAACGGGATCGGGTGTGTTCATGGGGTCAGCCTAGGGCTGGCGCCCGCCCCCGGTTTGATGCAGAATCGCTGACAGGGGTCAGGTGCGACCCGCGACCAGAGGCTGGGGAAGGCTCATCTGGACGAGGAGGCACACCATGATCTCGAGCCGGAACCTGACCGATCAGCCCGTGACGGGCGTCGTGCAGATCCATTCCACGCCGTCGGCACTGCGGCCCCACCTCGAGTGGGCGCTCGGCGGCGTGATCGGCGTGCCCACCCATCTGGACTGGCACCCGCAGCCCGTCGAGCCCTCGAGCTGGCGGGCCGAACTCGCGTTCTCGGGCCGGGCGGGCACGGGCGCCGCGATCACCTCGGCGTTGGCCAGGTGGCAGCGGGTGCGTTTCGACGTCACCGAACTGCCGCGAGGCGGCGGCGAGGGCTCCCGGTGGTCGGTGACCCCCGCGCTCGGTGTGTTCGCTGCGGCCACGAACGCCGTCGGCGACATCGTGGTGCACGAAGACCGCATTCGGCAGGCGATGACCCGGGCCGCCGCCCACGGAACCGACCTGGGGCAGGAGCTGGAGTCGTTGCTCGGCGCCGGGTGGGACGCCGAGCTGGAACCGTTCAGGCGCGCCGAGGACGACACCGTCCGCTGGCTGCACCAAGTGGTCTGACGCTCAGCGGCTCTGGTGCTCGTTGGTGACCGCGATCACCACGTTGTGCCCACCGAAGCCGAACGAGTTGTTCATGGCCGCCAGATCACCCTCGGGCAGCGACGTGGTCGAGGTGGCGATCTGCACGGGCAGGTCGGGCTCGAGGTTGTCGACGTTGATGGTGCCCGGAATGGTGCGGGTGTTCAGCGCCATCACGGTCGCGAATGTCTCGACGGCGCCCGCGCCACCCAGCAGGTGACCGGTCATCGACTTGGTGGAGTTGACCCACAGGTTCGAGGTGTCACCCAGCGCCAGCTTGATCGATCCGGCCTCGGCGACGTCGCCCTGCGGGGTCGAGGTGCCGTGGGCGTTGATGTGGCGAATGTCGGCTGCCTGCAGGTCGGCCTCCTTGAGCGCCTTCACCATGGCTGCGGCCTGACCTCGTCCGGCCGGGTCGGGCTGCACGATGTCGTGGCTGTCGGCCGAGATGCCGGCGCCGGCGAGGGTGCCGTAGATCGTGGCGCCGCGGGCCTGGGCGTGCTCAAGGGTCTCGATCACCATCATCGCCGAGCCCTCGCCGAGCACGAACCCGTCGCGGTCGACGTCCCAGGGGCGGGAAGCCTTCTCGGGGGCGTCATTGCGGCGCGACAACGCCTGCATCTGACCGAAGGCAGCCAGCGGCAGCGGGTGGATGACGGCCTCGGTGCCGCCGACCACGGCGATGTCGGCGCGGCCCAGGCGCAGCATGTCGAGGCCGAACGCGATGGCTTCGTTGGACGAGGCGCAGGCCGACACGGGGGTGTGGATGGCGGCGCGGGCACCCAGCTTCAGACCGACGTTGGCGGCGGGAGCGTTGGCCATCAGCATCGGGATGGTGAACGGGCTGACGCGGCGGAAACCCTTCTCCTTCTGCACGTCCCACTGGCCGAGCAGCGACTGCATGCCGCCGATGCCCGAGGCGCAGCAAACGCCGAGGCGATCCAGATCGATGCCGTTGTCGCCGTCGTCGTGCTCCGAGGGCAGCGTCAGGCCGGCGTCGGCCCAGGCCTCGAGGGCGGCGATCACCGCGTGCTGGGTGGAGCGGTCCATGCGCCGCGCCTCGACCCGCTCGAGGCGGGTGGCGGGGTCGTCCATGGTCTCGGCCGCGAAGTTCGTCGGCAGGTCGTGAGCCCATTCGTAGGGCAGCGTGTGGGCGCCCGACACACCGGCGAGCAGGTTCGTCCAGGTGGTGGGGGCGTCGGCGCCGAGCGGGGTGAAGGCTCCGAATCCGGTGATCACGACGGTTGTCATGGCGTGCTCCGTGCAGTTGGTGGGTCGGGCAGTTGGTGGGTCGGGCAGTTGGTGGTGGTGGGCGCTGGCCGCGGGTGGGCCCACCCGCGGCCAGCGTCAGGTCAGGCCTGGGCGCGCTCGATGAAGGCCACGGCGTCGCCGACGGTCTTCAGGTTCTTGGCGTCCTCGTCGGGGATCGAGACGCCGAACTTCTCCTCGCAGGCGTAGATGATCTCGACCATCGACAGCGAGTCGACGTCCAGGTCATCGGTGAACGACTTGTCGAGCTGAACGTCGTCGGCCGCGACTCCGGCGACGTCGTTGACGATCTCGGCGAGGTCGGCGCGGATCTCTTCGGTGCTGGCCATGGGGCCCTCCTCTTTCTTGGGTGGTGGAGCGGGTGCTCCGGGCCTGCGAACACTCGAGTAGTTCGCAGGAGTTCTGGGGTGACCGGAGCGGTCAGGGAAGCACGACGACCTGTCCGGCGAACACGAGGCCGGCGCCGAAGCCGATGGTCAGCGCGGTCTGGCCCGAGGAGGCCTCTCCCGACTCGAGCAGGGCCTCCATGGCCAGCGGCACCGAGGCCGCCGACGAGTTGCCCATGCCGACGATGTCGCGGCTCACCACGACCGACTCGGGCAGCTTGAGGTGGCGCAGCATCGAGTCAGTGATGCGGTTGTTGGCCTGGTGGGGAATGAAGACATCGAGTTCGTCGGGGGTGAGCCCGGCGACCCGCAGGGTCTCGCGGGCCTTGTCGGCGATGAAAGTGGTGGCCCAGCGGAAGACCTTCTGACCCTCCATGGTGATGAACGGGCCCGCACCCTCGGTGTCGTGGGTGTCGCGCCAGTCGTCGACCTCGATCACCTCGGCCTGCGACGGGTCGGAACCCCACACCACCGGCCCGATGCCGGGGGTGTCGGAGGGGCCGATCACCGCGGCGCCGGCGCCGTCGGAGAACAGGAAGGCCGTCGAACGGTCGGTCAGGTCGGTGAGCATCGACAGGGCCTCGACGCCGATCACCAGCACGTACTGGCTGGCACCCGAGCGGACGAGCGACTCCGCCTGGGCCACCGCGTAGCAGAAGCCCGCGCAGGCGGCCGAGATGTCGAACGCCGCGGGAGAGGCGCACCCCAGGTCGTCGGCGACCAGACAGGCCAGCGACGGGGTCTGCTGGAAGTGGGTGACGGTCGAGCAGATCACGGCCGAGATCTGGTTGGCGGTCAGGTTGGCCCGGTCGAGGGCCTTCTTCGCCGCCGCCACCGCCATGGTGCGGGGAGTCTCACCCTCGGCCACCCAGCGGCGCTCGACGATGCCGGTGCGCTGGCGGATCCACTCGTCCGACGAGTCGATCATCGTGCACATCTCTTCGTTGTCGACGACGCGGCTGCCGCGGTAGCCACCGACGGACAGGATGCGGGCGTACTTGGCGCCCTGGCTGGCGTGCAGGCTCATGCGTTCTCGCTCTCGCGGGTGTGGGTGCGGACGAAGGCGCGGGCCTCGTCCAACTGGTCGGGAGTGTTGAGGTTGAACAGGTCGACGCCCTTGAGATTGCGCTTCGCGATCCCGGTCAGGGTGCCGGCGGGGGCCAGTTCGAGCAGGCCCGTGATGCCCCCCGCCCCGCCCAGCGTGCGCAGCTGCTCCAGGCAGAGGTCCCAGCGCACCGGCGAGGTCACCTGGCTGACCAACCGGTCGAGGAACTCGGCGCCCGAGGCGACCGGGAGTCCGTCGCGGTTGCTCAGCAGGGTGACGCCGGGGTCGGACGTGGTCAGGCCGGCCGCGAGGTCGCGGAGGCGATCCTGCGCCGGGGCCATGTGCTCGGTGTGGAAGGCACCCGCCACGCTGAGTGGGAAGAGTCGGGCGCGAGCGGGGGGCTCCTCGGCCAGCGCCGCCAACTGCTCGACGGTGCCGGCGGCGACCACCTGGCCGGAGCCGTTGTTGTTGGCCGGGGTGAGCCCGTGCTTCTCGATGGCGGCGAGCACCTCGTCGGCGTTCCCGCCGACCACGGCGGTCATCGAGGTCGGACGAAGGGCCGATGCCTCGGCCATGCCTCGACCGCGGGTGGCCACGAAGGTCATGGCATCGGTGGGGGAGAGCACGCCGGCCAGGGCGGCCGCGGTGATCTCACCGACGGAGTGTCCCGCGGTCACGCTGTCGGCGGGCAGGTCGGGGACGAGCTCGGCTGCGGTGGCGATGCCGGCCGCGACGAGCAGCGGCTGCGCGATGGCGGTGTCGCGGATGGTGTCGGCGTCGGCCTCGGTGGCCAGCTGGGCGAGGTCGAGCTCGGCCGCCTCCGAGAGGGTCGCGAGCAGGTCGCGGAACGAGTCAAGCTCGAGCCACGGGGCCAGGAAGCCGGGTGTCTGGGCGCCCTGTCCGGGCGCGACGATGGCAATCACAGCGTCAACTCTGCCGGGAGCGGTGGGGTCGGCGCTCTGTTTCGTCCACGAAATGTTCTGGTGGCCTCTTGTGGGATCCCCACAAGGTCTCGGCGAGTGGTCATCCGTGGCGGCGGCGGCCAGCTTGTCGGATGCCGTGAATCACACCGCTGTCATTCCCGTCGCTTCGTCGGTCGATCAGCGGGTGCCGGCCAGTCGTCCCAGGGTGATCGCCAACCGCAGCACGTAGGCGTCGCGGGCGTCCATGGGGGAGTACCCGGTCACCTCCTGAATGCGCTTGAGGCGGTAGCGCACCGTGTTGGCGTGAATGAACACCGCCCGCGCGGTGGCCTCGACCGACCCGGCGTTGTCGAGGAAGGCGACCGTGGTGGCCAACAGGTCGCCCCCGGCCGCCTCCAGCGGGGTGAACACGTCATCGACCAGCGCCCGCCGGGCATGTCCGTCGCCCATCAGCGTGCGTTCCGGCAGCAGTTCGGCGGCGGCGAGCGTCCGCGCGCCCTCGGGCCAGGCGATGGCGGCGCGATGCCCGGCGATCGCGGCGCGGGCCGACACCGACGCGTCGACGAGGTCGTCGACCACGGGCCCGACCACGACGGGGCCCTCCCCGAAGTGGTGCGTCAGCCGCGAGACCGCGTCGACGGCCGAGGCTGCATCGACGATGGCCGCTCCCGAACAGATCAGCACCAGCCGATCGCCCTGCACGGCCGCCAGCAGCGCCAGCTTGTGGCGCTCGGCGGCGTGGCGCACATCGTCCAGGTCTCGATCGGCCGCCAGTGGGGCGCGCCCGACGGCCACGGCCACCTTCGTGCCCGCCACCCACCCCAGGGTCGACGCGCGCGAGATGACGGTCTCGTCGGTCTCGGCCCGCACCACGGCGTCGACGACCAGGGCCTCGAGGCGGGAGTCCCACGAGCCGCGGATCTCGGCGGCCCGGGCGTAGACCTCGGCGGCGCCGAAGGCGACTTCGCGGGAGTACTCGACGATGGCCGTGCGCAGCACCGGGCGGTCGTCCGCGGGCATCAACGACTCGATCTGTTCCTCGACGACGGCGATGGTGACCCGCACGAGTTCCACCGTCTGCAGCAGACTCACCCGGCGGGTCAGCGCCCGCGGCGCCCGATCGAAGATGGCCGTGGACGAACTGTGGGCCGAGTCGGGAGTCTGGAACCAGTTCGCGAACCCGTCGATGCCGCCGCGGGCGACCAGCATGATCCAGGACCGCTCCTCGGCGTCCATCTCACGGAACCAGGGCAGTCGTTCCTCCATGGCGGCCACGGCGGCCGTGGTCATCTGCGCGGTGGTCTGGCCCAGTCGCTGCACGAGGGCGGCGCGGTGCTCGGCGTCGAGTTCGATCATGGTGACCCGATCCTAAACTGCCCCAGACTCGGGCTCCCTAGACTCGGGCGCATGGCTGCAGAGACGATCGGACCGGTGGAGGCGCTGCGCGAGGTCGCGTTCTGGCGCGAGCGCCGGCGCGACGAGACCCGCCGGGTCGAGGCCTACCGCAAGGCGGCCGATGCACTCGCCACCCTGACACCGGACGACCTCGCGGTGCTCGCCGGGAGCGACGCCTGGCAGTCGATTCCCGGAGTCGGGCCCAGCACCGCCGCGGTGATCCGGGAGGCGGCGGGCGGCGGCATTCCCACCGCGCTGGCCGACCTGCGCCAGTGGGGGCAGCGGCCGCTGGCCGAGTCGTCCCTGCTGGCCGACCTCAGGGGCGACCTGCACACCCACACCACCTGGTCGGACGGCGGTTCCCCGCTCGCCGAGATGGTCGCCACCGCGGCTCGACTCGGACGTGAGTACCTGGCCGTGACCGACCACTCGCCCAGGCTCCGGGTGGCCAACGGGCTGTCGGCCGAGCGGCTGACCGAGCAATGGGTCGAGATCGCCCGGGTGCAGAGCGAGCAGCCCGACATTCGGGTGCTGCGCGGCATCGAGGTCGACATTCTCGACGACGGGTCACTCGACCAGCGTGACGACCTGCTCGCCGACCTCGACATCGTGGTCGCCTCCGTGCACTCCAAGCTGCAGATGGATGCCCAGTACATGACCCGCCGCATGGTGGGTGCGATCGCCAACCCCCGCACCACCGTGCTGGGCCACTGCACGGGGCGAAAGGTCGAGAAGGGCCCGCGTGGCGAGTCGAAGGTGCGCGGCCAGTCGGAGTTCGACGCCGAGGTGGTGTTCGCGGCCTGCGCGCAGTTCGACGTCGCCGTCGAGATCAACTCCCGCCCCGAACGCAACGACCCACCCGACGACCTGCTGGCCCTGGCCAGTGAGCTGGGCTGCCTGTTCGCGATCGACACCGACGCTCACGCCCCGGGCCAACTGGACTTCCTCGCCCTGGGGGCGGCCCGAGCCGAGGCGGCCGGCATCGAGCCCGACCGGATCATCACCACCTGGCCGGTGGAACGCCTGCTCGAGTTCAGCCGACCCGGCCGAGGCGCTTGACCATCTCGAGTTCGGAGGAGTGTTCGGGATCGAGCGGGTACGGTCGCACCCCTCCGGTGCGCACCCAGCCCTCGCGTTCGTAGAAGGCGATCGCCCGCGGGTTGTGGTCGTTGACCTCCAGCCACAGCTGGTCGTGGCCGATCGCCCGCGCCCAGTCGGCGGCCGCCTCCATCAGCATGGCCGCACCGCCGCCACCTCGGGCGGACGGCGTGACGTAGACGGCGCCGACCCACACCCGCCGGATGGCCGACCACCGGTCGAGGTTGACGCTGCACTGCCCGAGCCAGGTGTCGTCGGCGTCGACCAGCGCGAACGCCTCGCCCAGCCCCGGCGCCCAGGTCGAGATGCGCCGCTGCCAGTCCTCGTCCGACAACGTCAGCGCGTCCTCGAGTCGCTCGAGGTAGGCGATGGGCGTGTCGGCGAGCATTTCGAGGCGAAGGTCACGCACCTTGGCCCAGTCGGCGGCGGTCTGCAGGCGCACGGAGAGGCTCACGGGGCCGATGCTTCCACGCTTTGGAGGCCCTGCTGTGACAAACCGAGGGGGAGAGGGGAAGATGGACAGGTGCAGTCATCAGAAAGGAATGCTCAGTGACCCAGCGCGAGGAGTCCGGCCCGATCATCAACGGTCTTCCCACCACCCTTCCCGATGCGGATCCCGAGGAGACCTCGGAGTGGTTGGAGTCGCTGGACGGCATCATCGAACAGGGGGGACGCAACCGTGCTCGCTACGTGATGCTGAAACTCCTGGAGCGTGCACGTGAGCAGCAGATCGGCGTCCCGTCCCTGACGAGCAGCGACTACATCAACACCATCCCGGCCGACCAGGAGCCCGAGTACCCGGGTGACGAGGCCCTCGAGCGCGAGGTACGTCGCCTGCTGCGGTGGAACGCCGCCGTGATGGTGCACCGGGCGCAGCGCCCCGGCATCGGCGTCGGCGGGCACATCTCGACCTACGCCTCGGCGACCACCCTGTACGAGGTGGGCCTCAACCACTTCTGGCGGGGCAAGGACCACCCCGGTGGTGGTGACCAGATCTTCTTCCAGGGCCACGCCTCGCCCGGCATGTACGCCCGAGGCTTCCTCGAGGGGCGCCTCACCGAGGAGCAGCTCGACGCGTTCCGTCAGGAGAAGTCGAAGCCGCACCCGCTGCCGTCGTACCCCCACCCCCGGCAGATGCCGGAGTTCTGGGAGTTCCCGACGGTGTCGATGGGCATCGGCCCCATGAACGCCATCCACCAGGCACAGTTCAACCGCTACCTGCACAACCGCGGCCTCAAGGACACCTCGCAGCAGCGGGTGTGGGCCTTCCTCGGCGACGGCGAGATGGACGAGCCGGAGTCGCGCGGCCTGCTGCAGCTGGCCGCCAACGAGGAGCTCGACAACCTCACCTTCGTGATCAACTGCAACCTGCAGCGTCTCGACGGCCCGGTGCGTGGCAACGGCAAGATCATGCAGGAGCTCGAGGCGTTCTTCCGCGGTGCCGGCTGGAACGTCATCAAGGTCGTCTGGGGTCGTGGCTGGGACGAACTGCTGGCCAAGGACACCGAGGGTGCGCTCGTCAACCTGATGAACGCCACCACCGACGGTGACTACCAGACCTTCAAGGCCAACGACGGTGCCTACGTGCGCGAGCACTTCTTCGGGCGCGATCCGCGCACCGCGAAGATGGTCGAGGACTGGTCGGACGACGACATCTGGCGCCTGGCCCGTGGTGGCCACGACTACCAGAAGGTCTACGCCGCCTACGACGCCGCCACCAAGCTGACCGGCGCCCCGACCGTGATCCTCGCCCAGACCATCAAGGGCTACTTCCTGGGCAAGCACTTCGCCGGTCGCAACGCGACCCACCAGATGAAGAAGCTGGCGCTGGACGACCTCAAGGGCTTCCGCGACCGCCTGCAGATCCCGATCACCGACGAGCAGCTCGAGGCCAACCCCTACGAGCCGCCCTACTACCACCCCGGTGACGACGATCCGCGCATCCAGTACCTCAAGCAGCGTCGTCAGGAACTGGGCGGATTCCTGCCCGAGCGCCGTGACCAGGCCAAGGCCCTCTCGCTGCCCGATGACAAGGCCTACGCGTCGGTCAAGAAGGGCTCGGGTCAGCAGCAGATCGCGACGACGATGGCCTTCGTCCGCCTGCTCAAGGACCTGATGCGTGACAAGGAGTTCGCGCCGCACGTCGTGCCGATCATCCCGGACGAGGCGCGCACCTTCGGCATGGACTCGTTCTTCCCGACCATCAAGATCTACAACCCGCACGGGCAGAACTACACCCCGGTCGACCACGAGCTGATGCTGGCCTACCGCGAGAGCCCGCAGGGTCAGATCCTGCACATGGGCATCAACGAGGCTGGTTCGGTGGCCGCCTTCACGGCCGCCGCCACGTCGTACGCCACCCACGGCGTGCCTATGGTGCCGATCTACGTCTTCTACTCGATGTTCGGCTTCCAGCGCACCGGTGACGGCATCTGGGCCGCCGCCGACCAGCTGGGTCGCGGCTTCCTGGTGGGCGCGACGGCCGGCCGGACGACCCTGACCGGTGAGGGCACCCAGCACATGGACGGTCACTCGCCCATGCTGGCCGCCACCAACACGGCCGTCGTCAGCTACGACCCGGCCTACGGCTACGAGATCGCCCACATCGTCAAGGACGGTCTGCGCCGGATGTACGGGGAGAACCCCGAGGACGTCATCTACTACCTGACGGTCTACAACGAGCCGCTGGTGCAACCGGTCGAGCCCGAGAACGTGGATGCCGAGGGCATCGTCAAGGGCATGTACCTGCTCAAGGAGGGCTCCTTCGACGGGGTCGGTGAGGACGCCCGTCGGGCGCAGATCCTCGCCTCGGGCGTGGGCGTGCCGTGGGCGCTGGAGGCCCAGGAGCTGTTGAAGAACGACTACGGAGTGGTCGCCGACGTCTGGTCGGTGACCAGCTGGGGCGAACTGCGCCGCGACGGCCTCGAGGCCGACGAGGCCAGCTTCCTGCACGGCGAGGAGCGCGTGCCCTACGTCACCGAGCGGCTGCAGGGTCGTCCGGGCCCGGTCATCGCGGTCTCGGACTACATGCGCCAGGTGCAGGACCAGATCGCCCAGTGGGTGCCCGGGGACTTCATCTCGCTGGGTGCGGACGGCTTCGGCTTCTCCGACACCCGCGCTGCTGCCCGTCGCTTCTTCCACATCGACGGCCCCTCGATCGTGGTCCGCACGCTGCAGATGCTGGCCAAGCAGGGTCAGGTGCCTGCGGAGTGGGCCCGCGAGGCGGCCGAGAAGTACGACCTGATGAACCCGGCCGCCGGTTCCTCCGGCAATGCCGGTGGGGATTCCTGAGTCACCAGCAGTCAGCCAGACAGCGACACCGTCGCTCGGACCAACGTCCGGGCGGCGGTGTCGCGTTCTGGGGGCGGGCTCGGTCAGTCCGCGGCGGCGAGCAACTCGCGCACGTGCGGAATGACCTGGCTGCCGTAGAGCTCGATCGAGGTCATCAACGTCTCGTGGGGCATGGGCCCATTGGCGTACTTCAGGTCGAAACGGTCGAGCTCGAGCAGCTGCACGGTGCGGGCGATCTTCGCCGCCACCGTCTCGGGGGAGCCCACGTACAGCGCACCGTGGTCGATGTCGTACTCGAACTGGTCGTAGGTGGTCTCGCCCCAGCCACGCTCCCGGCCGATCCGGTCACGGTTGGCCTTGAAGAAGGGCCACAGGTCGGCTCGGGCCTGGTCGTCCGTCTCGGCGATGTGACCGGGGGAGTGCACGCCCACCGGCAGGGTCTCGTGCCCGAACTCGGCCAGAGCCCGGCGGTAGAGCTGGGCGAAGGGCTGGAAGCGATCGGCGGGCCCGCCGATGATGGCCAGCATCATCGGGATGCGGTACCTGGCGGCGCGCACCACCGACTCCGGGCTGCCGCCGACGCCGATCCACGTCTTGAGCGGGCCGTGCTCGGTCGCCGGGTGCACGGTCACGTCGCGCACGGGGGTGCGGGTCGTCCCCTCCCACGACACGGGGCCGCCCTCGAGCAGGCGGGCATACAGGTCGAGCTTCTCCTCGAACAGCACGTCGTAGTCGCGCAGGTCGAACCCGAACAGCGGGAACGACTCCGTGAACGAGCCGCGCCCCAACTGCACCTCGGCTCGTCCGCTCGACAGGGCGTCGACGGTGGCGAACCGCTCGTGCACGCGAATGGGGTCGTCGGACGAGAGCACCGTCACGCCCGAGGCGAGCAGGATGCGCTCGGTGCGGGTGGCGAGGCCGGCCAGCACGACGTCGGGCGCGCTGACGGCGAAGTCGTCGCGGTGGTGCTCGCCGATGGCGAAGGCGTCGACGCCCACCTGGTCGGCGAGCACACCCTGGTCGATCAGTTGGCGGACGACCGTCGCGGGGTGTTGGGTCGCGCCGGTGGCGTCGACCGTCACGTCGCCGAAGGTGCCGAGGCCGAATGCGGTGCTCACGTGATCTCCTGGGATTCGAGGAATGATTGCGATTTCAACTACAGAACCGTGGGCGCGGCTGCTTTGTTCCAGTGTGGGGTGCCTCTGGTGGCTGGGGGTGACATCTGGCAGGCTTTCCCACGAACACCGTCTGTGGAGAGGAAGGTCATCGTCACCGTGGGGACGACAGAGGTCGCGGCCGCACTGGGTCTGGCACCCGGTCAGGTCGTGCAGGAGTTGGGCTGGGACGATGACGTGGACCAGGAGTTGCGCGACGCCATCATGGACGTCATCGACGCCGATCTGGTGGAGGAGTCGGTCGACGGGGTCGACGCCGTGCTGCTGTGGTGGCGGGCCGAGGACGGTGAGGTCGCCGATGGTTTGGTCGACTCGCTGACCGATCTGTCGCCGACCGGACACCTCGTGCTGGCCACCCCCAAGGTGGGTCGTCCGGGTCATGTCAGCGCCGCCGACGTCTCCGAGGGCGTGGCCACGGCAGGCATGGCCATCACGGCGCCGGTGAACCTCTCCCCGACCTGGCAGGTGCAGCGGGTGGTGCGGCCCAAGGGCTCGCGGAATCGCTGATGACGCCCGGTGGGTCGCTCGGGACCACTGATTGACCTCGCTGGCCCGCACCCGTCGATCCGGGCCAGGTGAGGCGGCCCACTAGGGTCGAGGGGTGAAGATCTGCATCGTCCGCCACGGTGAGTCGACCGGCAACGCCGCCGCCGCCCTGGGACTGCCCGACCATTCCTCCGATCCCGAACTGACCGACCTCGGCCGTCACCAGGCCGAGCTGCTGGGCGCGTGGCCCGTGTGGGACGAGATCGCCCCCACCCGGGTGTTCACCTCGCTGTTGTCGCGCACCATCCAGACGGCGGCACCGCTCGCCGAGCGCCTCGACCTGCCGATCGAGGCCAAGCTCGACCTGTTCGAGTGCGGTGGCCCGGCCCAGGCACCCTGGGATGCCCCGGTTCACCACCCGGGGAGCCCGCGCAGCCACCTCGACGGGCTCTCGACTCGGGTGAGGCTGCCCGAGGAGGCCACCGAGTCGGGCTGGTTCGCCGGCCCCCTCGAAGCACCCCACGTGTCGATGACCCGCGCGCTGAGCGCCGCGGCCTGGCTCGCCGAGCTGGACGAGCCCAGTGTGGCCGTGATCTGCCATGGCGCCTTCGGTGCGATGTTGCTCAACGCGCTGCTGGCGCCCCAGGAACTCGCCCGCGCCGCCAGCGACGAGTGGTCGGGAGCCGAGGATCAGCCCCTGGTCTTCTCCCTCGAGAACACCTCGACCTCACTGCTCGACGTCGCTGCGGGGCGCCGAGCCCGAGTGGCGTGGATCAACCGCGTCGACCACCTGGTGTCGGACCTGGGGTCGAAGGTGCCGTGGTTGGGGGAGCCGTGGCCCGCTCGTCCCGTGCGCCAGGCGAGCTGACGGGGCCACCGGACGACGCTGTTCTGCACCGACGCGCAGGAGGTCGTCAACCTGGTCGCGGTGGCGATGCGGGCCCACGTGACGGTCGACCAGTTGCGCGACGGCATCTTCACGCACCCGTCGAGCACCGAAGCGCTGAACGAGGTGCTGGGCGAGTTGAAGCCGGTCGACTCCTGACCCCCTCAGGAGCCGAAAGCCTGCACCGAGATCAGTCGACTGTAGGTGTGGTCATTGGAGTCGATCACCACGATCCGCAGCGCGGTGGTCGTGACCGGCTCGAAGGTCGCCACCATCGTGCCCTGGGTGTTTCCACGCACCTGTGCCACCGTCGTCCACGAGCCGTCGGAGGCGCGCACCTGCACGTCGACGTCACGCACGCCATACCGGGACGCCGGGTACGAGCTCGAGTCGAGGGTGTAGAGGTCGACCTTCGCCAGCGTCACCGCGGACGCCCACGTCGCCTGCACCCAATCGGGGAAGGCCCCGCCGGTGTTGTCGTTCCAGGCGCCCCCACCGCCGCCACCCCAGACCGTCGTGTCGGTCTTGCCCTCGTTGAGGTTCTCGGGGGACGACTGCGCCGAACTGCTCGACGCTGTCATGGAGGCGCTGCGCACCCAGTCGTCTGTGGGTTGCAGGAGGATCGTGCGGGACTGGTCGCCGATGGTGACCGTGACGGGAGCCGCGGTCGTGCTGGTCTGGGCCCGGGTGACCACGACCGACACCGTGGCGACAGCGTTGGCGGGCACCGTCACCGACGACGGACCCTCCACGTTGTAGCCGGCCGGGGCTGACACCGTCACGGGAGAGGTGGTGGCTGTTCCGGCGAAGTTGTGCACCTGCAGGCTCAGCGTGGTCGGAGTGTCGAGGTAACTGAAGGTCGAGGCGGGCATTGTTCCCACCACGGTGTCGGGGAGTTCGGTCATCCGCAGGTTGTCGAAGGAGTGTTCGATGTTCTGGTCCGCGACGTTGAATCCCGTGGACGGCCGGAAGCCGGTGAGCGCGACGGCATCGTCCGCTTTCACCGAGGTCGTCAGCGTCACGCCGTGCACCGTCATGGAGGCCTGGCCGCCCTTGGCATGGATGGCGACGTCGAACCACTGGGTGTTGGGGGTGAAGGTCGGAATGACGCCCAGTTCGTGCCAGGCCGAGCCGTCCCAGGCGCTCACGGCGAAGCCGCCACCACCGGGGTGGAACCAGAACTTCCACGCCGTGACCTGCTCGCCGGCTGCATTTCGTCCGAGGATGTCCCAGATGGCACCCGACCCGTACGCCGCGGCGGCGTAGTCGAACGTGAGGTCCATTCCCGCCAGATCCGGCGAGGGGAAGGTCATGGTGGCCCGCGTGTCGGGGTCCATGTCGACCAGGATCGCACGCCGCTGGGAATGGGAGGCCTTCATCAGGGTGTCGGCGGTGAAGGCGTGCAGCGTGTCGACCGTGCCTCGCGGCGTGGTGTTGATGGCATCGTTCTCGAACGTCCAGAGCCCGGCGTCATACAACTCCAGTTCGTTCAGCGCCGTGAAGGGGGCCGAACCGTCATTGCTCACCCGCACGAACCGTGCCTGCACCGGGGTGATGTCGTGGTACCGCAGGGCGAAGTCCGTGGAATTGCGCTGGCGCACGACGGGGCTCGACCAGGTGATGCCATCGGTCGACACCTGCACCTTGGCCCCATTCTCGACGCCGCGGTCCAGCATCAGTCCGATGCGATTGAGGGTGTAGGTGCGGTCCAGTTGCAGGGTGATCTGTTTGGGTCCCCCCTCGGCGAGCCGGGCAGCCGCCCGTGGCTGGTTGCTGCCGTCGACGGCCCCCTCGATGCGCTGTTCCGCGAAGCGCGCGTCAGGCGGCACCACGGCGCCGGTCAGTTTCATCACCCCGTCGCGAACACCCGTGGCGAGGTCGAGCTTCCCCTTGCCCGGGGTGACCACGTCGACGCGACGCACCCACGCGCCGTTCTCCTGACCGTGCTCCCGGCAGGTCCATTCGTTGTGACAGATGTCGCCGAACTGCAGCGCATAGTTGCTGTCCGCCGAAATCACCGAGCCGTTGCCGGACGAGCCCATGGTTCGGCCGCGCTCGGTCGTGCGAATGTAGTTGGCGAAGGTCACCTTCCCGGTGTCCCAGGTCTCGCCGGTTCCGTCCCACGACACGGCGATGTTGTTGTCGGGACGACCGTACGACAGCACGAGGGCTCCGTTGGTCTGCAGGGTGAGGTCTGGCAGGATGCCTTCCTTGGGCAGGCCAGCGGGGGGCACATACGTCGTCTGTGGGTGCCAGGTCAGCCCGTCGTCGTCCGAATAGGCCTGCTTCATGGGGCGGGTGGGATTCCCCGAGCCCTCGTTGCTGCGCGTGATGGCGATCAGGCGTCCATCACTGGTCTGCGAGAACGCAAGTTCGCCCGAGTCGCCGTCGGTCGTGGGGTTGACCCGGGAACGCTGCGACCAGGTCAAGCCGCCGTCGGTCGATTGCAACACCATCGCGGCCGCCTGCTTGCCGGCCGCGTCGGAGGCGCCGTAGACCCCCTGGAGCAGCGTGCCGTCGGGCAGGACGACGAAAGATCGGGTCGTGCGGTACCAAGCCATCGGCCACTTGTTCTCGATGATCGGTGCGTTCCACGTCTTCCAGGTCTTGCCCAGATCGCTGCTGCCGGCCAAGGTCAGCGCGTGCCGATTCGGGGCGGGGGCCGTGGTCGGAGTGAACTTGACGAGTACCAGCGAACCGTCGGCGCGCTTTCCACCCGACGACCAGTTGAACCCCGTGGGCAGTCCCGTGTAGTCGGTGAAGTCGAGGCCGTTGTCCTCGGCAACCTTCATGGTGTTGCGCAGGGTGGCACCCGAACTGTCGGCGTTACGGGTGACGGCCATGAAGACCTTCTTCGTGCGGCGCCCGTCGATGATCTGGTCGACGCCGATCGCCTCGGGAATGGCGCCCAGCTGACCAGGCCCGACGCTGTACGGCCACCATTGCGCCCCGAGCGACAGCCGAGGTTGGTTCGGGTCGGCTCCATCCGAGACCGTGTTTCCGTATCCGCCCGGACCCCCTGTCGGAGGAGCCGACGCGGAGGTGACCGCGACGCTCAGGGCCAGGGCAGAGACGACCGTGCCGATGGCCAGACGGGCACGGCGGGGCAGGGACGGGCGCGAAGGTGTGTGCACGGCGAACTCCTTGGGGGGGACTCGGAACGACGTTCCATGCAATGGCGGTGGCGTCATTGCACCCCACCGGCTGCGCTCAGCAACAGGCACCCAACAACGAAGAACCTGCACGCGGCACCAGCGCCGTTGACTACCATCGCGGGATGGCAAGCGCAGGGCCGGGACGAGGTGAGTTGGCCGTGCGGGCGGCAGCGTCGCAGCCCCGCCCGGCGGGGCCGGAGTTCGTCTGGGTCAACACCTACCGGGCGCCCCGCGGCTGCGACGCCAGCCCGCATCGATACCCGATGTGGAAGCTCACCCTCTACACCACCGGCACCATCGACACCTGGGTGGGTGGACGTCGGTTCCGGGTGGCGCCGGGCTCACTGTTGGTGGTGCCCCCGACGGTGGACCACGCCGAGGTGGCCACCAGCTCCTACGCCAACCTGTATCTGCTCGCGAGGGCGCCCGCCTCGTGGCCGTGGCCTGCCCTGGTCGAGGACGACGGTGGTGAAATCGCCTCCTACCTGCGCGGCGTGCACCGCGAGCACTGGCAGGGGGACGGCTTGTCGTCGGCCATGATCCCGGCGCTCCTCACCCAGCTCGACGTGGCTCTTCGACGGCGGGGCGGAGTGACCCGCTGCAGCCCAGCCCACGAAGTGGTGCAGGCTGCCGAGAGGCTGTTCCTGGGTCACCTGGACGAGCCCCTGCGCATGGACTGGGTGGCAGCAGAGCTCGAGGTGTCGGAGTCGACCCTGCGCACACACTTCCACGCGGAGCTGGGCGTGTCGCCGCGCGAGCGTTTGCGCCACCTGCGGCTCGAGCGGGCGCTGGCGCTACTGCGGTCGTCGCAGTTGACGGTGGAAGTGATCGCCAGGCGCTGCGGCTACCACTCGGCCAGCCACCTCAGCCGGCACCTCCGGCAACGCAGTGGCCTGACCCCGGGCGAGGTCCGAAGGGGAGTGTCACCATCTGACAGTGAAGGGTCGCTCAGTTCCTTGCGCGGCGATGGCCCGACGGTATTGAGCATCCCGTAGCGTGAGCCGGAGGGTGTCGGCGCAGCTCAGCCGGCGATGTCGTAGCCCTCCAGCGCCTTGCGGCTCTTCTTGCCGCCAGTGGCCTGGAGGTCGAGCAGCTCGTTGTAGATGCCGCCCGAGACGGCCAGTTCGGCGGGGGTGCCGACCTCGTCCACGTGCCCGTCCCGCAGCGTGATGATGCGGTCGACCGTCGCGATGGTCGACAGGCGGTGGGCGATGATGATGCTGGTCCGATCGCTCATCAGGTCGTCCAACCCGGCCTGCACGAGACGTTCCGACCGGGTGTCGAGGGCCGAGGTGGCCTCGTCCAGAATCAGGATGGGCGCGTCCTTGAGCATGGCTCTGGCCACCGCGATGCGCTGCTTCTGCCCGCCGGAGAGTTTCAGGCCGCGCTCGCCGATCAGCGAGTCGTAGCCGTCGTCGAAGCGCTCGATGAACGGGTGCGCGTTGGCCCGCGTGGCGGCCTCGACGATCTGCTCGTCGGTGGCGTCGGGTCGTCCGTAGGCGATGTTCTCGCGGATGGTGCCCGAGAACAGGGCGGGCTCCTGGAAGACGACACCGATGGTCGCGCGCACGGCCGACAGGTCGGCCTTCGACTGGTCCTGACCGTGGACGAGGATCCGTCCCCCGCTGAGGGCATACAGGCCCAGCAGCAGGTTGACGATGGTGGTCTTGCCGCCGCCCGACTCGCTGACCAGGGCCACCTTCTCGCCCTCGGCCACCGTGAAACTCACCCCCGACAGCACGTCGGTCTTCGAGTCGGAGTAGGCGAACGAGGCATGGTCGAAGACCAGGGCGGGCTCGCCCGGCGAGGGGTCGGCCAGCCGGCGTTCGGTGCGCTCGGCGGTGCCCAACTCGTCCGACTCCTCGGGCTCCTCCATCACCTCGAAGTAGCTCTTCGAGCCGGCGACCGCCCGCTGGGAGATGTCGACCAGGTAGCTCATGCCCGAGACCGGCATCTTGGCCATGGTGACCAGCTGGATCAGCATCACCATGGTGCCGACGGAGTACTGGCCGCGCACCGTCTGCACGAGGATCAGGGCGTGCACGGCGAAGAAGATCAGGGCGAGGGCGCCATTGCGCACCACGTCCATGACATGCCACCAGCTCGACTGTGACCGGGTCAGGCCGATGGTGGCGTCGTAGTCGTCGGTGAACCGGGCCAGCTCACGCCGCTCGGTGACGAAGCTCTTGACGACCTTGATCTGGCCGACGACCTCGGCGAAGGCACCGCCGGCGGAGTCGACGTGCTCGTTCTTGGCCTTCTCGAGCCGCTGCCAGCGGGGGCTGGTGAGCCAGGTCAGCCAGGTGTAGACGGGGAAGATCACGACCAGGGCGATGGCCAGCCACGGGGAGTAGTAGGCCGAGATGCCCAGCACGGCGAACAGCGTCACCAGCATCGGCAGGAAGTTGTTGGCGAACCCGTTGAGGAAGTTGGTCACCTCGGTGATCGAGCGGTTCAGCCTTGCGATGATCGACCCCGACAGGGTGTTGTCGAAGTAGCGCTGCGGCAGCCGCAGCAGCTTGGCGTAGTAACGGCTGGACAGGATGGCCCGCATCCGGGCGCCCATCATGTCGCCCCAGAAGCCGGCGATGTTGCGCAACAGGGTCTGCAGCAGTTCGGCGACCAGCAGGGCGACGGCGAACCAGATGATGGTGGTCACGCCCCTGCCCTGACCCTGCACGGTGGCGACCACCTCGTCCGTGGCGCCCTTGATGATGAAGGGGCCGAGCAGTGAGGTGACGGCGATCAGGATCGAGGCGACGGCGATGCCGATGTAGTGCCACGTGAGCTCGTCGACGTGGCGAAGCAGTTTGGTGAGGCTGCGCACCGGATCAGCCTAGGCGACGCCAACATGAAACGAGGTTTCATGTGTTCGGGCGTGGGTGCCAAGCACCGCCGACAACATCGTGGTGGCCTCGTCGGGCACCATCGCCTTCAACCCGACCGCACCCGCTGATCGCCGCTACGCGATGCTGGTGTTCCGCACCGGTGTCGTCAACGAGACGCTGGGGTACTACGGCATGGTCTCGCCCGACGGGCTGCACTGGAGCGACGTCAGCGACAAGCCGCTGCTGCTCGACGGCGACGTCAGCAACCTCACCTGGGACTCGGCCGATGATGGCGGGGCGCTCAAGATCGGTGGCCTCGAGAGCCAGATCTACGGCATGCCCGTGCTGGTGGACGACACCACCATCTCGATGTACTACGCCGGGTTCAACAACGGCCACGGTGGCGCCGAGCCGGGCAACCCCGACCGGGACAACCTCGTGGGGCAGACCGGGCTGGTGACCTGGCGACGCGACGGCTTCGTATCGATGAGCAATGCCTCGTCGGCCGGGCTGGGGGATGCCGGCGAGATCGTCACCAAGCCGATCACCTTCACCGGGCGTGACCTGCACCTCAATGCCGACGTGCACGCGGGCGGCAGCGTGAAGGTGACCGTGCTCGGCGCCGACGGCACACCGATTCCGGGCTACACCTCGCTCCCGGTGACGGGTGACCGGCCCGATGCCACCGCCAAGTTCCCCGGCAAGAGCCTGGGATCGTTGGCGGGGCAGCAGGTGTCGCTGAGGTTCACGGTGATGGGGGCCGACCTGTACTCGTACTGGGTGGCCTGAGGCTTGAATCTGTGAAGTGACGGGGGCAGCGGAGGGATAGGCTCGTCCGCATGACGAGCTACCTCGCTGCCCCCGATCGCTACGAGCAGATGACCTACCGGTTCACCGGGTCGAGTGGTCTGAAACTGCCGGTGATCAGCCTCGGACTGTGGCAGAACTTCGGTGACGTCGGCTCGAGTCAGACCCAACGCGCCATTCTGCGGCGGGCCTTCGACCGCGGTGTCACCCACTTCGATCTGGCCAACAACTACGGCCCGCCCTACGGACAGGCGGAGCTCAACTACGGTGCCCTGCACGCGCAGGACTTCCGGCCCTACCGCGACGAGCTGATCATCAGCTCCAAGGCGGGCTACGACATGTGGCCCGGGCCGTACGGGCAGGGCGGTGGTTCCCGCAAGTACGTGTTGGCGAGCCTCGACCAGTCTCTGAAGCGCACGGGGTTGGACTACTTCGACATCTTCTACTCCCATCGCTTCGACCCCGAGACTCCGTTGGAGGAGACGATGGGGGCCCTCGACCGCGCCGTGCGCGCCGGCAAGGCCCTCTACATCGGCATCTCCAGCTACGACGCGGAGCAGACCCGCAAGGCGGCCGCGATCGCCCGTGACCTCGGCACCCCGCTGCTGATCCACCAGCCCAGCTACGCGATCACCAACCGCTGGATCGAGACCGGCGGCCTGGTCGACGCCTGCGCCGACGAGGGCATGGGCATCATCGCCTTCTCGACGCTGGCCCAGGGTGTGCTCACCGACCGCTACCTCGACGGCATTCCCGAGGGCAGTCGGGCGGCCCGCGGCGGTTCGCTCAAGGCCGACGCCATCACCGACGAGACGATCGCCAAGGTGCGCGCGCTCAACGAGATCGCGCAGGCCCGTGGCCAGAAGCTGGCCCAGATGGCGCTGGCCTGGGCGCTGCGCGACGAGCGGATGACCTCGGTGATCATCGGGGCGTCGTCCGTCGACCAACTCGAGACCAACCTGGGGACGCTCGACAACCTGAGCTTCTCCGACGAGGAACTGAAGGCGATCGACGAGGTGGTGGCGTGATGAGTGGCCTGAAGGATCAGTTGAAGGCCGACATGGTCGCGGCCATGAAGGCTCACGACGACCTCACCAAGGGCACCTTGCGCATGGTGCTCGCGGCGATCACCACCGCCGAGGTCGCCGGCGACGAGGCCCGTGAGCTCTCCGACGACGAGGTGCAGGCACTGCTCACCCGCGAGGTGCGCAGCCGCAAGGATTCCGCGGAGGCCTACGCCGGCGGCGGTCGTCCCGAACTCGCGGCCAAGGAGCTGGACGAGGTGGGGGTGCTGCAGCGCTACCTGCCCGCCGACCTGACCGCGGACGAACTCGCGGCCATCGTCGAGGAAGAGATCGAGGCCGCGTCGTCCGGGGGAGAGCGCCCGACGATGAAGCAGATGGGTCAGATCATCCGCGCGGTGAACCAGCGAGCCGCCGGACGAGCCGACGGTGGCCAGGTGGCGGCGTTGGTGAGGAGCCTGTTGTCCTGAGAGGATGACCCGGTTCGGGCGCATAGCTCAGTTGGTCAGAGCGCCTGCCTTACAAGCAGGATGTCGGGGGTTCAAGTCCCTCTGCGCCCACGGTTACCCACGAGGTCGAAATATCGAACAGAACAGCTGTCACCCGTAGTAAATGTCAGTGCGGGCGCGTACGATTGTTCCATGGAACAGTTCGCCGGAACCCTGCTTGATGGGGTTGATCAGGTGCCGGATTTGCGGCGCACTGATGCGGTGTGGGCTGACACGGCTGCTGAGGCGTTGGACGGGATCGTCCGGATGCGGTCGGTGAAGCGCCGGGCGGCGTTGGCTGAGTTCCAGTTGGCCGCCGAGTATGCCGAGTTGGCGGGCCGGGAGGCGATGATTCGTGGGGGTGCCCGCGATGCGTCGGGTGTGGTTCCGGTGATGCATGGGGAGCGGTTGTCGCGGATCGCGGGTGAGGGCACCCCGCTGGTTCCGGAGTTCGCCGCCCTGGAGTTGGGGCCGAGGCTCAGGATCAGTGACACGGCGGCGTGGGCGTTGATGCGGGACGCGTTGGCGGTCAAGTTCCGGCTTGCTGGCTTGTGGCAGGTGCTGAAGAACGATCGGTTGGAGGTGTGGCAGGCCCGCCAACTCGCGGAGATCTCCAAGAGCTTGGATGCGGAGCAGGCCGAGGAGTTCGATGCCCGCCTCGCCCCCTACGCGGCCGGCATGACCCCGACCCGTCTCGAAACCCACGCTCGGGCTTTGGTGAGGCAGTTGAAGGCTGATGAGGCCACCGATGATCGTGCGCGGGCCCGTGCCCGGCGGCATGTCACCGTGGCCGGGGATGGTGACGGTCACACCACCAACGTGGCGGCGACCCTCGACTCCGCTGACGCGGTCACCCTCGATGCCCAGGTGGCGCGGTTGGCGGACATCTTCAAGGCGGCCGGTGACACCGACAGCATCGACGTGCGGCGGGCGAAAGCGTTGGGGGTGTTGGGCAGCCCGGCGCGGGCGTTGCAGTTGATCCAGGCGTCGCTGCTCGACGAGACCCCCGCTCTGGTCGATGAGGGTGATCTTGACCTGGACTGTCCCGCGTTCGGGCAGCGCGGTCACACCTGCGGTGTGATCACGGTTGATCCGGAGAGGTTGTTGCCTCGCGCGGAGGTGCGGGTGCATCTGTCCGACCAGACCTTGCAGCGCTGTGACACCGACCCCACCGGGTTGGTTCGCGCCGAACAGCTCGGGCCGCTGCTCGTCGGCTGGCTGACGGAGTTGCTCGGCCATCACCGGGTGAGCCTGCGGCCGGTGTTGACCGTCGATTCATTGCGACCGTCGGATCATTACGAAGTCCCCGATCACCTGCGGGAAGCCGTCCACGTGCGCAACCCCGTCAGTGTCTTCCCGTTCTCCAAGAAGAACAGCCGGGCCTGTGACCTCGACCACACCCGCGCCTACTCCAGAAACGGCCCACCCGGCCAGACCTCCACCGGCAACCTTGGTCCCCTCGACCGTAAAGCCCACCGAGCGAAAACCCACGGCGGCTGGATTCTCGAACAACCCATTCCCGGCTGCTACCTGTGGACCTCACCACTCAAGAACCGCTACCTGGTGACCCAGTCCTGCACCCTCGTCCTCGACCAGGAAGACTTCTGCCAGATTCCCCTCGAATGAGGGACGATGAGCTGTGACCATCATTGGATTGGCCCTGATCGGGCTGGCGGCCCTCGTCCACGTCTACATCTTCTGGATGGAGTCCTTCGGCTGGACGAGCGCCCGCGTGCGCGCCACCTTTGGCACCTCCGCGGAGGAAGCCGAGGCGACGCGCGAACTGGCCTACAACCAGGGCTTCTACAACCTCTTCCTGGCGATCACGGTGGGGGTCGGCATCGCCTTCTTCGCCGCCGGACGCCACGACGTCGGGTCGGCGCTCGCGCTGACCGGGGCGGGCTCGATGGTGGCGGCCAGCCTGGTGCTGTTCGCGTCCAGCCCCGACAAGCGCGGCGCCGCCCTCAAGCAGGGACTGGTCCCGCTGGTCGGCATCATCGCGCTGGTGATCGGGCTGCTCTGAGTCACGCTGGCTCGACCTGCAAGGATGGGAGCCATGACCGCTGACCCCGCCACCGACGAGCGCGTGGACGACCTGCCCGACGATCAGGATGTGTTCGACGACCAGGATCTACCCGCGCACCGCCCCCTCGGCCTGGCCTGGCTCATGCTCGTCGGCGGCGCCATCGCCCTGGTCGCCTCGGCGGCCCTGGTCATCGAGAAGATGCTGCTGCTCGCCAACCCCGACTACGTGCCCAGCTGCAGCTTCAACCCGGTGCTCAGCTGTGGCTCGGTGATGGTCACCCCACAGGCCTCGGTCTTCGGATTCGCCAACCCGATCATCGGCGTCGCCGGATTCCCGGCCGTCATGATGGTCGGCGCCGCCATCCTCGCGGGGGCGCGGCTTCGTCCGTGGTTCTGGATCGGCACGCAACTGGGGGTCACGTTCGGGGCAGTCTTCGTGGCCTGGCTGCAGTTCCAGAGCATCCATGTGATCGGCGCGCTGTGCCCCTACTGCATGGTCGTGTGGGCCGTGATGATCCCGCTGTTCTGCTTCACCACCGCCCGCAACCTCAAGGCGCTGGCGCACCACCGCGGCAGCACGGCGCTCGACATCGTCGGCGACCTGGCCTGGCCCGCCCTGGTCGCGTGGGTGCTCGTGCTGGTGATCACCATCGGATTCAGGTTCTGGTATTACTGGTCGACCCTGCTCTGAGGGTGCCTAGGCTTGGTCGGGTGATCACCGAGACCCACACCCTTGAACCCGGCCAGCCCTTCGAGTTCGAGGTCGAGCTCCCGCTCGGCGCTGGCGTCGGCTTCTGGACCCCCGACTCCCGCGGCCACCGCACCCTGCCGCCCGACTGGGCCCACCGGACGACCACCAGCCTCGTGCAGTCCGCGCCCGTCGTGGTGCTGCACGATGCCGCCGGCACCGCCCTGTGGGGCATCGCCTGCTCGGAGGTCGTCGGCCAGGTGCAGGTGCGTGGGGGAGTCAGCGAGGAGCACAAGTCGGTGCGACTGTGGTTCTCGGTGGCACCCTCCCAGCAGGCCCGCAGCCTGACCATCGGACGAGTCGACGCCCCCGCACCCCTGGCCGACACCGTCGCCGAGCTGGCGGCCTGGCTCGGCCAGGCCAACCAGGTGGCCTCGATGGCTCGTCCGGCGACCGCCACGGAGCCGGTCTTCTCGACCTGGTACACCTACACCCAAGACGTGAACCACGACAACGTGCTCGCCGAGGGCCGACTGGCCGCCGAGCTCGGCTGCGGCAGCCTGTTCATCGACGACGGCTGGCAGGTCGGTGGGCACGGCCGCGGTTACGCCATGTGCGGCGAATGGACCCCCGACACCGCCAAGTTCCCCGACCTGCGCGCCACCGTGGACGACCTGCGGGCGCTCGGCCTCGAGACCGTCATCTGGGTGGCCCCGCTGCTGTTGGGCATGGACTCCCCGCTGGTCGAGACGATGGGCAGGTTCGCCCCCGAGGCCAACGAGCGCAACCGAATGTGGATCCTCGACCCCCGCCACCCGCAGGTGCGGCAGTTCGTCGCCGACACCTGTGCCCGCATCGTCACCGACTTCGGTGTGGCCGGCCTCAAGATCGACTTCCTCAACGACGCCATGGTCTACGCCGACACCCCGTCCACCGGCGACATCGACGACGTCGGCGAGGCCATGCGCCAGATGCTGGCCCAGGTGCGCCAGGGCCTGACCGACGCGAGCCTGCCCGACCCCGTCATCGAGTTCCGGCAGCCCTACGTGTCACCGGCGATCACGGCCTTCGGCAACTGCATCAGGGTGGGCGACTGCCCGGCCGATGCCGTGGTGAACCGACAGGGATCGCTCGACCTGCGTCTGTTCCTCGCCCCGGCCGACGAACGGCAGGGCGCCGTGGTGCATGCCGACCCGCTGATGTGGGCCCGCGACGGGGGAGCGGTGGCCGTCGCCCAGCAGTTCCAGAGCACCTTCTTCTCGGTGCCGCAGGTCTCGATGCCGCTGGCCAGTCTCGACACCGTGCAGCGGTCGGCCGTCGCCCATCACCTCGAGCTCTGGCGCGCCTGGCGCGACGTCGCCCTGTTCGGTCGTCCGCAGGTGCAGGGCTCCGAACTCGGGTACACCCAGGCCTCCGCCACCCTCGATCGGCGATCGGTGGTGGCGGTGTGGCGCCCCGAACTGGTCGACCTCGGCACGCTCGCGGCCGACGAGGTGCTGGTGCTGAACGGCTCGCCGCGCGACGGAGTCCAGCTGGTCGGCGGCGAGCAGTGGCGGGTGACCGCGGTCACCGACGCCTCCGGGGCCGCGCGGCCCGTCGCCGACCCGATTCCCGCGTACGGGTCGGCGGTACTCGCCCGGGCGTGACCCCCCAGAGCGTGATCCGTCAGACGACGCCCTGGGCGATCATCGCATCGGCGACCTTGAGGTAGCCCGCCAGGTTGGCGCCCACCACGAGGTCGCCGGCGTGGCCGTACTCGGCGGCGGTGTCGCGGCAGGTCGTGTAGATGTCGGTCATGATCTGCTTCAGACGCTGCTCGGTGGCGTCGAAGTGCCACGCGTCGCGGCTGGCGTTCTGCTGCATCTCGAGGCCGCTGGTCGCGACGCCACCGGCGTTCGACGCCTTGCCGGGGGCGTAGAGCACGCCCGCGGAGTGGAACAGGTCGGCGCCAGCGATCGTGGTGGGCATGTTGGCGCCCTCGGCGACCACCTTGACCCCGTTCTTCACCAGCGTGGCGGCATGCGCCTCGTCCAACTCGTTCTGGGTGGCGCAGGGCAGCGCGACCTCGCAGGGCACGTCCCAGATCGACCCCTCGGTCACGAAACGAGCCGACGGGCGGGCCTCGGCATAGGCCGCGATCCGCTCGCGCCGCACCTCCTTGACCTGCTTGAGCGTCTCGAGATCGATGCCGTCGGGGTCGACCACGTAGCCGGACGAGTCCGAGCACGCGACCACCACGGCACCCAACTGGTGCAGCTTCTCGATGGCGTAGATCGCCACATTGCCCGAGCCCGAGACGACCACGCGTCGTCCCTCGAGGTCTTCGCCCTTCTCGGCCAGCATCTGCTCGACGAAGAAGACGGTGCCGTAGCCGGTGGCCTCGGTGCGGACGAGCGAGCCGCCCCAGCCGATGCCCTTGCCGGTGAGCACCCCGGCCTCGAAGCGGTTGGTGATGCGCTTGTACTGCCCGAACAGATAGCCGATCTCGCGCCCGCCCACGCCGATGTCACCGGCCGGCACGTCGGTGTACTCGCCGACGTGGCGGTACAGCTCGGTCATGAACGACTGACAGAACCGCATCACTTCGGTCTCGCTGCGACCCTTGGGGTCGAAGTCCGAGCCACCCTTGCCGCCGCCCAGCGGCAACCCGGTCAGCGAGTTCTTGTAGACCTGCTCGAAGCCCAGGAACTTCACGATCGACAGGTTGACGCTGGGGTGGAACCGCAGCCCGCCCTTGAACGGGCCGAGCACCGAACTGAACTCGACCCGGAAGCCCCGGTTGACCTTGACCTCACCCGCATCGGTCATCCACGGCACCCGGAAGATGATCTGGCGCTCGGGCTCGACCATGCGCTGCAGCACCGACCACTGCGCGTAGTCGGGGCGCTTGTTGACCAGCGGGGTCAGCGAACGCATGACCTCTCCGACGGCCTGGAGGAACTCCGGCTCGCCCTGGTTGCGGGCGGCCACCTCGTCGAACATGCGGGTCAAGTGCGGATGCACGGCATCTGTCATGTGCGGCACTGTATCCACCGCTCAGACCGGTGAGTGCCCGTACCCAAATCGCGGCCGTCGGGCCCCCGGCGGGGCTGAGCTGGTACTTCGATTGCGTAGCGTTGACGCCATGATTTCCGACCAACCCGACTTCCGCACCATCGCCCAGGACTACGACGACCTGTCGGTCGAGTGGCAGCAGAAGGCGGACGAACTGGGTGCGGCGCTGGCCGCGCACGAGGCCGTCGAGCAGACCGACACCTTCACGCTGACCATGCTCGGACCGACCCAGGTGCGCTCGCTGGAGTTCACCGACGAGGCCATCGAGACCAGCCCCGTCCAGCTGCGCAAGGCCATCCTCGAGGCGGTGGCGAGGCTCGGCGTCGCGTCCGCCAACGGGCAGGCCAGCGCCGTGGCGCGCATTCTCGACGCCCCCGAGATCGGTCAGCAGATGCGCGAGTCGGTGCCTGCCGAGGTGCGTGAACAGGCGCGCGACGAGTCGGAGGACTTCGAGGGGCACTCGCGTGCGCAGGAGCAGCCCCCGACGCCGCCCGACCAGCTGAACTTCGAGGAGGTGATGGCGTGGGCCGACGAGCAGGCCGACCCCCACGTCATCGTCTCGGAGAACCTCGCGGAGATGATGTCGGACGTCGAGGGCTGGAACCCCAGCTACCTGGGGGTGGACGAGAACCAGATTCTCGAAGACCTGCAGCGTGAGGTGCAGGCGTTGGTCGACGGGGCCCGCGACCTGCCCCAACGCATCGAGCGGATCGAGGCGGAGGCCTCGTCCAAGTACCTGACCGTGGTGGTCAACGGTGCCGGACGACTCGTCGACCTGACCTTCCGCCCCGCCTTTCGCAACATCAGTGCCGACGTGCTGACCCAGGACTTCGCCGAGGTCTACGCGACGGCCCAGGGCGAGGCCCAGCAGCAGCTGTTCGCGGCCATTGACGGCCTGACCGTCGCCGACGACCCCACCACCGGCCTGCTGAGCACGCCCGACCAGCCCACCAGCCCCCACCAGGGAGAGTGACATGACCGACTACAAGTACGACCTGGGCGCCATCGCCTCGCACAAGGGACAGGTCTCGAGCCAGCACAGTGCCATCAGCGGCGCCGCCTCGGGCATGTCGGCGACCGGTGCCGGCGGCAAGGAGATGTACGGCATCCTGATCGGCCAGATCGCCCACCCGATCCTGTCGCACACCGCGCAGGGGGCCGAGGACGTGCTCACCAGCCTCTCCGACCTGCTCGACGGCATGACCGACGGGCTCCAGTCGACCATTCAGGCCTACCAGGACACCGAGACCGATCACATCGATCGCACCTCGCAGATCGTCAACGACCTCAACTCGATCGGAGAGTGACCATGTCGAACCCCACCCTCGCCAACCGGAGTTTCGGGGGAGCGGAACTGAAGCTGCCTGTCTACAGCGATCTGGTGAACGCCACCCAGGCGCTCGGCGACGGCAAGCTCCGCTTCAATGACGTCACCTCGCTGGCCGACACCACCCTCGGCATCCTGAACACGGCGCTCGACCCCCTGGGTGCCCTCATCGGTTCGGCCGTCGGCTTCCTCGTGGACTGGCTGGTGAAGAACGTCGAGTTCATCAAGAAGCCCGTCGACTGGCTGCTCGGCGCCCCCGACCAGATCTCCGAGGTCTCCCAGAAGTGGCGCCAGACCGGCACCTCGATCGCCGAGCACGGCAATGCCTTCGTCGGTTCGCTGGGCACCCTGAGCACCTGGGAGGGCCCCGCCAGCGAGGCCTACAAGGGTGTGGTGCGTCACTGCCACGCCCTCTACCAGCAGGCCAATGAGGCCGCAAACGGGGTGGCCGGCTGGGTGAACCTCGCCGGGGCCGTGGTCAAGACCTTCCGCGAGTTCATGCTGCAGATGCTGAAGGACTTCATCACCGAGGTGGTGAAGGCCGCCCTGCTCGCCGCCGCGTCGGCGATCCCCAGCTTCGGGGCGTCCATCGGGGCGTTCACCTCCTGGTTCTCGGCGCGCATGGCGATGATGGCCGGCAAGTTCTCGAAGACCCTGTCGAAGCTGATGACCAAGATGGGTGACCTGGTCAAGAAGCTCGGTGGCTCCGGTCGCTCGTTCTACGTCGCCGCCGAGAAGCTGCGGCAGGCGGCCTCGCGGTTCGGACGAAGCGCCGCCCGCGGGTTTGGCAACTCCGGCATCCCGGGCGGTCCGACGCCGCGGCTCCCCGGGGACACGCGCGTGCCGTTCAACCAGAACATGCCCGGCTACAAGGGCTTCAACGACGCCTACAAGTGGGGCAAGCGGGTCACCGGCGGTGTCGACAAGGCCGCCGACGCCTCCGATGCCGGCGCGCCCGCCCACGTCAACGACCTGCCCGAGGGTTACTGAGGGTGGCCGCTCGACCCGCCCGCGGGCGCTCGCAGCGGCGTGCCCACCCTGCGGTGATGGCCACACTGATCATCGGGTTCCTGCTGGGGGCGTTCGTGGTGCCCACCGCCAGTGACCTGCTGGGCACGGCCACCTACGACCTCGAGACCGGACGAGGCCGGGCCGCGGTCTCGTCCTGCTGGCGGGCCTGGCCGTGGCAGGAATGCCAGGCGCGGCTCACCTCGTGGTCGGGCAGCGACGGCCACCAGGTGGGGGAGAAGGTGCTGGTCCGCGGACGAAAGCCGCTCACGGGCACCGTCGAGGTGGTGGGGCGTGTTCGCGGCGTCAGCACCATCGACGAGTACAAGCAGACGACGGTCACCACCGAGGAGGTGCTGCTCTCGGCCGACGTCTGGGTGATGCCCAGTTGGGCCCGGATCCCGTTGGTGATCGGGTTGGGGCTGGTCTGGCTGGCCCTCATCTGGGGAGCCGCTCGACTGGTGCACAGGTGGACCGCGGGCCGGGCGGTAGAGTGACCTCTCGTGGCACTTGCTGACCTGACCGAGACCATCTCCACCCTGCGGCACTCGCTGGACTCCATCGAGGCCGTGCTCGACCCTGCCTCCAAGAAGCAGGAGATCGCGAAGCTCGAGGAGCAGGTGGCCGCCCCCGACCTGTGGGACGACCAGGAGAATGCCCAGCGGGTCACCTCGCGGCTGTCGCTGTTGCAGGGTGAGGTGCAGCGGGTCGAGAAGCTGCGCCAGCGTCTCGACGATGCCGACCTGCTGCTCGAGATGGCCGCCGACGAGGGCGACGCCGACTCGGTGCACGAGGTCGAGTCCGAGGTGGGCTCCCTGCGCAAGGCCATCGAGGCCCTCGAGGTGCGCACCCTGCTGTCGGGGGAGTACGACTCCCGCGAGGCCATGGTCACCATTCGTTCCGAGGCCGGTGGCATCGACGCCGCCGACTTCGCGCAGATGCTGCTGCGCATGTACACCCGCTGGGCCGAGCGCCACAGCTACCCCTGCGAGGTCTACGACATCTCCTACGCCGAAGAGGCGGGCATCAAGTCGGCCACCTTCTCGGTCAAGGCTCCCTTCGCCTACGGCACCCTGTCGGTCGAACAGGGCACCCACCGGCTCGTCCGCATCTCGCCCTTCGACAACCAGGGACGACGCCAGACCTCGTTCGCGGGCGTCGAGGTGCTGCCGGTCACCGAGGAGACCGACCACATCGACATCCCCGAGGCCGACGTGCGGGTGGACGTGTTCCGGTCGTCCGGCCCCGGTGGTCAGTCGGTGAACACGACCGACTCCGCCGTGCGCCTCACCCACCTGCCGACCGGCATCGTGGTGAGCTGTCAGAACGAGAAGTCGCAGCTGCAGAACAAGGCCGCGGCCATGCGGGTGCTGCAGTCGCGCCTGCTCGAGCGCGCCCGTCAGGAGCGCGAGGCCGAGATGAACGCCCTCAAGGGTGACGCCGGCAACTCCTGGGGTTCGCAGATGCGCTCGTACGTGCTGCACCCCTACCAAATGGTCAAGGACCTGCGCACCGATCACGAGGTCGGCAACCCCGATGCCGTCTTCGACGGCGACATCGACGGGTTCATCGACGCGGGCATCCGCTGGCGTCGCAGCTCGGACGACGCCTGAGCCCCCCACCAGCTCGCGCCCCGCGGGCGTGGCTGCTTGCGTGTTCAGCGCACTCACCTAGACTCACGACGTCGGCCTGAGAAAACCTCAGGAACGCCTTCCCCCATCGTCGACCCGACCGAGGACGCACTGTGATCACTTTCGAGGACGTCACGAAGCTCTACGAGGGCGGCACCAAGCCCGCCCTGCGCAACGTGAACGTTGAGATCGAGAAGGGCGAGTTCGTCTTCCTCGTCGGCCAGTCCGGGTCGGGCAAGTCGACCTTCCTGCGCCTCATCCTGCGCGAGTACCGCCCGAGCAAGGGCACGGTCTTCGTGCTCGGCAAGGACCTCAACCGACTGCAGGGCTGGAAGGTTCCCGGCCTGCGTCGTCAGATCGGCACCGTCTTCCAGGATTTCCGGTTGCTGCCGGGCAAGACCGTCTACGAGAACGTGGCCTTCGCGCTGCAGGTGCTGGGTCGTCCGACGTCGGAGATCAAGAAGGTGGTGCCCGAGACGCTCGAGACGGTCGGTCTGGCCAGCAAGGGTCAGCGGCTGCCCGAGGAACTCTCCGGCGGCGAGCAGCAGCGCGTGGCCATCGCCCGCGCCTACGTCAATCGTCCCAAGATCCTGATTGCGGACGAGCCCACCGGCAACCTCGACCCGGCGACCAGCGTGGGCATCATGAAGCTGCTCGACCGCATCAACAAGACCGGCACCACCGTGATCATGGCGACCCACGACTCGACGATCGTCGACCAGATGCGCCGGCGAGTCATCGAGCTCGAATCGGGCCAGGTCATCCGCGACCAGAGCAAGGGCGTGTACGGCACCGCCTGAGCGGCGCCGCGCGACCCGGAACGAGAGAGATCCATGCGACACACCCTGCGAGAAACCTGGTCAGGTCTGCGCCGGAACCTGGCGATGAATGCCGCCGTGGTGGTGACGATCTTCGTCTCCCTCACGCTGTTCGGCATGGGCCTGCTGATCAACCGGCAGGTCGAGGTCACCAAGGACCGTTGGTACGACAAGATCGAGGTCTCGGTCTTCCTGTGCGTGAAGGACTCGTCCTCGGGCAACTGTGACCCGGGGCAGGATGCGACCCAGCCCCAGAAGGAGGCCATCAAAGCCGCCCTGGAGAAGAACCCCGAGGTCGCCCAGGTGCACTACGAGTCGAAGCAGCAGGCCTACGACGCCTTCCGTGAGACCTTCAAGGACTCGCCGCTGCTCGACACGCTCACCGTCGACCAGATGCAGGACTCGTATCGCATCAAGCTGGTCAACCCCGAGCAGTACAAGGGTGTGGTCGCCGAGGCCGGCGTGATGCCCGGGGTGCAGGCCGTCGTCGACCAGCACCTGATTCTCGACAAGATCTTCTCGGCCCTGAACCTGCTCAAGTGGGGCACGGTCGCGCTGGCCGGGCTGCTGCTGGTCGCGGCGTGGGTGCAGATCGCGAACACGATCCGGATGGCGGCGTTCGCCCGACGCCGGGAGCTGGGGATCATGCGGCTGGTGGGCGCCAGCAACGGGTACATCATGATGCCGTTCCTGCTCGAGAGCCTGCTGACGGGCGTCATCGGGGCACTTCTTGCCTCCGGGGCCTTGCTTGGACTGCACGAATTTGCGATCGTGAGGAACGCTCAAGTCTCACTCTCGAGTTTACGGTGGATTGACCGTGGAGACGTGTACGGAGTGATCGGATGGGTTGCGGTGGCGGCAGTGGGGCTGTCTATCATCCCGACGCTGATAGCAACCAAGCGATACCTGCGCGTCTGACGTAGGTGTCAGAGAAGGGGTACAGCTGTGATTCGGGACCTTCCCCCCGCTCCTCGCGGATCCCGCCACGCCCAGGCACTTCGTCTTGTCACCCGCGCCGCGCTCGCCGGACTGGTCGCCCTGTCGGTGGGGCTGAGCTCCACCCAGGCCGCCCACGCCGACGAGCTCGACCAGCAGAAGAAGGCAGTCTCCGCGAAGATCGCCCAGAACAAGGTTGACCTCGACGAGGCCAACACCCAGGCCCTCGCCGCCGCCCAGGCCCTGCAGCAGTCGCAGGCAGCCCTGGCCGACGCCCAGGCCAAGCTGGCCAAGGCCCGTTCGGCCCTCCAGCAGTCGCAGGCCCTCGACCGGCAGCGGGCCAGCGAGCTCAGCGTGGCCCAGGCGGCACTGAGGCAGGCGCAGGCCGAGGCGGCCGCCGCCCTGGCTGCCGTGAACGCCTGGCAGAAGGAGTCCGGCTCCCGGGTGCGCGAGACGATGCAGCAGCAGAACCCGCTGGCCGGCTACGGCATCCTGTTCACCCACACCACCATCGACGACCTGAACCAGAAGGTGCAGTGGTCGACCACGGTGCTCGACTCGACCAGCGCGCAGATGGACCGGCTGACGGCGCTCAAGCTGAAGGCCGACGCCGCGCAGGCCCAGGCCACCCAGGCCGAGGCCAAGGTCGCCAAGCTCCGCGCCGAAGCCGCCGCGGGCCTGAAGACCTCGCAGCGTCTCGAGGCCGAGGCCTCGTCCGCCGAACAGCAGGTCGCGATCGCCAACGCCGCCAACGCCAAGGCGAAGATCAATGCCGACGCGCAGGTGAAGGCCGAGCAGCAGCGTCAGGTCTCGCTGCAGGCCGAGAGCGTTGCCGTCGACCGTCGCATCGCTGCCCGCATCGCCGCGCAGAAGGCCGCCGCCGCCAAGGCCGAGCGTGACCGCATCGCCCGTGAGAAGGCCGCCGCCGCCCAGCGCGCCAAGGCGTCGACCAGCTCGCGTGCCAAGACGTCGTCGCGTTCGACCAGCCGCCCGGCCACCTCGAACCAGGGCAGCTCGTCGGCCGCGTGGATCTACCCCTCGGGTGCGGCCATCACCTCGCAGTACGGCATGCGCCTGCACCCGGTGCTGCACTACTGGAAGCTGCATGACGGCACTGACTTCGGCGCCGCCTGCGGGTCGCCGATCCGCGCCGCCCGCGCCGGCGTCGTGGCCGAGAAGTACTACAACGCCGGCTACGGCAATCGCCTGATGATCGACCACGGCATGGTCAACGGCCGCTACGTCACCACCGGTTACAACCACGCGATCCGTTACGTGGTCAACGTGGGCCAGCGCGTCAGCCAGGGCCAGATCATCGGCTACGTCGGCTCGACCGGCTACTCGACCGGGTGCCACCTGCACCTGATGGTCTGGGTGAACGGCTCGGTCACCAACCCGATGACCAGCATCTACTGAGTTCCGGGTACCTGACATGGCCTTCGACCCCGTCCTCGCCGAGCGCATCCGCGCGGCGCTGGGCGGGGTCGATGCCGTCACCGAGAAGAAGATGTTCGGCGGCTTGGGGTTCATGGTGCACGGCAACATGGCCGCGGCCGCCGCGTCCGGTGGTTCGCTGATGCTGCGCAGCAGCGACGCCATGGCCGACGATCTCGTCGACGGAGACCGGGTGGTCGAGATGGAGATGCGCGGCCGGTCGATGAAGGGGTGGCTGCTGGTCGCTCCCGAAGCCGTGGCCGACGACGAGGCCCTGCAGCGCCTCGTCGACCTGGCCGTCGCCCACGTGAAAACCATGCCCGCGCAATGAGTGGCGGCCGGTAGGCTGGGCGGTCGCACCCCACGAGATCGGACGAGACCATGCCACGCGAGAAGGGCCGCAAGCTCATCGCCCAGAACAAGAAGGCGTTCCACGACTACCACGTCGGTGACCGCTTCGAGGCCGGCATGGTGCTCACCGGAACCGAGGTCAAGTCGCTGCGGCAGGGGAGGGCCTCGCTGGTCGACGCCTTCGCGACCGTGGACGACGGCGAGGTCTGGCTGCGGAACGCCCACATTCCGGAGTACGCCTTCGGCACCTGGACGAACCACGCCACCCGCCGCACCCGCAAGCTGCTGCTGAACCGCAAGGAGATCGACAAGCTGGCCCGCGAGATCGGCAACTCGGGGCGCACCATCGTGCCGCTGTCGATCTATTTCTCCGACGGCTACGCCAAGGTCGAGATCGCCGTCGCGACCGGCAAGAAGGACTGGGACAAGCGGCAGACCATCGCCGCCCGCGACGCCCAGCGTGACCTGCAGCGGGAACTGGCCGACCGCAACCGCCGTCGCCGCTGACGCAAAAGTGACTGCTCGTCGCCGCCACCCGCACCACGGGGGGTTCTCGGGGCTCGAGCAGTCATTATCACGTCAGTGGCACCTGTCGTGGCTGTTCGGGAGTTGCCCACAGGTGGGACCTTCGCCGAAGAAATCCTGTGGACAACTGGGATTCTCGTCACCGCCGGGACCACAACTCAGGTGTGCATGAGGACGAACTACGAGACCTGCCCGACCAATGGGGAGTCATTGCCGAGCGGCACCACCCGCGTCGCCGGTCGACACTGCAGCGTGCTGCCCGATCCGGGGAACTCGTTCGCGTGGCTCCCGGCGTCTACCGACTGCCCGGCGAGCTGAGGCCCGACCATCTTGTGGGGGCGGTGGCCGCCACCACGCCGAGTGCCGTGTTCACCCATGACGTGGCGGCCTGGCTGGCCTGGTGGCCGGAGCTCGACGTGAGCACCGTCAGCGTGGCCGGCTCACGCATGCAAGCGGACTGGCTCACGAGAAACCAGTGCACGATCGACCGTGACTGGGTGATCCACCGTCGGGGCCTGGTCGTCACGCATCCCGCACGGTCCGTGCTGGAGCTCACCGAGACCCGCGGAGCAGATCCCATCGACGAGGCGCTGCGCCGACGGGCGACCACGCTGGCTCACTTGCGCACTGCGCTTGCCTCTTTCCCTGTCCGCGGGCGGGGGAGAGCCGAGAAGGCGGCTTGGTTGCTCGACTCCCGCGACGAACCGTGGTCAGCCCTGGAGCGGCGGGCTCATCGGATGCTGCGTGCGGCCTGCATCACCGGGTGGAAGGCCAACCTGAGGATCCGCACAGCGCGCGCGACCTTCTATGCCGACATCGCCTTCCCCAGTCTGCGGCTCGTCATCGAGCTGGACGGTTTCACCCATCACTCGACCGCTGCACAACTGAGCGCCGATCACGAGCGTCAGAACGACCTGCAGCTCGCGGGCTGGACGGTGCTGAGGTTCACGTGGACCACCGTCGATGCTCTGGTGGAATCGGTGCGGGCGTTCGCGATGACGCAAAAATGACTGCTCGTCGCCACCCAGACCCCCAGACAGGGCCTCGGCGGCGACGAGCAGTCGAGATTGCGTCAGGTCAGCGCACGCCGACCAGGTCGCAGACGAAGATCAGGGTCTCACCGGGCTTGATGACGCCACCGGCGCCACGGTCGCCGTAGGCCAGGTGGGCGGGGATGACCAGCTGGCGTCGTCCGCCCACCTTCATGCCCTGCACACCCTGGTCCCAGCCCTGGATGACCATGCCGGCACCCAGCGGGAACGACAGCGGCTCACCGCGGCCGTAGCTGGAGTCGAACTCCTCGCCGCTGGAGTAGGCGACACCCACGTAGTGCACGGCGACGGTCTGGCCGGCCTTGGCCTCCTCGCCGTCGCCCTCGATCAGGTCGGTGATGACGAGCTCGGTCGGTGCCGGGCCCTCGGGGAACTCAACTTCTGGCTTCTCAGTCATGGGTTCGAGGCTAGTGGATGCCGTCACTCCGGGGGGATTCCGGGTCGCTCCCGATGACGTGGGTGCTGCCCCGTGGAGCAGACTTGGCACCATGATCCAGCCCGCCCCGGCCTTCCCGCCGGCCCAGCACCACCCGAACAACTCGCTGCTCGTCACCGAGCCCCAGCGCGACCGCGCGCTCGCCTACCTGCAGTCCGCCTACGCCGAGGGTCGCCTGACCGCTGAGGAACTCGACCAGCGCGTCGGCCAGGCCCTGCTGGCCCGCACTCGTGCCGACCTGAACCGCGCGTTCTCCGGCCTGGTCACCATTCCGCTGTCGAGCGCCGCGGTGGGCGCCCACCCGGCCTACGCCCCGATGCTCAACCAGCACCGCGACGGCCGCGCCGGCAAGGGCGCCGCCGGTTTCGCCCACTTCTCGGCCCTGGGGGTGGGCTTCCTCGGCCCGGCGATCACCTATGCCGCCACCACCCGCGGCACCTTCGCCCATCGCGAGGCCGCCAAGGCGTTCAACACCCAGATCGCGCTGTCGATCGCTCTGGCGGGCGCCATCACCCTGTCGTCGATCTTCGACGCCTTCGGATTCCTGATTCCGATCGTGGTGATCGGCTGGTTGATCATGACCATCGTCGGCGGTGCCAAGGCCGCCAGCGGTGAGGACTCCGACACCCTGCTCAGCAAGCTCAACCCGGTCAAGCTGCTGAACGAGAACGAGGGCCACCGGGAATTGGGTCGCTGACCAGCCGGGCAACCCGGTATGCTGGATCTTCGGCGACGCGGTGCCGGTTCGACTCAGAGCTCGGACGAAATCGTGGCCACCTCCAACCCCGGTCGGGGCGAGGCGGCACAACTCAACAGGGGGTGACTGGTTTCGACTTGGGACGGTAGTCCCAGGAGAAGCGGGTCGAGAATCTGGGGTCATCTCGTGAACGTTCCCCGGAAACCAATAACTGCCGACAACACTCGCGCAGACTTCGCTCTCGCTGCCTGAGCAGTGACCGAAGGGTCAGACCGGGCGTAGCCTTCCGCCCGGATCCTGGCCTCATCAAGGAGGCTTGCTGCCTCTCCTGCGCCGCAGGGGAGAGGTGGGACTTTTCTGCGGCTGGGCTTGTCAGTGATCTGTCGTCAGAAGCACTGGAGCCGAGCAGAACGCCATGACGACTGCACCCGGAGAAGTCCTGGTTCGCCTCTTGAGGACGCGGGTTCAATTCCCGCCACCTCCACCCCCGTGCTGCACGCCCTCGGGCCCACCGTCAGGTGAGGTGCCGGGGGCGTTGTGGTGTGCCGAGGTACCGGGCATCGGCGGCGTGCAAGGATGGAGCCGTGAGCACTGGTAGCCGACCCCGCGCGGGTGAACTCCTGGTGGCCAACGCCGAGATGGACGGCGGGTTCTTCCATCAGACCGTCGTCTATCTGCTCGACGCGGACGACTCCGGCGCCCTCGGCGTCGTCCTCAACCGGCTCTCGGAGGCCGAGTTGGACGAGGTGCTGCCCACCTGGGTGCCCCTGGTGAGCCCGCCCCAGCAGCTGTTCAACGGCGGGCCGGTCTCACCCAACGGCGCCATCTGCGTCGCCCGACTCAACGACCCCAGCGAGGAACCGCCCGGATGGCGCCGGGTCAACGGTGATGTCGGGCTGTTGCACCTGGACACGCCCACCGAGATCGTGAGCGGTGCCTATGCCAATCTGCGCATCTTCGCCGGGTATGCCGGCTGGGAGTCGGGGCAACTCGAGGGCGAACTGCTGCGCGGCGACTGGTATCGCGTTCCAGCCCGTGATGCCGACCTGTTCGGGGCGGACCAGCGCGACCTGTGGCGCCGCGTGCTGCGCCGTCAGGGTGGGGAACTCTCGCTGCTGTCGACCTGGGTCGCGGACGCCGACCAGAACTGACCCTTCGGAACCCGACACTGGTGCCGTGGCCACACTGACCGACCCGACGGCGCTCGGGTGGGGGGATGATCCCTCCGACGAGGACGACGTCACCGCGTCCACCCGACTGCAGGGTGCCGACGACGAACTCGACGACGAGGATGCGGACGACGAGACCCCCTGGGCTCCCGATCAGGGATTTCCCGATCCATGGGGGATCGCGACGGTCTGGCTCGACGAGGACGACCTGATCGGCCGAGTGCGCATGTCGGTGCACTGGCGCTCGCGTCTGGGTCAGGGATCGCTCGCCCAGGCGTTCGGCCAGATCTTCATGCTGATCAACAACCACCGCGAGGGTGAGGCGTTCCGCTCCGTCGCTCCGGCGGACGATCGCCCGGCCCCTCGTCCGATGTCGTGGGAGGCGCTGGCCGACCTGCGCGAACGGTCCGCGGAACTCAACCGCCGCCTGCTGGCCCTGCCGGCCGAGGTTCGCGGACGCCACGAGAACCGCTGGACCGACGGCTTCGGGGCGCACGGCAACATCCGGATCACGCTCAACCCCACCGGCGCGCTGTCGGCGATCGCCTTCAACGAGGGATGGCTGGGACGCGCCCGCATCAAGGAACTGTCCGACGGCATCGTCGAGGCCCATCGCGCGGCCCGGGCGGCGTGGGTGCCGCCGGCCTATGAGCGCAGTGAACGCGACGACCTGATCGATCAACTGACGGCCACCCGCGACGAGCTGACTGCCATGCTCGGCCGCGGATTCGCGTGAGAGGTGTGCCCATGAATACCCCCAACGGCCCAGAGACGAGCGGGAGCCGCGCCGCCGAGGCCCAGCGCGCCCAGAAATCGGGGGCGCGCGGCTACTCCGCCGACACCGACGACTGGATGCACGTCGTCGAGCACGACGAGCAGCGCATCGACCCCAACCGCGAGGTGTCGTCGTCACGGCAGGGTCGCCCGGCTGGAATGCCGCTGATGCCCATGGCCGGCGGCCACGCGGGCACCGGCACCGCCGGTGGACTCGGGGGAGCGGGCGCCGCAGGAGCCGCGGCCTCCGCTCAGCTTCCCGGCAGCGTCGCGGCCGGTAGCGTCGCGGCCGGTGGCGGTGCGCTCTCCCGGGGAGTCTCCGGTGCCGCTGGCTCGGGCGGGTTCGGCACCAGTGCCGCCGGCGCGCACGTCGAGGGCGGCATCGACACCGACGGTGACGGCATCGCCGACCTGTTCCCCGACGCCGATGGGGCCGGTGCCGGCGGCTGGGGGACCGGCGGCTGGGGCGCCTCGTCCGGGTCGACCCCCTACGTGCCGGGCACCCACACCTTCGAGCCCGGCCCGGGTTACGGCTCCGGGTGGACGGGCGGGGGCGTTCGTCCGGGCGACGTGATCGACGTCGACCCCGGCAACCTCACCACCACCGGGCAGGGCTGGGCGCGGGTGGGCGACGAGTTGGCCTCGGTGCTGGGCATGGCGCAGCAGAGGTCTGCCGGTGACAGTGACATCTTCGGCTTCGTCACCCCGCCGAGCGAGCAGTACCGCGGGCTGCAGCGCGACGTCGCCACCTGGGCGCAGAACGCCCAGCGCACCTTCACCGAGATGGGCATGAAGCTGTCGGCCAACGCCGGCAGCTACCGCACCCTGCAGGACGACCAGATTCGCCAGTCGGGCACGATCAACGAGGAGCAGTGATGAGCACCAGCCGCCTCACCACGATCGATGACATCATGACCGAGACGATGAGCCTGTCGGAGAGCGTCGGCCGGGCCGTGCAGTTCGACATGGACGAGGCCCAGCGCGCCCTCAGGCGAGCCAAGTGGTGGAGTTGCTCGAAGAAGAAGGCCATCAAGCGGCGCATGGACGACGTGCCCCCGAAGGTGCAGCGAGCCGAGGACGACCTGTCGGGCACGCTCGAGCAGTTCTACGCCCCGAAGTCGGCGGCGCTGTCGCAGTTGGTCGAGCAGGAACAGCCCAGCTGGACCGAACTGGCCGCCGGCATCGGACGGGTGCAGGACCAGGTGAAGCAGCAACTGCAGTTGGAGACCTGGACCTCGCCCGGTGCCGACGCCTACAAGCGGGCGCTGCCGGCCCAGCAGAACGCCCTGGCCGAGCTGCGCAAGATGGCCGAGAACGGGGCCAAGGCGGCGGAGTACCTGGCCATGATCAACGCCTACATCCACGAGGTCGTCGTGCAGTCGGTCAGGATCGTCACCTCGGAGGTGCACAACATTCCGGCACCGCCCGAGCCGCCGGACTACCTGGTCGCGCACAACAACGAGGTCGACTTCGGCAACAAGTACTTCGTGCGCTCCGAGAAGGCGGCGGCGATGCTCCGCGGCCTGTCGCAGTGGTGCCGTGACCTCTCGACCCCCGAGTCGGCGTGGGGGCCCACCGCCTTCCGACTGCGCGACACGCTCACCCAGATGATGGGCAGCACCGCCAACCTCGGCAAGGGCGGCGCCTGGCCCGAATCGGTGGCCGGGCAGCCCCAGGAGGTCTCGGTGCTCGACCTGAGCGAGTTGCAGGAGTCGATGCGCGCCATCGCCACCAGTGAGGCCGATGCGACGGCCCGACGCGGCGGCGGCAACGGACCCACGCGCACCTGAGCGTTACCATGGCGTACTGAGGCGTCGCCGCACGGGTGACGCGCGTGCGAGGAGGCGATCGGGGTGGCCGAAGCGACCCGGGGGGGCGTGCGTCAGCGAATCCTGGTGGTGGACGACGACTCAGCCCTCGCCGAGATGCTGCAGATCGTGTTGCGCCAGGAGGGCTTCGACACGGCGCGCTGCGGCCACGGCTCGAAGGCGCTGCAGATGTTCCGCGAGACCAAGCCCGACCTCGTGCTGCTCGACCTGATGCTCCCCGGGCGGGACGGCGTGCAGATCTGCCGTGACATCCGGCAGGAGTCCGGGGTGCCGATCGTGATGCTGACCGCCAAGTCCGACACCACCGATGTGGTCACGGGTCTTGAGGCCGGGGCCGACGACTACGTCTCGAAGCCGTTCCGCGCCAAGGAACTGGTCGCCCGCATCCGTACCCGGTTGCGCCGCCTCGAGGTGGAGGAGAGTGCCCCGTCGCTGCTGCGCATCGGTGACCTGCACATCAACACCGAGCGGCACACGGTGACCCGCCGCGGCACCCTGATCTCGCTGACGCCGCTGGAATTCGACCTGCTGCTGGCGCTGGCGCGTCGTCCGACCCAGGTGTTCAGTCGTGAGCAACTGCTCGAGCAGGTGTGGGGCTACCGCCACGCCGCCGACACCCGGCTGGTGAACGTGCACGTGCAGCGTTTGCGCAGCAAGATCGAGCGCGACCCCGAACGCCCCGAGACCGTCATCACCGTGCGCGGCGTCGGGTACCGGGCCGGAGACCCGATCGAGGACGAGTGAGCCCCCGGCGTCGATCCCTGACGCACTGGTGGTGGTCGTCCCTGCCGCTGCGGGTGATCTCGTCGACCATGATCGGGTCGATCATCGTGGTGCTGCTGAGCGGCTGGCTGATCATGCGGCAGGCCACCGACGGTGTGATGGCTGGCAAACGCAGCGCCGCCATCGCCGAGGCTTCCAGCTCACTCGAGCGCATGCAGCAGCAACTCCGCGACACCGACCTGCGCACCGCCAGCCTGTACGAGCGCCTCAACCAACTCGCGGACGAGGCCGGCAGCCAGGGCGGCCAGTTCCACATCGTCATCCAGGGCCCGGTGTCGGGATTCGTGTCGCCGGGCATCGTCTCGTCGTCGGTGCCGCAGAGCCTCGTCGACGCGGTGGCCGCGAGCTCCGAGGGCATGTTCGTGACGCCCACGACGGTGGTCTCGTCCGATCCGACCGTGGCCGACGTGCCCGGTCTGGCGGTCGGGTCGCGCCTGCAGGCACCGGTGTCGGGGCAGTCGTATCCCATCTACTTCATCTTCCCGCTCAACCATGAGCAACAGGTGCTCGACGTCACCCAACGGGCCCTGATCACCACGGGCGCTCTGCTGATGCTGTTGATGCTGGGCATCTCGGCGTTGGTGTCGCGGCACGTGGTTCGTCCGATCAGACAGGCCAGCATCACCGCCGGACGACTCGCCGACGGCCATCTGGACGAACGCATGGCCGTGCGCGGCACCGACGACCTTGCCAGTCTGGCCACGTCGATGAACCACATGGCCTCGGAGTTGCAGCAACAGATCGTGCAGTTGGAGGACCTGTCGCGGGTTCAGCAACAGTTCGTCTCGGACGTGTCGCACGAGCTGAGGACCCCGCTGACGACCGTGCGCATGGCCGCCGAACTGCTGCACGACGGCAGGCAGGACTTCGACCCGTCGGTGGCGCGCACCACCGAGTTGCTCTACGACGAGCTCGACCGGTTCGAGGGGTTGCTGGGTGACCTGCTCGAGATCAGCCGCTTCGACGCCGGCGCCGCCGTGTTGAACCTCGACGAGGTCGACCTGGTCGAGCTGGTGCGCCGCGAGGTCGACAGCGCCCGCGGGTTCGCCGAACGCAGCGGCACCCAACTGCGGCTGCACACCGAGGGCACCGCGGTCGCCGAGGTCGACGCCCGGCGCATTCGACGCATCCTGCGCAACCTGATCACCAACGCCATCGAGCACGCCGAACGTCTGCCCATCGACATCACCGTGAAGGTGGACGAGGATGCCGCCGCCATCGTCGTGCGCGACCACGGGGTGGGCTTTCTGGCCTCGCAGGCCCGGCAGGTCTTCCACCGCTTCTGGCGGGCCGATCCGTCGCGGACGCGCACCATGGGCGGCACCGGTCTGGGGCTGGCGATCAGCCTCGAGGACGCCATGTTGCACAACGGATGGCTGTCGGCGTGGGGTCGCCCCAAACGCGGGGCACAGTTCCGGTTGACCGTGCCGCGTCGCCACGGTCAGGTGCTGCGCAGCTCGCCGTTGCCGCTGGCGCCGACCGACTTCTCCCTGATGGAGCGCGTCCAACCCATCGACGCCCACGATGCGAGGATGCCGTGATGCGCCGCCGCACCCTGCTCGCCCTCGTCCCGGCCACGCTCGGGGCCAGTGCCTGCGCCATCATCCCCACCTCGGGACCCGTGACGCGGGTCAGTCAGACCCCGCAGGCGCAGAGTTCGCAGGGCGTCGACATCGCCCCGCTGCCGCCGCTGCGCGGGGGCAACACCGAGGTGATCCTGGCGGGCTTCCTCACCGCCATGGCCACCCCGCAGCCGGGCTACCAAGTGGCGCGGCAGTACCTGACCGACGCCGCCGCCAAGAAGTGGAAGCCAGACAGCGGGGCGATCATCTACGACCCCGAGGAGCATCCGCCGATCACCTCGGACAAGTCGGCGGTGATCACGGCACCACTGGTCGGCGCCCTCGACGCGCAGGGTCGGTTCGAGCCCAGGGCCGGCACCCTACAGCACGACTTCGGCATGCAGCGGGTCGAGGGGCAGTGGCGCATCGGCAACCCGCCCGATGGCCTGCTGCTCGGGCGCACCCTGTTCGCCCGCTACTACTCGCCCCTGACGATCTGGTTCCTGTCGGCCGACAACTCTTTGCTGGCCCCAGAGCTGGTGCACGTTCCCGACAGTGCCGCCAGCCCCAGCCGCAGCCTCGACGCCCTGCTGGCCGGTCCGAGCGCCTGGGCCGCCCAGACGATGGGCAGCGCGCTCCCGGCCGAAGCCCGCACCGGCACGACGGTGAGTGTGCAGGACGACGGGTTGGCGATCGTCAACCTGCCCTCGTCGCTGAGCGTGCTCTCCGACGGCGCCCGCACGCGCGCCGCCGCCCAGGTGGTCACCACACTGACCGAGTTCGACCAGGTGCAGTCGGTGCGGCTGCAGGCCGGGGGACAGGTGTGGGAGGTCAGTCGCGCCTCGAACCCCACCCGCGTGAAGCGAACCGACTTCGACTCCTTCCAACCGGTGGAACAACGCACCGCCACCGACCTGGTCGCCGTGCGCGGGGGCATCGTGGGGCGCGTGATCGAGGGCGGCACGCCCGAATTCACCCCGATCAGCGGCGCCTTCGGCGGACGCAACTGGGGCGACCAACCCGGCAGCGTCGACGTCGGCCCCGACCTGGGCACCGTGGTCGTGGTCAACAGCGAGCGCACCCAGGTGTGGACGACGCAGTTCGGCAGCGACAAGGCCACCTCGCGCGTGAAGGGCGCGAAGCTCACCCGGCCGCAGGTGCTGCTCGACGGCACGGTCTGGACGATCGGGGTGGTCGACGGCGCGACCGTGCTGATGCGCATGAACCTCGATCGGCAACTGCACACCTTCCCCGTCAAGGATCTGCCGGTCGGCGAGGTGGTGGCCTTCCGGATCGCCCCCGACCGCACCCGCATGGCGGTCATCGTCTCGGACGGCAAGACCTCGAGGCTGGGGCTGATGCGCGTGCGCGGCACCGAGTCGCTGACCATCGACGGGTGGCGTGACCTGCCGGTGACCAGTTCGTCCGGCCCGCTGCTCAACCCCCGCGACGTGGCCTGGGCCGAGCCGGGCACCCTGCTGGTGCTGAGCCCGAGCGCGCAGGACTCGCGCACCTCGGTCTACGCCGTCTCGAGCGATGCCGCCATCGTCGAGGCGCTGGGCCCGTCGGCCACCGACATCGAACCCGTGGAGCTGTCGGCCACGCCCCGCCGTCAGGGCGTGACCGCCGTCGTGCGGGCCAGCGACAACCGGGTCTGGCGCTTCGAGGACCGCTATCGGTGGCGGTCGGTGATCGGTGGCGTCACCAGCGCGGCCCTGCCCGGCTGAGCGAGTTGTCCACAGGCCGACCGACCTGCCCCCTGCGATGCGTGATGCTGGTCGGGTGAGGAGGGCGGGCAGTGTTCTGGAAACAGTGGCGCGACGGCGCGGCGGATCTGTTCCTGGGCTCGTCGTGCCCGGGCTGTGGTCGTCCGGGCTGGGGGGCGTGCGCCGAGTGCCTGTCGGGATTGCGGCGAGCGACCCCCGCACGGACGATCCGGGCCACCATCGATGACTGGCCGGTGTGGGCCGCGTGCGCCTACCGGCCACCCGTGCCGGCTCTGGTGAAGGCGTGGAAGGACGAGGGCTCCTGGGGGCTCACCCGGCCGTTCGCGCGCGCCGTGCTGGCCAGGATCGCGGACGAGGCGGCCCTGGTCGGCGGCGGGCCCTGCCTGGTGGTGCCGGTGCCGTCTCGTCCGCAGGCGGTGGCCGAGCGCGGCCACGACCACGCGCGCTCGCTGGCCCGGGGCGTCGCCCGCGGGCTCGGCTGGCGCTCAGAGCCGCTGCTGCGAGTCGGACGCGGGGGAGCAGACCAGTTCGACCTCGACCGCGAGCACCGCTGGCTCAACAGCCGCGGGGTGCGGGCCCAGCGGGGCAGCGGGCGGGTGCTGCTGGTCGATGATGTGGTCACCACCGGAGCGAGCCTGCGGGCCGCCGCCCAGGCGCTGACCGAGGCCGGCTGGACCGTGGTGGGGGCGGCGACGGTGGCCTCGTCCGAACTGCGTCTCACCCCTTACTGCGCGGCGGCAGACAGGCATCGGCTGACTGGGTAACGTTGCTGCATGGCACGACCTGCAGCCCCTGATGAGCCGCAGAATCGTGCCTGTGTCATGTCTGGGCCCCAGCCGGGGACCGAAGGGCAAACATAGGAGGATGAGATGGACATCGTCGTTCAGGGACGTCACTGCAGCGTGAGTGACTCCGTGAAGGAGCAGGTGGTCGAGCGGATCAGCACCGTGGAGCGCTTCCGCGACCGGGTGCAGAGGGTCGAGGTGGAGTTCACCGTCGAACCGGCCCACAAGGGGCGCGACCAGGACGTCGTCGCCGAGATCACGCTGCGGAGCAAGGGCCCGGTGGTGCGTGCCGAGGGCCTTGCCGATGACAAGATGGCCGCGTTCGAGAAGGCCATGGAACGTCTCAAGACCCAGCTGCGCAAGGCGCAGGACCGACGCAAGCGGCACCGCGGGCTGCGCACCGCCGACCACTTCGGGGCTCCTCTCATCGAGACCAACGGGGCCCTGCACGCCGCAGACCTCAACGGCGACGGCGCCGACGACCACCACCAGGTGGCGGGCATCGACGTGATCGGTGACGGCCCGCTGGTGGTGAAGGAGAAGCAGTTCACGGGCACCCCCCTGACCCTCGAGCAGGCGCTCGACGAGATGGAGCTGGTCGGCCACGACTTCTTCCTCTACGCCGATGCTGCCTCCGGACGACCGAGTGTCGTCTACCGCCGCAAGGGATACGACTACGGCGTGATCCACCTCGACGTGCACGACGCCGGCTGAGTTCTGTCGGAGCCAGCCCCTAGGGTCGGGGTCATGCAGCAACTCAGCCTGTCCCAGGCTCGCCGCGTGGCCTTGGCGGCCCAGGGGCTGGCCTCCGTCAAACGTCCCTCCGTGGTCACGATGCGGCACGTGCAGGCCGAGATCGACCGGGTGGCGCAGTTCCAGATCGACACCGTCAACGTCGTGCAGCGTGCCCAGTACGTGCCGCTGTTCTCGCGGCTGGGCCCCTACGACACGGCCCTGCTCGACCGGGCCACGAACCGCTCCCCCCGGCGCCTGTTCGAGTACTGGGGGCATGCCGCCAGCCTGATCGACGTCTCCCTGGCCCCCGCCCTGCGCGACCGCATGCGGGCGATGGCCGAGCGGTACGCCGATCACCCCGCGCGCATCGAAGCGCGCCACCCCGGTCTGGTCGCCGGGGTGCTCGACGCGGTGCGCACCCACGGCCCCGCGACGGCGCGCGAACTGGAACGTCACCTCGACCATTCCGAGGAACGCAACCGCGACAACTGGGGCTGGAACTGGTCGTCGGTCAAGCAGGTGCTCGAGCACGAGTTCTCGGCCGGCGGGGTGTCGCCGGCGGGGCGCACCAGCCAGTTCGAACGGCTCTACGACCTGACTGAACGGGTACTGCCGCCGGCCCACCAGCGCACCGACCTCAGCCCGGTCGAGCAGCGCCGCATGCTGCTCGCGCGGGCGGGGCGGGCCCTGGGCGTCTTCTCGAAGGCGTGCGTCACCGATTACTTCTACCTCAAGCGTGACCCGGTCACGGCCGAGGCCTTCGCCGATCTGGAGGCGGCAGGGGAGTTCGTCCCCGTGGCCATCAAGGGATGGGACGCCAAACCCACCTGGCTGTGGCACGAGGCCACCGTGCCGCGGCGAGTCACGGGGCGTGCCCTGCTCAGCCCGTTCGACTCGATGATGTTCCAGCGCGACCGCATCGAGGCCATGTTCGACTACCTGTACCGCATCGAGATCTACGTGCCTGCCCCGCAGCGCGTGCACGGCTACTACGTCTATTCCTTCCTGTTGGACGACCGGCTGTGCGCCCGGGTCGACCTGAAGGCGAACCGCGCCTTGGGACGACTCGAGGTCAAGGCCACCTGGCTGGAGGCGGGGGCCGAGCCCGCGCGCACCACGGGGGAGCTGGCCGAGGCGCTCCGTGAGTTGGCCGACTGGCTGGGGCTGGCCGAGGTGGCCGTGGAGCCCCGCGGGAACGGGGCCGACGGCCTCGTCCGGGTGCTCGCTGCCACCGGGTAGCATGAACGGGCCCGCGAGTAGCATGAACGGGCACGTGCCCTGCTGAGCCCGAAAGGGTCGTGGGCGGGGTACCCACAGTGTCAATCCGCAAAGGACGCAAGTGAGCTTCATCGATCGACTGCTGAACGCCGGCAGTGGCAGGGAACTCAAGAGGCTGACGAAGGTCGTCGACCAGGTCAACGGCATCGAGCCTGACTTCGAGGACATGACCGACGACGAACTGGCGGCCATGACCCCGGAGTTCAAGCAGCGCCTCGAGAACGGCGAGTCGCTCGACAGCCTGCTGCCCGAGGCCTTCGCGACCGTGCGGGAGGCGTCCAAGCGGGTGCTCGGCAAGCGTCACTTCGACGTGCAGCTGATCGGTGGGGCGGCGCTGCACCACGGTCGCATCGCCGAGATGAAGACCGGCGAGGGCAAGACGCTGGTGGGCACGCTGCCCGCCTACCTGAACGCCCTCACCGGCAAGGGCGTGCACGTGGTCACCGTGAACGACTACCTGGTGCGCTACCAGTCCGAGCAGATGGGCCGCGTACACCACTTCCTGGGTCTGCGCACCGACGCGATCCTGACGTCGATGACCCCGCCGGAGCGTCGGGTCGCCTACGCGGCCGACATCACCTACGGGACCAACAACGAGTTCGGCTTCGACTACCTGCGCGACAACATGGCCCTGTCGGCCGACGAACTCGTGCAGCGCGGTCACCACTACGCCATCGTCGACGAGGTCGACTCGATCCTGATCGACGAGGCCCGCACCCCGCTGATCATCTCCGGCCCGGCCGAGGACAACCACCAGTGGTACCCCGAGTTCGCCACCTTGGTGACCCGCCTCAAGCGCGATCGTGACTACGAGGTCGACGAGAAGAAGCGCACCGTCTCGGTGCTCGGCCCCGGCATCACCGCCGTCGAGGACCGACTGGGCATCCACAACCTCTACGAGGCCGCCAACACCCCGCTGATCGGTTACCTGAACAACGCCATCAAGGCCAAGGAACTGTTCAAGCGCGACAAGGACTACGTGGTCATCGGCGGCGAGGTGCTGATCGTCGACGAGCACACCGGACGAACCCTGTCGGGCCGCCGCTACAACGAGGGCCTGCACCAGGCGCTCGAGGCGAAGGAGAAGGTGGAGATCAAGGACGAGTACCAGACGCTCGCCACCATCACCCTGCAGAACTTCTTCCGCATGTACGACAAGCTCGCCGGCATGACGGGCACCGCCCTCACCGAGGAGAGCGAGTTCCAGAAGATCTACGGTCTCGGCGTGGTGCCGGTGCCCACCAACAAGCCGATGGTGCGCGTCGACCAGAAGGACCTCATCTACCGCACCGAGGAGGCCAAGTTCGACGCCATCATCGACGACGTCGTCCAGCGTCACGAGAAGGGCCAGCCGGTGCTGATCGGCACCGCGTCGGTGGCGAAGTCGGAGGAACTGGCCAAGCGCCTGCGCACCGCCGGGGTTCCCCACCAGGTGCTGAACGCCAAGCACCACGAGTCCGAAGCGGCCATCGTGTCGATGGCCGGCCGCAAGGGCGCCGTCACCGTGGCCACCAACATGGCCGGACGAGGCACCGACATCATGCTGGGCGGCAACCCCGAGTTCCTCGCCGACCTGGTGCTGCGCGAGCAGGGTCTCGACCCGCACACCACCCCCGACGAGTACGAGGCCGCCTGGGACGAGACCCTGGCCGAGCTCGAGGAGCAGGTGGCCGCCGAGCACGAGGAGGTCGTCGAGGCCGGCGGCCTGTACGTGGTCGGGTCGGAGCGCCACGAGTCGCGGCGCATCGACAACCAGTTGCGTGGCCGTTCCGGACGCCAGGGCGACCCCGGCGAGAGCCGGTTCTACCTGTCTCTGGGCGACGAGCTGATGCGGCTGTTCAACGGCCCCGCCATGGAGCGGGCGATGGTCACCCTCAAGGTGCCCGACGACGTGCCCATCGAGTCCAGCTGGGTCGGCAAGTCGATCGAGAGTGCCCAGAAGCAGGTCGAGGCCCAGAACTTCGAGATGCGCAAGAACGTGCTCAAGTACGACGACGTGATGAACCGTCAGCGTCACGCCATCTACGGCGACCGCCGGAAGGTGCTCGACGGCGCCGACGTCGAGCAGCAGCTGCGGGACACCGTCAGCCGGGTCGTCGAGGGCGCCGTGCGGGAGCGCACCGAGGGCCTGCCCGAAGACTGGGACCTGGAGCAGCTGCTCACCGATCTGAGCACCCTCTACCCGGTGGGCGTCACCCTGGACGACATCGAGGACGAGCACGACGCCAACGCTCTGGTCGAGACCTTCGTGGAGGACGCCTCCAAGGCCTACGACAACCGTGAGGAGTCGCTCGGCGCCGACACCATGCGCGAACTCGAGCGCCAGGTGATGCTCACCGTGCTCGACCGCAAGTGGCGCGAGCACCTCTACGAGATGGACTACCTGCGCGAGGGGATCGGCCTGCGGGCCATGGCGCAGCGCGACCCGCTGGTGGAGTACCAGCGCGAGGGTGGCGCCATGTTCCAGCAGATGATGGAAGCCTTCATGGAAGAGGTCGTCGGCTACCTGTTCAACCTCGAGGTGACCAGTGAACTGGCCGGCGAGGTCAGTGGTGTCGGTGTGCAGGCCGGGGTTGACCCGCGCACGCTGGTGAGCCCCGACGAGGAGGTGACCCCCGACGAGGAGGTCGTCGCCGAGCCCGACACGTCGGAGCAGGCCAAGCAGGCGGCGGGTCGTCGTCCTAAGGTCAAGGCCAAGGGGCTGACCGGCGGCCAGCCGGCCAGCGGTCGGCAGCTCACCTACTCGGCTCCCGACGAGCAGGGTGAGGCCGAGACCACCACCACCCAGGCACGCAACACCGGCACCTTCGCCGGGGTCGGCCGCAACCAGCAGTGCCCCTGCGGGTCGGGCAAGAAGTTCAAGGCCTGCCACGGACGCAACGCCCAGGCCTCCTGACCCGAAGGCCCCGCCCGGTCTCAGGCGGCCTCGACACCCCACTCGGTGAGGTGCCCGCGGCTGCACAGCACGTCGAGCCGGGTGCATCGCCAGCCCCGACTGCTGTGGGCGAGGCGCAGCGTGAGCATGAATGCGCGCCCGCCCGACATCAATCGGGCGCAGCCCTCGACGTGGCGCCCGTTGAGCACACTGGCGCGCACGCTGCGCACCTCGGCGCCCGACCAGGCCGGCACCGTGCCCCAGGCGCGCATCACGGTGAGCGGCTCGTCGTCGAACAGCGGGGCCAGTTGGCGCAGGTTGCGTCGTCCCTGCAGCCCCTCGAGGGCCTTGTTCGCGAGCAGGGCGACCACGTGGCGGGCTCGTTCGTCGCTGGCTTCGCGTTCATCGATGCGCAGGGGCACCGTCGGTTCGGACGACCGGTGCAGCGGCTCGGGCATGGTGGCGGTCTCGGGGTCCCAGACCAGCGTCAGTGATGTCATGACGCCCACTCAAACGGGCGCCGACCGGGCTGGGGAAGGGCTCCGGGGGTACGGACAACACCCGGACAACACTCAACGGTTGAACAATTCCGCCCGCGTGGCTCAGACGAAGATGGAGCGGTAGTCCTCGACCTCGGCGAGCACGGCGTCGGCCTCGTCGGCGTCGATGCGGTGGGCCTCGGCCTCGTAGACCAGGGGCAGCAGCCGCGACTCACCGGCCGTCGCCAGACCAGCGATCTGGGGGAACCTGCCGAGCACCCACGAGACTGCCGCCGTCACCAGTTCCTGGGTGTCGAAGGGCTCGTACCACGTCGCCCACCGACGCTCCTCGCTGCTCCACGGACGACGGGCGATCGCCTTGATCGTGCGCAGGCCCACGTCGCGTTCGTCGACGAGGTCGAGCAACGCCGAGAAGTGTTCGGCGAACTGCGGGTCGGCGTACAGCTGGTGGTTCATCGGGGTGAGCACGGAGTCGAAGTCGAATCGGCGCAGCGCCTCGGCGTGGATGCGTGGTGCGGCCTCGGTGTGCCCGGTGATGCCCAACCATCGCACCAGCCCCTCGTCGCGGGCCCGCTCGAGGGCGGGCAGGGGTCCGCCGTCGGCGAAGACGTCGGCCAGGTCGTCGTCATTGCACACCGCGTGCACCTGGATCAGGTCGAGGCGATCGGTGTCGAGCCGCTCGAGGGAGCGGTTGATCTCGGCCCAGGCGGCCTCGGTGGTGCGCTGTTGGGTCTTGGTGGCCAGGAAGATCTGGTCGCGCACCCCGGGCACCCAGGGGCCCATCCGGTCTTCGGCCTCGCCGTAGTTGTGGGCGGTGTCGAAGTGGTTGATGCCCGCCTCGAGAGCGCCGGCCAGCGACGCATCGGCCACGTCCTGGCTGACGTTGCCGAGGCCCGCGGCGCCGTAGACGAGCACGCTGGTCTGGTGGCCGGTGCGGCCGAAACGACGGAATTCCATGCCGCCCAATCTACGCCCGATGCGCGGCGTCGTCTCAGGGTTGGAACAGCAGCAGCAGGCCGCCGCAGGTGAAGGCGACCATCACCACCAGCAGGGGCACCTGACCGCGCAGCTGCCGCCGCTCGGGCAACCAGCGAATGGCCAGGTCGTGGGCGACCAGCACGGCGACCACGTGACCGATGACGATGCCCAGCACCTGGTTCCAGGCCATCAGCTGGGGGTGGTCGAAGATCGACGCGTCCACCCCCAGGGTGGCCGTACCGAACCAGTCCTGGGCTCGTCCGAGGGGGTCGGAGAGGTTGACGGCGACCCGCTGGCCCTCGAGCACCAGATAGGTGGCGTAGTGGGCCACGGTGTAGCCGACCGCGATCGGCACCAGCGAGACCCCCAGCCGGTTCACCAGCGTCGTGTGCCCCGGTTGGGCACGCTCCTCGACCATGCGTGCGCCCACCGCGTAGAGCAGCAGCGCGACGCCCACCGACGCGAGCAGGCCCAGCGTTCCCCACACCTCGCGCGGGGTCGACGACGCCTGCACGAACTGCACCCAACCCGTCGAGGTTCCCAGCGAGTCGAAAGCGGTCACACCGATCAGCACGCACCCCACCGCCCAGGTGCCGCGGTGGGGGCGCACCGAGCTCAGTTGGCGCAGGGGGTTGACCAGGTGCACGACGCCGTCGATGCGCTGCCACGGCGACACCCGAGCGACCAGGGTGGCGTACACCTCGAAGGGGTCGGCACTGGCGATCCAGCGGGTGCCGAAGGCCAGCGCGCCACCGACCACCCACATCAGCCAGCCGACGAACCACCAGCGCAGCACGTCGAGGTGGGTGCGGTCGGGCTGCACGAGTTCGAGGTACCCGAACGCGAACAGGGCGAGAGCGCCGGGCCACAGCCCCCATCGGGGCAGGGGGCCGTCGACGCCGAGGGCACCGCGCCAGGCGAGCAGCACGCGCACCGGGCTCAACCGTCGCCACGCGGTGCCGAACAGCAGGGAGACCGGCACCAGCCCGACCCACACCCACACGAACAGCAGGCCCGGGTACGGATTGCGCACCTGATCGGTGCCGAACCACAGCGCGATCTGCCCGACCACGGCGACCAGCGCGACCAGGGCGCGCAGCCCCCAGAGCACGACCGGGTGGTCGACGACCTTCGTCAGGCGTGGTAGGGCCAGCCCCGTGGAACGTTCCCACCGCGGACGACGCCACAGCCGGGTGGCCCAGAAGGTCACCAACAGCACCGCCACGGCGCCGAGTACGACCAAACTGAACGGCAGGGGCAGGTCTTCACGGGTGCCGACCCCGTGCAGGGGCACCAGACCGATGCCCGACGCCGGGGTCACGACCGGACGGCGATCTTGACGATCAGCTTGTCGAGCTCGTGACTCTCCATCTCGAACACCCCACCCTGGTCGACGGTGAAGGTCATGGTCGCGGGCACCCCGGGCTTGACGGCCAGTTCCTTGTCGACCCCGTGCACGTGCACCTCGTCCGCGGAATCGGAGGTGACGTTGACCGTCACGGTGCCGCCCTTGGCGACGTCGACCGTGGTGCCGTTGGGGGTCACCTGGCCACCCGCGATGGTCACATCGATGGTGACCGCCTGGGGGGCATCGGTCTGGGAACAGCCCATCAGGGTGAGGCCGAGGGCGAGGACGAGGCAGGCGAACAGGCGACGCAGCATGCCTGTCACGGTAGCCTGTGGGACACGACGCAAGGAGGTGCGCCCATGCCGGGTGTGATGGTTTTCATACCTTTCGACGCCGCCGCATGGCCGCGGGCACTCGACGCCAGCGTGCCCGCCTTCTCGGCGACCCCGGCGCTGTGCGAGTCCTTCGACGTCACCGATCCCGAGGAGTCGGAGTTCGCCGCCATGACCCTGGCCTCGGTCGCGGGGCTGGCCCAACACGGAACCAGGTTCGTGCTCGGGGCCGAGGTCGCCGACGACCAGGTGGACGCTTCGGCCGACACCGGCAACGGTGAGGTGCAGGTGAGCGGCCTGCGTCGCGCCCAGATCGTCAGCTGGTTCACCGACGAGTTCCCGGACGACCCGCAGGTGCGGGCCGCGGCCCACGAGGCGCAGGGACTTCCTCTGGACGACGCCTGGCACCTCGACGAGGTGCAGACCCTGATCGGCCACCACGCGCTGCTGTGGCACGCGGCCGAAGAACTACCCACCAACTCAGCCCGGGAGGACTGATGCCTCGTTCCATGTGGAAGGGCGCCATCTCGTTCGGGCTGGTCACCATTCCCGTCAGACTGTTCGGAGCCACCGAGTCGAAGGACATCTCCTTCCACCAGGTGCACCCCGCCGACGGCGGTCGGATCAAGTACAAGCGCGTGTGCGAGAAGTGCGGCAAGGAAGTGCCCTTCGCCGAGATCGCCAAGGGTTACGAGGCCCCCGACGGGCGGGTCGCGATTCTCGAGAAGTCCGACTTCGACGACCTGCCGCTGCCGTCGACCAAGGCCGTCGAGGTCGTCCAGTTCGTCGATGCTGCGGCGGTCGACCCGACCTACTTCGAGAAGACCTACGTGCTCGAGGCCGACGGCCCCGGCGGCAAGCCCTACGTGCTGCTGCGCGACGCTCTGGCGGCCACCGGCAAGTCGGCCGTCGTCAAGGTCGCCCTGCGTCAGCGCGAGTCGCTGGCGCTGATCCGCCCCCGCGACCACGTGCTGGTGATGCACACCATGCTGTGGCCCGACGAACTGCGCGACACCTCGTTCGCCGAGCCGCCCAGCGACGTGAAGGCGTCGGCGGCCGAGGTGAAGATGGCCGAGTCGTTCATCAAGGAACTCGAGGGCGAGTTCGACCCCGGCCAGTTCTCGGACGCCTACCGCGAGGCGCTCGACGCCGTGGTGCAGTCGAAGCTCACCGGGGTGGCGCTGGAGGAGTCCGGTGTCGAGGAGGGCAAGCCGGCCGAGGTCGTCGACCTGGTCGCGGCCCTCAAGGCCTCCGTCGCGGCCGCCAAGGCCAAGCGCGAGCAGGCGGCGGCCGACGCGAAGGCCGCCAAGGCCGGCTGACCCCTTCTGCCCCCCGCCCCGGCCGCGTACGATGTGGCTCGGGGGGAAGGGGGAACCGTGCCACGATCGGCAGAGGTTTCGCGCGAGGGCATCGTGCTGGCCCGCGAGGAGGAACGCCGCGCCCTTCGACGCAGACTCCACGACGACGTCGCCCCCACGGTGGCCAGTCTCGGGCTGCGGGCGCAGACGGTGCGGGCGCTGGTGGCCGACGAACAGGTCGACCGGTCCGCGGTCGATGCCCTGCTGATGCTGATGGTGGCCGAGGCCGCCCAGGCCGCGACGGCCCTGCGCACCCTCAGTTACGACCTTCGTCCGCCTGCCCTCGACGACCGTGGCCTGCTGGCCGCCCTGCGCGACCGGGCCGACGACCTGCGCCCGATCGCCGCGACCTTCGAGGCCCAGGGTGACTGGGACGCCCCGCTGTCGGCCGCCCTCGAGGTCGCCGTGTACCGGATCGTCTCGAGTGCGCTCTCGAACGTGGCCCACCATTCCGGCGCCTCGAGGGTGGACATCTGCCTGTTGCGCGATGCCACGGGAGTGCTCGTGCGCGTCACCGACGACGGGGTCGGCGTCGCCGATGGGGTGCACGCCGGCGTCGGGCTGACCGTGATGCGCGAGCGGGCCGCCGAACTGGGCGGACGATGCACCGTCACCCGCCGCCCCCGCCAGCCCGGCACGGTGGTGCAGGCGTGGCTTCCGATCCGGTCGTCCCGATGACCACGCCGATCTCGGTCATGCTCGCCGAGGACCATCCCGTCTACTTGCAGGGCCTGGTGGGGCTGATCGGCGTCGCTCCCGACCTGACGGTGGTCGGCACCTGCGGCAACGGCGAGGAGGCCGTGGCGCTTGCCCATCGGCTGCGTCCCGACGTCGTGGTGATGGACTTGAACCTGCCCGGCCTCGACGGCGTGGAGGCTGCCCGACAGATCTGCGCGAGCGATGATCCTCCCCACGTGCTGATGCTCAGCATGTTCGACGACGACGAGGTCGTGTTCCGGGCCTTCCGGGCGGGAGCCCGTGGGTACGTGGTCAAGACGGCGGCGCCGCAGGAGGTGTTGGAGGCCATTCGCGGGATCGCGGTGGGGGGAGTGGTGTTCTCGGGTGCCCTGACCACCCGGGTGAACACGTGGTTCGACACCGTCACCCGCGCCCACCTGCCCTTCGACCGGTTGACCCCGCGGGAGCGGGAGGTGCTGGCGCTGGTCGCCCGGGGTTGCGACAACCAGGCGGTGGCCACGCGGCTGGGCATCTCGTCCAAGACGGTGCGCAACCTGGTCTCGAACCTGTTCGCGAAGCTGCAGGTCTCCGACCGGGCACAGGCCATCGCGAAGGCGAGGTCGGCGGGTCTGGGCCGACACGCCTGAGTCCCGGCCTGTGCCGGGACAGTGTCCCGTGACACCCGGGACGGCCGCGGGTTTCAGTGTGCCCAGGGAGGGCGGCGCTTCGGGGGGAGGGCCGCCTCCCACCCACCAGAGATCGGAGCAGCCATGCCCATCCACCCCACCCTCACCCACCCCATTCCCACCCACCCCATTCACACCCGGGGCCGGCGACTGACGGGACGCATCGCCGCGACCTTCGTCGCGGTGATGGCGCTCATGATGACCGCCTTCCTGAGCCCTGCTCGCGCGGCCACCTCGTCCGCCACCATTCCGGTCGGCTTCACCAGCAGCGCCAACCTCGGATCGGTGACCGCCAGCACCACCTCGGGTGACTTCAGCGGGTCGATCACCCTCTCGGCCGACACCAGCTGGTCGGAAACCGGGGCGCTCGGCGTCACCTGGAACCCCGACAACGTGCGCCAGGGCCGAGCCCTCGACCCGGGGTATCGCTTCGACCCGGCCTCGGGACTGCTCACCATGACGTACTCGGCCAACCTGCACGGCACCGCCCAGGTGCTCGGCAACCCCGTCGACGTCTCGTTCACGGTGTCGGTGCCCATGACCGGCGTCTGCATGCCCGACGCCGGCGGCCACTACGCCACCTGCTCCATCGAGTCGGGCGAACTGACGGTGCTCGAGCCGGCTCCGTCGGTGGTGGGTGCCCTGGGCCCGCTGCTGCCGAAGGTCACTCTCAAGCTGGTCTCGCAGGTGCAGATCAGCGACCTGCAGACCTCGCAGGCCAACCGCTCCGCCACCTCCGGTGGGGCCATGGTGGCGCCGAACGCGGTGCTGCAGCCCTCGGAGAGCGTCCGCACCGATGACCTCACCGTCGGCTGCCGCGTCGGGGCGGGGGACATCCTGAACTACGCCGTGAGCGACTTCTCGGCGCAGCGTACCCTCAGCTTCGCCACGGGCGTGCAGCTCAACGTCGACGTCTCGTCGCCGGTGCCGATCCCGTTGGTTCCCTACCCGGACTTCCCCTACATCAACGTCTTCAGCCAGACCGTGCCTCTCGATTCGCGGGCCGGCACCGTCAACCTGAACAACGGCGGCGGGTCGGTCGACATGGGGGCCCTGCAGGCCAACAACATCGCTCCCGTGGTGTCGACCGCGTCGTCCTACATGGGCGTCGAGGGATCGCCGGTGGCGATGACCGCCAGCGCCACTGGCCCGTGCGCCGCGGGAGGCAGCTACGTGTGGCGGTTCAGTGACGGCAGCACGGAGTACGGGCCGTCGCCGCACAAGACCTTCACCGACAACGGGGCCTACACCGGCAGCGTCACCTTCACCGATGTCACCGGCCTGAGTGACACCACCTCGTTCTCGGTGACGGTGTCGAACGCGGTGCCCGCGCTGACGGTGACGCCGGACAACGCCACGCTGGCGTGGGGTCGACCGCTCAGCCTGAAGGCACAGGCGATCGATCCCGGCACCGCCGACCAGTCCAGCCTCACCTACGCCTGGACCTTCGACGACGGCACCGCGATCAGTGACGGTGGCGCCACCGAGACCCATCAGTGGGCCGCGCCCGGCACCTACCAGGTGGGCCTGACGGTCTGTGACAAAGACGGCGGCTGCACCACGAGCACCGTTCCCGTGACGGTCACCGCGCGGACGACCACCACCAGCTACACCGGCGACAACGCCGCGGCCCACTCGGCCACGGCCACGCTGTCGGCGTCGGTCACCGACGAGTTCGGCATGCCGGTCCAGGGCGCCGCGGTCGCGTTCACCCTCGGTGTCGCTACGGCGGAACAGGCCTCGACGGGGGCCTCGGGCGGTGCCAGCCGCACCCAGGTCGTGGGCCTGGTGGCGGGTTCGTACGACGTCTCCGCCAGCTACGCCGGCTCGGCGCTGTACGTGGGTGACGATTCCGCCACCGAGTCCTTCCAGGTCTCGGTGATGGGCTCCACCCTCACCTACACCGGAGCCGTCACGGGCAAGCCCAACAAGGTCGCTCCGGTCAGCGTGCGACTCGTCGACGCGCTCGGTCGTCCGCTGGCCAGCCAGACGGTGACCATCGCCATCGGCACCCAGTCGACCACGGTGACCACCAACTCCCAGGGAGTGGGCACCGGATCGATCAAGCTCACCCAGAAGCCCGGCAGCTACCCGGTGCAGGCGTCGTGGGCCGGCGTGACCGATCGCTACGCCGCCGATGACGTGGCGGGGGTGTTCAAGCTCAACACCAAGTGAGATCCAGTGATCGGCGCCGGGTTGCAAGACAGATTTTGCGGCCCGGCGCCGCACTGCCCGCGAATGTTGCGGGATCCTCTCGGGTCGGTCCTAGACTGGCGACATGCAGAGCTCCTCGTCGTTCCCCGTGCCCGTGAACGAGCGCGTGTTGGGTTACGCGCCGGGATCGCCCGAGCGCGGGTCCCTGCAGGCGCAGCTGCAGACCTACGCCTCGTCCGAGCCCGTCGACCTCACCGGCGCCTTCGGCAACGGACGACGCCTCGCGGGTGGCGACCTGGTCGACGTGACCATGCCGTCGGACCGCCACCACGTGCTCGGCCGGGTGGCGCTGTCGACCGCCGACGACGTGCGCGAGGCCATCGAGTCGGGTCAGCGGGTCGCCCACGACTGGGACGAACTCGGCCTCGAGGCGCGGGCGGCGATCTTCCTGCGGGCGGCCGACCTGGCCGCGGGGCCGTGGCGCGACCGGCTGAACGCGGCGACCATGCTGGGCCAGGGCAAGACGGTGCAGCAGGCCGAGATCGACTCGGCCTGTGAGCTGGTCGACTTCCTGCGGTTCAACGTCGAGTTCGCTCGCCAGATCACCGCCGTGCAGCCGCAGAGCTCGCCCGGGGTCTGGAACCGCATGGAGTACCGCCCCCTCGAGGGCTTCGTCTACGCGATCAGCCCCTTCAACTTCACCGCCATCGCGGCGAACCTGCCGGCGGCGCCCGCGCTGATGGGCAACGTGGTGCTGTGGAAGCCGTCGCTCACCCAGCAGTTCGCCGCCCAGGTCACCATGGACCTGTTCGAGGCCGCCGGGGTGCCCGACGGCGTGATCACCCTGGTGCCCGGCGCCGGCCCCGAGGTGAGCGAGGTGGCGCTGGCCGACCCGCGCCTGGCCGGGGTGCACTTCACGGGCTCGACCCCGACCTTCCAGCACCTGTGGCGCGAGATCGGGCAGAACATCTCCCGTTACCGCGGCTACCCCCGAATGGTGGGCGAGACCGGAGGCAAGGACTTCGTGCTGGCCCACCCCAGCGCCGACCCCGCGCTCACGGTGACCGCTCTGGTGCGCGGTGCCTTCGAGTACTCCGGGCAGAAGTGCTCGGCCGCGTCGCGCGCCTACCTGCCGCGCTCGCTGTGGGACACGATCCGCGACGAACTCGTCGAGGTCACCGAAGGCCTGTCCGTCGGCGACGTGCGCGACCTGGGCCACTTCACCTCGGCCGTCATCGACCAACGAGCCTTCGCCAAGCACCGCGACGCCATCGACCGGGCGCACGCGCAGTCGTCCACCGAGGTCATCGCGGGCGGAACCTACGACGACACCGAGGGCTGGTTCGTGCGGCCGACGCTGATCACCTCGGACGACCCCGGTGACGAGATCTTCCGCACCGAGTACTTCGGGCCGATCCTGGGCATCCACGTCTACGCCGACGACCAGTGGGAGCGGATGATCGAGACCGTCGACTCGACGGCCCAGTACGCACTCACCGGGGCCGTGCTGGCCACCGATCGCGCCGCCATCCAGCAGGCCGCCCGGGGCCTGCGGCAGGCGGCCGGCAACTTCTACGTCAACGACAAGCCGACCGGTGCCGTCGTCGGCCAGCAGCCGTTCGGCGGGGCACGTGCCTCGGGCACCAACGACAAGGCAGGATCGTTGTGGAACATCGCCCGGTGGGCGAGCCCGCGGGCCGTCAAGGAGACCCTGGCCCCGATCGTCGACCACCGCTACCCGCACATGCAACCGGAGGCCGACCAGTGAGCATCACCCGCATTCACCTCGAGGACGAGACCGCCGCCGCAGAACTGGCCGAGCGGATCGACGCCCTCGGCTTCGAGGTCGCCGTCATCGGGGAGCGGTTCGCGGGTGAGGACGACGACGAGGCAATCGAGTACGTCGTCTGCACCCCAGCCACCCCCGCCGACCTCGGTGATCTGGTCGACGACGACTGGTTCGTGACCACCGACTGACCCAAACCCGAACATCGAGCACAAGGACGTGTGACGAGTCATGAACCTGCGTGACGCCTGGTTGGACCGCTGTCTGCCCGAGGATCGCGAACAGCACGATCGGGCCACCCTGACGGCCCTCGCCGATGCCCAAGTGGCACTGGCCGCCTCGCGGGCGCCGGGGGAGACGTTGATCAAGGTGCACAAGCCCGAGACCGATCTGGGTCTGGGGCACGCCTGGTTGGTGCAGGTGGTCGGCGACGATCGTCCGTTCTGTGTCGACACCGCGGCCATGGCGCTGACCGCGTTGGGGTGGACGATCCATGACTTCTTCCATCCCACCCTGACGGTCGACCGCGACGGCACCACGATCGACGAGTCGTGGATCGTCGCCGCCGCCACCCCGCCGCTGGGTGCCGACCAGGAACAGGCCGCCCGGGCACTGGACGAGCGCCTGCGCACGGGCTTCGACCGGCTGTCGTTGGCGGTCGACGACTGGCAGCCCATGGTGGCCCGTACCCGCGAGATCGCCGCCTCCGTGCGCGGGCGCGATGCCGAGACCGACGCCCTGGCCGACACCCTGGACTGGTTCGCCGACGAGGGCTTCGTCTTCCTGGGGGCGCGGGACCACACGGTCGCCGACGGCGTCTTCACTCCCGTGGAGGGCAGTGGGCTGGGCGAACTCCGCGGGGATCGGCCGATGGCCTTCCACGCGACGGTGGCGACCCGTGACCCTCGTCCGTGGTTGATCACCAAGGACTCCGAGCGCAGCGTCGTGCACCGGGCCGGGCTGCGTGACTACGTGGCCGTGCGCGAGTTCGACGAGAGCCGTGCCCTGGTGCGCGAACGCTGCCTCGTCGGCCTGCTGGCGTCGAAGGCCTACACCGAGGACATCTCCCGCATTCCCATGCTGCGCGACAAGCTCGCCCGGGTGCTCGAGGCCTCGCAGGCCCGCCCCGCCAGCCATCGCGGCAAGGCGATCACGGCTGCTCTGGCCACCTACCCCCGCGACGAGTTGTTCCAGGCCCGCGTCAGCCAGCTGACCCCGATCATGGGCGAGGTCGCCGAACTGCGGGAACGCCGGCAGGTGCGGGCGTTCGTCCGCACCGACCCCTGGGGACGATTCGCCTACGTGACCGTCTACCTGCCGCGCGACCGCTACAACACGGTGGTGCGCGAGGCCATGGAGGGCGTGCTGCGCACCCACTCCGGGGCGAGCTCGATCGACTTCCGCGCCCACGTCACCGAGTCGGTGCTGGCCCGGTTGTTCTTCACGCTCACCCTGACCGGGCCGGTGGAGTGGAACCTGCCCGCCCTGCAGCGCGACCTCACGCAGGCCAGCCGCGACTGGACCGAAGGGTTCGTCGACCTGGCTCGCGACCTCGACCCGGCCGAACGGGGGGTCGAGTTCTCGGCGGCCTACCAGGACGCCAACACCCCCAGTCAAGGCTTCTTCGACCTGCTCGAACTCAACGCCTTGGCCGATGACGATGACATGCGGTTGGTGATGTACCGCCCCGACCGCCCCGAACGCGCCGACCTGCGGGTCAAGGTGATGGTGGCAGGCGTTCCGATGACGCTGTCGCACGCGATGCCGCTGTGGAACAGCCTGGGGTTGACCGTGGTGGACGAGCGTGCCCATCCCGTCACCCTGCGCGGTCAGCAGACCAGCATCGCCGATTTCGGGCTGGTGAACCCGCCCGGGGTGAAGTGGGACACCCCCGACCGCCAGCGCGTGCTCGACGCCTTCGAGGCCTGCCACCGCGGTGCGATGGACGTGGACCAGCTCAACGCCCTGGTCACGACGGCCGGGCTGACGTGGCGTCAGGTGGTGGTGCTGCGCACCGTGTCGCGCTACCTGTTGCAGGCGGGAATCGCCTACTCGCAGGCCTACGTCGCGCAGACTTTGCTGGAACATCCGGTGCTCGCCCGCGCCCTGTCGGAACTGTTCGACGCCAAGTTCGACCCCGACCTGTTCCCCGACGACGGAGCCGACCTCGCCGATCGGCGGCGCGCGGTGCACACGCTGTCGACCGCCATCGCCGGCGAGCTCGACGAGGTCACCAGTCTCGACGCCGACCGCATCCTGCGCTCGTTCCTGCAGGTGATCGATGCCTGCGTGCGCACCAATGCGTTCGTGCCCTCGGCCCGGGCCACCGCGCTCAAGCTGGTGCCGACCGAGCTGGCGCTGCTGCCCAAACCGCGGCCGGCGTTCGAGATCTTCGTGCACTCACCCCGGGTGGAGGGAGTGCACCTGCGCTTCGGGGCCGTGGCCCGCGGCGGACTGCGCTGGTCGGACCGTCCCGAGGATTTCCGCACCGAGGTGTTGGGGCTGGTCAAGGCCCAGATGGTCAAGAACACCGTGATCGTGCCGGTCGGCGCCAAGGGCGGCTTCCTGCCCCGTCAGCTGCCGCCGGCGAGCGATCGTCCGGCCTGGTTGGCCGAGGGGCAGGAGTGCTACCGCATCTTCATCGGGTCACTGCTCGACGTGACCGACAACCTCGTCGGCGGCGAGGTGGTCGCGGCCGAGCGGGTCGTGCGCCACGACTGCCTGGACGCATCGATGGGCGACACCTACCTGGTGGTCGCCGCCGACAAGGGCACCGCCACGTTCTCAGACCTCGCCAACCAGATCGCCGTCGAGCGCGGCTTCTGGTTGGGCGATGCCTTCGCGTCGGGCGGGTCGAAGGGCTACGACCACAAGGAGATGGGCATCACCGCCCGCGGCGCCTGGGAGTCGGTCAAGCGGCACCTGGCCGAGGCGGGCATCGACTCGCAGACGACCGACTTCACCTGCGTGGGCATCGGCGACATGGCCGGTGACGTGTTCGGCAACGGCATGCTGTTGTCGGAGCACATCGGCCTGGTGGCCGCCTTCAACCACCAGCACATCTTCCTCGACCCCACCCCCGACACCGCGCGCGGGTTCGCCGAGCGCCGCCGGCTGTTCGAGCTTCCCCGCTCGACGTGGGACGACTACGACCGCACGGCCATCTCGGACGGCGGCGGGGTGTTCTCGCGGCAGGCCAAGGCGATCGAGATCAGCCCCGAGGTGGCAGCCCTGCTCGACCTCGACGCCGCGGTGGGCACCATGACACCCACTGACCTGATCAGGGCGATCCTGCAGGCGCCGGTCGACCTGCTCTTCAACGGCGGCATCGGCACGTACGTGAAGGCCGAGACCGAGACCCACGCCGAGGTCGGGGACCGCGCCAACGACGCGCTCCGCGTCAACGGATCGGACCTGCGCTGCCGCGTGGTGGGGGAGGGCGGCAACCTCGGCCTCACCCAGAAGGGTCGCATCGAGTACGCCCGCGCCGGCGGCCGCGTCAACACCGACTTCATCGACAACTCCGCGGGCGTCGACACCTCCGACCACGAGGTCAACATCAAGATCCTGCTGGCGGGGGCGATCGAGGCGGGCCTGATCGACGAGGCCGGCCGCGACGAACTGTTGCCGACGATGACCGACGAGATCGCCCAGCTGGTGCTGGTGCACAACATCGACCAGAACGTTGCCCTGGCCAATGCGCGATCCCGGGCGGCGGCGATGAGTTGGGTGCACGAGTCGCTGATGCAGCACCTGGAGCAGGCGGTCGGCCTCGACCGGGAACTCGAGGGCCTGCCGAACCGTGAGGCCATGCAGGCCATCGTCGACCGTGGCGAGGCCCTGTCGAACCCCGAGATGTGCTCGCTGATGGCCTGGACGAAGATCTGGCTCGAGCGCGAGGTGCTCGCCTCTGACCTGCCCGACGACCCCTACCTGCAGCACCGGGTGCACAGCTACTTCCCGACCCGGCTCAGGGAGCGCTTCGCCGCCCAGATCGACCAGCACCCGCTGCGTCGCGAGATCATCACCACGGTGGCCGTCAACCGGTTCGTGAACTCCCAGGGCATCAGCGCCTGCCACCGGTTGGCCACCGAGACCGGCCGCACCCCCGACGAGGTGATCCGCGCCCAGTTGGTGGCCCGCAGCATCTTCGGAGCGGGCCGCTACGAGGTGGCGCTGGCGCGTACGGGTATGGACCCGGCCCTGCAACTCGACCTGCGACTCAGCGTGCGCAAGCTGGTGGAGCGGGGCACCCGCTGGCTGCTGATGCACCGTCGCGGCACCCTCGACATCGCCGGTGAGATCGAGCAGCTGGCCCCCGCCATCGACGCGTTGGTCGCCAACCTGCCCAGTCTGCTGACCGCACGCGGACGGGGCCTGCGCGACGACGCCCTCGCCAAGTCGCTCGCGCGTGGTGTCGAGCCCGGCCTGGCCGAGATCGCGGCCAACGCGCCCAGCCTGCACCTGGGGCTGGCGATGATCGAGGTGAGCCGACGGGTCGACCGTGACCTGCTGGTGACCGCGTCGACGTTCGTCGAGCTGGTCGAGCGGCTGGAACTCGACTCCCTGCTGCCGTTGATCGAAGGGCTGCCCAGGACGAGCGAATGGGACGTGCAGGCCCGTTCGGCGATGCGCGACGAGATGCTGCAGCTGCAGACCGACCTGACGGCGCAGGCTCTGGAGGTGGGTTCGGTCGACGCCTGGGGCGCCCGCGTGCCCAGGCTCGACGATCGGCTGGCCCAGCTGAAGCAGGCCACGTCGGCGGGCCCTGATCTGGCCCGGCTGTCGGTGGCGCTGAGGATCGTCCGGGGCATGTACGACGCGGTGAAGGCGGGCTGACGGGGCTGATTCGTGCCGGGTGCCCCCGGTGTGCGAGACTGGACGACGGCCCGGGCACGATTCCCGGCCAGCGTCGTGGAGTTCCCTTGACCGCTCACCTCGGTGGGCATGCCCCCAACCGGTGGGCCTTCTCTTGCGGCGAACCCCGACCGATTCCACCCTCCCCGAGAGGTGCACTGTGCACAGTTTTGCTGATTTCGCCCTGCCCGAAGCCGTCCTGGCCGAGCTGACCCGGCAGGGTCTGACCACCCCCTTCCCGATCCAGCAGGCCTCCCTGCCCGATTCGATCGCCGGCGCCGATGTGCTCGGACGAGGCCGCACCGGCTCCGGCAAGACGCTTGCGTTCTCGCTGCCGATCGTCACCCGGCTGGCCGGTGGGAAGCGGCAGCCCCGTCGTCCGCGCGCCCTGGTGCTCTGCCCGACCCGCGAACTGGCCAACCAGATCAACGCCACCATCGAACCCCTGGCCAAGACCGTCGGCCTGACCACCACCACCGTCTTCGGCGGGGTCGGCCCGAACCGCCAGCTGGCCGCCCTGCGGCAGGGTGTCGACATCGTGATCGCCTGCCCCGGGCGCCTCGAAGACCTGCTGCGGCAGGGTGGGCTCACCCTCGACGGCATCGAGATCACCGTGCTGGACGAGGCCGACCACATGGCCGACCTCGGCTTCCTGCCCGGCGTGAAGCGGATCATGGACAAGACCCCCCAGCGCGGGCAGCGGATGCTGTTCTCGGCGACCCTCGACAACGGGGTCGACCTGCTGGTGAAGCGCTACCTGCACGACCCGGTCACCCACTCCGTCGACAGCGCCCAGTCGCCGGTGGCCGCGATGACCCACCACTTCTTCGTGCTGCCCAGCCCCGATGCCAAGCGCGACGTGGTCACCGAGCTCGCCTCCGGCACGGCCCGACGGGTGCTGTTCACCCGCACCAAGCACGCCGCCAAGAAGCTGGCCCGCCAACTCACCGCGGCCGGCGTGCCCGCCGTCGACCTGCACGGCAACCTCAGTCAGAACGCGCGTGAGCGCAATCTGGCGGCGTTCTCGTCGGGCGAGGTGAAGGTGCTGGTCGCCACCGACATCGCGGCCCGCGGCATTCACGTCGACGAGGTCGATCTGGTGGTGCACGTCGACCCGCCGGCCGAGGACAAGGCCTACCTGCATCGCTCGGGGCGCACCGCCCGTGCCGGGCAGAGCGGCACCGTGGTGACGCTGGCCCTTGCCGAGCAGCGCGACGAGGTGCGCCAGCTGATGCGCAAGGCCAAGATCCAGGCCGCCCCGGTGATGGTCGGCGTCGGCCACGCCGCGGTCACCGAGTTGGTGGGGGAGCGGGCCGCCAAGGTGACGCCCAGCGCTCCGGTCGAACTGGTGCCGGATCGTCCCGAACGCGGCCCGCGGCGCGGACAGTCCCCGAGTCGCGGAGAGTCCCCGAGGCGCGGTGGCGGCAACGGCGCAGGCCCGTCGCGTCATCGTGGTGGCACCCCCGGGCGCACCTCGTCGGCGGCTCAGGCGTCCCGATCGTTCCGGTCGTCCCGCCGAGGTTCCGCGCGCTGAGCGACGCGGGCCAGAACGCTGCCCTCGAGATGGTATCGGGTGGGCAGCAGCTGGCCGGGTAGACGTTATGTCCCGGTGTGAACCGCCTGGTGGGTCGGTGGATGGGGGCGCCCCCAGCGGGCTGTGGGTGGTACATACTGGGCCGACTACTACCCAGTCTTGGAGGGTTCTCAGAGCGATCAATGCTCGTCGGGCCGGGCTCAGCTGCCCATGAGTTGAGTGAGTGCACGGGCTGGGAGCCGAACTGACCCGTAATGCAACAAGCCGCTGGGTCGGGTCAGGAGCGGCGTCTTTCCCCATTGACGGCACCGACCCCTCTAGGGTGACACCATGAGCGAAGTGGTCGGGGGAGAAGGACAGCTCGCAAGCGCGGTCGGAGCGGTCCAGGAAGAGACGGACAGTGTCTTGGCCGCTGATGGTTCGGCCCCCCCTCTTCGGAGCCTCCAAGTCGAACGAGCTTGCTACGAAGACATCGATGTGTGCCTGTCGGAACTCGCTGTCACAGCGCAAGCAGAAATGACAGCCAGACTCGAGGCGAGTGGGATCAAGGTGCACAGTGTCACTGCGCGAGTGAAGGAGTTCACCAGCGCGTACGATAAGGCGAGCGCCCATGGTTGTGCCGTACGCGATCTACGGGATCTCGTCGGCGTTCGTGTCGTTTGCCTGTACCGAGCTGACCTACAACGCGTTGATTCTGTGATCCATGACGCGTTCACTGTCCTCTACCGAGAGGATAAGCGGGAGGCTTCTCCAGTAGATTCTTTCGGCTACGCGAGCATTCACTACGATTGCCAGCTCCCCTATTCTAGAGTGCCCGGCATGGGCAATGCTGATAACCTGGCGAAATGGACGTTCGAGGTTCAAGCTCGAACGATCCTGATGGATGCTTGGGCTAACGTATCTCACCACCTCGCCTATAAGGGGAAGTCGAGCATGCCCGCTGAGGTAGCCCGCGAGTTCCATGCCCTCAGTGGCCTGTTTCACATTGCTGACAAGGCGCTGGATGGTGTCTTCGATGCGGCCGAGCGAAGTCGATTGCGTGCAATAGGAGGGCCAAGCCTCAGTGACCCCATCGATCGCGACACCCTCCGAGGGCTGCTATGCAGTGAGTATTCGGACCGTCGTGCCGCCAGCCCGGGCGCTTACGCGGCGCTGGCAGATGGCCTCGTCGATGCCGGCTACCGATCTTTGAATGAAGTGCGAAGTGACTTACTTGCCGGTAAGCGCGGGTATGGAAGATGGGTCAGTAGGTACGGCTCGAACGATAACTTCACTGACGCGGCGGCGGCTCGAAGGACTATCGCCATCGCAAATGCAAATTCGGCGCGCGTTCTGTATCCCGGGATGCCCGACGTCTTCTCACCGTATCGACAGTAGTAACAATCGCTCGATCAGGTGCCGCTGACGGTCACGGTGCCATCGGGCACGCCGGAGGGCGACTACGTCGTCGCGGTCGTCGCCAGCTCGCGTGCACTCTCGTGGAAGGCCGTCACCCATGTGCTGGTGGCGCGCCATGCCGACTTCGACACCGGCACGGACGACGAGGCGCCGTGGTTGTTCGACAACCACGGCTCCGGCAGCAACGGCCCGAAGAATCGGTTCGCGGACGGCGAGGCCCACTACACGTGGCGCTTCCCGCTGCCGGCCGACACGACCGGCGCGAAGCTCGACCTGCACATCAACAACCAGTTCGTCGTGCAGGTCTCGTCCGACAACGCCACCTGGACGACGGTGCTGCGCGAGACCGAGCAGATCCGCGACGCCTCGAACGACGCGGTGCGCACCCTCGACCTCACTCCGTACCTGGCCGCCACCGACGGGACCACTCCGAGGACGGTGTACGTGAAGGTGTCCGACGCCTTTCCCGACGACGGATGGGGGGGTCAGACGTCCCACGTGACGGTCACGCCCACCCCCTGATGGGGGGCCCATCGGCGGCATGATGGGTACATGCGCATCGACCTGCACACCCATAGTTCCGTCTCCGACGGCACCGACACCCCCGCGGCGTTGGTGCTGGCGGCGCGGGAGGCGGGCCTCGACGCCTTCGCGCTGACCGATCACGACACCTTCGACGGCCTCGCGGAGGCCATCCGGGCCGGTGGCGAGCTGGACGTGCGGGTGATCGCCGGGGTCGAGATGTCGACCGAGCTCCAGGAAACCTCGGTGCACCTGCTCGGGTACGGCATGCGCCGAAATGACCAGCCCCTGCTCGACGAGCTCGCCCGGCTGCGCGAGGGCCGCAGCGGTCGGGTGGCCGCCCTGGCCGCCCGGCTGACCGAGTTGGGCATGCCGCTCACCGAGGACGAGATCGTCGCGGCCGCGAACGGCTCGCCGTCGATCGGACGACCGCACGTCGCCGACGCCATGGTGGCCAAGGGTTACGTGGCCGACCGGGACGAGGCCTTCCGCGACTGGTTGGCCGACGACAAGCCCGGCTTCGTGCACCGCTACTCGTGCCCGCTGACCCGCGCCATCGACCTGCTGCACGACGCCGGGGGAGTCGCCGTGATCGCCCATCCCTGGTCGCGCTCGAGCCGGTCGGTGCTGACCCCCGACGTGATCGCCTCCCTGGTCAGCGAGCACCGCCTCGACGGCATCGAGGTCGACCACCCCGACCATGACGCCGCCACCCGGGACGAGCTCTCGTCCCTCGCGGAACGCATCGGGCTGGTGCGCACCGGATCGTCCGATCACCATGGCACCGGGAAGGTGGGCTTCCCCCTGGGCGCGAACCTGACGCGGCCCGAGGCGCTCGCGCGACTGAATCGGTTGGCCGAGGCGAGGGGCGGGCGCGTAGGCTGACTGACCGTGATCGATGACGGCGACGCCCTGGAACAGTCCACCTCCGACGCCTCGCTGGCTGCCAGCCAGAAGCGTTCGGACGAGATCGAGGCCGACCTCGCGGCCGGCAAGGGTGCCAGCTACCGCATGCTGACGGGTGACCGGCCCACCGGTCGCCTGCACATCGGCCACTACTTCGGATCGCTGGCCAACCGGGTGCGCCTGCAGAACCTGGGCGTCGACACCTTCGTGCTGATCGCCGACTACCAGGTGATCTACGACCGCGACGGCGTCGGCGAGCTGCACGACAACGTGCTCAACTGCGTCACCGACTACCTCGCCATCGGGGTCGACCCGGCGAAGTCGACGATCTTCGCCCACTCGGCCGTGCCGGCGCTCAACCAGTTGATGCTGCCGTTCCTGTCGCTGGTCACCGACTCGGAGCTGCGCCGCAACCCGACGGTGAAGGACGAGATGGCGGCCGCGACCCGGCCCATGTCGGGGCTGATGCTCACCTTCCCGGTGCATCAGGCCGCCGACATCTTGTTCTGCAACGCCAACGTGGTGCCGGTCGGCAAGGATCAGCTGCCCCACATCGAGGTGACCCGCGTGATCGCCCGTCGGTTCGACGAGCGCTACGGACGAGCCCGGGCCGATCGTCCGGTGTTCGGCCAGGCCGATGCGCTGTTGTCGAAGGCGCCGCTGCTGCTGGGCATGGACGGCGCCAAGATGTCGAAGTCGCGCGGCAACACCATCGAGCTCGGCATGACCGCCGACGAGACCGCCAAGTTGATCAAGCGGGCCGTCACCGACTCGAACCGGACCATCACCTACGACCCGGCGAACCGTCCCGAGGTGTCGAACCTGGTGATGTTGGCGGCGCTGTGCACCGACCGCGACCCGGTGGCGATCGCCGACGAGATCGGCGACGGTGGTGGCGGCGGGCTGAAGAAGCTGGTCACCGAGGCCGTCAACGAGTACTTCGCCCCGATTCGTGCGCGGCGTGCCGAGCTGGCCGCCGCCCCGGACCACGTGGTGTCGGTGCTGCGGCAGGGCAATGCGCGCGCCAACGAGGTGGGCAACGCCACCCTCGACGACGTGCTCACCGCCATGCAGATGCGCTACTGAACCCGTGAGCGGGCGAACATCGTGAGCGCCCCGATCGCCGCCGCCCCCACCACAAGTGCGATGCCGCCGGCGAGCACCGCCCCGATCACGCCGATGGCCGTGCCCACCAGCGCCAGGGAGACGCCGTTGCCGGTGCGCATGCCGTTGGCGACCATGGAGTAGACCCCCACCACCCGACCCCGTTGGTCGACCGGGGCGCGCAGCTGCACCACCGCCTGGCCGATCGACATCGCCGCCAGGCTGGCGATGCCCCCGAGGAAGAGGGCGACCAGGGTGAGCGGGTACCACGGCGACGTCGCGACGACCACGGTTGTCACCCCCAGCAGCACCGTGGCGACCACGGCCGACTGAAGGGTCGGACGAATGCGTCCGCTGGCCTCGAGCAGCAGGCCGCCGAGCACGCCACCGGCGCCGCTGGCGAAGAGCAGGGTTCCGTAGGGAATGCCGCCTCCGGTCCCGAGGCGGTCACCGATGGCCGGCATGGCCACCTGCATCGACGTGCCGATGCAGATCGCGACCAGCCCACCGAGGGCCACCAGCCCGATCAGCACCTTGTCGGTCCACACCGTGCGCAGCACCGAGAACGTGTCGAGGATCGACAGGCGTTTCGTGCGCGCGAACCCGTCGCGCACGTGGCCGGTGAAGGGAGTGCGCAGCATCAGCACCGTCATCGGCAGGTAGAACAGCACGTTCGCGAGGATGCCCCACGACTGCCCGAGCCCGAGCAGCAGGGCCGAACCGACCACTGGACCCGCCAGGACGCCGAGGCTCTTGAAGGTGGCGTTCAGGCGCACGGCGCTCGGCAGTTCCGCGGGTTCGGCGAAGTCGTGCAGCATCAGCTGCTCGGCCGGGCCCCACAGCGCCCCGGCGCAGCCGTGCAGCACCAGCAGCACGCAGGCCTGCCAGATCTGCAACGAGTCGGTGAAGAACAGCACCGCCCACGCCAGCGAGACGAAGGCGAAGAGTCCCTGCGCCACCTGGATGATCCGCCGACAGTCGAACCGCTCGGCCAGCGACCCGAACCACACCGACAGGGTGAGGAACGGCAGCCAGTGACTGATCACCTGGAAGCCGACCAGGGCGGGGGAGTGGAAGACCTGCCACAGCACCCAGTAGGTGATCACGTGCTCGATGTTGTCGGCCATCATCGACAGGCCCGCCGTGATCAGGTAGGGCCGGGAATGACGGTCGCGCAGGGCTCCGAAGCGTCGGAGCGTGGGTGGTGCGGTGCTGGCCGGGGTGGACGTGGTGGCTCCTGGGCTGGGGGTGGCTGGTGCGGGATCGGCGGTTCCCCCAGCCTAGGGCGGGCCTCGTCGCGGCCCGGGATCGTCCGCTGGTCGGCAGACTCACACCAAAACATGCGGCCGCCAGGAAACTTCCTGGGGGTCGAAGCGTTTCCTGGGAGTTTGCGGTGGTCGGTGACCGAAACTGTGTATCGTTACAGTGGTCGGCCTGTATCGATACAACCAGCGCCGGCCACCGCTTCCCGTGACAGCCACTTCACCGCCGAAGGACTCCCCATGATTCGCCTCGCCCCCGCCGAGAACACCTGGACCCTCGACCGCCGCCTGCAGGGCCAGTTCGCCGAACACCTCGGGCGCTGCATCGAGGAGGGCATCTGGGTCGGCCGCGACTCCGAGATCGCTAACGTCAACGGCATCCGCACCGACGTCGTCGAGGCGCTTCGCCACATCAAGGTGCCGCTCGTCCGCTGGCCCGGTGGGTGCTTCGCCGACGAATACCACTGGCTGAAGGGGGTCGGCCCCGAGCGGGTGCCGATGGTGAACACCCACTGGGGTGGCGTCATCGAGCGCAACGAGTTCGGCACCCACGAGTACTTCGAGCTGCTCGAGCAGCTGGGGGCCGAGGCCTACATCTGCGGCAACGTCGGCTCGGGCACCGTCGCCGAGCTGCACGACTGGGTGGAGTACATCACTCTCGACTCGACCGGACCGATGGCCGAACTGCGCAAGAGCCACGGTCGCGACAAGCCCTGGAAGCTGCCCTTCTTCGGGGTGGGCAATGAGTCCTGGGGCTGCGGCGGCAACATGCTTCCCCTGCACTACGCGAACCTGTACCGCCAGTTCCAGACCTTCGTGCGCCAGTACGGGGACGAGCGCGTCGCCAAGATCGCCTGCGGCCCCAATGCCGAGGACTACGAGTGGACCGACGTGCTGATGGCCCGAGCCGCCGGCCACATGGACGGCCTCAGCCTGCACTACTACACGCTGCCCACCAAGGACTGGGCCCGCAAGGGACGGGCGACCGGTTTCGACGAGTTCGAGTGGCACGAGACGCTGCGGCAGACCCGTCGCATGGACGAGCTGATCGCCGGTCACGCTCGCATCATGGATCGCTACGACCCCGAGAAGCGGGTCTCGCTGATCGTCGACGAGTGGGGCACCTGGTACGACGTCGAGGAGGGGACGAACCCCGGCTTCCTGTACCAGCAGAACACCCAGCGCGACGCCCTGGTGGCCGCCATCAACCTGAACATCTTCCACCGCCACGGCGACCGGGTGCGCATGACCAACATCGCCCAGATGGTCAACGTGCTGCAGTCGATGATCCTCACCGACGGCCCGCGCATGCTGACCACGCCGACCTACCACGTCTTCGACCTGTACTGCGACCACCAGGACGCCGAGTACGTGCCCACCCAGGCCGGGGCGCTCGGCCCCGACGGCGAGCTGACCGTGTCGCGCAAGCCGACCGACGACGGCGGCAGCGACTGGACGATCAGCACCGCCAACACCTCGCTCACCTCGCCGATCACCGCCGAGTTCGAGCTGCCCGCCGAGGTGACCGGACGACTGCGCGCCCAGGTGCTGGCCTCGCCCGAGCCGGGCTCGTACAACACCTTCGACGAACCCGACGTGGTCTCGCTGAGTGACCTCACGGTGAGCGTCGACGGTGCCCGGGTCAGCTTCGTGCTGCCCCCGCATGCGGTGGCGACCGTGCGAGTGCGCACTCGATAAGTTGCCCTCATGAGCACGATGCAGGACGTGGCCCGCCACGCGGGGGTCTCGGTGATGACCGTCTCGAACGTCATCAACGGCCACCCCCACGTGCGCGACACCACCCGTCAGAAGGTGCAGGCCTCCATCCAGGCCCTCGACTACCACGTCAACACCGCGGCCCGGAACCTCAGGCAGGGACGAACCGGTGTGATCGGGCTCGCCGTTCCTGACATCGATCGGCCCTACTTCGGCCTGCTGGCCACGCTGCTGATCGAGAAGGCCGCGGCGCGTGGCTACGAGCTGGTGGTCGAGCAGACCAGCGCCAACCGTGATCGCGAACTCGACGCGGTCACCCGCTCGCGGCTGCGCAGCTACGACGGTCTGCTGTTGAGCTCGGTGCAGCTGCACGATGACGACGCCTCGCTGCTGCGCGGGGACTTTCCCCTGGTGGTCTTCGGCGAGCGCCCGTTCTCGGCGCCCATCGACCACGTCGGCATGGCCAACGAGGCCGGCACCGAACTGGCGACCGACCACCTCGTCGAGCGCGGCTGCCGGCGGATCGCGATCATCGGCGGCCGGGTGCTCGCCGACACCGTCGACGTCTCGACGACCCGCGCCACGGGCTACCTCACCGCCATGCGACGCGCCGGGCTCGAGGTCGACCCGCGCTGGGTGCGCGATGCCGACTACTCCTTCGAGGGTTCACTGGCCGCCACGGCCGGTCTGCTCGACGATCTGGGGCAGACGGCTGGTGGTGATCGGGTCATCGATGGCCTGGTCTGCGCCACCGACGTGATCGCCCTCTCGGCGATGCGGGCCCTGGCCGACCGAGGTCTGCGGGTTCCCGAGGACGTGCTCGTGGTCGGCTTCGACGACGTGCCCATGGCCGCCTTCACCACCCCGTCGCTCACCTCGATCCGACCCGACCACGACGGCATGGCTTCGGCCGCCATCGACCTGCTGGTCGAGCGCATCGAGGGCAGACGATCGTCCGACGACTACCGCGACCACGTCGGCGAGGTCACCCTCGTCGAGCGCGAGTCGACCAGGAGGCCTGCCCCGTGACCAGTGAGCGCACGCGGACGACCCGCCCGCCCATGGGCTGGAACTCGTGGGACTGCTACGGCACCTCGGTCACCGAGGACGAGGTGCTCGCCAATGCCACGTTCCTGGCCGAGCATCTCAGCGGCTTCGGCTGGGACACGGTGGTGGTCGACATCGACTGGTCCGACCCGACCGCCCGCAGCCACGGCTACAACGCCGACGCCCCGCTGGCCCTCGACGATCGCGGACGGCTCGTGCCCGACCCCGGCCGCTTCCCCTCCAGCGCCGGCGGGGCGGGTTTTCGTCCGTTGGCCGATCGGGTGCACGATCTCGGGCTGAGGTTCGGCATCCACATCATGCGAGGCATCCCGCGGCTGGCCGCCGCCTCGAACCCGGCCGCCGACCCCACCAACGTCTGCGAGTGGAACCCCGACATGCTCGGGCTCGACCACCGTCGCCCCGAGGCGCAGGCCTACTACGACTCGATCCTCGAGCTCTACGCCTCCTGGGGCGTCGACTTCATCAAGGCCGACGACCTGCTCTGGCCCTACCAGGCCGCCGACATCGAGGCCCTGTCCCTCGCCATCAGGCGTAGTGGTCGCGAGATCGAGCTGAGCCTGTCGCCCGGACGAGACCTCAGTCTCGCCCGGCTCGAGCACCTGCGGGAGCACGCCACCATGTGGCGCATCTGCGACGACCTGTGGGACCGCTGGGACGACGTCGAGGCCAACTTCGCCCGCTTCGCGCGCTGGGCACCCCATGCCGGTGGATCCGCATCCGGGGGTGGGTGGCCGGACGGCGACATGCTGCCGCTGGGGCGCATCGGGATCCGTGCCGAGCGCGGCGAGCCTCGCGACGACCTGCTCACCCCCGACGAGCGGCGCACCCTGATGACGCTGTGGGTGATCGCCCGCTCGCCGCTGATGATCGGGGGCGACCTGCCGTCGTCCGACCCGGCGACCATCGCCCTGTTCACCAACGCCGACGTGCTGGCCGTGCTCAACAGTCGCGACAACCGGGAGCTGTTCCGGGAGCGCGACACCGTGCTGTGGGGGGCGACCGGTGCCGACGATGGCCGGATCGCGGCGGTGTTCAACCTCGCCGACGAGCCCCGCGAGCTGGTGCTCGACGTCGCCAACCTCGGGCTGGGGGTGGAGCGCCTGACCGACCTGTGGTCGGGCGAGCTCCTCGAGACCGACGCCGTCACCACCCAATCGGACGACGCCCGCGGCGTCGCTCCCGGCAGCCGGGCCCTGCGCCTGCGGCTGGCTGCCCATGGCTCCGCCCTGCTGAAGGAGGTCGCATGAGCGAGGATCTCGACCGGATCAGGCAGGAACTCACCGACCTGCACGCCGAACTCGTGCGCAACGCGCTGGTCGTGTGGACCGGGGGCAATGTGTCGGCGCGGGTGCCCGGCACCGAATGGTTCGTGATCAAGCCCTCGGGCGTCTCCTACGACGCACTCACTCCCGAGTCGATGGTGGTGTGTGACCTCGATGGCCGCGCCGTGGCGGGACTTCCCGGTTCGGAGCGCAACCCCTCGTCCGACACCGCGGCCCACGCCCACGTCTACCGCGCCATGCCCGAGGTGGGCGGGGTGGTGCACACCCATTCCACGTACGCCACCGCGTGGGCGGCCCGGGGCGAGGAGATTCCGTGCGTGCTCACCGCCATGGCCGACGAGTTCGGCGGGCCGATCCCGGTGGGTCCGTTCGCGATCATCGGTGACGACTCCATCGGGCGCGGCATCGTCGACACCCTGCGCGGCCACCGCTCGCCGGCGGTGCTGATGCGCAACCACGGCCCGTTCACCATCGGGGCGACCGCCCGCGACGCCGTCAAGGCCGCCGTGATGCTCGAGGACGTCGCCCGCACGGTGCACCTCGCCAGGCAGGGCGGCGAGCTCGTGCCGATCGCACCGGCCGACATCGATCGGCTCTTCGACCGCTACCAGAACGTCTACGGACAGCGAGGCACCCCATGACCGCAACCGTGCTCGGCATCGAACTGGGCTCCACCCGCATCAAGGCCTGCCTCGTCGACGCGGACGACCCCGCGCGCGTGCTGGCCGTCGGCAGCCACGCCTGGGAGAACCAGTTCGAGAACCGCCTGTGGACCTATTCGCTCGACGCCGTCTGGGAGGGGCTGCGGGCCGCCGTCGCGGGGATCGCCGACGACGGGGGAGACCTGACCAGCGTGCGGGCGGTGGGCGTGTCGGCCATGATGCACGGCTACCTCGCCTTCGATGCCGCCGGGGAGTTGCTGGTGCCGTTCCGCACCTGGCGCAACACCACCACGCAGCGGGCGTCGGACGAGCTGGTCGCCGCCCTCGGGGTGAACATTCCGCTGCGCTGGTCGATCGCGCACCTGCACCAGGCCGTCATCGACGGCGAACCCCACGTGAGTCGGCTCGACCACGTCACCACGCTGGCCGGGTACGTGCACGAACGACTGACCGGCGCCAGGGTGCTGGGGGTCGGCGACGCCTCCGGCATGTTCCCGATCTCCGCTTCTGGGGCGCCCGGGGGTGAGGGCGTCGACTACGACGCCGGCCTCGTCGCCCGCTACGAGCACCTGGCCGCCGGACGACTGCCCCGTCCCCTGGTCGAGCTGCTGCCGCGGGTGCTCGTGGCCGGCGCCGATGCCGGACGGTTGACGGACGAGGGCGCCCGCCTGCTCGACCCCACGGGAAGCCTGCCGGCCGGGGTGGAATGCTGCCCACCCGAGGGAGATGCCGGCACGGGCATGGTGGCCACCGGGGCCGTGGCTCCGCGCACCGGCAACGTCAGCGCGGGCACCAGCATCTTCGCCATGGTGGTGCTGGAAGGCCCGCTCGAGGGGGTGCACCCCGAGATCGACCTGGTGACCACGCCGTCGGGCGACCCGGTGGCGATGGTGCACTGCAACAACGGGGCCAGCGAATTGGCCGAATGGGCCGGCCTCTTCCGCCGGTTCTCGGAGCTGTCCGGGGCGCCGCTCGCTGAGGACGAGGTCTACGACCTGCTCTTCCGCGAGGCGTCGGCGGGGGACGCCGACGCCGGTGGCCTGCTCGCCTACAACCAGCTTGCCGGTGAACCGATCGCGGGACTGGCGGAGGGTCGTCCGTTGTTCGTGCGCACCCCCGACTCGTCGTTCACGCTGGCCAACACCGTCAGAGCCCAGCTGTACGGCGTCTTCAGCACCCTCGCCCTGGGCATGGCGGTGCTCGCGGACGAGGGCGTGCGGCTCGAATCGATGTTCGCCCACGGGGGCATGTTCCGTACCGCCGGGGTGGCCCAACGCTTCCTTGCCGCCGCCCTCGACGCACCGGTCACGGTGGGCGAGACCGCCGGCGAGGGCGGGGCCTGGGGGATGGCGGTGTTGGCCGCCTTCCGCCTTGCCGAGGCCCCGGACTTGCCGGCCTGGCTCGCCGACCACGTCTTCGGCTCGGCGGCCGTCAACACCGTCGACCCCGACCCCGACGACGTCGCCGGGTTCGCCACCCACCTCGAGCGCTATCGTGCCGGGCTCGCCGTCGAGTCCGCCGCCGTCGACGCCCTCTGACCAGACCTTCAGGAGACCCACCATGACCCTCACCACCGACTTCGCCGGCCAGACGATCTGGTTCGTCACCGGTTCGCAGCACCTCTACGGCCCCGAGACCCTGCAGCAGGTGGCCGAACAGTCCCGCCACGTCGCCGAGGGCCTCTCGGGGCTGCCCGTGCGGGTGGAGTGGAAGCCGGTGCTGACCGACACCGACGCGATTCGCCGGCTCGCGCTCGAGGCCAATGCCGACGACTCGGTGATCGGCATCATCGCGTGGATGCACACGTTCAGCCCCGCCAAGATGTGGATCACCGGCCTCGACACTTTGCGCAAGCCGTTGCTGCACCTGCACACCCAGGCCAATGTCGAGCTGCCCTGGGACGAGATCGACTTCGACTTCATGAACCTCAACCAGGCCGCGCACGGCGACCGTGAGTTCGGCTACGTGCAGACCCGCCTCGGGGTTCCCCGGACGACCGTGGTCGGGCACGTCTCGCACGCGGGCGTCCGCGCGCAGGTGGAGAACTGGCAGCGCGCCGCCGCCGGCGTGGCGGCCCTGCGGTCGCTCAAGCTGGCCCGGTTCGGCGACAACATGCGCTACGTGGCGGTCACCGAGGGCGACAAGACGGAGGCCGAGCTGCAGTTCGGCGTGCAGGTGAACACCTGGGGTGTCAACGACCTGGCCGACGCCGTGGCCCGGGCCACCGACGAGCAGGTGGACGCGTTGGTCGCCGAGTACGTGGCGGCCTACGACGTGGCCCCCGAACTGGTGCCCGGCGGCGAGCGTCACCAGTCGCTGCGCGACGGCGCGGCCATCGAGGTGGGCCTGCGGTCGTTCCTCGAGGCGGGTCAGTTCGGTGCCTTCACCACCAGTTTCGAAGACCTGGGTGCGCTCAAGCAGCTGCCCGGGCTGGCGGTGCAGCGGCTGATGGCCGAGGGTTACGGTTTCGGCGCCGAGGGCGACTGGAAGACCGCCGTGCTGGTGCGGCTGGCCAGCGTGATGGGGGCCGGGCTGCCCGGCGGGGCCAGCCTGATGGAGGACTACACCTACGACCTCACCCCGGGCGACGAGCGCATCCTCGGCGCGCACATGCTCGAGGTGTCGCCGTCGCTCACGACCGCTCGTCCGCGGCTGGAGGTGCATCCGCTGGGCATCGGCGGCAAGGACGACCCCGTGCGGCTGGTGTTCACCGCCGACCCCGGCCCGGCCGTGGTGGTGGCCCTCACCGACCTGCGCGACCGGTTCCGGTTGACGGCCAACGTCGTGCAGAACGTTTCGGCTCCCGACCTGCCGAGGCTCCCCGTCGGACGAGCGGTCTGGAAGCCCGCCCCCGACTTCGCCACGTCGGCGGCCTGCTGGCTGACGGCGGGCGCCGCCCACCACACGGTGATGTCGACGGCGCTGGGGGTGGAGGTCTTCGAGATCTTCGCCGACCTCACCGGCACGGAATTGCTGGTGATCGACGAGCAGACGACGGTGCGCGGGTTCAGCCAGCAGGTGCGGTGGAACCAGGCCTACCACCGGTTGGCCCGGGGGCTGTGAGTCCTCAGCGGTAGGCGTCGGCCTGGAGACGGAACATGCGGGCGTAGTCACCGTCCGCGGCCAGCAACTCGGCGTGGGTGCCGACCTCGGCGACCCGACCGTCGTCCATCACCACGATCAGGTCGGCCATCCGCACCGTCGAGAACCGGTGCGACACCAGCACGGTGATGGCGCCGGTCTCGGCCGCCAGCCGCTTGGCGGTGGCCGCGTACTGGTCGTAGATCGTGTGCTCCGCCTCAGGGTCGAGGGCGGCGGTCGGCTCGTCCAGGATCATCAGCAACGGACGCTCCCGCATGAAGGCCCGGGCCAAGGCGAGGCGCTGCCACTGCCCACCCGAGAGATCCACGCCCCCTTCGAAGTCCGTGCCGAGTTGGGTGTCCAGGCCCGCCTCGAGCTGCGCGATCACGCTGTCGGCATGCCCCGCGGACGCCGCCGTCCTCACCCGTTCGTCGTCTCCGACCCGGGCGATGTCGCCCACCCCGATCGACTCGCGCACCAGGAAGGTGAGGCGGGAGAAGTCCTGGAAGCCTGCCGACATCCGCTTCCGCCACTCACGAGGGTCGAGGTCGGTGAGGGGCACACCATCGACCAGGATCCGGCCGGTGGTGGGGTCGTAGAACCGGCTCAGCAGCTTCACCAGGGTGGACTTGCCGGCACCGTTGCGTCCCACCAGGGCCACGGACGTGCCCGCCGGGATGGTCAGGTCGACGCCGGCCAGGGCAGTGGTGGGCCCGTCGGCTCCCGGGTAGGAGAAGGACACGCCTTCCAGCCTGATGCCGGTGCGCAACTGGTCGGGGGGAGCTGCGGTGCCGTCGTCCCACTGGTGCTCTCGGGAGTAGTCCCGCAGCCATCGGTAGCGGTCGAAGGCCGCCAGCGATTCGATCACCTGCCGGGCGTTGGCGCTGACGGCGGCCGCCGTGGTACTGATCTGGGGGCCGATCAGCAGCAGCAGGGTGACCTGACCGATGGTGGCCTGGCCCTCGGCGGCCCGCCCGGCCAGCCAGACCAGGGCGGCCAGGTGCACGCCACCTTGAGCGATCCAGGCCAGTCCCGCGTACACGCTCCACCGGCTAGCGGTCGACGTGATCGGGGCGTTCAGGGCCATGACGCCCCGGCGAATGGTGCGCAACAGGGGGGTGCGCAGCCCGAACGAGCGCACCTCGAGCCCGTGCTGGGCCTTGGTGAGCAGTTCCACCAGCATCTCGGCGGCCCGCCAGAACTTGATGTTGCGACGGTTGACCTCGACCTCTTTGGTGCGCCCCAAGGCGGACACCCCGGTGGGCACCAGCGCCGCGACCAGCACCAGTAGCAGCAGCGGGTGGATGCTCCACAGCAACCCGACGACCGTGACCACGCTGGCCACGGCGCCAATCGTCTGCAGCAGCCGGTAGATGCCTCCCAATCGCCAGGCGTCCTGCTTCACCAGGGCGAGCCGGTCGGCGATCTCGGGGTTCTCGTGGTGGGCAAGGGAGGGGATCGACCCCACCACCCGCGACAGATCGTGGTTCACGTGGCGAAAGAGACGGTCGTCCACGGTGTCACCGATGGGGCCAGCCAGTCCCGAGGCCACCGCCGAGACCAGCAGGCAGCCCCCCGTGACCAGCAGCCCCGGCCACAGGGACGTCTGGCGGGTGGCGGCGTCGATGGTGTGGCTGACGCCCCACAGGCTCAGGGGTGCCAGCACCGATCCGGCCACCGTGGTGAGCAACATCACGGCGACCAGCCACTGGGCGGCCGCGAACGAGGTGCGCAGCCAGAGCAGGGCCGCGGCGGGGTAGTTGTGCCTCACGAGTCCTCCGTCGCGGTGCGCTCGGTGGCGTCCTCGGCATAGCGGGAGGCCTGCAGGCTGAACATGCTGCGGTAACGGCCACCGGGTACGGCCATCAGCTCGTCATGGCTGCCGTCCTCGACGATGCGCCCGTGCTCCAGCACCACGATCCGCGGCACCGGCCGCACCACCGAGAACCGGTGGCTGATCACCAGCGAACTCGTGTTGCGCGCGAGATCGAGGTAGGTGCGCACGAGCCGTGCCTCGGAGGCGACGTCGAGGGCCGCGGCGGGCTCGTCCAGCACCAGCAGACCCGCTCCGTTGTCGACGGACCGCAGGGCACGCGCCAGCGCGATCCGCTGCCACTCGCCCCCCGACAGGTCGACCCCGTCGGGAAGGGTCTTGTCGAGCGGGGTGCGCCAGCCGTGTGGCAGCTTCTGGATGATCTCGTCCACGCCCGCCCGGGCGGCCACCGCGTCGATGGTGTCGGTGGGTGGGGCGGGCCGGTCGACCTCGAGCTCGCCCGACCACAGCCGACCGCTACCGAGTTCGACGTTGTCACCGGCCAGCATCGGCAGGTGCGCGAACTCCTGGGTGATCGGGGCGATCCGTCGCTGCCAGGCGCGCAGCTCGTCGGTGCTGAAGTCGGCCAGGTCTCGTCCGTCGACCAGCACCCGACCCTCGGTCGGCCGGTAGGCACCGGCGATCAGCTTGACCAGGGTCGACTTGCCGGCACCGTTCACCCCCACCAGGGCCACCGCCTCACCGGCGGCAAGGTCGAGGTCGAGGCCGTCGAGCACGGTGCGCGAGGCCCCGGGATAGCTGAAGCTGACCCCCTCCAGCCTCACCGACGGCGCACCACCACTCGGAGACGGCTCCGAGGCAGCCGTCGTCTCCGGGGCGAGCTTGCGCTCGACCTTGGCCAGCATGCCGAGCGTCGAGGAGCCCCGCTGCAACTGGCCGAACATCCAGGCGTCCGCCCCGCCGATCGCCAGCACCAACGGGATGGCCGTGGCCAGCGCCGTCAGCGAGAGGTCACCGTCGCTGGCCAGCTGCCCGACCACGGCGAGCGCCGCGACGGTCAGGCCCACCCGCACCAGGGAGACGCCCAGCGACTCCACCGTCGTGCGGCGGCGAGCCTTCCAGAAGGGTTGCAGGGCGCTGGTGTACCGGTCCCAGTAACGGGTGCTGAGCATCGGCTCCAGCCCGAACACCCGCACCTCCTTGGCGGCATCACCGGTGGTCAGTCCGAAGGCATACATGGCGTGCTTCTGGTCTTCGGTGCCGTTCACCCAGACGTCGAACTGACTGATGGTGCTGCGCCGGCGGAACTCGGCCTCGGCCGCCCAGCCGAGCAGCAGCGGGAACGGCAGCCACCACACGGTGGTGCCGGCCAGCAGCAGACACGATCCGACGAACCCCAGCAGCGCGGGATACAGGTAGACGAAGGCCATCTGCGCGGCCATCCGGATCTCCCAGTAGCGGGGCCGCAACTGCTGCAGTGCGTCCGCCACGTCGGGGGACTCCAGCACCGGCAGCCGGGGATCCCGGGCCCCGATCGCCCCCAGCCGCAGCTGGATGCCGACGTCCAAGTCCTGGATCAGCTTCCAATCCAGGGGATTGCGCACCTGGGAGAGGAGATGCCCCAGCACCGCGCATCCGACCAGGGCCAGCAACCACCCGAACAGTGCGCGCACCCCCGCGCCGGCGCCCACCAGTTCGGGGAGGGCCCCGATCGCTCGTCCCAGCAGCACCGGGGTGACCACCAGCAGTGCGGCCTCGACGGTTCCGACGGCCAGTGAGATCGTCGCCGGCCCGCGGGCGACGGCCCAGGTGAATCGAGCGATGTTGCCCAAGGGTGCGCGCAACACCGTCCGCACCGCGGCGGCATCATCGGTGATGGGATTCGGCATGGCGTTCCCGAGCCTAGACGCATGCGGTTCAACCGACCACCGAATTGCCGCGGGCAGGCGGGTTAGGCTGACCAGATCGGGGACGGACTCCCCGCCGAGGCTCGACGACGCACTTCGGAGGACCCATGTCGCAGCAGTTCCAGCACACCCACCAGGCGCTGGGCAGGCGCGCACTGATCGCCGGAGGGATGGGCGTCGGCGCCAGCGCCCTCGGGGTGGGCGCCCTGGCGGGCGCCGCGCCGACCGCCGCGGCCCGCGGGAGTGACCGACGCACGCTCCAGCGGTGGGCGGCCGACACCTGGCGCAGCCTGGCGGCGATGGCCGACCGGCGCACCGGCCTGGTCACCGATCTGATCCAAGCAGACCTCACCGACCCGGTGACGGTCACCTCCCCGACCAACATCGGCGGCTACCTGTGGTCGACGGTGGTGGCCCGGGATCTGGGCCTGATCACCGGGGGAGACGCCAGCCGACGGATCCGGCAGACCCTGACGACCCTGGAGCGGATGGACCACCACACCGCCTCGGGGATGTACTTCAACTGGTACGACCCGCGCGACGGGTCGGTGGTGACCGCCTGGCCCGGCAGCGGTGACCCGGTCGAGCCGTTCGTGTCGTCCGTCGACGCCGCGTGGCTGGGAGCGGCGCTGCTGGTCGTCCGCAATGCCGACCCGGGCAACCGACGGCAGGCGGGGCGAATGTTCGACCGCATGCGGTTCGACGTCTTCGCCGACCCCACCTTCTCGAAGCACTACCTCAACTACGGCGGCTTCTACGAGACCGAGCCGACCCGCCTGCCGAACCCGCCGGCCACCGAGGCCCGTGACCTGATCGGGTCGGGCAGTCCGGTGTGGTACACCGCCAGCCACCACTACGACACCATCGTCTCGGAGACCCGCATCACCACCTACCTGGGCATCGCCAAACAGCAGGTGCCCGCCAGCGCCTACTTCCAGGCCTGGCGCACGTTCCCGCCCGACTGGGACTGGCCCGAGATGCCGCCGGTCGGTGAGTGGCGCACCTATCTGGGCGTCGACGTGTTCGAGGGCGCCCACGACTACCTCGGACGACGCACCGTGCCCGGCTGGGGAGGCTCGATGTTCGAGGAGCTCATGCCCAACGTGTTCGTGCCCGAACAGACCTGGGCCCCGAACTCCTGGGGACGCAACCACCCCAACCACGTGGCCGTCCAGCGCGACCACGGGCTCAGCGCCTACGGCTACTGGGGTTTCTCTCCCGCCAGCGATCCGCTGGGTGGCTACGCCGAATGGGGGGTCGACGCGTTGGGGCTCAAGCCCGACGGCTACTTCAGCGATGTCGAACACACCGACCGCACGCCGACCAACCCCGACCCCGACTACGGCAACGGGGTGGTGACGCCGCACGCGGCGTTCCTGGCCATGATGCACGACCGGTCCGGCGCGATCGCGAACCTGCAGGCCCTGCAGCGCGACTTCGACTGCTACGGGCCCGGCGGCTTCCACGACGCGGTGGCCGTCGGTTCGGGTGACGTGGCCCACCGCCACCTCTCCCTCGACCAGGCCATGATCATGGGGGCGCTGGGCAATGTGCTGGGCGACAACCTGCTGCAGCGCGCCTTCAGCGCCGGCGAGGTGGAACGGTTCGTTCGTCCGGTGATCGCCCTGGAGGAGTTCGGGGCGTCGGCCTGACGGCCTCGAAGGCGGTGGCCCAGGCCGGCAGGTCGGCCCGGTGGGCGTGGATGCGGCAGCCTCGTCCGCTGGGTTTGAGGGTGATGCCCTCGTCGGCCCACCGGGAGGCGGCCTCGCCCAGCAGATGCGCCGGCAGCTCACCGGAGGAGTTGGTGACCCGCCACCAGGCCACCGACGACCCCCACTGGCTCATGATGCGGCCCACCAGGCGTGGCCCGGTGCCGACCAGTTCGGCAATGTCGCCGTAGCTGACGACCCGGCCGGGCGGGACGAGCTCGACGGCTCGCAGCACCCGCTCGACCAGATCGTCGGCGATCACTCGCCCGCGGCGGCCGACGAGCCGGACGAACCGCCGCGTGAGCGACGGCGGCGGCGACGGCGCGGGGCCTGGGGCTCGGCGGTGTCGCCGGTCTGGCCCTGGTCCTGGTCAGTCACGGACTCCCCATTGCGGGTGCGGCGACGCTCCCGGGGCTGACGCTCGCGGCGCGGGCGCTCGTCCGAGGTCGACCGACCGCGACCACCGCGATCCTCGCGGGGCTTGGGTTCGTACGGCTTCTCGGGGACGAGCCGCCCCTTGGTGCCCTCGGGAATGTCCAGATCGCTGAACAGGTGGGCGCTGGACGAGTAGGTCTCGACCGGCTCGGGGAAGTCGAGGTCGAGCGACTTGTTGATCACCTTCCAACGGGTGACGTCGGCCCAGTCGACCAGGGTGACGGCGACGCCCTTGGCGCCGGCGCGACCGGTGCGGCCGATGCGGTGCACGTAGGTCTTGTCGTCGTCGGGGCACTCGTTGTTGATCACGTGGCTGACCCCGGTGACGTCGATGCCACGGGCGGCCACGTCGGTGGCGACCAGCACGGTCACCTCACCGGCCCGGAACCGCTTGAGCGCGCGCTCACGGGCGGCCTGGTTGAGGTCACCGTGGATCGAGGCGGCGGGGAAGCCGCGGTCGACCAGGTCGTCGGTGAGCCGCTGCGCGGCGCGCTTGGTGCGGCAGAAGATCATCACCTTCTCGACGTCGGTCGACTGCAGGATGCGGCCGATCACCTCGGGCTTGTCGAGATCGTGGGCCTGGTACACGAACTGGGTGGTGTCGGGCACGGTGGCCTGGGCGTCGTGTCCCTCGGCGCGCACGTTGACGGGGCGCTGCAGCCAGGTGCGCGCCAACGACACGATCGCGGCGGGCATGGTGGCCGAGAACAGCAGGGTCTGGCGCGACTTCGGGGTCATGCCGAGCAGCCGCTCCACGTCGGGCAGGAAGCCCAGGTCGAGCATCTCGTCGGCCTCGTCGAGCACGGCGACGCGCACGTGGGACAGGTCGAGGGAGCCACGGTTGGCCAGGTCGATCAGGCGACCGGGGGTGCCGACCACGACGTCGACGCCCTTCTCGAGAGCCTCCAGCTGGGGTTCGTAGCCGACCCCGCCGTAGACGGTGAGCACCCGAGCCTTGCGGATCGTCGACCCGGTCTCGAGGTCACGGGCGACCTGCACGGTCAGCTCGCGGGTGGGGGTCACGATCAGGGCCTGCGGCTTGCCGGGGTGCTCGAGCTCGTCGAAACCCTCGTCGCCCTCGATCAGCACGCGCTGCAGCGTCGAGATGCCGAAGGCGAGGGTCTTGCCGGTGCCGGTGCGGGCCTGGCCGATCAGGTCGACGCCCTCGAGGGCCAACGGAATCGCCAGCCGCTGGATCGCGAACGGGTGGGTGATGCCGACCTTCGCGAGGGACTGTTCGATCGCGGGCAGCACGCCGAGGTCGGCGAAGGTCTGCTGATCGGTCGGGATGGCGGTGTCGTCGGTGTGGAGAGTCAGGGTGGTGCCTTCGTCGAGCGGCGCAGGGGCGCCGGTGGGGTGCAGGGCTCGTCGACGGCGCGAGGATCGCGGATCGCACGACGAGGGCGCGGAGTTCGACTCCGCAGCGCTTCGCTGCAGGTGGGCACGGTTGCCCAACCTTGGCCAGCCTACCGCGCCGGGCGTGCCACGGCTCAATCGGGCGTCACCATGGCTACCGTGGGGGGGTGAGCACCCTGCTTGGACACGACTCGGCCGGAACCGGCACTCTGCAGACCCTCGTGGTGCTGGGCCAACTCGACGCCTTCGAAACCATCGTCGCCGACGCCCGGCTTGCCCCCGACCTGGCCCGCCGCACCCAGCTCACCCGGCTCGGGCTGTTGCAGTTCGCCCCCGTCGACCACCTGCTCGAGACGGTCGACCAGGCAGAACTGGCCGACACGCTCGCCCAGGCCCTGCAGGGATTCCACCAGTACACGCCCGTCACCTCGTGGCCACAGGCGCTGGTCAAGGCCGTCGTCACCTCGGGCATGGCCGGCGACCTGCTGTCGTTGGTCGACCCCGAGGCCAGCACCGAGGTCGACCTGCGGGCCGTCGCCGTGGCGCATGCCGAGGTGGGCGAATGGGCCCGGGCGCAGTTGGCGGACGTGCTCGCTGAGCCCGGCCCCGAGACCTCGCGGTTGGCGCTGTTCGCCCGGCGCATGCTGGGGGAGGCCAGCGCTCAGGCCCAGCGCGTGGCGGGGCGGGCGACCGACCTGACCGGCATGCTCACCGGTCATGAGCCCGGCAGCACCGACGAGATCGCCGCCACCAGCGATCTGATCGGACGACTGGTCGAACTGTCGTCTCGTCGGCTGGAGGAACTGGGCCTGCAGCCCTGAGCGGTCAGCAGCTCTGACCGGCCGCGGACGACTCAGCCGGCGCCGAAGCCCACCTGACGGGACTGCTCGATGCCCAGCTCGACGTAGCCGATCTGGGAGGCCGGCACGGCGATCGTGCGCCCCTTGTCGTCGGTCAGCCTCAGCAGACCGTCCTTCGTGCGAGCCTCCTCGAGGGCCGCGAGCACCTCGTCCGCAGACGACTTCGACTCGAGCTGAACCTCGCGGGCAACGTGCTTGACACCAATCTTGATCTCCACACCCCCACCGTAGCGGGCCCTACGGACAGATCGTGGTGCCCCGGTTGCGCTGACGGCTGAGGCCCGGTGCCCCGCGTCGAAGGCACCCGGGTGGAATCAGTGCACGCGGGCGAGGGCGACCGTGATGTTGTCGCGGCCGCCCTGCTGATTGGCCCACTGCGTCAACGCCCGCGCGAGTTCTCGCAGGATCTCACCGGACGAGGGTTCGCCCAGCTCGGCCACCAGGCCACGCACGAGGCCATCCATGGCCTCGGGGGCCGAGGCGTAGTTCCACAGACCGTCGGAGCAGACCACCAGCAATCCGGGCCCCTCGGCACGGAAGTGCCGCATGCGCGGATTGAGTTCCGGTGCGTCGGGGCCGATCCAGCGGGTGATGGCGTGCGCATGCGAGCCCGACTCGGCCTCCTCGCGGCTGACCCCCAGGTCCATCTGCGCCTGAGCGAGCGAGTCGTCCACGCTGAGCTGCACGGTCTCGCCCGCGTGGTCGGGCGTGGCGTCGGCCACCCAGTAGGCCCGGGTGTCGCCGATGTTGCCCAGATGGATCTCCCGCCCGGTGACCAGCGCGGCCACCAGGGTGCACGAGCCGACGGGAGAGCCGTCGTGCCCGATCGAGAGCACCTCGGTCTGCGCGGCGGCGTAGGCCTGCCGGAAGGTGGCATCCCAGTCGCCGGGGCGCTCGACGGCGCTCAACAATGCCGAGCGCACGGTGGTGGCGGCCGTCAGCGAGGCCCGCTCGGCCCCGATCGAGCTGGAGACACCGTCGGAGACGACCAGCGCGGCCCAGTCACCGCTGACCCCCGCGGAGTAGGCGTCCTGATTGGTGCGGTGGCGTCGTCCGATCTCGGTCGCGACGGCAACCCACTCGGCGGGCGCCTCGGCGTGGCGGGTGCGCTCGGGCGCCTCGAGGGGGCGCTGCAGCACGCGGGTGGGCTCACTGGCCTCGTCGTACCTGCCGCCGACCTCATTCATGCTGCCCATGATGCACAGTTCACCATGGGGGCGGGTTCGTCGGCCACTCACCCCGATCGCTCACGAGTCGGTCGTTCAGGGGCCGGTCGTTCAGGGGCGGGGGGCGACGAAGGCCGGCAGGGGAGCCGCGGCGTCGGGGTCGAGCAGTCCCTCCCACAGGTCACCGTGTTCGGCGACCCGGTCAGGCACGTCGCGAATGGTGAAGTGCAGGCTGTCGCCCGGTTCGACGGCGGCGACCTCCTCCCACGTGAGCGGGGTAGACACCCGCGGCTGGTCGCGCCCCCGGGCCGAATAGACGCTGATGGTGTTGCGGTCGGCGCGGTTCTGCAGGTGGTCGACGTAGATGCGGTCGGCGCGGGCGGCCTTGTTCATCGTGGTGACGAACAGGTCTGGCCGGGCGTGGGCCAGCCGCAGGCCCAGCAGGCGCACCTGCTCCATCACGGCCCGCCAGTCGCTGGGCTCGAGCGCGCAGACCACCTGCAGTCCCTTCGATCCGGACGTCTTGACGTAGGGGACGAGGCCCTCGCCCGCGAGTTCGGTGGCGGCCATCATGGCGGCGGTGGCCAGGTGGTGGGCCTCGATGCCGGGGCCTGGGTCGAGGTCGACGACCAGAGTGCTGGCCCGCACGGCCCGCTCGCCCTCGAAACCGATCGGTTCACCCGGCTCGGTCGGGGAATCGGTGAGCCGCCACTGCGGGGTGTGCAACTCGATGGCGGCCAGATTGGCGAGCCAGACCAGGGTCGCGGTGTCGTCGGCCACCACGTAGTCGATCCTTGACCCGGCGGCCAGCACCTGCTGAACGTGCACCCAGTCGGGCGTGCCAGCGGGGGCGTTCTTCTCGTAGAACGACGGGGCATCCACGCCATGGGGGAACCTCAACCGGGTGAGGCAGCGCTGCGCCAGGTGCGGCAGCAGGGTGGGGGCGATGGCGAGGTGGTAGGCGATCAACTCGGCCTTCGTGGTGCCGTCGGGGAAGAGCACCTTGTCGAGGTTGGTCAGGGTCAATACCCGACCGTCGACCTCGGTGCGCACACCCTCGGACTCGCCCGCCATGCTCGGCAGCCTACTGGCCGCCGAGCTGGGGATCGCTGGCGCGGCGTTCGGCCTCGTCGAACCCGAGGTCGGGATCGACCAGCAGGTGTCGGGTGGCGCGGGCGTGCAGCAGGGCAGGGTCGTCGGGCTCCACCGACGCGGCCAGGCGCGCCTGCTCGCTCTCGACCACGGGCAGGGCCGCGTCGTCCAGTGCCAACAGGGCCCGGGTGAGGGCCCAGCGCAGGCCGCGGTCGCCTCGTCCGAACTCGGTGCTCAGGTCGGCGGCGAGCTCGGTGCGCTGGTCGCGGGGGACGACCGCGACGGCGGCTCGCCAGGCGGTGCGGGCCAGTTCATCGTCGGCGTCGTGCAGGGTGTGCCGCGGGATCCACGTCCACGTGGCGGGGTCGGCGATCTTCGACAGAGTATGCAGGGCCTGGGTGCGGGCCTGCAGTCCGTCGGCGTGCAGTTCGCGTCCGATGCGGGGCAGGGTCAGCTCGCGGGGCAGCATCGTCAGCGCCCACGAGAGGGTGTCGCGCACGTGGAAGTCGGGTTCGACGCCGCAGCGCTCGACCAGCGGCTCGAGCAGGGCTGGGTCGGGCTGGCTGCCGGCCGCCAGGGCCGCGCGCAGGCGCATGGAGGGGTCGTCGTCGCTGAGGGCGAGAACGAGGCGGCTGGGCTGGGTCACCATCGTGACGGCTCCGATGTTGGTCGGGATGGGGCTGGTGGGGGTGTGGTGTGGGGTGACGACATGACAACGGGGTCCGCCCTTGTCAGGACGAACCCCGTTGGAAGTCTGGAGTGTCACCAGACGGGTGGTGTCAGCCGATCACGCGAACGTTCTCAGCCTGCTGACCCTTCTGGCCCTGCGTCACCTCGAACTCAACGGCCTGGCCCTCTTCGAGGGTCTTGAAGCCCTTGGTCTCGATGGACGAGTAGTGAACGAAAACGTCCTCGCCTCCGCCATCGATCGCAATGAAACCGTAGCCCTTGCCGGCATCGAACCACTTGACGGTTCCCTGTGCCATGTAAATCTCCTCGTGCACCGATCGGGGTGGATGCTTCCGCCCCCTGCCGCCAACGGTCTCTCCGTTGGCTCGACAGTGCCCCCACTCTTGCACAGTGGAGGGCCATGCCACACCTGCGGGCCGAGGAATTTGTCGGGGGCGGCTGATTGGATGGTCGGGTGAGTGAGCTGACGACCATGCAGATCGTGCTGCCGAGTGCCCCCGTGCGGCCCGTGCCCGATCGCGCTCAGAGCCAGGCGTTGAGCTGGTGTGGGCAGGTCGATTCGCTGTTGGTGCTGGGCGGTCCGGGAACGGGCAAGACCAGCCTGGTGGTCGAGTCGGTGTGCGCCCGTGTCGAGGCCGGCGCGGCGTTGGAGTCGTGCCTCGTGCTGGCCCCGACCCGACCCGCCGCCCAGGCCCTGCGGGCGCAGATCGCACGGACGATCGGCGGCTCCCACGTGCGGCCCCGGGTGATGACGCTGCACGCGTTGGCGCACGCCATTCGCAACCTGGCCGCCCCGGCCGAGACCCTCGCCCTCGACCGGCCCGCCCCCGCCAGGCTGCTGACCGCGCCGGAGTCGGAGTTCCGGATCAGGGAACTGCTGGCCCACCACGACGTGTCGGCCTGGCCGGAGCACCTGCGACCCGCGGTCACGACCCAGGCGTTCGCCAGCGAGGTCAGGCAGGCCATCTCGCGGGTGCGTCAACTGGGGCTCGACCCCGCCGCGGTGGCGCAGTTGGGTGGCGAGGCGGCTCGTCCCGAGTGGGTGGCGCTGGCGGAGTTCTTCGAGGAGTACCTCGACGTGCTCGATGCCGAAGGGGTGCTCGACTACGCCGAGGTCGTGCACCGCGCGCGGCTGGCCTTGCTCGACCCGGCCACGGTGGCGGCTGTGCGGCAACCGATCAGCGGTGTGTGGGTCGACGACCTGGGGGAGCACGATCCCGCCCAGATCGGCCTGCTCGCCGACGTGCTCGGTGCCGGCCTGCCCCTGGTGGCCACGGGCGATCCGGGCACCAGCGTCTTCGCGTTCCGGGGGGCCGACCCGCGCGTGCTGGCCGACTTCGACTCCCTGTTGGCCCGCGACGGTCGCAGCAGCCGGGTGGTCACGCTCGAGGTCAACCATCGCAATCGTCCCGGGGTGGCCAGGGCCGTGGCCCGGGTCGAGGCGCGTCTCCCGCGACCGGTGGCCCACCGCCCGGCGTCGCCCGAGTCGGGTGTCGAGGGGGAGTCGGCGGGGGTGGTGAGGGTGCGCATCTTCGACTCCGTCGGGGCCGAGGCCGAACACATCGCCCACACCCTGCGCGAGGCCAGGCTCGACGACCAGATCGCCTGGGAACGGATGGCGGTGATCACGCGCACCGGACGATCCCTGCTGCCGCTGCTGGCCCGCACCCTCACGGTGCAGGGCGTGCCGGTGCGGTTGGGCGCCGACGACATGCCGTTGCACGAGTCGGCCGCGGTGAAGGCCCTGCAACACGGGCTGGAGGCCGCCCTGCTGCTCGCCCAACGCGACGGCGACGACCCGGGCGGGCCCGATCTGCCGCCCGACACCGTCGACGCGTTGTTGCGGTCACCCCTGGGCTCGCTCGACGGTCTCGCCCTGCGGCGACTCGGTCGTCAGTTGCGCAGCCAGGCCGACGACGTTCACCTCGACGTGCTCTCGTCGCAGGCCTGGCGGGCCGCGCTGGTCTCGCACCCCGACCTGCTGCCTCATGTCGGTGCCTCACCGGAGGCGGAGTCTGCCCGCACGCTGGGTCGCCTGCTTCAGCGTGCGGCCGATGTCATCCGACGCAACCAGAGCGCTTCGGCAGCGCTCTGGTGCCTGTGGGACGGCACCGGCTGGCCCGCGCGGCTGGAGGCCCTCGCCCTGGCGGACGGCGAAGGGGCGGCGGCCGCCCATCGCGACCTCGATGCCGTGGTGGCGCTGTTCGACGTGGCCAACCGTGACACGGTGCTGGTCGGGGCTCGAGCGGTGCGGGCCCTGGTCGCCGAGATCGACGCCCACGACATCGCCGCCGACCACGCCCGTGAGACCGGCGCCCGTGCCCGCGGCGTGCTGCTGACCACGGCCCACCGGGTCAAGGGTGAGGAGTTCGACGTGGTGGTCGTCGCCGGCGTGCAGGAGGGCGCCTGGCCGAGCACGCGCCGGATCGGCACGGTGTTGGAGGCCTCGCAGCTCACCGAGGACGGCGTGGCCGGGCCCGAACCGTTCTCGGTGCGGATCAACCAGGAGCGGCGGTTGTTCCTGCTCGCCGCCAGCCGAGCCCGGCAGCGCCTCGAGGTGACCTGTTCGACGGGTGTCGAGGGTGAGGCCGACCAGCCGAGCCGGTTCCTGACCGAACTGTTCGACCCCGGCGAGGCCGGGCCCGAGCGGGTCGTGGGTCGTCCGCGTCGCCCATTGACGATGACGGCGCTCGTCTCCGACCTGCGCCGGGTGCTGGAGGATCCGGCGGCGAACCCGCACCTGCGCGAGCACGCCGCGGCACGGCTCGCCCAGGTCTCCCGGGTGCGTGGCGCCGACCCGCGCTGGTGGTGGGGCGTGCACGAGTACAGCCAGGCGACCACGCCGGCCACCGACCCGCGCCGGGCCGTGCGACTCAGTCCGTCGGAGGTGGAGAGCCTGCTCGGGTGCAGTCGCCGATGGTTCCTCGACCGCAAGGCCCGGGCCCAGTCGACCCGCGGTTCGGCGGCGAGCCTCGGCTCGGTCATCCACGTGTTGGCCCAGCACGCCTCGCAGGCCGATCTGCCCGTGGACGAACTGTCGCGTCGCCTCGACGAGGTGTGGGACCAGATTCCCTTCGACGCGGCCTGGCTGTCGCACTCCGAACGGGTGGTCGCCGAGGAGGCGCTCGGCCGGTTCGCCGTGTGGCATGCGGCGTCCCAGCGACGGGTGCTCGGCGTCGAGGTGCCGTTCCGCGTGGTCGCGGACGTGCCCGTGACCGACGGCACCGACCGGGTCGAACTGGTCGGCGTGGTCGATCGGCTCGAGGTCGACACCGAGGGACGACTGCACGTGGTCGACCTGAAGACCGGGCGCATGACCCCGACCCAGAAGCAGGTGGACGAGCACGCGCAGTTGGGCGTCTACCAACTGGCGGCCGAGTTGGGCGCCTTCGACCACCTCGCCCCCGACCATGCCGGGGTCGGCGGGGCGGAACTGGTCTACCTGCGCAAGGACGACAAGTCCGGCGGGCCCAGCGTGCTCAGGCAGGCGCCGCTGGTCACCGACGCCGATGACGAGACCTGGGTCTCCCGCCAGCTCGGTGGTGCCGTCGAGACGGTGCGCGGGGAGGACTATCGCGCGACCCCCAACGACATGTGCCGCTTCTGCGCCCACGTGGGCTCCTGCCCGGTGTGGGCGACCGAACGCGGCACCGGCCAGCCCGGGAGGCGCTGATGACCGAGGTGAGCCGACCCGCCCACGGGTTCGAACGTCCCGAAGACCTGGTCGATGCCATGGGCATTCCCTTCTCGGACCAGCAGTTGGCCGCCATCACGGCCCCCCTCGAGCCGGCCGTGATCATCGCCGGGGCGGGCTCGGGCAAGACGACGGTGATGGCGGCGCGGGTGGTGTGGCTGGTCGGCACGGGTCAGGTGCGGCCCGATCAGGTGCTCGGCCTCACCTTCACGCGCAAGGCCGCCGCCGAATTGGGTCATCGCGTGCGCCAGGCACTCGTGCGCGCGGGTGTCATCGCCGAGGGGGTCGACGAGCAGGGCGAAGAGGTGGTCATGACCTACGACTCGTTCGCCGGCCGCCTCGTGTCAGAACACGGCGCCCGGATCGGGGTGGAGAGTTCGTCGATGTTGATCACCGGGGCGGCTCGCTACCGCCTGGCCTCGCGCACCGTCAGCCGCGCGCCGGGGCCGTTCGCCCACCTGAGCCGGCTTCGTCCCGACTCACTGACCGAGCGGGTGCTGGGCCTCGAGGCGATGATGAGCTCGCACCTGGTCACCGGCGAGCAGATCACCGAGCACGCTGCCCGCTTCCAGCAGCGGCTCGACGCGGCGCCACTGTGGCGGGGCGCCCCCTACAAGGCCATCGAGCAGGCCGGTGCGACCAGCGCCGAGCGCGTCGAGTTGCTGGGCCTGGTCAACGACTTCCGGGCGCTCAAGGCCTCGCTGGGTGTGACCGAGTTCGCCGACCAGATGGCGACGGCGGCCGCCCTGGCCGAGCGGGTGCCCCACGTCGGGGCGGTGCTCCGCGACCAGTTCCGGGTGGTGCTGCTGGACGAATACCAGGACACCTCGTCGGCGCAGGCCCAGTTGCTGCGGGCCCTGTTCTCGGGCGACGACGTCGAGGGCTCCGGTCTGGGTCACCCGGTGACGGCCGTCGGCGATCCCTTCCAGGCCATCTACGGGTGGCGCGGCGCGGCGGCCAGCAACATTCTCGCCTTCCACCGCGAGTTCCCCCGACGCGCCGGCACCGAGGTGCTCCCGGCGGCCTCGTACCAACTGACCGTGAACCGGCGGTCCGGGCAGCGGGTGCTGCAGGTCGCGAACACCATCGCGGCCTCCCTGCGCGATGACCCCGTGCTGCTCAAGCACGACCCCACGGGCGCGCAGACCCCCGGGGTCCTGGTGGCGCCGGACGACAGGCAGGGCGGCGTCGTGCGGGTCGCCAGCTTCGAGACCTGGCCGGAAGAGGTGGCGTGGGTGGCCGACGACATCGTCCGCCAGCACCACGAGAACCCCTCCTTGGCATGGCGCGACCTGGCCGTGCTGTTGCGCCGCAACGCCGATTCCGCCGACCTGCACCAGGCCCTGGTGGCGCGTGACGTTCCCGTCGAGATCGTCGGGCTGGGTGGGCTGCTCGGGCTGCCCGAGGTGGCCGAGGTGGTGGCCACCCTCAGGTTGGTCAACGACGTCACCGCCAACCCCGAACTGGTGCGGTTGTTGACGGGCCCACGCTGGCGGATCGGGCCGCGCGACCTCGCCCTGCTCGGCGTGCGGGCCCGTGACCTCACCGCGCGTGAGCCCGCCGACCAGGCACCCCTGCCCGACCTGTTCAACGAACTCGCCGAGGCCGTGGCCGACACCGACGTCACCGACGTGGTCAGCCTGCTCGACGCCATGAGCGACCTGGGCGACGCTCCCTTCTCGCCCGAGGCCCGCCAGCGTTTCGCGGCGTTCAGCGGCGAGATGGCGCGACTGCGGCAGCATTCCAGCGAGCCGGTGCTCGACCAGGTCAGGCGGGTCATCACCACGCTCGGGCTCGACATCGAACTGGCCTCGTCGGGGCGGGCCGGCGCCGGAGACCAGCTGGCGGCCTTCATGGATGCCATCGCCGACTACGTCGACGTCGACGGCGACTCGTCGTTGTCGGGACTGCTGGCCTGGTTCCAGGCCGAACTCGACCACGGTGTCGGTCTCGAGCGGGCCACACCCAGCGCCCGCGACTCGGTCAAACTGCTGACGGTGCACCGGGCCAAGGGTCTGGAGTGGGAGGTGGTGTACCTGCCCGCGCTGGTCGACAAGACCTTCCCCTCCGACCGGCTGACCGACAACTGGGTGACGACGGCCAGTGCGCTGCCGGCCGAGCTGCGGGGCGATGCCGACTCCATCGACCAGTTGCCCCACCAGGTCACGAAGAAGGCGTTGGACGACTACGTCGAGGCCCAGCGCTCGTCGAACCGGCTGGCCGAGGACCGGCTGGCCTACGTCGGGGTCACCCGGGCCCGCGAGGAACTGGTCGCCACCAGCCACACGTGGCGCCCGGCTCAGGCGCGCCCGAAGATCACCAGCGACTACTTCACGGCCGTCGCCGAGGAAGCCCTCGAGCAGGGGCGCGTCGACCACCTCGCACCAGATCCGGTGGCGGCCACCAACCCGCTGCTGGGAGGCGCTGAATCGCTGGACTGGCCGGCTCAGTTGGACGAAGCCCAGCGCACCCGCAGGTTGGATGCCGCCGCCCTCGTGCGTCGTCACGCCGCCCATCCGCAGGGAGCCCTGCCGCCGCTGGCGAGCGAGGACCAACGGGTGGTGGACGACTGGGACGCGACGCTGGCGGCGCTCACCCACGAGCAGGACGAGGACCGGTCGGCCCAGCGCCGGGTCACCCTGCCGCCGTCATTGTCGGTGACCCAGGCGATGCGGTTGGCGGCCGACCCCGACGACTACGTTCGCCGCATTCTTCGTCCGATGCCGCAGGCGCCGTCGTCGGCCGCCAATCTGGGCACGTTGTTCCACGCCTGGGTCGAGGCCCGGCTCGGTCAGCAGTCGCTGGTCGACCCGACCGCCGAGGACGAGCGCGATGAGGTGGCCACCGGCGCCCAGTTGGCCACCCTGCAGCGACGGTTCGAGCAGTCCCCGTGGGCCTCGCGAACGCCGTTGGCGCTGGAGGTGCCCTTCGTGCTGACCGTGACGGAGCCCACCGGCGGCACGCTGCAATTGCGTGGCCAGATCGACGCCGTCTACCCCGGTGAGGATGCCGACACCGATTTCGTGCTGGTCGACTGGAAGACCGGACGAGCCGCCGCCGACGAGAACCAGCTGGCGCTCTACCGGCTGGCCTGGGCGCGATCGCGCGGGGTGCCGCTGGAACGGGTGGCCGCCGGATTCGTGCACGTCGCCACGGGTGAGGAGCGGTGGTCGGACCGCAGGCTCGACGAAGCCGGACTGTTGGCGCTGATCGGGGTGGACGGCGCGGCGGACTAGGGTCGAGTCGTGACCGACACCGCGCCCCCCGCCGCCAGCACTGCCCTGAATCCCAGCGCGCCCTTCATCCTCATCCTCGACCGCCGCGCCGACCTGCGCTCGGACGAGGCCGCTCTCGCCGGCCAGTGGGCACGACCCGAGGCCCAGCTGGTGAGCGTCACCACCGCTGGGGGGCTGGCGTCGATCGGCCCCACCGGGGGCACTCACGACCCCGCTCGCCACATCTTCCTGGGGGTGGCCGAGGATCGTCCATGGTTCGCCGTCGAGGTGCGTGATCCACAGTCGAGTGGTACGGGGTCGGGTGCCGCGACACGCACCCTGCGGGAGGGGGGCTTCTCGGCCCTCGAGGAGGAACTGCTGACCGCGGCGGTGGCGGTGCTCGCCTGGCACCGGCTCGACCCTCGGTGCGAGCGCTGCGCCGGGCACACCCGCCCCGTGGAGGGCGGCTTCGTCCGGCAGTGTCTCGAGTGCGGTGCCCAGCTGTTCCCGCGCACGGATCCGGCGATGATCGTGGTGCTGCTCGACCCGGGCACGTCGGTGGTCGAGGAGCGGCTGCTGTTGGCCCACCAGGCGAGCTGGCCACCTCACCGCATGTCGTTGCTCGCTGGTTTCGTCGAGGCGGGCGAATCCCTCGAGGCCTCGGTCGTCCGCGAGGTCGCCGAGGAGGCCCAACTGGCGGTCACCGGCTTCGGCTACCTGGCCAGCCAGCCCTGGCCGTTCCCGCGCTCGTTGATGCTGGGCTGCGTGGCCACGGTCGCGCCGGCGCCGCCCGTCGTCGATGGGGTCGAACTCGACGAGGCCCGCTGGTTCACCCGCGCGCAGATGGACGAGGCGGTCGCCTCGGGCGAACTGGTGCTGTCCGCACCCGGGTCCATCGCCCGCCGGCTGATCGAGGGGTGGCGGGCGGGGCAGATCACCGCCGCCCACGCCGGCGTTCCCGTGGTCACGCTGCCCATCACGGGGTCGTCGTCAACCTCAACCCGCTGACTCGCCGGGTGTGGTGGTCGATGGCCGCCCGCACGGCGGCGGCCGTTCCCACCACCCGTACCCGCTTCCGGGCGCGCGTGATCGCCGTGTAGAACATCTCGCGGGTCAGCAGGGGAGACGTCTCGGGTGGCAGCACCACCGTGACCCGCTCGAACTGCGACCCCTGGGCCTTGTGCACGGTGAGGGCGTACATCGACTCCAGACCGTCGACCAACGATGGGCTCAGCAGCCGGGGGCCGTGCGGCGTCGGCAGCGCCAACTGCGGGCCACCGCGCCCGTCGGGTGAGTTCACGATCACTCCCGAGTCGCCGTTGAAGACCGCGATGTCGCGGCTGTTGGCCGTCACCAGAATCGGACGACCCGGGTACCACTCGGCATCCCTGGCGTGAGCGCCGGCGCCGCCGTAACCGTCGATCGCGTGGCGCAGCAGCCCCTGCACCTGCCGCGACCAGCCGCCGACCCCGTGTCGTCCCTCCCGATGGGCCACCAGAATCCGGTGGGTGTCGAGCGAGGAGAGCGCGACGGCGGCATCGCCCGCCAGCGCGGCCGCGTGGCTCGTCCGGGCCTGGTCGACCAACTCCCCGGCCAACCCCGGCACATCGGCCAGTTCGGGACCGTCCAGTTCGTCCCACACGAGGCTGCCGTCGGTGCTCGCCCCCAGCAGGGCGATCGCGGCGTCGGCGTCACCGGCCTTCACCGCTCGGGCCAGAGCGTCGATGTCGCCCGTGTTGCGCCAGTTGCGCTCCAGTTCCACCACCGCCGAGGTCGGCTGGTCGCCGCCGGTGGTGAGGCCACCCGCGGCGATGTCGGCCAGCACCCGGCCGGCGTCGACCGAACTGAGCTGGTGCGGGTCACCGACGATCACCAACCGGGAGGTGGGGCGCAGCGCAGCCAGCAGCGCGGCGAACATGGCGACGTCGACCATGCTCGCCTCGTCGAGCACCACCACGTCGTGCGGCAGCGGATTGCCGGCGTGGCGCGTGAAACCGTTGCCCACACCGCGGGCCCCCAGCAGCCCGTGCAGGGTCTGCCCGGCCGGGATCGGGGGAAGTGTGCGGGTCAGCTTGCCCGCCTCCTCACGCACGGACTGCTCCAGTCGCGCCGCGGCCTTGCCGCTCGGAGCCGCGAGGGCGGCCGTGAGCGGCCTCTCCGACTGGTCCTGCAGTGCGGCCAGCATGCGGGCCACCGTGGTCGTCTTGCCCGTGCCCGGCCCACCGGCCACCACCGACGTCCAACTGCGGGCAGCGACCAGCGCAGCCTGCCGCTGCAGGCCATCGCCGCCGCCGGCGTCGTGCTCGAACAGCGCGGTCACCGTGGCCTCGAGTCGCGGAAGGTCGACCCGGGGCGGGGGAGCGGACTCGCGGGCCCGCAGGATGGCGGCGATGTCGCGCTCGTGTCGCCACCAGCGAGCAAGGTAGAACAGGGTGCCCTCGAGCCGGTACGGGTGGTCGTCGGACGCCGAGACCTCGAGGGACGAGGCCCACGTCGCGGCCTCCGGCCACGGCAAGGACTCCACCAGGGCCAGGCGCTCGCGGATCGCGGAGTCGGCGGCACCCGCGCCGTCGCTGAGGCCCTCGCCGGTGAGGTCGTAGGCTCGCAGTTCGGCCAGCACCTGGTCGCGGATCGTGGCCAGGTCGACGCAGACCGACCCTCGACGCAGCTCGCGCACCGCGAGCGCGGCCGCCAGTTGGGTCGCCGGATCGTCGATGCGGCTGAGGCGGCAACTGACCTGCGCCAGTTGCACATCGGCCACCTGCAACACGCCGGCGGCGTTGAACTCGGCCAGCACCCCGGTGGCGCTGATCACCGGCTCATCGACCCTCATGATGGGCTCCCTCCACGCCGTCGGTCGGTGCGTTCCTGCCGGCCAGCACCCGGTCGGCCGCCAGCACCAGCGCAGGGCTCGGTTGCCAGGTGAACACGCCCAGGGGCATGGCCGCGGCGCCGCCGGCGCCCCCCTGGTCGAGGGGCGCGTCCGGCCCGGCCATCCCACGCACGAACAGGTACCCGACGCCGCCCAGGTGCACCGCCGGGTCGTAGCCGGGCTGACGCAGGCGCAGGAATCGGTGCAGGGCGACGCAGTACAGCAGGGCCTGCAGGGGGTAGTGGGCGGCGATCATGGCGTCGGTCATCGCCTGGGCCGTGTAGTCCTCGACTCGCAGGGGCGTGCCCGGAGGCAGCCAGATGCGGTTGGTCTTGTAGTCGACCACGACATGGCGCGGCTGACCGTCGGCCCCCGGCACGCGCAGCACGGCGTCGATCGACCCCGTCAGCCATCCGGCCAGCACCTCAGTGGCGGCGGGGCTCTCGGCGAGGGCGGTCCCGTAGGCGGCCAGTGGATCGTCCGCCGGTACGAGCTCGGGGTCGCCGAACAGCGCGGCCACGTCGGCCAGCGTGCCAGCATCGGACGACGACCCGGCCAGCGGCAGTTCGAAGTCCAGCTCGGGAAGGCGATCGCGCACCGGCAGGTCGAACAGTGCCCGCCCGCCGGTCAGGGTTCCGAGGGGGGTGCGCACCACCAGATCGAGGCCGGCAGCCAGGTCGTCCAACCCGACGTCGGGCACGGGATGTTCGGCATGGGCGCGGGCCACCACCGCGGTCAGCTCGGCCCCCAGATCGGCGGCCTGCCAGTCGAGCCGCTCCATCACCAGGTGCACCAGCCCGCCGAACTCGGTGCCGCCGGGCAGCGCCGTCAACGGCTGCGGGAACCGGGTCTGGGGCACCGCATCGGCAGCGTCGAGGGGTGACGATGGCATCTCGTCGGCCGCTTCGTCGGGGGCGAGCGGTTCGGGCTCGTCCGTCGTCACGGCGGGGCCGGTGGGCAAGCCGTGGGCCGAGCGGGTCAGCGCCGAGTACGACGTTCGCCTCCAGGTCTCGTCGATGTGGCGGTCGAAGGCACGCTCCCGCTCGGGCAGAACGGCGAGGCCGACCTCGACCGGCGGCAGGGCGGGGGTGCGTGCCTCGCTCACCCGACGCACGTCGACCACGCTCGACCACTGGTCGACGATCTCGTCGGCCCGCAGCCGATCGGCCGTGACGTGGGCAGCCGGAACCCCTGGCTGCCCAGGCTCGTGCAGCAGTCGGTTCACCGCCGACTCGCCGGCCGCCGGTTCGGCCACCCACCACAGTCGCAGCAGGTACTGGGGGCGGGTGGCCGCCACGTAGGCCAGCCGCAACAGTTCATCGCGGTCGTCATCGTCCAACCGGGCCAGCTGGGCCGTCGTGGGAGTGGTGGCGATCACGGGGTGGCCACTCTCGTGCAGCACCACCGGATCGTGTCGCGAGGGCTTGCGTCGACGAGCGTGGCTGAGGTCGGGCAGGAAGACCACGGGCAGGCTGAGCCCCTTGGCACGGTGGATCGTCATGATCTGCACGGCCCCACCGTCGGCCTCGAGTCGTCGGGTCTGCTCGTCGGCGGCCGCTCGGTCGCCGATGCGTTCACCGAGCCAGCGAGCCAGGTGGACCGCCATGACGGCGCGCGGTTGGGAGGCCGACAGCGCGACCGCCTGCTGGTGCAGCAGTTCGGCGACATGGCGCAGGTCGGTGAGGCGTCGCTCGCCACCGGGGGTGGCCAACAGACGCGCCGGCACGCCTCGTCGCCCCGACAGTTCGTCGAACATGGCCGCCACCGAGGACTGTTCCAGTGTGCGGGCGGCTCGGCGCACGTCGAGCCCGAGGTCGGCGAGCTCGGTCTCGGGGGCGGCGGCCAGTTCGGGTGCCGTCAACCCGAAGAAGTCGGTGAGGGCAACCCGTCTCAGCGTGGCACTGGTGGGGCGGGTGATCGCCTGCAGCAGCGCCGCCCAGTCGAGGGCCGCGGGTGAGCCGAAGACGGAGTCGGCGCCGGCGAACACCGCCGGTACCCCCGCCGCGGTCAGGTGGGCGCGAACCTGCTCGGCGCGCCGGTTTGCCCGCACCACGATGTTGATGTCGTGCGGACGAATCCTGCGCCCCGGCTCGTCCGCGGCCAGCCCGGGGTCGCGCACCTCGACCTGGGCCAGGGTGTCCTTCACCTGCTGCGCCAGGTCGTGCAGCACCAGCTCCCACTGGTCGCCGTCGCCATTGAACTGGGGAGCGTCGTCGGGCGTCACCAGCCGCAATTGGAGGGGAGAGAGGTCGGTTCCGTCGGTGCGGGCGACCCGGTGCCCGGTGCCGCCGAGCGCCGGTGGGCAGGTGATCTCGCGACCCAGATCGCGGCGGCCGAACAGTCGGTCGACCTGAGCGACCAGTTCGGAGGTGCTGCGCCGGTTGTGGCGCAGGGTGAACTGTCGGTCGGCCGTCGCCCGGGCCGTCAGATAGGCGTAGACGTCGGCACCGCGGAAGGCGTAGATCGCCTGCTTCGGGTCGCCGATCAGGAAGACCTGGCTGTGGTGGTGGAAGGCGGCGCGCACGATCTGCCACTGCAGCGAGTCGGTGTCCTGGTACTCGTCGATCATCACCAGCCGGAAGCGTCGGCTGAGGGCGTCGCGGGCGGTGGCCACGGAGGCGGGCAGCTGCGTGCGGTCGAGCCGCTCGTCGTGGCCGGCGACGGCCCGGTGCAGGCGCACCACCATGTCGTCGAAGTCATAGGTGCGGCTGTGCCACTTGCGCCGCTCGACCGCGTTGCGCAGGTCAACCCCCAGGGCAACCCGCTCCTCGCCGACCGCCCCGTGCGCCGGGTCGAAGTCCACCTCGCCCGACGTGACCAGCTCGGCGAGTTGGCGCGCGAAGCTAACGAACGGCGGACGGATCTCGGTGGCCTTCAGGTAGCGCCGCACGTAGGTCTCGTGCAGCACGTCGTCGACCAACTCGTCGGGATCGTCGACGAAGGCGGCGGTCGCGTCGAAGTCGGCCAGCACTCCCAGCTCGGCGAGCATGGTGTGGCAGAACTGGTGGGTGGTGGCGATGGTGGCCCGGTCGAAGTCGAGCCGGGCCTGGCGCAACCGGGCGAGCCGACGACGCCGGTCGTCCTCGGAGCCGCCCAGCAGTTGCGCGCGGGCGCCGTCGAGGATGACCCCGTCCGTGGCCTCCGGGCGTCCGGCGAGCACGTCGTCCAGGGCCGTGATCGTCTCGAGCAACCGTTGATGCAGGCTGGCCCGCAGTTCGCCAGCGGCCCGACGGCCGAAGGTCACCAGCATCACCTCGGAAACCTCGTACCACCCCTCGGCCAGGGCCAGGGTGGTGAGCGCGGCAATGGTGGTCGTCTTGCCGGTGCCGGCGCTGGCCTCGATCAGGGTGGTGACCAGCTCTGGGCGCACACCGACGGGGTCGAAGTCGGGCGCAGTCTCGTGGAGGGCCGGCCGGGTCGTGGTGGTCTGGTCGGTCACTGTTGCACCATGGCCTTCCGCATGGGGGCGAACAACCGCTCACCGAGGTCGGCCACGCTCAGGGGAAGGTCGGCGTGGGCGGGGGCCTGTAGGAGGGCCTGCAGAGTGGTGGGCAGGAATGGCTGCCAGTCGGGGTCCTGCCCCAGCCGGCGGAACTCGGAGGTCAGGCTGCGCTCGAGCCGGCTGCGTTCGTCCGGCGGCATGCCACGGGATTGTTCACCGACGAGGTACAGCACCCGGGTCGGCGCCAGCAGCACCGAACCCAACCCCAGCCCACGCCAGTCCAGCAGGTCGACCAGCAGGTCGCGGCAACGGGCCGGCGAGGGCGCCTGCAGCACCAGGTTGCGGGAGTCGAGGTGCACCCCGTGGGCCCGCAGGGGCCGATCGAGTTCGACCGAGCAGGCGAGCACCTGCAGCCACAGGTCGAGCAGGGCGGAGCCATTGAGCCGACCGTAGGTGACGTTCGTGACCAGATCGCCGGTCAGTCGCACCACTCCGGTGAGCTGCCAACGACCCAGGGCGAGCGAGATCGGCCGGTCGAGCTCGGCCCCGGTGTGCTCGGCGGCGGCCGTGGCCAGCTGGCCGGCCGTGGTCAACACCTGGTTCAGTTTCACCTCGCCGAGGCTTCCCGGGGGAACGTCGCCGCCGAGCACGGCCGCCGCGCGCGCCTGCTCCGGGCTGGCCCCGGCCAGCAACTGCTCGAGAGCGGTCTGCCCGACGGTGTACTCCGACAGGCCCCACAGCTCCAGCGGCACCTGCAGGCTGGAGGCCCGATCGTCCCGCCCCAGGCCGGTACCCAGCGCCTGTCGCAGCATGACCCGCGCAGGGTGGCGCCAGAACGACTGCAGCTCGGCGAGCGCCACGGAGTTCTGGGAGAGCGCATCGTGCGCCGGGAACCGCCAGTCGCGCGGTTCGACCACGACCACCGGCGGTGACTGCTGGGCCTGGGCCAGTGCCTGGGCGGCGGCCAGGGCTTGAGCGTCGAAACTGAAGGGTTCCTCGGACGAGCCGCCGTCGGGATCGGTCACGAAGTTGACCGGGCTGTGCGGCTGCAGTGACATCGATCGAGCACGGAACCCGGGTGCGACCGCGCGCACGGCTCGCTCGATCTGGGTGACGGCAACGGGCGGTTCGACGCTGGCGCCGGTGCGCTGGTCGGTGCCCTGATGCACCACCAACAAACGGTCGCGGGCCGCCATCAGCGTGCTCAACAGGGCGCCCTGCGACTGGGTGCGTGGGTCGTCCTCGGGGCTCACGTCGGCTGGGAGAAGATCGTCGCCGATGCGGGCCGCCTGCCGGGGGAACGTCCCGGCGTCCAGACCGAGCACGGCCACCACCCGGTGGGGAACACCACGCAGGTCGTCGAAGCCCACCACGTGCACCGCGCCATTGCCGAACGACGGACGCGCGGCCCACCCCTGGGCCAGGTGGGCGACCACCTGGCGAACGTCATGCTGGTCGAGGGGTGCGGACGACGACGCCTGGGCCCAGCGACGCAACGAGGCGACGGTGGCGGTCATGGCCCACTGCTGGTCCCACGGGAGGTCGACGAACAGCTCGATCGCCCGCACGAGCCAGTCGGCCCAGGCCGATGCCGGTGCCGGTGTGGCGAACTGGCTGTCGAGCCAGCGGACCCGGGAGACCAGCTCGGCCAACTGACCGATCAGCCGCAGATCACCCGCCTCGATGTCGTCGACGGGCAGCGCGGTGCCCACCCAGGTGAGCGGGGTCTCGGGGAAGTGGGCGCCAGCGACCAGGCGTTCGATCGCGTTGAGCCACGTGCCCTGGGGCACCCCCGACATGCCGTGCTCGGATCGGGTGCGGGTGTCGAGGCCCCAGCGCAGGCGCGCCTTGTCGACCAGGTCGCGGATGCGGGCATGGTCGTCGGCGGAGAACCCGAACCGACGCGACACCGGCTGCAGCGCCACCAGGGCATGCAGGTCTTCGGCGGTGGCGCGCCCGATCGCCAGGTCGAACAGGCGGGCGAGCACCTCGTTCACCGGGCCGGCGCCGCCAGAGCCGGGTACCTGTACGCGCAGGCGGTGCCCGGGGTGGGCCAAGGGCTCGTCCCGATCGCCGAACGTGGCCTCGAGCAGCGGCGCGACCGCCTGCACGTCGGGACACACGATCACGACGTCGCGCGGCTCCAGCGTGGGGTCGTCGGCGAATGCCCCGCACAGCGCCTCGCGCAGCACCTCGACCTGACGATTCAGGCCGTGGCTGCGCAAGATCTGCACGCTGGCGTCCGGTTCCGTGACGGTGTCGTCCGCGCGGGCCAGCACGGAACGCTGCAGCCGCTGCAGCACCGAGCGGGACTGCCCCGGGGCGGGGATGTCATCGGGGTCGACCACGCGCGCTCCCAGCTCACGCCACCCCGAGACGGCGAGCTCCGTGGCGGTCTGCAGGGGGGCGAACACCGGATCGCCGGAGCCGGCGACCAGTTGGAGGCACTCGAGGTCGGTGACGCCTGCCAAGGCTGCCACCAGCTCGCGGTCGGCCCGTCGCACCGGGGCGGTGGCCGCCACCGTGACGCGTGCCCATGGCAGCTGGGTCCGGGGCAATCGGGTCGGGTGCAGCGGGGCAGCCGTGACCGACTCCCGCAGCCGCTTCTCCCGCTCCCAGGGGTGCAGCGGACCGCAGGCCTCGACGCAGGCCCGCCACAGTTCGAACTGCCAGCGGTCGAGGGGGCCCAGATCGGCGCCACCCGGGCCGACGGCACGCCCCTGCGACCAGGCGGCCACCAGCTCGGGTGCGGTCATCGAGTAGCGCCGGAACAGCCTCGCCACTCGGTGCGCCGTGGCCCACAGTCGACCGGGCCGATCGGTGCCGGTGGCCGAGGGAGGCCGCAGGTGGGCGATGAGCACCTCGGCCCACGGCGGCGGGGGCGTCTGCAGCAGAAGTTCGGCGATCACGTCGGCCAGGGTCAGGGTGAGAGCGTCGGCCGCCCAAGGGTCGTCGTCGTCGGGCCGCAGGCGTCGGCGCAGCTGCGCCACCGTGAGCAGGTCGACGCCCGCCGTCACCCCCCACCGCGTGGCGATGGCCTGCGAGAGCCAGCGGGCCTGCCCGGCACCCTGCACGACGACGAGTTGGCTGGCGAAGGGGTCGCCGAGCGGCAGGCCCACCCGGTCGGACACCAGGGCGGCGAGGGTCTCGCCCCGGGTGCACAGCCGCACCGTCAGGGCCCCCGTGGCTGGCGGGGTTCCGGGCGTGATCGGCGTCGTCGAGTCCATGATGGAACGAACCTAGCGGGCCGCTGTGACATTTCCGGTGGGGCGGGCGTTTCAGGAGTTGTCGGTGCCCCCGACTACAGTCACAGCCGTGAATCCGACCGCCGACGCCATCCTTGACGCCCTCGACCCCGAGCAGCGGCAGGTGGCCTCGGTGCTGGATCGTCCGATGGCGGTGATCGCCGGAGCGGGTACCGGCAAGACCCGGGCCATCACCCACCGCATCGCCCACGCCGCGGTCTGCGGGGCGAAGGATCCGCGGCGCACCCTGGCGGTGACCTTCACCACCCGCGCCGCCGGTGAGATGCGCGGACGACTCGACCGGTTGGGTGTTGCCGGGGTGCAGGCGCGCACCTTCCACTCCGCGGCGCTGCGGCAACTGCAGCACTTCTGGCCGCGGGTGCACCGGCGAGAACTGCCCCCGGTCTCGGGCTCCACCTTCCCCTTGGTGGCCGAAGCGGCGGGTCGGCAGCGGATCCGCACCGACACCGGGCTGCTGCGCGACCTGTCGGGCGAGATCAGTTGGGCCAAGGTCTCCAATGTCGCGCCGGGGGAGTACGCACGGCTCGCCCCCGCGGCGCACCGGTCGATCTCGGGGCTCGACGCCACCACCATCGCGCGGGTGCTCACCAGCTACGAGCAGGTGAAGACCGAGCGTGACCTGATCGACTTCGACGACATCCTCCTGCTGACCGTCGCGCTGCTCGGTGACCATCCCGACATCGCGGACGAGGTGCGCGGCCGCTACCGACACCTGGTCGTCGACGAGTTCCAGGACGTCTCTCCGTTGCAGCGCAACGTGCTCCACGCCTGGCTGGGGGATTCCGACGATCTGTGCGTGGTGGGTGACCCCCACCAGTCGATCCACGCGTTCGCGGGGGCTCGTCCGCACTACCTGACGGAGTTCACCACGACCCATCCCGATGCCGCCGTCGTGCACCTGGTGCGCGACTACCGGTCGACCCCGCAGGTGGTCGAGCTGGCCAACACCGTGCTGCGCGCCGGTGCCGGGTTGGTGAGCGGCCCGGCGACACTGGTGGCGCAGCAGCCCCCGGGGCCCCGCCCCGAGATCGCCGGGGCGACCACCGAGGCCGACGAGGCCCGCGACGTGGCCCGCTGGCTGCGCACCCGGCATGCCGACGGGGTGGCCTGGGACGAGATGGCGGTCCTGTTCCGCATTCGCGCGCAGTCGCCCGCCATCGAGGCCGCCCTGGACGACGCAGGCGTTCCCTACGTCGTGCGGGGCACCGAGAAGTTCTACGAGCGCCCCGAGATCCGTCAGGCCCTCGGGCAGGTGATGGCCCACGCCGCGCAGGGCCCCGACCAACCGGGGCTCAGCGCCCTGCAGGGCATCCTGGCCGGGCTGGGGTGGCGCGACGTCGCTCCCGAAGGGGCCGGTTCGGCCCGGGAACGGTGGGAGTCGCTGAAGGCTCTGCTCGACCTCAGCCAGGACTTCGACGACGAGTACGACGGGGTCACCCTCGGCGTGCTGGCCGAGGAACTGCAGAAGCGGGCCGACCTGCAGCATGCCCCCGTCGCCCACGGCGTGACTCTGGCCACCATCCATTCGGCCAAGGGGCTCGAGTGGGACGCGGTCGCGGTGACCGGCGTGCACGAGGGCAGCATCCCGTTCGTGCTGGCCACCACCGACGACCAACTCGACGAGGAACAGCGTCTGCTCTACGTGGCAGTGACCCGCGCCCGTTTCCACCTGCGGGTCAGCTGGTCGCGCAGCGCCACCCAGGGACGCGGGAACCGGCAACCCTCACGATTCCTGGGCGGGCTCGCGCCCCGGGTCGCGGCGCCCGCCCGGCTCGAACCCCAGGGCGGACGACGCCGGCGCGGCACCAGTCAGAGCGATGTCTGCCGAGTGTGCGGCCAAGGACTGCGCACCGGCTCGGAACGCAAACTCGGGCGCCATGGCGACTGCGCCAACGACGTCGACGAGGTGGTGTTCGAGGCGCTGCGCACGTGGCGCAAGCAGGTCGCGGACGAGGCGTCGATGCCCGCCTTCGTGATCTTCACCGACGCCACCCTGATCGCGTTGGCCGAGCGCCGGCCCACCACCGATGCCGATCTGCTGAGGGTGCCCGGGGTCGGGCGGACGAAGGCGGATCGGTACGGCGAGCAGGTGTTGGCGATCCTTGCCGACCATGCTGGCGAAAAAAACTGAAAGTCCTCGTCAAAAATGGGTTGTCACCGACCCCGCCCCAGCAGGTAGTCTTCTGGGCAGGTCGTGGAACCCCAGGACCAACAAGCAAGCTGCACCGCACGGTGGAGCGATCATCGAGAGGAGGGCAAGCCGATGTGGAACATCAAGATCGAGTCGATCATGACTGAGGTGACGGAGAACGTGTTCGTTCTGCCGACCGTTTCGCGTGCCGCCCTCCCCGTCCTCTCGACTCGCTATGGCAAGCCCTTCGGCGCCGATTTCGGCGTCTCGGCTGTCGCCGACCCCACCCCTGCGGATCGCCGCTTGAGCGGAGCCACCTGCTGACCCAGGTACCTCCAGACAAGGCTCAGGCCGTGAACCCGCCCCCGGGATTCACGGCCTTCGTGTTTCCCGGCCCAGACCAGACCACACCACACCGGAAGAAACCACCTCATGAGCCTCGACATCCTGCTACCCGACCTGGCAGCCGATGACTTCGACCTTCCTTGCCACCGTGTCGACCCCGAACTGTTCTTCTCCGACGTGCCCGCCACCGTCGAAGAGGCCAAGGCAACCTGTGGGCCCTGCCCGCTGCGCGCCGAGTGCCTGGCCGGCGCCCTGGAGCGGCGTGAGCCCCACGGCGTGTGGGGCGGCGAACTGTTCGAGAACGGCGTCGTGATTCCTCGCAAGCGCCCCCGAGGGCGTCCGCGCAAGCATCCGCTGCCCGAGCACGTGGCTGCCTGATGATCACCTCGTCCGTCACCGCCACCCACCCCCCAGAGAACCTGGCCCTCCACGGAAGGCCAGGTTCTTTGCTTTCCGGCGCCGCCGCTCGGCAGACTCGGTGCCATGGCTGAGCTCGTGTTCGTGTGTTGGGGCAACATCTGCCGCAGTCCGATGGCCGAGGTGCTGGCGCGGGACTGGGCGCGCGACCACGGCATCGACGCGGTGGTGGCCAGCGCGGCCGTCAGCCGTGAGGAGGAGGGTCGCCCCATGGACCGGCGGGCCCAGCAGGTGCTGCGTGAGGCCGGCCACGACGTGGCCCGCGGCCGGGCGGCCACCCTGATTGACGACGCGATCTTCGGCTCGGCTCGGCTGGTGGTCGCAGCCGAGCAGCACCACGTGGCCCGGATGGCCCCGCTGGCGGAGCGCCACCGGGAGGTGTCGGTGCGGCTGGTCACCGACTTCATTCCGGGCGCCACCCCCGGCTCGCCGTTGGACGACCCGTGGTACGGCGACGTGACCGACTTCCGCGAGACGCTGGGTCTGCTCGAGGCCGCGATGCCGCAGATCTTCGCCGAACTGGAGCGACTCAGGCAGCGTTGACGGCGACGTCGACGCGGCAGGGGCAGTCGGGGTGCGGCGCCCAGTCGCGCGACCGGATCCCGCCCGTCACCGACGCCGACCACAGCTGACCGGGGACGGCCCGATCGAGCCCGCCCGCGACCGTCAGCGCCGCCTGCTGGGCGGCCCAGTCGAGCATGCGCGGGTCGCCGGTGGAGGCCGTGCGCGACAAGGTGGCCACGCACCCCGGCCACGCCGGATCGGCGGCCGAGCGCACGATGTCATCGCAGCACAGGCAGGCGCCTCGTCCGGGAACCACCACGGGGCCCACGTGTGCGGCCTGCCGGTGTTGGTTGGTCACCAGATGGGGAATGCGGGTGCGCACCAGGTGGTCGGTGATGGCGCGGTCGGGCAGCACCGTGGGGGTGGCGACGACGGCGACGTCGACCTGCTCGCGGTTCAGGTCGATCCAGTGCCCGCCGACGACCAGGTCGTGTTCGACTCCCACCTCGGCGCGCAGGGCCTGCTGCAACGCGGCCGCCCCGGTCGAGGCGAGCGTTCGCGGGTAGAGCATCATGTCCGGTGGCCCGACATCGGTGAGCACCAGCCGGGCCGGCCCCAGGGCGCACAGCGCCAGGCAGGTGGCGAGCGCGAGTCGTCCCGATCCGATGACGGCCACCCGGGCGCCCGTGGAGACGGGGCGGAGCACCCCGGCCTCGGCGAGGTCGTCGATCAGGTTCCAGAAGGTGGCGAGCACGTCGTCGGGCAGATCGCCCGCCAGAGCTGCCGGGCTGAGGTGGCCGGTGCACTGCTGCAGGGCCCGGACGACGGCCGGTTCGACCTGCCCGAGCCGCCAGACTCGTCCGAGGTCGTCGAGCACACGCCAGCCGTCGACCTCCCGGACGAGGTGGCCGGCCAACACGACGGGGGAGAGGTGATCCATGCCCTCATCCCAGCGGGACGACCGGGGTGCGCGGAAGGGCCAGGGGTGGCCGGACAACACTCGGACAACACTTCAGCCCTGAAGTGTTGTCTCCGCGGGCGACCGGGCCCGGACACGCAGCCCCCGGACACGCAGACAGGGCGGGGGTTCCCGAAGGAACCGCCCGCCCTGCCGTGGGAAGAGCTCAGGCCTTGCCGAGAATCCGGTTCAGGTTGGTGCCGCACTCGGGGCACTTGGCCTTGGCCATGCGGGTGCCCTTGTCGTTGACGACGACGTTGCCCTCAGCGGTCCGCTTGGCCTTGCACTTCACGCAGTAGAACTCGCCGTTGTAGGTCTCGTCAGCCACTTTTCCTCCTTGTGTATGGGTTCACCCGCACGGCGATCGGAGTGATTCCGAGCGGGTAGCTACCGCATCACTGTAGCCAACTGAGCGTGAATCACGCTCAGCCACGCCTGAACGCCCCGAAAAGTTGGCGCCACCGGTGGGTGACATGGTGAAACCCCCGGAACCGGATCGCTTGCCTTCCCCTGCACGCGATCGGCCCTCCGGGGGCTTCACGAGAAACCGTAGGGGGAGCCTCGACCGCCCGTCAAGTGGTCGGTCGAGACCCTCGAGTGGAGTCTCAGACCTCGTCGTCGCGACCCGACTCCTCGGCCAGGAGTTGGGCCAATGCACGGTCCATGTCGTCACCCTCGCCCGCTTCCTGCTGGTCGGGGTCGGCGAACCCGACGGGGTCGTCGAGGGCCGCGGCCGTCGGCAGCAGATCGGGGTGGCTCCAGAGTCGGTCGCGCTCGACCTGACCACGCAGTTCGGTCACGGCCGCCCACAGGTTGGCGGCGTCCCGAACCCGTCGCGGACGAAGCTCCAGCCCGACGAGGGAGGCGAAGACCTCCTCGGCGGGGCCACCGGCCCCGCGGCGTCGCCGCCAGGTCTCGGCGAGGGCCGCATGGTTGGGCATGTAGCGGCTGGCCGCCTTCGCCACGAGTTCGTCGACCCAGCCCTCGGTGAGCGCCAACAGGGTCTCGAGTCGGCCCAGCACCTCGATCTGCTCGGGGGTGCGGGTGGGCTCGAAAAGCTTGCCCTGCAATTGCTGCGACAGCTCCTGCATGCGCTCGGGGGTCAACTGGTCGAGCTCGTCGGCATCGAAGACGCTCTCGACGGCCGACTGATCGATCTTGGTCTCCGACGCATAGTGCTCCACGTAGGCCAGCAGCTGCGGCCCGAGCCAACCGACGTGCGCGAAGAGGCGCTGACGGGCGGACTCGCGCAGGGTCAGGTAGAGGCGGACGTCGTCCAGAGGGAGCTCCAGCTCGCCGAACTGTTCGCCCATGTTGTCGGGCAGGATCGTGACCCGGGGTTCGGAGAGCAGCTGGAACCCGATCTCGGCACCGGAGACGACCCGCTTCGACAGCGCCGCCAACGCCTGCGCGAACTGCAACTGGTACATGCCCGCAGCCATCTGCCGCATCATCGGCGTGAGCATCTGCGACAGACCCGCCAGCGGGTCGTCGGCGGCCAGATCGGCCTGCTGCTGCGTGAGCAGGCCGGTCATCGCCTCACCCAGCGAGCCCACGATCGGTTCGACGATCGGCTTCCAGGAGGCCACCGTCGACTCGATCCATTCGGCCCGGCTCCACGCCTGTGGGGTGGTGGTCACCTGGGGGAACTCGCACACCTCGTCGAGCCACAACTCCGCCAACCGGGCCGCTGCGCGCACGTCGTTCTGCTCGTGCAGGCTGGGCGTCGGGTCGGGGCCGGCCTGGGCCGACAGTTGGCGGGTCAGCTGCTTGACCTGGGCCCAGTCGAGGGCACCACCACCGGACGAGCCCGAGCCCTGCCCGGGCATGCCGAAGCCCAGGAAGCCGGGCATCGACCCGGGGGCACCGGCGCCACCGAACATCTGTTGCAGCCGGGAGGCCAGCTCGTTGAAGTCCACCTGTCCGCCCTGGCCCGACAGACCCAGCTGTTCGAACAGCGCCTCGAAGGGATCCCGGGGCTGGTCGGGATCGTCCTGGCCGGGGTTGTTCGTGGTCAAGGGGTACCTCCTGGGACTGCACGGCTGTCGACCTCCATTGAACCGCAGCCGACCCCGCGACCCAAGGGCTCGGCGGCCTTCGCCCGGCACGGTAGGGTTCAGCCCATGACCGCCGGGCCGAGGACCACCCTGCCGGGTTGGCGTGCCCAGGAGGGACGACGCCTCCGCCAGAGCCGCGGCGGCTGGTCGTCCAACTCGGTGACTGCGATGGTCGCCGCCGGGGCGTTGGTGCTGTTGGCGGTACTGGTGTTCCTGCTGCCGGTTCCCTACGTGGCGTGGTCGCCCGGGGGCACTGTCGACGTGGCCGGGCGCACTGCCGACGGCACCCCGATGATCGAGGTCAAGGGCTTGCCCACCGAGCCTCTGCACGGTCAACTGCGCATGACCACCGTGTCTGTGACCCGGGTCGACGCTCGGCTCGCGTTGCCCGAGGCCCTGGCGGCCCACTGGTTGCCGCGGCACGACGTGTTGCCCCGCGACTTCTACTACCCGCCGAACAAGTCCGAGGAGCAGGTGAAGGCCGAAGAGGTGGCCATGATGGACACCTCCCGCGCCGACGCCGTCGTCGCCGCCCTGCGGGCCGCCGGCCAGCCGGTGCTCGAACTGCCGCAGGTGCAGGGGGTGTCGCTCTCGGGTGCCTCCCACGGCAAGCTGCAGCCCGGCGATCTGCTGCTCAAGGTCGACTCCGTGGCCGTGCAGACCCTCGAGGACGTGCGCGACCGGATCCGCCGCCACAAGGTGGGGGAGCAGGTGGTGTTCACCGTGGAGCGCAACGGCAAGCAGCTGACCCAGACCGTGACCACACAGGCATCGGCGAAGGATGCCACGGTTCCGGTGGTCGGCATCACCACCGGCATCGGGTACAAGTACTCCGCCGAGGTCGTCTACCACCTCGACAACCGCATCGTCGGGCCCAGCGCCGGACTGGTGTTCGCCCTCGGCATCTACGACCTGGTGCAGCCCGCCGACGTGCTCGCGGGTCGGGTCGTCGCGGGCACCGGCAGCATCGGCCCCGACGGGAACGTGGGCGCGATCGGCGGCATCCAGGAGAAGATCGCCGGCGCCGAGAAGGCCAAGGCCGACATCTTCCTGGTGCCGGCCGCCAACTGCAAGGACCTCGGGGGCCTGCAGACCGACCTGCAGTTGGTGAAGGTCGGCACCCTGCGTGACGCCATCTCGGCGCTGTCGCAGCTGCAACAGGATCCATCAGGCAAGGAGGTGCCTCGCTGTTGAACGAGCAGACCGACATCCTGATCGCGGCGTTGGCCGAGATCGACCGTCACGTGGCCCGTGCGGGGTGGGACCAGCCCGCCCGACTGTTCGCCCTGGTCTCGACCGAGGTGCTCATCCGGCAGGAGCCCAGCCTCGCCGCGCACCTGACCTCGGGTTCCCCCGATTCGCTGTCGAGCATCGAACAGGAAGACTTCGTCATCGGGGACGACGTGTTCGAGACCCTGGGTCGGATGCAGTGGCCGGCCACGGTGCAGGGGTGCGCCATCGTGATGGAGCGCACGTTCCTGGGGCCTCGTCACGAGGCCGACATTCCCTCCGACCCGGCTGCGGCCGAGGCGTTCGTCCGGGAGCATCCCGATCGGCAGGAGGCCCGCGTCGTGGTCGGGGCGATGCGGGAGGACACCGTGCACGGCCTCGCGCGACTGCGCAGCCACCCCGAGGAACTGTTGTCCTCCGACGACCTCGTGCCCGCCCTCTCGCGGGCACTGTTGGCCACCCTCCGGTGAGCCACCCCGCCCCACCTTTCACCGCCACCCTGTCTTTCACCGCCACCCTGTCTTTCACCGCCCCGAGGAACCCGTCATGACGACCGCCAGCATCCGCCGCCCGGCCACCCATCACCGGCGCCCCAGTCTGGGCTGGGTGCTGCTCGCCGTGGCCGCACTGGTGGTCGCCTGGCTGGTGGCCAGCCGGATCACGACCACCGTGCTGTGGTACCGGTCGTTGGGCGTCACCTCGGTCTACGTGACCCGACTGGTGACCTCGCTGGTGCTGTTCGCGGTGTTCGCGGCGGTGATGACCACCTGCGTCGCGCTCACCGTGCTGGTGGCCCATCGGATGCGGCCGAAGGTGCGCACCCCTGCCGCGTCGCCCGTGCTGGCCCGCTACCGCGAACTGATCGAACAACGGTGGTGGATGGCCAGCCTGGTGCCGGCCGGTGTGCTGGGGCTGCTGGCCGGTCTCGCCGCCGCCGACCAGACCGACCGCTACCTGTCGTGGCGCCACGCGACCGACTTCGGGGTGAGCGATCCCTACTCGGGCCACGACGCCTCGTTCTTCGTCTTCGACCTGCCCTGGTGGCGGTTCGTGGTCGGTTACGTGATCGCGCTGCTGATCGCCTGTCTCGTGGTGGCCGCCGTCACCCATCTGGCCAACGGCGCCCTGCGCGCCATGACGCCCCGGCTGGGGCTCGCCGGTCGTCCTCAGCGGCCGCCGGCACCGTTCGACTCGCCCGCCCAGGCCCACCTGTCGCTGCTGATGGCCGGCATCCTGGTGGCCTACGGCGCGCTGCAGCTGCTCGACCGCTACTCCTACCAGGTGAGCCCCAACTACCTGTTCACCGGTGTGGGGTACGCGGACGACCACGCCCGCATCACCGGCAAGCTGGTCATGGCCGTGATCTCGTTCCTGTGTGCCGTCGGCCTGATCGTGAACGCCCGGCTGCGTCGCTGGCCGCTGGTGGGGTCCACGCTGGTGGTGATGCTGGCCACCTCGGTGGTGATCCAGGGCATCTACCCCGCCGGCCTGCAGCGATTCAGTGTTCGTCCGAGCTACCAGTCGAAGGAATACCAGTACGTCGCCACCAACATCGCTGCCACCCGGGCGGCCTACGGGATCGCCGGCACGGAGGTCACCGACTACCCGGCCGTGACCACCGCCACTGCCGGGCAGTTGAAGCAGGACGCTGCCGCCCTGCCCTCGATCAGGCTGATGGACCCGGCCGTGATCTCGTCCGCCTTCGACCAGCAGCAGCAGGTGCGCGGCTACTACTCCTTCCCGGCGGAGCTCGATGTCGACCGCTACACCGTCGACGGTCAGGTGACCGATGCGGTGGTCGCCGCGCGCGAGGTCGACGTCAACAAGCTGGCCGACAAGTCGTGGAACAACCTGCACACCGTCTACACGCACGGCTACGGCCTGGTGGCCGCCTACGGCAACCAGCGCGAGTCCAACGGCGAGCCCGTGTGGCTCGAGGGCGACCTGCCCTCGCGCGGCAAGCTGGGCGTCGAGCAGCCCCGCATCTACTTCGGTGAGAAGTCGAACCAGTACGTCGTCGTCGGAGCCCCGACGGGCACCGCGCCGGTGGAACTCGACCTGCCCACCAGCGGTGATCTGGGTAAGGACCAGAAGGTCACCTACTCGGGCACCGGTGGGGTGTCGCTCCGCAACTGGCTGGTGCGGCTGATGTACGCCACCACCAATGTCGACATCAACCTGTTGCTGTCGAACCAGGTGAGCGCCGATTCCAAGATTCTCTACCACCGCGAGCCGAGCGCCCGGGTGCAGCAGGTGGCGCCGTGGTTGACGATCGACCAGGACCCCTACCCGACCGTCGTCGACGGGCGCATCGTCTGGGTGGTCGACGGCTACACCACCAGCGACTCCTACCCGAACTCCGAGCGCATCGACCTGCGCGCGGCGACCACCGACTCCCAGTCGATCGGGGCGGTGCAGAAGAACATCAACTACCTGCGCAACTCGGTCAAGGCTGTCGTCGACGCTTACGACGGCACCGTCACGCTGTACGCGTGGGACGAGTCGGACCCGATTCTGCAGACGCAGATGCAGGTCTATCCCGGGGTGGTCAAGCCCAAGTCGTCGATCCCCAGCGCGCTGCTGAGCCACATGCGCTACCCGCAGGACCTGTTCAAGGTGCAGCGGCAGGTGTTGGGCAAGTACCACACCACCAACCCGCTCACGCTGATGCAGAACTCCGACCTGTGGCGGGTGCCCGCCGACCCGACGCAGACGGGCGGCAAGCTGGAGCCCCCGTACTACCTGAGCATCAAGTGGCCGGGGGATTCGGCGCCGGTGTTCAGCCAGACCTCGGTGTTCGTGCCCGACAAGCGCGAGAACCTGCGCGCCTACGTGTCGGTCAACGCGGACGCGACCAGCCCCGACTACGGCAAGATCCGCATCCTGCGGATGGACGACTCCCAGCAGATCCCGGGGCCCTCGCAGACCATGAACGCGATCACCACGAACCCCGTGGTGGCCGAGAAGCTGCGCCCGTTCCTGAACCAGGGCTCCGCCCAGGCGATCTTCGGCAATCTGCTCACCCTGCCGCTCGGCGGAGGGTTGCTGTACGTGCAGCCCATCTACACCCAGCGCCAGTCGAGCGCCAACGGCGGGTACCCGGCCCTGCAGTTCGTGGTGGTGCGCTTCGGCGAGCACGTCGGCATCGGTGACACGTTGCAGCAGGCCCTCGACCAGGTCTTCGGCGGTGACTCGGGCGGTCAGACCGAGGAGAAGCCCGACCAGCCGAGCGACCCGGGGTCGAATCCGACGGCAGCGAAGCTGCTGGGCGAGGCCCAGGCCGCGTTCGTGGCGGCCGATGCCGCCCTGAAGCAGGGGAATCTGTCGGAGTACCAGAAGCAGGTGGGCATCGCCCAGACGAAGGTGGACGAGGCCCTCAAGCTGGTCAAGTAGGCGCAGCTCGTCACGTGGGCGCAGCTCGTCACGTGGGCGCAGCTGGTCAAGGGGTGGGGCTCACTCCTCGACGTCGTGGCTGACCACCCGGAACCCGCGCGCCTCGAGGTCGGGGGCCAGCGTGTCGGCGGGGCCGACCACGACCACCTGGTGCCGGTCGGCCGCCACCACCCGTGAGAACACCTCGGTCGCCTCGTCGGGGTCGATGGCGCTCATGCGGGCGAAGTGTCGGTTGATCCAGTCGACGTCGAGCCGGTCGACCGCCAGAGAGGCGGCCTGCCCGACGATGGCCGAGGCGGTCTCGTAACGCAGCGGGGCCATGGTGACCAGCTGCGCGCGGGCGTCGGCGAGTTCTCGATCGGTGAGGCCGTGGGTGGTCAGGTCGAGCAGGGTCTGGGTCTCGTCGAGGGCCGCCGCCACCACCTCGGTGCGCACGCTGGTGCTGACCTGCCACCGCGGGGTGGTCGGGTTCGGCTGGTGCCCGAACGAGATGCCATAGGTGTAGCCGAGCTCCTCGCGGATGCGCTTGTTCAGCCGCGACAGGAAGCTGCCGCCCACGGCCACTCCGGCCAGCTGAAGCGCGGGCAGGTCGCGGTCGCGCCGCGAGAGCCCGATGCCGCTGATGCGCACGTCGGCCTGCACGGCCTCGGGTCGGTCGACGAGATGGACGACCCGGGCACCGCCGGCGGGCAAGGCGACCGGCGACTCGAGGCTGGTGACGGCCTCCACGTCGGGACGAGCCCAGCCGCCCAGGCCGCGGGCCACCTGGCCGATCAGATCGGGGTGGTCGCCGGCGATCACGATGCGGGCGACGTCGGGGCGCCACGTGCGCTGATGGAACTCGGCCAGATGGTCCCGGGTGAGGCGACCGAGGGTGTGCGCGTCTCCGCCGCTGGGTCGTCCCCGACGCTGCTCGCGACCCCAGACCACCTGGCGGGTCGCCCGGCTGGCGGTAGCGGGGCCGGAGGCTCGTCCCTGTTCGATCTCGGCCAGCCGTAGGGCCACGTGCCTGTTCAGGTCGGCCGGGTGGTGTTCGGGCCGGGTGAGGATCTCGCGGAACAGGTCGAGTGCCGTGTCGATGCGGGTCGCCGGGGCGTCGAGACTGCAGCCGGTGAACTGGTGGTTGATGGCCCCGTCGTAGACGGCGCCGGCCGATTCGAGGGCCTCGGCCAGACGGGCACCGGGATGGTCGAGGCCACCCTCGTCGGAGGTGCGCAGGGTCATCGTGGCCACGCCCTCGAGCTCACGGGGCTCAACCGAGAGGTGGACATCGAGGGTCAGGTCGAGGGCGATCACGTGCTGCCCGGGTAGGCGGTAGGCCCAGACCTCGAGCCCGTTGTCGAGCCGGGCGATCTCGGGGGTCGGGAAGAGCCACGGATTGGCCGACAGCACCCCGGGGCGCACGTGGCGGGGGTCGCGGGGAGCGGTGATGCTGGGCTGGGTGGCGGTCATCGGGCGACTCCGTCGGTCGACAGGTAGTTGAAGGTGAAGACCTGCTCGGGCGCCAGGTGCGCACGCAGGGCAGTGGTGACGTCGTCGGCGGTGACCGCCAGCACCTCGGCGAGGTGGCGGTTGATGCCCTGCGGGTCACCGGTGGTCGAGGTCCAGTGGTTGATCTCGTCGGCGCGGGCCTCGACGGTGGCCAGTTCCTCGAACCACTCCCGTTCGGTCTGGGCGTCGGCTCGATCGAGCTCGGCCTCGGTGGGCCCCTCGCTGGAGAGGCGGACGAGCTCGGCGAGCAGTTCGTCCCGCACCCGCTCGGGGGTCGATTCGGGGCGCACCCGCGCGCTGATCAGGGCGAGGTTGGTGTCGGCGGTCAGCCCCAGGGTCGAGGCGCTGACGCCCTCGGCGACCTCGAGTTCGCGGACGAGGCGCTGGTGCAGGCGGGCCGACTGGCCCCCCGACAGCACGCCCATGGCCACGTCGAGGGCGACGTCGTCGCCCGAGTGTTGCGGTGGGCACCGCCACACGAGGTGAACGCTGTCGCGCGGCACGTCCCGGTGCACCGTGTGGGTTCCGCCCCGCAGGTCGACCTTCGGCAGCCCGACCACCGGACGATCGGGGCGCGGCCTGGCCTGGATGGCTCCGAAGTGGTGCTGGGCGCGGGTGAGGGCCTCGTCCGCGCCGATCTGCCCGGCCAGCACCAGCACGGCGTTGGCGGGGGAGTACCAGTGGTCGTAGAAGGCCTGCACGTCGGTGAGGTTGGCGGCGTCGAGATCGGCCATCGAGCCGATCGGGGTGTGGCCGTAGGCGTGGTCGGGGCCGAACGCCAGTTCGGTGAGCAACTGGAAGGTGTCGCCGTAGGGCTGGTTGTCGTAGCGCTGGCGCTTCTCCTCCTTGACCACCTCACGCTGGGTGTCCAGGTTGACCTGGTCGACGCGCAGCGCCTCCATGCGCTGGGCCTCCAACCACAGCGCCAGATCGAGGGCGCCGGGCACGATGGTCTCGAAGTAGTTGGTGCGATCGAAGCTGGTGGTGGCGTTGGCTCCGCCGCCGGCGGCCTGGATGGCCGCCAGGTGTTCGCCGACGCCGACGCCGGTCCAGGTGCCCTGGAACATCAGGTGCTCGAACAGGTGCGCGAAGCCGGTGCGGCTGGGATCGCCGAGGGCCTCGTCGCGCGAGCCCACCTGGTACCACAGGTTGACCGCCACTCCCGGGGAGGTGGGGTCGGGGTTGACCACCACGCGCAGCCCGTTGTCGAGGGTGTGGTCGACCAGGTCGTAGTGGAGCTCGGGTGAGGACATGAGGTTCAGCTTGGCACAGGCGCCCGCGCGGGGCTCATTCATCCAGTCCGGCCGAGGCCTCGGGGTTCAGCGCCCCGGGGTTCAGCAGCGCCGCGATCACACGTTCCACGTGCGGGTACTCGGCCACCAGGTCGTCGAGCATGTCGGCGAAGAAGTCACCGTGGAAGGGCTGGGCGTGCAGCGTCGCCTCGAGGCTCACCGTCGGGCCGTCCCGCACGACGTCGAAGACCCCGCCGACGGGATTGTCCATCCCGTGCTCTCCGCAGCCCGCACACTCCCGGGTCAGCAGGGCATCGAATCGGGCGGGATCGTCCATCTCGAGGTGCAGCACGGCGCTGAGAACCACCGTGTCGAGCCCTTGTGCCGTGGCGCACACCTCGACCCCGCGCCACGAGCCCTGGACGCGGCCGTCGCCTCGCGTGGCAGTCCCACCCCGGGCTCGGAAGACAAGGCTCAGCAGGTCGACGAGGTGGTGCACATCGACCACCTCGACCTCGTCGGTCAGATGGTCGGGGACCTCGGGCGCCTCGTCGGCGCGAATGGCCTGGGTCGGCACCAAGGGCTCGGCGAGCAGTGCGGGGTGGAGCACCTGATAGGCACGCCGCAACGCCTCGACGACGTGATCGGCGGCCCGCTGGTGCAGGCCGGGGGCGAAGTGGGCCAGGTAGTACCCCGGCACGTTGCGCCACCGCTGGAACCCCAGTCCGCGCAGGGCTGCCATGCCGGCCCGAGTGATCGCCCGGTCCTTGGGCAGGGAGGTGTTGTCCAGCGCCCACACGGTGAGCCCCGACCTGGTCTTGGCCAGTCGCATGAGCTTCTGGCTGCGGTGACCGGCCAGCCGGCGGATCACCAGCTCGTGGTCGAGCTCAAGCGCGTCGAGCCGCTCCTCGAGCAGATCGGTGAACCAACCGAAGGCTTCCTCGGTTGCAATGTCGAAGTCCAGGTGACGAGCCATGACCTCCCCCTTTCGTCGGCCGACCATCCGTCGGCGTCCTGACAATGACGGTAGGGAGCGGTTCCGACAATTTTCGTGAGCGTGCGGCGTGGCCCGCGCGTAGTCGAACACCTGTATGATATTGGGCGCGTGGAAACCTCAGGTTCCCCCTCCGTGCCCCCGCCGGGGTGGCTGGTCCCGTCGTCATCCCCCTCACCGTCGTGTCGGGGGCGACGTCGTTCACCACCTCCGATGGTGTGCCCCTCGACAAGGTGCTGGGTCGGGAGATCCGCAAGGCGCCGGCGCAGTTCTACGTCAACGTGCACACCACCACCTACCCGGGAGGGGAGATTCGGTCCCAGCTCGGCTGATGACGGCTGTGGGCGGCCTACACTCGGCCAGTGACCGCCCAGCCAGTGACCGCTCAGCCAGCTTTGCCGCAGCCGCCGTCGTCCGAGAATGAGTCTCTGCTCACCGTTCTGGTGGCGCTGACCGCGAACACCCTGATCGCCATCGCCAAGTCCGTCGTGGGCGCGCTCACCGGGTCGGCGTCCATGGTCGCCGAGGCCGCCCACTCGTGGGCCGACACCGGCAACGAGATCTTCCTCCTCGTTGCCGAGAAGAGATCGTCCAAACCAGCGGACGAGAAGCAGCCCCTGGGGTACGGCCGCGAGGCCTACGTGTGGTCGATGATCGCCGCCTTCGGCCTGTTCGCGGCTGGCTCCATCGTGTCGATCTGGCACGGGATCACGTCGCTGACCGCCCCGGAGGTGGAGGCGGACTACACGTGGGGCTACGTGGTGCTGGCCATCTCGTTCGTGCTCGAGGGCATCTCGTTCCTGCAGGCGCTTCGCTCGGTGAAGTCGCAGGCCAGACGCCTCAGCATGCACCCCCTGCGCTTCGTGAGCTCCACCTCGAACCCGACCCTGCGGGCGGTCTTCGCCGAGGACTCCGCCGCGCTGGTCGGCCTGCTGCTGGCCGCCGGTGGCATGGCCCTGCACCAGGTGACCGGCAACCCGGTGTGGGACGCCGTCGGCTCGATTCTGGTCGGGGTGTTGCTGGGCTTCGTCGCAGTCTTCCTGATCGGTCGCAACCGCGACTTCCTCACCGGTCAGTCGGTGTCGGCCGAGATTCGCGAGGCGACCATGTCGGTGCTGTTGGCGCAACGCGCCATCGACTCGGTGTCGTTCCTGCACCTGGTCTACGTCGGTCCCGGCAAGGTGCTGCTGATCGCGGCCGTCGATCTGGCGGGGAACCTGCCCGAGGACGAGGTCGCCGTCGAACTGCAGGCCTTGGAGGACCAGTTGAACGACCACCCCCTGGTGGAGCGGGCGATTCTCACCCTCAGCGCCCCGGTGCGTGCGGACGGTGAGCGCGGCGGGCTGTGAACCTCACACGCCCGGGTAGCGCTCGAACCATCCGGTCTCGAGGCCGTACGGGCCGCGGAGCTGCTTGCCCTGGGTGAACTCGAGCACGAGGTCGTCGGCCAGCTCGGCGATGGTCGCCCGACCTTCGGTGCGGAAGAGCAGTGCGGCCGGCAGGGCGCCCTCGCCGTGCAGTGCGCCCAGGATGTTGCCGCAGATCGATCCGGTCGAGTCGCTGTCGCCCGAATGGGTGACGGCCAGCGCCAGGGCATCCAACATCTCGTGCTCGCCGGGGTGGCAGAGCGCGGCGTAGATGCCGATGGCCAACGCCTCTTCGGCGACCCACCCGCGTTGACGGCCGGGTCACCGAACCTGTCCGGATCTGGGCCGCGGCGCCGTTCTTGCAGGGCTGTCAGACAGGTCACGCCCGGTTCACGCCGGGCCTACAGCCATGGTTCCCGGACGAGCCAGCCGCCCCCGGGTCGCTCGACCCCGGGGCCGGGCAGCAGCTGGGTGTCGAGCCAGCGATCGTAGGCGTGGTGGATGGGTGCGGGCCCGAGGGCCGTACCCCGGGTGGCGGAGCGGACGGTGGCCCGGATGAGCCCCTCGACGGTGAACAGGGTCATCTGGGTGTCGTCGGTGATGTGCCCGATGATGGGGTGGTTCCCCTCGTCGGAGGTGTGGCCGACGAGGCCGTCGTCCGGCAGATAGTCGCGCACCCCACGCGGTCCCACGCGTGAGGTGATCCGGTCGAGACTCCAGAACTCGACGGGCCCGCCCAGGGCGTCGCCGATGGCGCCGCCCAGCAGGCAGCCTCGGACGTGGGATCGGTAGCGATCCAGGTCGCGGGTGGGGGAGTTCGGCGCTGGTGGTGACCGCATGGGCCCAGCATGACCGACGGCTCTGACACTTCTGCCGCGGACCAGCGGGAAAAGCAGAACTCCCGAGCCCTGATGGGCCCGGGAGTTCCTCGTCCTACGTGGACTTGTGTAGCGGGGACAGGATTTGAACCTGTGACCTCCGGGTTATGAGCCCGGCGAGCTACCGAGCTGCTCCACCCCGCGTCGGCATTCAGCAACTCTACACAGGCCCGACGCGGGAGCCAAATCGAGCCCCGTCAGGCGTCCGTCAGCCCTCAGTGGAGCCCGAACCCGCCTCCGCGGCCGCCGCCAGCCGGTCGATCGAGGCCAGCAGCGCCTCGGGCTTGAGGTTTCGTCCATACTCGATGCGACCCTCGTGCGTCTGCTTGGAGTAGTCGTAGATGTGGGTGACCAGCGTGCCGTCGTCGGCGGGCTCGAGGTCCCACCGCCAGACGTGACCGGTGGGCTCCTGGCCGGCGTCGGCGGGCGCCCAGGCGATCGTCCGGCCCTCTTCGAAGGCGACGACGTGGTTCTCCTTGACCTTGCCCGGCTTGCCGGGTTCGCGAGACGAGTTGTGCATCACGAAGACGTCACCGACGGCGTGCACGCGCTGGCCCTCGTCGGCGTGGCTGAGGTTGTCGTTGCCGTCCCACCGCGGCTGGTGTGCGGGATCGGCGATCAGCTCGAAGACGATCTCGACGGGGGCGTGCACGAGGCGGGAGGCGGTGACGACGGCCTCGGCGGGGGTCTGTGGATCGGTCATGCCCCCATCGAAGCAGCCTCAGTCCATCTCGGGGACGAGTTGGCGCGCATCGGCGTAGTCGAGACCCGTCAGCTCGAGCAGGTCGACGCAGAGGGAGCGCAGCTGGGCCACGATCACCGTGCCCGAGAGGGTGTCACCCACCGGCAGGTGGCTCGTGGCCTCCGCCACCTCGACCACCCGCTCCCGGGCCCTGGTCGGCAGGCGCCTGGCGTGCAGTTCCGCGGCGCAGAAGTCGGTGACCAGCGCCAGCTCTCCGATCACCCGCAGGTGTGCCTCCGAGATCTCCTCGGAACGCCAGACCGCCACCACGGCCCGCCGGGCCAGCACGCGCAGATTGCGGGTCAACCGGTCGAGCGGTGCCACCAGGTCGGCGACCTGCTGCACGTGCTCGCGATTGCCCCGCTGGAACGGGGAGTAGCGGACGACGGCCACCCCCTCGGCGGCGGCCTGCGTCAAGGCCGACAGCGCCTGTTCCGACCCGCGCGCCATCTCGAGGGTGCGGTCGGCGGCGTCCTGGTCGTGGGCGGCCAGGGCATCGCGCGCCGAGTACAGCGTGCGGCCGGCCAACCCCAGCACCTCGGCGGCTCGGATGCGTGGCCGCTGCACCGGTGAGGTCGGCGCCACCAGCGCGAACACCAGCGCAATGGCGCACCCCAACAGGGCGTCGAGGAAGCGCGAGCCCGACCGGGTCGGGTCGGGCAGCAGGGTCATCACCGTGGCCGCCTGAATGCCGGCCTGGTTGATCATCAGCGGACGAGCCCCCACCCACGTCGCCACACTCATGGACGCGAAGACGACCAGCGCCACCTGCCACCAGCCGGTGCCGAACACCAAGATGAACAGGTCGCCCACCAGCACGCCGATGGCCACGCCGAGACAGACCTCGAGCACCCGGCTCGTCCGCTGACCGAACGACATCCCGAGCGCCAGCATGGCCGACACCGGCGCGAACACCGGCAGGTAGCGGTGCAGCACGTCGTCCGCGATGAACCAGGCCAGCGCGGCCGCGAGCGCCGACTGGGCGATCATGAACGCGCGACCCCGCCACCGGGCCACGCGGGCGTGCTGTTCGGCGCGCGACCAGCGGGCCGTGCGTTCGCTGAGATCGAACGCGCGCAGGGTCAAACGGCGGGCCGCGGCCAGCGGTCTCCCCGTGAATGGGGCTCGCGGGGGCGTCCCGGGGGTGTCGGGGGCGGCGTCGGGCGATGTCACCCCACCAGTCTCCACCGGCTCACCCGGTAGACTCCATGCCGTCGCTGGACCGAACGGGTCGAGGACTGACGGAAGGACCCACCCCATGGGGCACATTCTTGGTCGACGCGCCCTGCTCGGGGGCCTCGCCGCCGCCACCCTGGCGACGGCAGCGGCCTGCACCTCCGGTCCCGCGCAGACCACGCCCTCGTCCAACCCGGGTCGCAACCTGATCATCGGTGCCGTGACGATGCCCGAGACGTTCGACCTGGTCACCAACAACGACGCGGCCATTCCGCAGCTGCTGCTCTACAACGTCTACGAGACGCTGGTGAAGATCGACGGTGACGGCCAGATCAAGCCGCTGCTCGCCACCGCCTGGACCGTCAGCGAGGACCGGCTGACCTACACCTTCACCCTGCAGGCCGGGGCCAAGTTCGCCAGTGGCACCCCCGTCAACGCCGATAGCGTCAAGCAGTCGCTCGACCTGCTGCGCGACAAGGGCAACGCGGTCATCAAGGCGCGTCACGCCGTCGTCGACAGCATCGAGGCCACCGACGACAAGACCGTCACGGTCGTGCTGTCGAAGCCCAGCTACGAGTGGCTCTACAGCCTGACCTCGAGCTCGGGAGTGATCATCGACCCCGCCGGTTTCGCAACCCTGGCCACCAAGCCGCAGGGATCGGGCCCGTTCGCGTTCGACTCGTGGAACAAGGGATCCGACATCACCCTGGTGAAGAACGGCGCCTACTGGGGCACGGGAACCCGCTTCGAGAAGGTGACCTGGCGCTACTTCAAGGACGCCAACGCCATGAACGCCTCGATGCTCGCGGGCGACCTCGACATCATCTCGAACGTCGCGGCCCCGCAGACCCTGCCGCAGTTCGCCGACACCTCGAAGTTCACCGTGCTCGAGGGCACCACCAACGGCGAGGTCGTGCTCGGCTTCAACCACGACACCCCGGCCCTGAAGAACCTCAAACTGCGCCAGGCCATCTGCCATGCCATCGACCGGCAGGCCGTGATCGACACCGTCTGGGGTGGCAAGGGTTCGCTGATCGGCTCGATGGTTCCCCCCACCGACCCGTGGTACGAGGACCTGTCGAACACCTACCCCTACGACGTCGAACTGGCCAAGCAACTGGTCGCCGAGTCGGGCATCAAGAACCCCACCCTGCGCCTGCGCGTGCCGAGCCTGCCCTACGCCTCGGGTGCGGTGCAGCTGATCACCGCGCAGCTGGGCGCCGCCGGCATCACCGTGAAGGCCGACGTGCTCGAGTTCCCGGGCCGCTGGCTCGATGTCGTCTACACCAAGGGCGACTACGACCTGACGATCGTCGCCCACGTCGAATCGCACGATCTCGTGAACTGGGCCAACCCCGAGTACTACTGGCACTACGACAACGCCCAGTTCCAGACGCTGATCGCCGAGGCGGACGCCTCCGACGAGCAGGGGGCCATCGAGAAGTACAAGGAGGCAGCGACAATCCTGGCCGACGATGCGGCCGCCGACTTCCTGTTCCTGCTGCCCAACCTGATCGTGACCAAGCCCGACATCCATGGTGTCTCGCCCAACGCGACCGCGCTGAGCTTCGACCTGACCACGGTCACCTCCAAGCTCACCTGAGCCGATGAGCGGACGACTGCGGCTGGTCGTCGAGCGCGTCGTGGTGCTCGTCGTCAGCCTGCTCCTGGCCTCGGTCGTCGTGTTCGGCCTCGTCAACGCGCTGCCCGGTGACGTCGCGCAGGTCATGCTCGGCAACTCCTCCGACCCTGCGTCGGTGGCCGAACTGCGCGCCAGGCTCGGTCTCGACCGCCCCCTGACCGTGCGCTACCTCGACTGGGTCACGGGCCTGGCCACCGGAGACCTGGGCACGTCCGCCTTCACGGGCGAGAGCGTCGCGGGGCTGGTGGTTCGTCCGTTCACGATCACGTTCTGGCTGGTGACCCTGGGCACCCTCGGATCGTTGCTGGTCGCCGTGCCCGCGGGGCTGTGGGCCGCCCATCGCCGGCGTCACTGGGACGGTTTCGCCGTGAACGCGCTGAGCCAGCTCGGCATGGCGGTTCCGGCCTTCCTGGCCGGCATCGCCCTGGTGGTGCTGTTCGCCGTGCGCCTGCGCTGGCTGCCGGCCAATGGCTGGGTGGGCTTCTCGTCCGACCCCGTGGGGTGGCTGCGGACGATGGTGCTGCCTGTGCTGTCGATCTCGCTCATCCAGGGGGCGGCGCTCACCCGCTACGTGCGCTCGGCGTTCGTCGAGGTGGGCACCTCCGACCACATTCGCACCGCCCGTTCGATCGGTTGGGGACGATTGGCCGCCCTGTGGCGTCACGGACGACGCGAGGCCTCGCTGCAGGTGGTCACCGTGCTCGGGCTGCAGGTGGCCGCCAGCTTCGCCGGTGCCATCGTGGTCGAGCAGGTGTTCGTGTTGCCGGGGCTGGGGTCGATGCTGATGAGCGCCGTCGCCAGCCGCGACCTGGTGATCGTGCAGTCGGTGGTGATGGTGCTGGTGACCGTCGTGCTCGTGGTGATGGCCCTGCTCGACCTGAGCTATGTGGCACTTGACCCCCGGTTGCGCTCCCGGCGTGGGGGGCAGCGATGAGGCGCGCCTCGCTGGTGATCGGCGTGACCCTGGTGACCCTCACCGTGGTCGCCGGCCTGCTCTCGCTGGTGTGGACACCCTTCGACCCGGTCGGTGTCGACCCCCGATCGGCCCTGCAGGCGCCCGGTGCCACGCACTGGCTGGGCACCGACCAGCTGGGAGCCGACGTGTTCTCGCGGCTGATCACCGGCGCCCAGATCTGCCTGCTCGTGGGCGTGGTGTCGGTGGCGATCGCGGCCGTCGTGGGCATCCCGCTCGGGCTGCTGGCCGGCATGGCGCCCGGGTGGCTGTCGCGGCTGGTCGTGCGGGTGACCGACGTGCTCTACGCGTTCCCGGCGGTGCTGCTGGCGATCCTGCTGGCGGCGGTGCTGGGCGGTTCGACGGTGACTGGGTTGATCGCCATCGGCATCTCGTCGGTTCCGGTGTTCACACGCATCACGCGAGCGGGCGTGCTGCAGGTGATGAGTCAGGACCACATCACGGCCGCCCGGGTCTCGGGCATCGGCTGGCTGACCATCGCCCGGCGGCACGTGCTGCCCAACGTCGCCCCGCTGCTCGGCGTGCAGGCCTCCGTCAGTTTCGCGATGGCGGTGCTCGCCGAGGCCGCGCTCAGCTACCTCGGGCTGGGCACGCAACCGCCCACCCCCACCTGGGGACGCATGCTCTACGACGCCCGGGTGATGCTGTTCACCCATCCGGGGCTGGCGCTGTGGCCCGCAGCCGCCATCGCGGTCGCGGTGCTCGGCTTCAACCTGCTGGGCGACGGGTTGCGCGATCTTCTCGACCCCCGACTGCGGGAGGTGCGCTGATGGCCGACGCTGCTCCCACCCCCCACGACAGGGGTCTGCGGGTGCGCGACCTGACCGTGCGGTTCGGACGGCGCCAGCAGGTGGCCGTCGAGGGCGTCAACCTCGACATCGCCCCCGGTCAGCGCGTCGGCCTGATCGGGGAATCCGGGTCGGGCAAGTCGGTGACCGCCCTTGCGATCATGGGGCTGCTGCCCGAGAACGCCACGGCCACCGGGTCGGTCACCCTCAACGGCGTCGAGTTGCTCGGACGACCCGACCGCCACCTCACCCGACTGCGGGGCGAGGCGCTGGGCATGGTCTTCCAGGAGCCGATGACCGCCCTCGACCCCACCATGAAGGCGGGCCGGCAGGTGGCCGAGGTCTTCCGGCTCCACGGTGTCGTCAAGGGTGCCCGGGACCGACCCGTGCGCGGCACCACCCGGGTGGCCGTGCTCGACGAACTCTCCGCCATGGGCATCGCCGACCCGCAACGAGTGGCCGACTCCTACCCCCACCAGCTGTCCGGCGGCCTGCGCCAGCGGGTGCTGATGGCGATGGCGCTGGCGAATCGTCCCGACCTGCTCATCTGCGACGAGCCCACCACCGCGCTCGACGTCACCGTGCAGGCGCGGGTGCTGGCCACCCTGCGGCAGCGGCTCGACGAAGAGTCCGCCGGGTGCCTGTTCATCAGTCACGACCTGGCCGTGGTCGCCTCGATGGCCGAGGAGTTGGTGGTGATGCGTGCCGGACGAGTGGTTGAGGCCGGGCCCGTGCGGCAGGTGCTCGAGAGTCCCCGCGAGGGCTACACCCGCGGACTGATGGCGACCAGTCGCCTCGATCTCGCCGAGCCCGGCACGCGGCTGCCGACGGTGGCCGACTTCGAGGAGCCGAGCGCATGAGCCTGTTCACCGCCCATGACCTGGTCGTGCGGTTCGGCAGCACCACGGCACTCGACTCGGTCAGCGTCGAGGTCGACGCCGGCGATCGCCTGGGCATCGTGGGGGAGTCCGGTTCGGGGAAGTCGACCCTGGTGCGCTGCCTGCTCGGTCTGCAGTCGCCGACCGCCGGCACCGTCACCCGCACGGCCGACGCCCAATTGGTCTTCCAGGACCCCCGCAGTTCCCTCGACCCCCGCATGCGGGTGCGCGACATCGTCGCCGAACCGTTGACGGCCCGCCGGCTGCGCGGGTCATGGCCCGGCGAGCAACGGCGACGGCGGGTGGCCGAGGTGCTCGACCAGGTCGGTCTTGACCCGTCCCAGGCCGACCGCTACCCGCACGAGTTCTCGGGGGGCCAGCGCCAACGGATCGCCATCGCGCGGGCACTGGCGCCTCGTCCGCGGGTGTTGTTCGCCGACGAACCCGTCTCGGCGCTGGACGTCTCGGTTCGTGCCCAGGTGCTCAATCTGCTCACCGATCTGGTCGCCAGCGAAGACCTGACGCTGGTGCTGGTCAGCCACGACCTGGCGGTGGTGCGCCACCTGTGTGACCGGGTGGTGGTGATGCGCGCCGGCAGGGTGGTGGAGGCCGGCCCGACCGCGCAGGTCTACCAGGACCCGCGGGAGGACTACACCCGCGAACTGTTGGCGGCCGTGCCGCGGCTGCTCGCCTGAGACCGCTCCCGGAGGGCCAGCGGGCGCCCCTAACATGGCAGCCGTGAAAGCCCTGCTGCTCGAGAACATCCACTCCGAGGCCACCCGGATCCTCACCGAGGCCGGGTTCGAGGTCGACAACCGACCCGGGGGTCTCAACGAGGACGAACTGATCGAGGCCCTCGAGGGCGTCGACTACCTGGGCATCCGCTCGCGCACCCACGTGACCCGGGAGGTGCTCGACGCGCGCGGTGACACCCTGCAGGCCATCGGAGCGTTCTGCATCGGCACGAACCAGATCGATCTGGCGCGGGCCGCCGAGCACGGGGTGGCCGTCTTCAACGCGCCCTACTCCAACACCCGTTCGGTGGTGGAACTGGCGATCGGCGAGATCATCATGATGGCGCGCCACCTGGGCGACAAGTCCGCCATGATGCACGCCGGTGTCTGGGACAAGTCGGCCAAGGGCGCCCACGAGGTGCGCGGACGAACCCTCGGCATCGTCGGGTACGGCAACATCGGCGCCCAACTGTCGGTGGTGGCCGAGGCGCTCGGCATGCGCGTCATGTTCCATGACGTGGCCGACAAGCTGGCGCTCGGCAACGCCCGCAAGGCCGAGTCGCTGGACGAGCTGTTGGCCGAGTGCGAGACCATCACGCTGCACGTCGACGGTCGTGCCTCGAACGCCAACTTCTTCGGAGCGGACGAGTTCGCCAAGATGCGGCCGCGCTCGCTGTTCCTCAACCTGTGCCGGGGCATCGTCGTCGACCACCACGCGCTGGTCGAGAATCTCAAGTCCGGCCACATCGCCGGCGCCGCCATCGACGTGTTCCCCGCCGAGCCCAAGCTGGTCGGCGACCCGTTCGTCTCGGAACTGCAGGGCCTGCCCAACGTGATCCTGACCCCGCACATCGGCGGTTCCACCCAGGAGGCGCAGACCGACATCGGACGATTCGTGGCCGGCAAGCTCGCCGACTTCTCCCGCCACGGGGCCACGGGCATGAGCGTCAACCTGCCGCAGATCGTCGCCCCCGCTCAGGAGGGCACCCGGGTGCTGCACCTGCACCGCAACGTGCCCGGGGTGATGGCGCGACTCAACCAGATCTTCTCGGAACATGGCGCCAACATCGGCAGCCAGCAGCTGTCGACCAAGGGCGAGCTGGGCTACTCGGTCACCGACGTGACCGCGGTCGGGTCCGACCTGCTGTCGACCCTGGAGGCGATGCCCGAGACCATCCGGGCGCGCGTCATCGGGTGACCCGGTAGCTCAGTCGCTGGCCAGTCGCTCCACCAGTTCGTCGTGCAGCAGGCCGTTGGTGGCGAGCGCCCCGGGCCCCTTGACGCCGTCCTCGCCATTGATCGAGGTGAACCGGCCCCCGGCCTCGCGCACGATCACGTCGAGCGCGGCCATGTCGTAGAGCTCGAGCTCGGGCTCGGTGGCGATGTCGACGGCACCCTCGGCCAGCAGCATGTAGCTCCAGAAGTCGCCGTAGGCGCGGGTTCGCCAGCAGTCGCGCATCAGGTTGACGAACTGCTGCCCGCGACCACTGGACACCCAGCCGTCCAGGCTGGCGTAGCTCAGGGACGAGTCCTCGACCGCGGCCACCTTCGACACCTGGATGGGGGTGCCGCGCAGCAGGGTCGTGCCGGTCCAGGCGCCGCCGCCCTTGGAGGCCCACCAGCGCCGCGACAGCGCGGGCGCCGAGACCACCGAGGCCACGATCTCGTTGTCGACGCTGAGCGCGATCAGGGTGGCCCAGACGGGAACGCCGCGCACGAAGTTGGCGGTGCCGTCGATGGGGTCGATGATCCAACGCCGCGGACCCCAACCGGTGTCGTCACCCTCTTCGCCGTGCACGGCGTCGCGCGGGCGGGCCTTCTTCAGGGTGGCCCGGATCGCCTCCTCGACCGCCATGTCGGCATCGGTGACATGCGTCATGTTCGGCTTCATCGACACGTGCAGGTCGCGGGCCTTGAACCGGCTCATGGTGATCGAGTCGGCGTTGTCGGCCAGCAGGTGAGCGAGTCTGAGGTCGTCGGTGAAGTCAGGGGCCATGCGCAGCAGCCTAGTGGTCGGCGGCCCGGACGGCCCGTCAGTGACCAGCCAACTCCATGCGGCGGAACGACTCGACGCGTGAGGCGGGCAGCCGACCCGCCGTGACGGCCTCGTCCAGGGCGCAGTCGGGGGCATCCGCCCGGTGGGTGCAGCCGCGTGGGCAGTCCTCGGCCACCTCGGCCAGGTCGCCGAAGGAGGCGAGCACCGAGTCCCGGTTGACGTGACTGAGCCCGAAGGAGCGCACCCCGGGGGTGTCGATCACCCACGACTCATCCCCATCGAACGAATCATCCCCGCCAGAGAGGGGTGGCAGCACCAGGGCGATGGCCGAGGTCGAGGTGTGCTTGCCTCGTCCGGTGACCTCGTTGACCTCGCCGATCGAGCGGCGTGCGTCGGGGATCAGCGCGTTCACCAGGGTCGACTTGCCCACCCCGGAATGACCCACGAACACCGTCACGTGCTGGTCGAGCAGTTCCCGGATCTCGGTCAGATCGGCGCCGGGACGGGTGACCACCACCCGCACGTCGAGCGGCGCGTAGGCCGCGATCAACTCGTCGGGGCTGGCCAGGTCGGCCTTGGTCAGACACAGGATGGGCTCGATGCCGGCGTCGTAGGCGGCCACCATGATGCGGTCGATCATGCCCACCCGCGGAGGCGGGTCGGCCAGGGCTGTCACCATCAGCAACTGGTCGGCATTGGCCACGATCGGCCGCTCCCAGGGGTCGTTGTCGTCGGCCGTGCGGCGCAGCACCGTCGTCCGCTCACTGACCTCGACGATCCGGGCCAGCGTGCCCTCGTCGCCCGACACGTCGCCGTCGAGCCGCACCTCGTCGCCGACGATCGCCGCCTTGCGCCCCAACTGGCGCGCCTTGGTGGCCGAGACCATCACGTCGCCCACCAGGCAGCGGAACCGGCCCCGGTCGACCGTGATCACTCGCCCGAGCGGCAGGGCCGAGTAGTCGGGACGATCCTTGGTGCGCGGCCGAGACCGCTTGCCCGGTCGACCGAAGCTGGCGTCGTCCTCGTCGCGAATCGAGCCGCGCACCGCCCGGGGACTCAAGCGTCGTCCCCGCCGGCCAGCATGCGGCCCCACAGGCCGGGGAAGTCGCGGATCGTCTTGGTGGTGCAGGCCACGTCGGTGAGTTCGACCCCGTCGACGACCAGACCGGCCAGCGCGCCCACGTGGGCCATGCGGTGATCGGCGTAGGTCTCGAACGAGCCGCCGCTCAGACCGGTGCCGTCGGGCCCGGCGCCGGTGATGACCAGGCCGTCGCCGGTCTCGACCACCGTGGCTCCCAGCTTGGTGAACTCGGTGCGCAGGGCAGCGAGTCGGTCGGTCTCGTGGCCGCGAATGTGGGCCACCCCGCGAATCGTCGTCTCACCCGTGGCGAACAGGGCGATGGCCGCCGCGCAGGGGGTCAGGTCGGCCCCGTCGCGCAGGTCGAGGTCGGCCCCGTGCAGGTTCCCGGACGACCGAACCGTCAGCCCGTCGGGCGTGAGTTCGGTGGTGCAGCCGTAGGCCTCGAGCACCCCACGGAACAGGGCACCCGACTGGGTGGTCTCGGCCGGCCAGGCCGCAATCGTGACCTCGCCACCGGTGATGGCCGCCGCGGCCAGGAAGACTGAGGCCCCGGTCAGATCGGGCTCGATCTGGGTGTCGAGGGCAGACACCGGCCCGGGTGCCACCCGCCAGGTGCGCTCGTCGACCCGCTGGGCGTCGACCCCGCGGTCGCGGAGCATCTGCACGCTCATTTCGATCGGGGGGATCGAGGGGAACTCCTCGCCGGTGTGGTGCACCTCGATGCCGTGCGGGAACCGGGCCGCGCACAGCAGCAGGGCCGACACGAACTGGCTCGACCCCGACGAGTCGATCTCGACCCGCGGCCCGCCGAGCCCCGCGGCGGGAGCGTCGACGGTCAGCGGCAGGTGGTCGGAGTCGACGGTGCAGCCCAGTTGGCGCAGCCCGTCGAGCATTGGCTTCATGGGGCGGACGAACGACTCCTCGTCGCCGGTGAACGCCGTGGTACCGCCTGCGGCCGCGGCCAGCGGGGGCACGAAGCGCATCACGGTGCCAGCGAGGCCACAGTCGACGGGCTGCGACGGTGTGGTCAGGGTCGGCGGCGGCGTCACCACCCACTCCGCGCCCCCGACCTCGTCACCCTCGACGTCGACCCGCACGCCGAACTGGGAGAGCGCCGCCCGCATCAGGTCGGCGTCACGGCTGTCGAGACCGCCGCGAATCCGCGACGGGGCATCGGCGAGAGCGGCCAGCAGCAGGGCGCGGTTGGTCTCGGACTTGGAGCCGGGCACAGAAACGTGCGCACGGATTTCTCCGTGCGCACGCGGGGCAGACCAAGGGGTGGTCGTGGTCACGACACCGCCTTGGTGAGCTGCTTCTTGGCCTGCTTGGCTTCCTTGGCCAGCTGCTTCTTGCGGGCGGCGGCCTCGCGGGCCACCGTGCGCTGGGCCTGCTCGGCACGCCAGCCCAGTCCCGGACGACCCTGGGTGTCGCCGGCGGCGATCATGGTGGCGCCCAGCAGGGCGACGTTGCGCAGCAACAGCCCACGTGCGTGGGAGCGCTCCTCCTGCGAGGCGCCCTTCGGTGCGCGCGAGGCGATCACGTGCGGCACCATCGAGAGGGCCAGGACGCCGGCGCCCAGCTGCCGTCCGATGCCGGTGGCGAGCATCACACCGCCCGCGACCTGCGCGGCGCCGGCGATCCTGACCAGCGATTCGGTGTCTTCGGGAATGTAGTTGGCCACGCTCGGGGGTGCGACGCGCTGGGCCAACGGCACCACCTTGGTGGCGATCGGCTCGGCACTGTCCACGAGCTCCTGCGGCTTGGTGAACGACTTGACGCCGTTCACCACGAAGAAGCTGGCGAGCATGGTGCGACCTGCGAAACGAAGAAGACTCATGCGGGCCATTCTGCCCTAGTGTCGCCCATTTCTGCCTAGGGTCAACAGTATGTGCGGACGATACGCAGCCTCCGCCAGCGCCGATCTGCTGGTCGAGACCTTCGAGGTGGACGAGGTCGTGACCGGCGCGGGTGACGGCACGGACGCCCCGCCGCCGTGGCAACTGCCCCGCTGGAACATCGCCCCGACCGACCCGGTGGCGGTGGTGATGGACCGGGCCGTCAAGGACTCCGACGAGGTCACCCGCAAGCTGGCGGGCTTGCGCTGGGGGCTGGTGCCGTCGTGGTCGAAGGAACTGCCCACCCGGGCACCCCTGATCAACGCCCGCCTCGAGACGGTCGCCGAGAAGCCCAGCTTCCGCCGACCCATGGCCGCCCGTCGCTGCCTGCTGCCCGCCGACGGCTACTACGAGTGGTACACGCTGGACGACGGCCCGGCGACGCCCCGCGCCAAGCCGCGCAAGCAGCCCTTCTACATCCGTCCCAGCTCGGGACTGATGGTGATGGCGGGGCTGTACGAGTTCTGGCGCGACCCGACCAAGGACCGGGAGGCCGACGACGCCTGGGTGATCAGCTGCTGCATCATCACCACCGCGGCCACCGACGACCTCGGCCAGATCCACGACCGGATGCCGGTTCAGGTGCCCGCCGCTCACGTGGACGAGTGGCTCGACCCCTCGCTCACCGATGCCGAGGCGGCCAAGGCCCTGCTGCACGTGCCCGAACCGGGCGAGATGACCGCCTACGCCGTCTCGACGGCCGTCAACGCGGTGCGCAACGACGGGCCTGAGCTGGTGGAACCGCTGCCGGACGAGCCGGCCGAAGGAGTGCTGGTATGACCACGACGATCGCGCCCCAGCAGTTCAGCCTCGACACTCCCGAGGGCCCCGCCCTGTGGACGATCAGCCGGGCTGCGGAACCGACGGGCACGGTGCTGGCCCTGGGACATGGTGCCGGCGGGCAGATCACCGCCAAGGACCTGGTGGCGATCGCCCACCTGCTGCCCGGCCGGGGGGTGCACGTGGCCCGCTTCACCCAGCCGTGGAAGGTGGCCGGCCGGAAGATCACCGCCGGCCCGGCCGTGCTCGACCGCGGCTGGAACAGCGCCGTCTCGCGGCTTCTGACCCATCTCGGCGCCGACCGGTTGGTGTCGGGTGGCCGGTCCAACGGGGCCCGGGTGGCCTGCCGCACGCAGGCCGAGTCGGGGGCGATCGGTGTCGTCTGTCTGGCGTTCCCGCTGCACCCGCCGGGTCAACCGGCCAAGAGCCGCGCCGAGGAGTTGCTGGCCTCGTCGGCGCCGACGCTGGTCGTCCAGGGCAGTTCCGACCCCTACGGGTCACCGGACGAACTCGCGGCCGTTCTGCCCGCGGGCTCGCCGGTGCGAGTGCTGCCAGTCGAGGGCGCGGGTCACGGGCTGGCCAGGCACGCCTGGGTGGCCGAGCAGGTGGCCGAGTTCGTGGACGGGCTGTGAGGATGGCGAGATGGTGACGAACGAAACTGTTCCCAACGAAACTGTGCCCGACGGCAGCGACCCTCACGAGCTGGCGCACTGGTTGTTCGATCGCGCACGTGCGGGCGAGGGCGACCTGGTGGCCGCCTACGTCGACGCCGGAGCACCGGTCGATCTCAGCGATGCCGATGGCAACACCCTGTTGATGTTGGCCGCCTATCACGGCCACGCCGACGCCGTGTCGGCGCTGGCCGATCGGGGGGCCGACCCCAACGCGCTCAACAATCGGGGGCAGTCGCCCCTGGCCGGGGCCGTCTTCAAGGACGAGCAGGCGGTGATCGACGCCTTGCTGTCGGCTGGCGCCGATCCCGACCTCGGGCAGCCGACCGCGCGGCAGACCGCCGAGATGTTCGGCAGGTCCGACCTCTTCACCTGAGGGCCTCGGGCGGCGAGAATGGGGGCATGCTGACCTGGACGATCCGGTCACTGGGGCCCGAGACGCAGGCTGCCTACTCGGCTCTGGTGGCCGAGCACCCCGCCACCACGCGTGGTGCCTCAACACAGGGGGGTGTGCACCGCCACGACGACGAGCGCGCTCGTGCCGCGCTGGTGTTCGACCCCGACGGCACCTGTCTGGGCTGGGCCCAGTACGGCAGCCCGGACGAGGTGCCCGTCGTCAAGCACCGCCGCACCTACGAGGCCCACGCGGAGGAGTCCGAGGCGCCCGACTGGCGCCTGTGCTGCGTCTTCGTGGGCTCCCGCTTCCGCAGACTCGGCGTCGCCCGGGCGGCCGTCGAGGGTGCGCTCGACCTGATCGCGGACGAGGGCGGGGGTCTGGTCGAGGCCATCAGCGAGGTCACCCACGACCGTGAGGTCGACCCGCGCAGCCTGGTGACCGCCACCGTCGAACTCTTCGAGCGCCACGGGTTCGAGCGGGTGAGGCAGGTCGGTCGCCACGCCTGGGTCGTGCAGCGTCGGCTGGAACCGGCCCGGGCGGCCGGCCGGGTGCTCGACGTGGGCATCGACCCGTCCTCGCGCGTGGTCGACGCCTGGCGCGGCCACGCCGGGGTGATCGAGGCCGTGGAGGCCCGCCGCCCGGAATAACCGGGGCTCGTCCCTGCGTTGACATCGACATGAGCGCACCAGCAGTTGTCGAGCGGACGAGCGTGGGCACCGCCACGGGTCTGCCTGCCAGCATGCGCGAGTGGGTAGAATCGTCGGTCGTGACGATCCCTCATGCAGACTCCGTCGTCGCCGAGGCCGATGTCGCGGACGAGACGCCCGAGCAGCGTGCCGCCCGCTTCGAGGCCGATGCGATGCAGTACCTCGACCAGCTGTACGGTGCCGCGCTGCGCATGACGCGCAACCCCAGCGACGCCGAGGACGTGGTGCAGGACACCTACGCGAAGGCCTTCCAGTCGTTCGCCCAGTTCACGCCGGGCACGAACCTGAAGGCGTGGCTGTACCGGATTCTCACCAACACCTACATCAACTCCTACCGCAAGGCGCAGCGTCAGCCCAAGACCAGTGGTGCGGGCGACGACGTCGAGGACTGGCAGTTGGCCCGCGCCGCCGAGCACGACTCGACCGGCCTGCGTTCGGCCGAGGTCGAGGCGCTCGAGCAGATTCCCGACCAGGACATCGTCGAGGCGCTCAACCAGTTGTCGCCCGACTTCCGCCAGGCCGTCATGCTGGCCGACGTCGAGGGGTTCGCCTACAAGGAGATCGCCGAGATCATGGGCACGCCGATCGGCACCGTGATGTCACGACTGAACCGCGGTCGCTCGCAATTGCGTGGTCTGCTGGCCGGTGTGGCGCACGAGCGCGGCATCGGGCTCGACCACGACGCCTCCGGTCGCAAGATCACCGATGCCAACACGGATCGCAAGCAGAACAAGGAAGTGCAGTCATGAGCGCCGCCGAACGCCACGAGGACCACCCGCACGTCGTGGGTCACGAGGGGCACGGTCCCGAGGAGCACGACGCCTGCCTGGTCGCGCTGGAGAAGCTGCAGGAGTTCCTGCACCACGAGCTCGACGCCTGCACCGAGGACGGCATCCGTCGCCACCTGGCCGCCTGTGACAGCTGTCTGGAGACCTTCGACATCGAGCAGACCATCACGATGCTGGTGAAGCGATGTCACCCCGAACAGCAGGCCTCCGCCGATCTGCGCATGCGGGTGATGAAGATGTCGGTGACCATGCACCGCCCCGACGCACCCACCAGCTGATCGTCCCGAACACGAAACACCCCCGACCTCGACGAGGTGCGGGGGTGTTCGGTGTTCGACGAACGACGGCTCAGCTGTTGGGGCGCTTGCCGTGGTTCGCTGCGTTCTTGCGACGAGCGCGACGCTTGCGTCCACCCTTGCCCATGGCAGCCTCCATTCGTTGAAGATCCCCGAAGGGATCTCGTTGGTCCGACTTGTCATTCTGCCAGAGGTGGGCGGTCGAGACCCAATCGGGTGGGCGCCCTAGACTCCTCGGCATGGCATCGCTCGGTCAGATCCTCACCGACCACACCAATCTCGCGCCCGGCGACATGGACTGGCTGAAGGCGTTCGTCAACGAGTGGCACCTGCTGGCCGACACGTCGTTCTCCGACCTGATCCTGTGGGTGCCCGACATCGACGACAACATCTTCTGGGCGGCGGCGCAGATTCGTCCGAACACCGGGCCGACGGCCCTCGAGGACGACGTCGTGGGCGAGTCGATCAGCTACGACCCCGAACACCTGGTGCTCGAGGCATACCTGTCCGAGGAGATCTGCGAGACCTCCGACAACCAACTGCGGGCCGGCATTCCGGTCGACGTCTGGGCGATCCCGATCATCCGCAATGACCGAGTCATCGGGGTGGTCGAACGGCACACCAACCGGATGGGCGTGCGGGCACCCGGAGCGTTGGAGGATGCCTACCTGGAGACCGCCGACATCCTGTCGGGCATGGTCTGGCAGGGTTCCTTCCCCGTGTACCCGCCGTCGGACCCCTCCATCAGCCCCAAGGTCGGCGACGGCATGGTGCTCACCAGCGTCACCGGCATCATCAGCTACGCCACACCCAACGCCATCTCGGCCTACCGGCGCATGGGGTACGTCGGCGACCTCGAGGGTGACGACATCCGGCAGCTGATCCAGGACCTGCTCGCGAAGTACCCGCAGCTCGGGCAGACGATCACGGCCGACCTGACCGGCACCGTCGTCCGAGAGCTCGATCTGGAGTCGAACCAGGCGACCATTCGTATGCGGGTGGTGCCACTGACCGATGTCGACGGCAGTCTCGGCACCATGCTGCTGGTGCGCGACACCACCGAGCTGCGGCACCGCGAGCGGGCGCTGGTCACCAAGGACGCCACCATCCGCGAGATCCACCACCGGGTGAAGAACAACCTGCAGACGGTGGCGGCGCTGCTGCGGCTGCAATCGCGACGCATGCAGTCGTCGGAGGCGCAGGGCGCCCTGAAGGACGCGATGAGTCGCGTGCAGGCCATCGCCGTCGTGCACGAGATCCTCAGCCAGGCCTTCGACGAGACGGTCGTCTTCGACGACGTGGCCGACCGCATCCTGCGGATGGTGGGTGACGTCGCCGCCGCCCAGGGCAGCGTCGACGCCCGTCGGCAGGGAAGCTTCGGCATGGTGCCGGCCGCGATCGCCACCAACCTTGCGCTGGTGATGACCGAGCTGTGCCAGAACGCCGTCGAGCACGGCCTGGCGCAGGGGTCGGGTCAGGTGCGGGTGGTGCCCACGCGCGAGGGTTCCCAACTCACCGTCGAGGTGAAGGACGACGGCCGCGGGGTGCCCCCGGAGTTCTCGATCGCCACCTCACCGAGCCTGGGGCTGAACATCGTCAACACCCTGGTCTCTGACCTGGGGGGCAGCTTCACGCTGGCCAATGCCGGGTCGAAGGACTCCGGTGGTGGAGCGGTGGCGACGGTCGTGATCCCCATCAAGGAGTGAGCGTCACGTCCTCGATGGGGCGTCGAGCGGGGGAGTGATTCAGGCTCAGGAGTTGCGCAACCGCGAGCGGGCCTGGCGGCGCTTCATGGCGCGGCGCTCGTCCTCACTGAGGCCGCCCCAGACGCCGTGGTCCTGACCGGCTTCGAGCGCCCATGCGAGGCACTGCTCGCGAACCTCGCAACGGCGACAGACCACCTTGGCCTGTTCGATCTGAAGGATGGCGGGGCCGGTGTTCCCGATGGGGAAGAACAGCTCCGGATCTTCGGTGAGGCATGCCGCGCGGTGGCGCCAGTCCATGTCGGTGTGACTCCTTCTCGATGCTGGGGCATCGTGACGACTGCGAATCCTGCGGATTCGCCGGGCATCCCATGGGCCTACCAAGACGTGCTGGCCGGGCTCACGCCACACTAGCGCCGAGACGATGCTGGCGAGTGGAAACGAGCCGACTGCATGGGAACAACGCTCTAGAGTATCCCGGTGACCCCCCCAGAAACCACCCCTGCGCCCGCCGGTGTTGCCGGTTTCCGCCGACCGCTGATGATCGCGGGTCTGTTGACGCTGCTCGCGGCCATGGCGCTGGTCGCCGTCGGGGTCGCCGTGGTCGCCCAGGTGCACGGCATCTTCTCGGTCGGAGTGGGCGCGATGCTGCTGCTCTACGGCCTGATGGTGGGCGCCATCGGGGTCGTGGCCGTCCGGGGACGAGGGTGGTCGTCGGGAGCCGTCGTGGCCGCGGCCGTGCTGCACGTGCTGGTGGTCGTCGCCATCGCTCGCCACGCCAACCCGTGGTGGTGGGCGCTGCTGGTGCCGTTGGTGGCCACGGCCGTCGCCGGTGTGCTCGCCCGGGTGAGGGCGCAGCGTCTGACCGACTGAGGTCGGCCTCAGCCGATGCGTCGGGCCCCGGCGGCCGGGGTGGCGCTGAACCACACCGGCGCCGCGAACCCTTCGTCCTCGAAGGCGGCGGCGACGGATCGTCCGACCTGGTCGCCCTCGCCCGCCCGGCACAGGGCGATGATGCAGCCACCGAATCCGCCGCCGGTCATGCGCGCACCCAGAGCGCCCGCGGCCCGCGCCGACTCGACCGCCAGATCAACGGTCGGCACCGTGATCTCGAAGTCGTCGCGCATCGAGGTGTGCGAGGCGTCCAGCAGCGGAGCCAGGGCCTCGAACTCGCCGGCCTGGGCCAGATCGATCGCATGCAGCACCCGCTCGTCCTCGGTGACCACGTGGCGCACCCGCTTGCTGAGCAGTGCGGCCTCGGGGTCGGACTTGAGGGTCGCCAGGGCGGCCTCGAGGTCGGTCACGTCACGCAGGGCGGGCACCCCCAGCAGGGCGGCGGCACGCTCGCAGCTGGCCCGTCGCTCGGCGTACTCGCCGTCGACATGGCTGTGCGGGGTCTTGGTGTCGAGCACGAGGATCTCAAGGCCGGCGCCGGCGAGATCCATGGGCACCTGGTCCGTCTCGTACGAGCGGCAGTCGAGGAACAGCGTGTTGCCCTCGGTGCACAGCGTCGAGGCGGCCTGGTCGAGCAGCCCGGTGGGTGCGCCGACGTAGGCGTTCTCGGCCAGTCGGGCCAACTGCGCACGCTCCAGGGGAGCGATGTCGAGCCCGAACAGGTCGCAGAGCGCGCCGATGGTGGCGCACTCGATGGCCGCCGAGCTCGACAGTCCGGCGCCGACGGGAACATCGGACGAGAGCACGGCCGTCAGGCCGACGCCCACCGCGGTGCCACCGTGAGCACCCGTGCGGGACGCCCAGTCGTTGACGGCCCACACGCAGCCGGTGACGTAGTCCCACCAGCCACGTTCGCCCGCGTCCTGCGCGTCGAACCGACGAAGATCCGCCAGGGCCACCTCGTGGGTCTCGTCCAGATCGACCGAACGGACGACCAGCAGGTCGTCCTCGCGCCGGGAGAGGCTGACCAGCGCGCACTGCTCGAGCGCGAACGGCATCACATATCCGTCGTTGTAGTCGGTGTGCTCGCCGATCAGGTTGACGCGCCCGGGGCCCGCCCAGATGACGGAGGGTTCACCCCCGGCCAGGTCTCGGTGGGCAGCCTGCAGCGCGGCGACGTCCTTCATGTGCCTTGTCCTCGTTCTCGTGTGTCGCGGGTCGTCACTCGTCGTCGTCATCGTCGTCGAGGCGGGCCAGCCAGGTGGCGACCCGCTCGACGGGCGTCTCGAACTCGGGGTACAGGTCGACGAAGGTGCGCAGCTGCTCGGCGAGCCAGGCGAAGCTGACCTCCTCCTCGCCGCGGCGACGTTCCAGTTCCTCGAGTCCGCGATCGGTGAAGTACACGGCTCAGCCCTGCAATCCCTCGAAGGCCCGGTGCAGCAGTTCGGCCTCCTGCGCTTGGTGCACCTTCGTGAGACCCACCGACGGAGCCGAGGCGGCCGGGCGGGTGATCCCGCTGAACTGCAGCCGGTAGTCGGGCAGGTGCTCGGCGACGGCATCGGCCAGGTGCAGCTGCATGAACTGGTACGCGCCCTGGTTCTCGGGCTCGTCCTGCACGAAGCGCACGTCGTCGACGTGACGGTACTGGGCCATGATGGTCGCCAGTGCCTCACCGGGCAGCGGGTAGAGCCGCTCCAGCGCCACGATCGCGACCGCACCGTCGAGCCCGAGCTTCTTGCGCTCGGCCACGAGATCCCAGCGAATCTTGCCCGAGCACAGCAGCACGGCCTTGACCTTCGAGGGATCGGTGACGGTCGGGTCGTCCAGCGCCGGCTCCCACTTGCCGGTGGTGAAGTCCTCGGGGCGCGAGCTGGCCAGCTTGTTGCGCAGCATCGACTTCGGCGTGGCGATCACCACCGGGCGGTGCCAGTTCACGTAGGCGTGCTGGCGCAGCAGGTGGAAGTGGCTGGCCGGGGTCGACGGCTGGCAGACGGCCAACGCGTTCTCGCTGCACAGCTGCAGCCAGCGCTCGATGCGGGCCGAGCTGTGGTCGGGGCCAGCGCCCTCGTGTCCGTGGGGGAGCAGCAGCACCACGCCCGACTTCTGGGTCCATTTGGCCGCGCCCGAGCTGATGAACTCGTCCGCGATCGTCTGCGCGCCGTTGGCGAAGTCGCCGAACTGGGCCTCCCACAGCACCAGCGCCTCGGGCGCGGCCACCGAGTAGCCGTACTCGAAGCCCATCACCGCGTACTCGCTGAGCAGCGAGTCGAAGACCTCGAAGGTGGCCTGCCCCTCGGACAGGTGCTTCAGGGGCACCCACGACTCGTTGGTGTGCCGGTCGACGATCGCCGCGAAGCGCTGCACGAAGGTGCCACGGCGCGAATCCTGGCCGGTCAGGCGCACGGGGCGGCCCTCCAGCAGCAGGGAGCCCAAGGCCAGCAACTCACCGGTGGCCCAGTCGATCGGGCCCTCCATGATCGACTTGGCGCGGCGCTCGAGCTGCGGGAGCACCTTGGGGTGCACCGTGAACCCCTCCGGGAACGTCGAGTGCACGCCGGCGACCACGGCCATCACGTCGGGGGTGATGGCGGTGCCGGTGAAGCCCTCGGGCTTGACGGGGTAGACCGGCACCTTCTTGTACTCGTCCGCGTCGGGGGCGGCCTCGCGCACCTCCTTGAAGACGTTCTCGAGGCGGGTGCGGAAGCGGTCCATCACCTCTTCGGCGTCGGCGACCGAGATGTCACCACGGCCGATCAGCGACTCGGTGTAGAGCTTGCGGGTCGAACGCTTCTGCTCGATCAGGTCGTACATGCGCGGCTGCGTGAAGCTGGGGTCGTCGCCCTCGTTGTGCCCGCGGCGGCGGTAGCAGATCAGGTCGATGACCACGTCCTTGTTGAACGCCTGTCGGAACTCGTAGGCCATCCGGGCGGCCCGCACGCAGGCGTCGGGGTCGTCCCCGTTCACGTGGAAGACGGGCGCCTCGATCACCTTGGCGACATCGGTGCAGTACACGCTCGTGCGCGACTCGCCGGGCGAGGTGGTGAAGCCGACCTGGTTGTTGACCACCAGATGAATGGTGCCGCCGGTCTTGTAGCCGCGCAGCTGGCTCATCTGCATGGTCTCGTAGACCACACCCTGGCCGGCGAACGAGGCGTCGCCGTGCATCAGGATCGGGACGACCGGGTAGACCCCGCCCGTCGACCGCAGCCGGTCGAGCTTGGCGCGGGCGATGCCCTCGACCACCGGGTTGACGGCCTCGAGGTGCGACGGGTTGGCGGCCACCGACGCCTTCACTGTGGCACCCGACAGGGCGGTGAACTGGCCCTCGGCGCCCAGGTGGTACTTCACGTCACCGGTGCCCTGGGAGTTGCGGGGATCCATGTTGCCGTCGAACTCGGCGAAGATCTGGCCGTACTTCTTGCCGATGATGTTGGCCAGCACGTTCAGTCGACCGCGGTGCGGCATGCCGATGCAGACCTCGTCGAGGTCGTCGTTGGCGGCCTGCTCGCAGATCTCGTCGAGCACCACGATCGCCGACTCGCCACCCTCGAGCGAGAACCGCTTCTGGCCGACGAACTTGGTCTGCAGGAAGGTCTCGAAGATCTCGGCCTCGTTGAGCTTGTCGAGAATGCGCAGGTGCTCGTCGCGGGGAAGGGTGACGTGCTCCTTCTCCATGCGCTCCTGGAACCAGAATCGCTGGTCGGGATCCGAGATGTGCATGTACTCGATGCCGAGCGTGTGGCAGTACGAGTCGCGCAGGATGTCGAGGATCTCGCGCAGGGTCAGGTAGGCGCGACGGTTGCCGCCGAAACGTCCGACCGCGAACTCACGGTCGAGATCCCAGATGGTCAGTCCATGGGTCTCCAGCTGCAGGTCGGGGTGGGTGCCGACCCGGTACTCCAGCGGATCGATGTCGGAGGCCAGGTGGCCGAACGAACGGTAGGCCTGCACCAGCTCGACCACGCGGGCCGCCTTGGCGACCTGGTTGGTGCGATGGGCCGAGATGTCGTTGGCCCAGCGCAGCGGCGGGTAGGGAATGCGCAGCGCCTTGAAGATGTCGTCGTAGAAGCCGTCCTGGCCGAGCAGCAGCTCGTACATCTTCTTCAGGAACTCACCCGACTGGGCGCCCTGGATGACGCGGTGGTCATAGGTCGAGGTGAGGGTGGTCAGCTTGCCCACGCCCAACTCGTTGAGCCGCGACTCGGAGTTGCCCTGGTACTCCGGCGGGTAGTCGATGGAGCCGACGCCGAGAATGACGCCCTGACCCATCATCAGGCGGGGCACCGAGTGGTTGGTGCCGATGCCGCCGGGGTTGGTCAGGGAGGCGGTGGTGCCGGCGAAGTCGTCCACGGTCAGCTCGCCGCGACGGGCCTTGCCGACCATCTCTTCATAGGCGCCCCAGAACTGGTTGAAGTCGAGCGACTCACAGTTCTTGATGTTGGGCACCAGCAGCTGACGGGTGCCGTCCTTCTTGGGCAGGTCGATGGCCAACCCCAGGTTGATGGCCGGGTTGGTCACCAGCGCCGGCTTGCCGTTCTCTTCGGCGTACGCGTTGTTCATCGCTGGCACGGCCTTGAGGGCCTGCACCATGGCGTAGCCGATGAGGTGGGTGAAGCTGACCTTGCCGCCCTTGCTGCGACGCAGGAAGTTGTTGATCATCGTGCGCTGGTCGATGACCAGCTTCATCGGCACCGAGCGCACCGAGGTGGCGGTCGGCATCGACAGCGAGGCGTCCATGTTCTTCGCGGTGCGCATCGGCGCACCTTTCATCACCGTGGTCACCGGCGCCTGCGACTCGACGGTCGGACGACGGGTCGGGTTGGGCGCATCGGCGCTCAGTCCACCGGACGCGCCGGGCACCGCCGGGCGGTTGGGACGGTTCTGCGGCACCGGACGAGGGGAGTTGGCCGAGTTCGGCACCGGCTTGGGATCGGCGGGCACCGGCTCGGGCGACTGCCTGGCCGCCGGCCGCGACGGATCGGGCTGGGGGGCCGGGGTCTGGGATGCCGGAGCCTGGGCCTGGGGGGCCGACGTCTGCGGAGCCTGGGCCTGGGGAGCCGGGGTTGCGGTGGTGGTCACGGACTGAGTGGGAGCCGCGGCACGACCCGCCTCACCGTCGAAGTAGGCGCGCCAGCTGGGGTCGAGCTCGTCCGGGTTGGTCTGGTAGGTCTCTCGCAGTTCTTCGATGAGCCAGTCGTTGGCCCCGAAGTCGCTTGCCGGGTCGTGGGACATGCTGTTTGAGGTGGAGGGAGCCACCATCGCCTTCTTCCGCTGAGTGCCGCCGTCAGGCCACCGCGCCTGATCCTCAGGCAAGGCTAGCGAACGCGGTGGGTTGGGCCAACCGACGGCGCCGAGAAGCGGGGCGTTCCGGTGTCAGTCCGCGCGCCGGTGCCGCCGCACCCCGAGCAGGGCGACGATCGCCGCGCCCTGGGCCAGCAGCCAGACGGCCACCATGGCGAGGTTGCGTGCCACCAGCACGTGCGTGGCCTCGGCCGAGCTGTGGGGGTTGCCGATCAGGCCGGCGTACTGCACGGGGTAGACCTGCTGGGTGAGCCAGGCCAGCGCGATGCAGGCGACCGCCAGCGTCGCCCCGAGCGTGCGCATCCGCCGGGACTTGGCCTCGACCACCAGGGCGGCCACGGGGGCGGCCAGCCACACGAGGTACTGCGGCGAGAAGGTCTTGTTGGCCACCAACATGCCCGCCACCACGGCGACCATCGCCAGCGTCAGCAGGTCTGCCGGCAGGGAGCGGTGGAACCAGGCCATCACACCCATGCCCAGCGCGCACAGCACGACGATCGCCATGGCCAGATCGGCCAGCTGCAGCCACTGGTCGACACCCGGCCCGAAGATCTCGAAGGCATTGTGGGAGCTGAAGTCGACCCGCCACTGCGTGCCGTCCACGCGTCGGCTCATCAGCCAGGTGGCGGGTACTGCTTCGATCTGCAGGCCCCGGTCACTCTGGAAGGTCAGGGGAGAGGTGAGCCTGGCCGGCGACGAGGTGATCAGCGCCAGCAGGGCCAGCCCGGCGCCGGCGATGCCGAACCAGACCAACCGCGCCATCCCGGCCCGGTGTCGTCCGACCAGCGGGGCGATCAGTAGGGCCGGCCACAGTTTCAGCGACGCCCCAGCGGCCACCAGGGCGCCGGAGACCCGGGGATGTTTGGTGACGTAGAGCGCGGCCAGGCCGACCACGAGCGCGGGCACCATGTCGTAGCGGAACCAGATCAGCCCCCCGAACGCGAGCACGAAGACGGTCCAGAACAGCACGGCCCTCATCGAGCCCCTCTTGAACAGCACGATCGTGAAGATGGCGTCGAGGGCGGCCATGGCGATGCCGAACAGCAGTACGTAGTCGTTGACCTCGCGGGCGGGCAGCACCAGCAGGCCCAGCACCCACAACACCGGCACCGGGTACTCGACGAGTCGGTTCATCCCGAGGTCCGGCTGGGCCATCCACGCGTAGTAGTAGCGCACGTCGTTCCAGATGAAGCGGTAGTGCTCCGACCAGTCGGCGAACATCCAGGCGCGGGTCACCACCCACAGCACGGTCCAGGTCAGCCAGTGTCGCCACACGAATGCCAGATCATCGACCACGTCGCGCACGAGCGTCCTCACGGTGCCTGTCCCTCCCGTTCTGCGATGGCCCGTTCAGCGATGGCCGGTTCGGGATCGCTGCCCTCGGGCGGACGATCCCCACCGCGGCGCAGGAACGACCACAGCCACTGCACCACCCACACCAGCAGCAGGACGATGCCGAGGTTGCGTGCGGCCAGCACCAGGGTGACCGCCGTCATGCCCAGATTCCCCTTGACCAGCGGTGCGTACCCGATGGGGTAGACCAGTTGGGTCAGAAGCGTCAGTGCCAGCAGCACCGAACCGGTGCGGATGAGCCGACGCTCGTCCTGCAGCCGTCGCCTGGCCGAGCGGTCGTCCGAGGCCGACAACACGCTGAGTCCGGCGGCCAGCGGGCCGCCCAGCCAGATGATGTACTGCGGCGAGAAGGTCTTGTTGGTGACGATCATGACCAGGATCACCATCAGCATCAGCACCACGCCCTCGATGCGGCGCCGCTCGCGCCCGGGGCGCAACCACGCCACGTAGGCGACCACCGCCAGGGCGTAGCCCGCATAGGACGACACCGTCGCCAGGGCCACCAGGGCGTTGGCGCCGGGGCCCCAGATCTCGAAGGCCTGGAAGCTGGAGATGCCCACCCAGTAGTCGTGACGCCGCACGATGCGCCACAGCATCACCGGGGTGGCCCACACCGATTCCACCTGCAGGTGGCGGCCGGACTGCCAGGTGAGGGGCGACAGCAGTCGGTCCCAGCCGGCCCAGATGAGGCTGGCCAGGGCGAGCAGGCCGCCGAGGCCGAAGACGGCCACCGTGGCCTTGAGCCGCGACCGGGCATCACCGCGCAGCAGCGCGGGCCACAACAGGGCCGGCCACAGCTTGGTGGCCGCCCCCAGACCGATCAGGGCGCCGGCTCGTCCGTGGTGGCGACTGACCAGCGCCAGCAGCGCCCACCCGGCGAGGGTGGCGGTGACCAGGTCGAAGCGCAGGTAGGCGGTCGGGCCGACGAAGGCCAGGAAGACCACCCAGAAGACGACGGCGACCCCGCGCAGTCGTCCGCCGTTGACCCACAGGCTGCGTGCGAACGACGCGTCGAGGGCCAGCATCACCACCACGAAGACGATCACGTAACCCAGCCGGGTCGTGAACCCCAGGTAGTAGGGAATCAGCAGCAGCCAGATGACCGGCGTCGGGTACTCCACGAGGGTCTGCCGGGGGCCGACCTCGAACAGGGCGCGCACCTTGTCGTAGTAGTAGACGACGTCGCCCTGGGTGCTGGGAGCCGCGATCAGCCAGACGGCGAAGACCGCGATGCGTGCGATCAACCACAGCTTCACCAAGAAATGGGGGTTGTCGAGTTGGGCGGCGGTGAACCAGGTGCTCCACGCCCACCAGCGGCGCTTCCAAGGAAGACGCTGGGGTTCGGACGTGGGGGGCTGTGACGTCGTGGGGCGCTGCGTGTGCTCCACGAGACCCCCTCATCACTGATGCGCCAGTAGTGGCGCCCCCGGCAGGATTCGAACCTGCGCTCCCGCCTCCGGAGGGCGGTGCTCTATCCCCTGAGCTACGGGGGCCTTGCGGCCTCGGGCCTGCCCAACACTAGCAGCCCTCAGCGGGTGTCTACACTCGCCACCATGCCCGTGTCCCGACGCCAGTTCGCCACACTGCTCGCCGTGGCAGGCGCCGCCTGCGGGGGAACTGCCGGGTGCGTCCGACAGGCCGCCCCGGCCCCCTTCGTCGCCCGCACCAGCGCGCCGCCGTGGGATGCACCCCGCGACGCCGTCTCGAACCTGCGGGCGGCCGGGCTGCCGGAACTCCCGCTGAACGACACCTCCGACCCGCACGTGTTCACCATGACCCTCACCCTCGACAGCCAGCCCATGGTCATCCCCGCCCACATCGGCGTCGATCGCGTGCGGGCCGTGCAGGCGCCCGCGCACACCCACGACGAGACCGGTCAGGTCTGGCTCGAGGGCCGTGGCAACGACGAGGTGACGCTCGGGCAGTGGTTCACCCTGTGGGGAGTGCGGGCCACCCCGACGGCCTTCGGCCCGCTGGATTCGGCGACGTGGCACGTCAGCGTCGACGACCGCCCGAGCAGCGCGGGGCTCGACCTGGTGCTGCGCACCGTGGCCAAGCGTCTCGACGTGGTGGTCGCCGGGGGTTGACCCCCGAGCGGCATGGCACCCTTGGGCGCATGACCCACATGCACGTTGCCGGCGTCACCCACGCCGACGTCTGGGGCGCCGGACCGCAATGGTTGGACCGCCCCAGCGACGTCAACGCCCTCGACACCGAGCTCTGGAGCCGCACCACCACGCGCACCGACACGGGCGAGGTCAGCATCGGCGGCCTGGGCATCGGTGCGATCGTCGACGAAACGGCGACCCCGGTGTACGTGATGGACGAGCGCGACTTCCGCTCGCGGGCCGCCGCCTTCCGCGAGGCCTTCGCCGATTGGGACGTGTTCTACGCCGGCAAGGCGCTGCTCACCCGCGCGGTGGCGCGCTGGGCGCTCGAGGAGGGGCTCAGCCTCGACGTGTGCAGTCTCGGTGAACTGGTGACCGCCCTGCGTGCCGGGGTGCCGCCGGAGAAGATCGGCCTGCACGGCAACAACAAGTCCGTCGAGGAACTGCGGCTCGCCGTCGAGCACGGCATCGGTCGCATCGTGGTCGACTCCCTCGACGAGATCGCCCGGCTCGAGCAGATCACCGAGGAACTCGACCGCCCTGCCACCGTGTTGGTGCGGGTGACGGTCGGGGTCGAGGCGCACACCCACGAGTACATCGCCACCGCTCACGAGGACCAGAAGTTCGGTTTCTCGATCGCCAACGGGGCGGCCATGGTCGCCATGGTGCGCTGCAACTACCACCCGCGCATCCGGCTGGCCGGCATCCACAGTCACATCGGTTCGCAGATCTTCGCCACCCAGGGCTTCGAGGTCGCGGCCCGCCGCACCATGAAGCTGCTGGCGCAGTTCCATGCGGCCACCGGCGCACAGTTGCCCGAGCTCGACCTGGGCGGTGGTTTCGGCATCCGTTACACCAGCCAGGACTCCCCGGCCACGCCCGACCAGTTGGCCAGCGACCTGCGCGAGATCGTCGAGCACGAGGCCCGTGGCTTCGGGCTGGCCGTGCCCCGGATGTCGATCGAGCCCGGACGAGCCATCGTTGGCCCGGCCGGCACCGCGGTCTACACCGTCGGCACCGTCAAGACCGTGGAGCTCGACGGCGGCCAGAGCCGCGTCTACGTGTCGGTCGACGGTGGCATGAGCGACAACATCCGCACGGCGCTCTACGCCGCCGAGTACTCCGCCGCCGTGGTCAACCGCACCAGCGAGGCGCCGCCCGTGCTCTGCCGCGTGGTGGGCAAGCACTGCGAGGCCGGCGACATCATCGTCCGTGACGTCTTCCTGCCCGGTGACATCGCTCCCGGCGACCTGATCGGTGTGCCCGCCAACGGCGCCTACTCCCGCTCGATGGCCTCGAACTACAACCACGCCACCAAGCCACCCGTGGTGGCGGTGCGTGACGGTGTGGTGACAACCTTGCTGCGTCGCGAGACGTTGGACGACCTGCTCGGTCTGGACGTCGGCGCATGATCACGTCGGCACAGCTGAAGGAGACCGCGGTGAAGGAACCGCTCAAGATCGCCCTGTTGGGCTGCGGTGTCGTCGGAACGCAGGTGGCGCGCCTGCTCACCCAGCAGACCGCCGACATCGAGGCTCGCATTGGTGGGCAGGTCGAACTGGTGGGCATCGCCGTGCGTGACCTCGAGCGCCCCCGCGAGGGTCTGGATCCCGACCTGTTCACCACCGATGCCCTGGGGTTGGTCAGCCGCGACGACCTCGACGTGGTCATCGAGGTGATCGGCGGCATCGACCCGGTGCACACCCTGGTGCGCACCGCCATCGAGCATGGTGCCTCGGTGGTCACCGCCAACAAGGCGCTGCTGGCCCAGCACGGTGCCGAACTGTCGAGCCTCGCCGAGCGTGAGGGTGTCGACCTGTATTTCGAGGCCGCCGTGGCCGGCGCGATCCCGATCATCCGCCCGTTGCGGGAGTCGCTGGTCGGCGACGAGATCACCACGGTGATGGGCATCGTCAACGGCACCACCAACTTCATCCTCGACAAGATGTCTGACGGCGGCGCCTACGCCGACGTGCTCGCCGAGGCACAGGCCCTGGGTTACGCGGAGGCGGATCCGACCGCCGATGTCGAGGGCTTCGACGCCGCGGCCAAGGCCGCCATTCTGGCCTCGCTCGCCTTCCACACCAATGTGCGTGGTTCCGAGGTGTATCGCGAGGGGATCACCCGGCTGGAGCCCGACGACATCGCGGCCGCCCAAGGCATGGGTTTCGAGGTCAAGCTGATCGCCATCGCCCACCTCAACGACGACCAGTCGGTGACCGTGAAGGTACACCCGGCGATGGTTCCCCAGGATCACCCCCTCGCCTCGGTGAAGGGGGCCTACAACGCCATCTTCGTCGAGTCCCGGGAGGCCGGTCGGCTGATGTTCCTGGGCCCGGGCGCCGGGGGAGCGCCCACCGCCTCGGCCGTGATGGGCGACCTGGTCACCGTGGCCCGCAACCGGGTGCGCGGGGTCGCCGGCCCGGCGCAGACCAGCTACACGCAGCGCAAGGTGGCCCCGTTGGGGGCGTCGGTGACCCGGTACTTCCTGCGCTTCGAGGTGCGCGACAAGCCGGGCATCCTGGCGGCCGCCGCGCAGATCTTCGCCGAGCACGAGGTGTCGGTGCAGACGGTTCAGCAGTCGACCATCGAGGCGTTGTCGCGCGGCGACGAGATCTCGGCGACCCTGGGCATGCTCACCCACACCGCGACCGAGGAGCAGTTGCAGGCGTGCGTGGCCAAGCTCGAGGCCAGTGACTTCGTGCCCCGAGGTGTGCGCGTGCTGCGCGTCGAAGGCGTGTGATGGACCCCGACATGTCGGTGACGGTGCGAGTGCCGGCCACCTCGGCCAATCTCGGCCCCGGTTTCGACGCGATGGGGCTGGCGCTCGACCTGTACGACGAGGTCACCGTCACCACCTCGGACCGGTTGGGATTCACCCTCTCGGGTGAGGGGGCGGACGAGGTGCCCCGCGACGAATCGCACCTGGTGGTCACCGCCATTCGGCAAGGGTTGGTCGACCTGGGTCACCCCGAGCCGCACCACGGACTGCACCTGCGGGCCCACAACGTCATCCCGCACAGCCGGGGGCTGGGCTCGTCGGCCGCCGCCATCGGAGCCGGCCTGGTGTGCGCGTGGGCGATGGCTCGTCCGGGTACCGAACTGGACCGCGAGTGGCTGCTCGATCGGTCGTCGCGCATCGAGGGCCACCCCGACAATGCCGGCGCGGTGGTGCATGGGGGAGCGGTGCTCGCCTGGATGGACGCCGACCAGGTTGGGTTGGTGAACCTGCAGGTCGACCCCCGCATCGAGGCCCTGGTGTACGTGCCTCCGGCCGGGCTGTCGACCGCCAAGGCCAGGCGGGTGCTGCCCGGCACCCTGCGGCGGTCGGCGGTCATCAACCAGGCCAGCCGGGCCGCCCTGTTGGTGCATGCCCTCGCCGGTGCTCCCGACCAGTTGTGGGAGGCCACCCGCGACTGGCTGCACCAGGAGCAGCGGGCCTCGCTGATGCCGGACTCGCACCGGCTGCGCCTTCGCCTGCGTGCCGCGGGTGTGGCCGCGGCCGTGTCGGGGGCCGGCACCACCATCATCGCCCTCGGAACGCCCGAACAACTGGCCGAGGCCGACACGGTCTCTGCCGACGGTTTCACCGTTCGCCGAGCGCGGATCGGACGAGGTGCCCACGTGGTGCGCGGCGAGGCGGCGTGGGTGGACTGACACCCACGCTGCTATGGTGGTGCGCGACACCTGTTCGTGTCATACCGCCGAGGACTCCGGCAGCACTCAGATCGCGCTGATGATCGTCACGATCGCGCGTGGCTGGGAGAAGTCCATCTCATTGGTGAACGGGCCCGTCCCGAGAGCTCACCTGCACCCTCCGAAGGGACCTTCGTGACCGAATCCAACGCCGGACTGACCGGCAAGCTCCTGCCCGAACTGAAGTCGATTGCTTCGGGACTGGGCATTCAGGGCGCCAACAAGATGCGCAAGGCCGACCTCGTCGCCGCCATCGGTGCTCGTCAGGGCGGTGGAGCGCCCCACACCTCGTCCGCTCGCCCCCAATCCGAACCGACTCAGCAGCGAGAGCCGGCTCCGCAGCGGGAGCGCCGCGAGGCCGAACCGCAGGCCGAGGCCCGCCCCTCGACGACCGTCGACGAGGTCGGCGCACGGCTGGCACAGCTGACGGCCGAGACCCAGACCGGCGAGGGCGGCGGTCGCCGTCGGCGCCGTCGCGGCGACCAATCCGGCGACGGTGGCGAGGAGTCGGCCCAGACCACGGGCGACTCGGGCCAGGCCGACACGCAGGCGGGGGAGAGCCGTCGGGAGCGCAACCGCCAGAACAGCGATCGCCAAAACAACGATCGCCAAAACAACGATCGCCAGAACTCGGGCAACCAGAACTCGGGCAACCAGAACTCGGACCGCCAGAATAACGATCGCCAGAACTCGGACCGCCAGATCGGCGATCGCCAGAACTCGGGCAACCAGAACAACCAGAACTCGGGGAACCAGAACCGGGGCAACCAGAACAACCAGGGTGGCTTCGACTTCGATGACGAGTCGGGCGGCCGCCGCAGCCGTCGCCGTCGCCAGCGCGACCGGCAGAACCGCCGCGGCAACCGCAGCTCGGGTGGTCAGGGTCTCGCCGACGAGCCCACCATCTCCGACGATGACGTGCTCGTGCCGGTGCGGGGCATTCTCGACGTGCTCGACAACTACGCCTGTGTGCGCACGCAGGGCTACCTGCCGGGGCCCAACGACGCCTACCTGTCGATCTCGCAGGTGCGCAAGTACGGTCTGCGCCGCGGCGACGTGGTCACCGGGCAGATGCGCGCGCCCAAGGAGGGCGACCGCAGCCAGAAGTTCGCCCCGCTGGTCAAGGTCGAGACGATCAACAACGCCGATCCCGAGACGATGCGTCATCGTCCCGAGTTCACCAAGTTGACGCCCCTCTACCCGCAGGAGCGGTTGCGGCTCGAGACCACGGCGACGAACATGACGGGCCGCATCATCGACCTGGTCTCGCCGATCGGCAAGGGCCAGCGTGGCCTGATCGTCTCGCCCCCGAAGGCCGGCAAGACGATGATCATGCAGAACATCGCCAACGCGATCGCGGCCAACAACCCCGAGGTGCACCTGATGGTGGTTCTCGTCGACGAGCGCCCCGAAGAGGTGACCGACTTCCAGCGCACCGTCTCGGGTGAGGTGATCGCCTCGACGTTCGACCGTCCGGCCGAGGATCACACCATGATCTCGGAGCTGGCGATCGAGCGGGCCAAGCGTCTGGTCGAGCTGGGTCACGACGTCGCGGTGCTGCTCGACGGCATCACCCGACTGGGCCGCGCCTACAACCTGGCCGCCCCGGCGTCGGGTCGCATCCTGTCGGGCGGTGTCGACTCCGCGGCGCTGTACCCGCCGAAGAAGTTCTTCGGTGCGGCGCGCAACATCGAGAACGGCGGCTCGCTGACCATCTTGGCGACGGCCCTCATCGAGACCGGCTCGCGCATGGACGAGGTGATCTTCGAGGAGTTCAAGGGCACCGGCAACATGGAGCTCAGGCTGCAGCGGCAGCTGGCAGACAAGCGCATCTTCCCGGCCATCAACGTCGACGCCTCGGGCACCCGCCGCGAGGAGCTGCTGCTCGGCCGCGAAGAGCTGGCCATCATGTGGAAGCTGCGCCGGGTGCTGTCGGGCCTGGAGGACCAGGCGGCTCTGGAGATGCTGCTCTCGCGACTGCGCAAGACGCAGACCAACAACGAGTTCCTGGCCGTGATTTCCCGCACCACCCCCTCGACCGAGGGCTGAGACGGGAGCGGCCGGGAAGGGCAACAACAGAACCGATTCTGTACGACCGCCCAAACCGCCGCTGGCAAGCACGAACGCCCCATCCGCTCGGATGGGGCGTTCTGCTTTGTTCACGGTTAGGTCACGGTTTCATGAACACTCTCGCGAAACTGACTGAATGGTGATTCAGTTCTGTCAGGTCCCCGAACCCGGTGCGCGCAGCTGAGCCCGCCCCCGGCGACGGGATCGGTGCCCCGGGTTCGACGTCGACCCGGTGGACGAGAACAGAGCATGCAAAGGAGCATCATGAACACTTCGTGGACGCCCACTCGCCGTGGGTTCCTCGGCCTGGCGGCCGCGGCCACCGCAGGCCTCGCACTGACGGCCTGTGGCACCGCGACGAACACTCCCGGCAACACCGGTACCAGCACCACCGGTGCGAGCGGGGCACCCGGTGCCAAGCCGCTGCGCAGCGGTGTCTCCGGTGACACGCTGTTCTTCGCGGGCATGCAGTGGGGCGCCCCCACCAGCTTCAGCCCGCTGAACCCCTCGCCGGCCTTCGGCGGCGCGACCGGCTCGATGCAGATCATGTACGAGTCGCTGGTGCGCTTCAACCAGCTCGACGGCAGCCTGACCCCCGGTCTGGCGACCGAACTCAAGGTCGTCGACGACTCCACCTGGGAACTGCCCATGCAGGAGGGCACCAAGTGGAGCGACGGCTCGGAGCTGACCCCCGATGACGTGATCTTCACCTTCGAGCTGGCCAAGACCGCCTCGGTGGGCTACTCCAGCTTCTGGAACTACGTCGAGTCCATGACCGCCAACGGCCGGGTCATCCAGCTGAAGCTGAAGACCGGCGCCGCTGGCAACCCGCTGCTGGTGCGCGACAACCTCGCCAACGTGGCCATCCTGCCGAAGTCGTACTACGGCAGCATCGCCCCCGACAAGCTCCCCAGCGACGCCAACCTCAAGCCGCTCGGTTCGGGCCCCTACAAGCTCGAGAGCTACGACGCCACCCAGGTCGTCTACGCCCTCAACGAGGACTACTGGGGCAAGACCGCCTTCGGCATCCCGGCGCCCAAGAAGATCGTTCACCCCATCTTCAAGTCCAACAACGACGGTGACCTGAAGCTCGAGTCGGGTGAGGTCGACGTCAGCCAGCAGTTCACCCCGCAGATCTGGAAGATGTGGGAGGACAAGAAGAAGCCGGTCTCGACCTACCTCAAGGAGAAGCCGTACTACCTGCCCGGTGGCATGCCGTCGCTGATCTTCAACCTGTCGAAGAAGGGCATCAGCGACGTCAACGTGCGTCGCGCCATCGCCCACGCCATCAACTACGCCGACATCTCGGCCAAGGCGATGAGCGAGTACTCCGCGGAGATCTCGGCCTCGATCATCATCCCCAAGGGCTCCGAGGAGAAGTACTTCGACCAGGCCGCCGTCGACAAGACCGGCTGGAAGTACGACAAGGAGAAGGCGATCCAGATCCTGGAGCAGGACGCCAAGGCCACCAAGGGTTCCGACGGCATCTACGTGCTGCCCGACGGCACCCGTCTGGGCCCGTGGAAGCTGATCACCCCCACCGGCTGGACCGACTGGAACACCTCCTGCGAGATCATCGCCAAGTCGCTGAAGGAGATCGGCATCGACGTGGCCACGAACTTCCCGCAGGCCCCGCAGGTGACCGACGCCATCCAGAACGGCAACTTCGAGCTGGCCCACTGGAACTACGCCGGCATCGGCCCCGCCAGCCCGTGGACCCGCTTCCGTGACTACCTGCTGGACGAGGGCGTCGCCCCCATCGGGCAGCGTGCCTACTGGAACTACGGTCGCTTCTCGGATCCGTCGGTCAAGGGCCTGCTCGCCGATGCTGCTTCGGCGGGTGACGACGAGGCCAAGGCCAAGGCGGCCTACCAGGCGCTCGACGAGGTCTTCCGCAAGAACATCCCGGCCGTGCCCGTGATGTACCGCCCGAGCCAGTTCTTCGAGTTCAACACCGGCACCTGGACCGGTTTCCCCACCGAGGACGATCCCTACGCACCCCCGACGTTCACCGGCGCCGGAATGATGTGGCTGTTCAAGATCAAGAAGGTCGGAGCCTGATCTTCTCGTCCATGATCCCGTTGGCGGCGGCACCTGGTGCCGCCGCCAACGGGCGCCAGCATCATTCCCGGAAGGGGGAGTCATGGGCTTCGGCCGCTATCTGATTCGCAAGCTCCTGTGGTACGTCGCCGCGCTCTTCGTGGCACTGCTGCTCAACTACTTCCTGCCCCGTCTGATCCCCGGCAACCCCGTCGACGCCCTCGTGGGGCGTCTGGCCCAGGGTGGAGCCGGCTCGGAACAGCTGCAGCAGGTCTACACGCAATACGTCAAGGAATTCGGGCTCGACAAGCCCTGGTGGCAGCAGTTCCTGCTCTACCTGCAGAACCTCGTCCAGGGTGATCTGGGCACGTCGTTCAGCCAGTACCCGGCGCCTGTCAAGGGGCTCATCAGTGAGGCCCTGCCCTGGTCGATCGCCATTCAGTTGCCCGCCATCATCGTGGGCTGGGTCGTCGGCAACCTGCTCGGCGCAGTCGCGGCCTTCAAGGGCGGTTGGTTCGACCGCGGAGCCTTCGTGGGTTCGCTGTTCCTGTCGTCGATGCCCTACTACTGCCTGGCCATCCTGCTGCTGTTCGGTCTCGCCGTGTGGCAGCCGATCTTCCCGCTGGGCCGCGCCTACTCGCTGGGTCTGACACCCGAGCCGACCATGGCGTTCTTCATGGACGCCATCAGTTACTGGTGGTTGCCCTTCTGGTCGCTGGTGCTCATCTTCATCGGTGGGCAGGCCGTGGGCATGCGTTCGATGGCCATCTACGAACTCGGCTCCGACTACGTGAACTACGGTCGCGGGCTGGGCATGCGCGATTCCCAGATGGTGCGCTACATCTTCCGCAACGCCATGCTTCCGCAGATCACGGGCCTGGCCCTGTCGATCGGCGGTCTGGTGGGCGGCGCCCTGATCACCGAACTGGTGTTCAACTATCCCGGCATGGGATCGCTGTTGTTCACCGCCATCGGCGCCAGTGACTACCCCGTGATCCAGGCGATCACGCTGATCATCACGGTCACCGTGCTGCTGGCCAACTTCGCCGTCGAGGTCTTGTATGGCCTGATCGATCCGCGCATCCGCGCCACCCAGGGAGGTGACAAGTCATGAGGTTCTCCGCGCGTTTCTACGTGGCGGCCTTCCTGGTGCTGCTGGTGCTGGTGATCGGCTTCCTCGGCCCGTTCATCGTGGGGGTCGACCCCAATGCCTCGATCGGTGGCCTCTACGACAAGCCGGGTTCACACCCCGGTCTCGGTGGCCTGCTCGGCACCGACAACGAGGGGCAGTCGGTGGTGGCGAACCTCGTCTACGGCACCCGCACCTCGCTGCTGGTGGGCCTGATCGCCGGACTCGTGGCCAGCGCCATCGGCCTGGTGATCGGACTGGTCGCCGGGTACGCCGGCGGCATGATCGAAGAGATCCTGATGGGTCTGACGAACATCGTGCTGGCCATTCCCGGCATCGTGATCGTCATCCTGCTCTCGGTCTCGCTGCCCTCGCGCGGCATCATCACGTTGGCCCTGGTCATCGGCATCACGTCGTGGCCGTGGACGGCCCGCGCCGTGCGCGCCCAGGCCACCTCGGTGCGAACGCGTGAACACATCGAGGTCGCCAAGATGTCGGGTGCGAACTTCTGGAGCATCCTCGTCTGGGACGTGCTGCCGTACCTGCTGAGCTACGTCGTGATGGCGTTCGTGTTGCAGGTGGCCAGCGCCATCCTCACCGAATCGTCCCTGTCGATGCTGGGTCTGGGCCCGTCGGGCATCGTCTCGATCGGCATGATGCTCAACTGGGCACTCGCCTGGGGTTCGATCCGCGTCGGCGCCTGGTGGGCGTTCATTCCGCCCACGATCATGCTGACGCTGATCGCCTTCTCGCTGTTCCTGCTGCAGTCCAGCCTGGACGAGCTGTTCAACCCGCGCCTGCGTCGCGGCAAGAAGCTGAAGGCGATCCCTTCCACCACCACCGACGAGGACGAGTTCCTGCCCGCGGCGGGTTCGGCCGTCGGGCCGGCGGCCATGATGGAAGCCGCCGCGGTCGACCGCACGACCGAGGAGGTCAAGCCATGAGCAAGCGACTGTTGGAGGCCAAGCAGATCTCGGCCGCCTACCACACGCCCGATGGCAAGGAAGTTCGCGCCGTCGACAACGTCAGCCTGTTCGTCAACGAGGGCGAGATCGTCGGCTGCGCCGGCGAGTCGGGGTGTGGCAAGTCCACCCTCGGTAACGTGCTCGCGCTGACCGCTCGTCCGCCGCTCTACCCGATCGGTGGCACGATCACGATCGACGGGCAGACGCTCGAGCTCGGTCACGAGAACAAGGTGCCCCGCACCTGGCGCGGCGAGGTCGTGTCGATGCTCCCGCAGGGTGCCCTCAACTCGTTGTCGGCCACGGCCAAGATTCGTGGCCTCGTCGTCGACGTGATGCGGGCGCACGGCACCAAGCTGTCGAAGGACGAGTGCCTCGACCTCGCGCGGGACCGCATGAAGAATCTGGGGCTGCCGCCCCGGGCGCTCGATTCCTACCCGCACCAGCTGTCGGGCGGTATGAAGCAGCGCGTGATCACCGTGATCTCGACCCTGCTCAACCCCAAGTTGCTGATCGCGGACGAGCCCACCTCGGCCCTCGACGTCTCGAGCCAGCGCGCGCTGGTCGAGATGCTCCGGGAGATGCTCAACCAGGACATCATGAAGGGCGTCATCTTCGTCACCCACGACCTGCCGCTGCTGAAGACGATCTCCGACCGCATCGCCGTGATGTACGCGGGCCAGATCGTCGAGGTGGCCACGGCCGACGACATCGCCGAGCGTCCGCGTCACCCGTACTCCAAGGCCCTGCTGAACGCCGTGCTGGCGCCCGAGCAGGAGACCCTGGACAAGCGGGTCGAGGGCATCAAGGGGTCGCCCCCCAGCCTGGCCAAGCCGCCCAGTGGGTGCCGTTTCCACCCGCGCTGCGGGCTGGCGATGGACATCTGTGCCCAGACCATGCCGAAGGCGCAGGGCAACGATCTCGCCTTCGCCCGCTGCCACTGGTCGCAGCAGCACCCCCAGGAGCTGATCCGCATCGAGGACGTGCTGCGCCGCAACGACGAGGTCGATGAGGACGGCGTCGCGAAGCTGACGGCCGGGAAGGGGGCCTGACGATGGCACTGTTCGAGGCGGACAACATCGCCAAGACCTTCGGCAGCGGCAAGGGCGCCGTCCACGCGGTGAAGGGGGCCACCTTCGCCCTGGAGGAGGGCACCATCACCGCGGTCGTGGGCGAGTCGGGGTCGGGCAAGTCGACCCTCGCCCGGTTGGTGCTGGGCCTGCTGCCCAGTTCCGGCGGCACCATGACCTTCGACGGAAGGGATGTCACCAAGCTGAACTTCCTGCAGTCGAAGCGGTACTGGGCCGACGTGCAGGCGGTCTTCCAGGACCCGTTCAGCGCGTTCAACCAGTTCTTCACCGTCGAGCGTCTGCTCGACCGGTCGGCGAAGCTGATCGAGAACAAGTCGGAGGCCAAGGCACGCATGGAGGAGGCCCTGCACCACGTGGGGTTCGAGGCCGGTGACGTGCTCAAGAAGCATCCGCACGAGCTCTCGGGCGGTCAGCGGCAGCGCATCATGATCGCGCGGGCGCTGATGATGCGGCCGAAGTTGCTGCTGGCCGACGAGGCGACCTCGATGTTGGATGCGTCACTGCGCGTGAACGTGCTGAACGTGTTGCGCGATCTGCGTGACAACCTCGGCACCACCGTCATGATCATCACCCACGACATCGGCCAGGCCACCTACGTGGCCGACCGGATGTTGGTGATGCAGAAGGGCGACATGGTCGAGCAGGGCACCAGCAAGGACGTGGTGTTCAACCCCCAGCACGAGTACACCAAGCAACTGCTGGCCGACGTGCCCAAGCTGCACGGCGACCTCGGTGAACTGGTGAGCTGACGCCCACCGGGGCACCCGTCGGGGCGGGGTCGGTCATGGACCGGCCCCGCCCCGTCGCGTCTGGCCGCGTTGGTCGGAAGCATCGCCCGGCTGTGCTTGGATGGCCATCGTGACAAGACCCAAAGTGCACGACGAATCTCTGCGCGAGAGTCTGATCCAAGAAGCATCCCGCATGATCGCGCAACATGGCCGGGCCGGGCTGAACCTGCGTCAGGTCGCCACCGCCACCGGCACCTCGACCACCGCGATCTACTCGCTGTTCGGATCGAAGGACGATCTGGTCACGGCAGTCAATGCCGCGGCCTTCGACAGTTTCGGACGGTCGCAGCGCGCCGTCCCGCAGGGGGACGACCCCCTCGCCGACCTGCGCGCGCTCGGCTGCGACTACCGCCGGTGGGCGCTCGCCCACCCGCACTTCTACGTGGGCATGTTCCGGGAGGCATCGGAGGAACTCACCGACCCGTCGGCGGCCGCGATGCAACCGCTGCTGGTCGGGCTGCAGCGCTGCGCGGACAAGGGCCTGATCACCGGGCACGTCGGTGCCGTCGCCGCCATGTTCTGGGCGTGCGTGCACGGCTTCGTCAGCCTCGAGATCGCCGGCCAGTTGAACTTCTTCCCCGACCGCGACCAGGCCTTCGTCCATCTGCTCGAGTCGCACGCCACGGGGTTGGTCGTGCAGGACCGCAACCCGGGCTTCGACCCGCCGACCTGGCTGCGGCAGGTGCTGATTCGTCTCGCGGACGACGGCGTGGCACAATAGGTCCTCGGCCCCGGTTCACGCACTCCTGCGACCCGGAGCACTGACCCCAAGGAGAAACCATGAAGCAGGGTATCCACCCCGAATACGTCGAGACCACGGTCACCTGCACCTGTGGCGCGACGTTCACCACCAAGAGCACCGCGAAGGGCGGTCAGCTGTCGGCTGACGTCTGCTCCGAGTGCCACCCGTTCTACACCGGCAAGCAGAAGATTCTCGACACCGGCGGCCGCGTGGCCCGCTTCGAGCGTCGCTACGCCAAGAAATGAGCTGCTGACCAGTCAGGCTCCGACGACCCCCCGCAGCATCGCGGGGGGTCGTCGTCTTTCGTGACCAGCCCAGCCCCCAGGAAGGAACCGCCCGTGGCCGACGTCGCCGACACCCTGCGCCGAGAACACTCCGAGTTGGAGCGGCAGTTGGCCGATCCCGCAGTGCTGGGTGACGTCGCGACCAGCCGGCGGGTGGGTCGCCGCTATTCGGAACTGTCGGGCATCGTCCGGGCGCTGGACGAGCGCGACGGGCTCCGGCTCGACGCCGCGGCCGCGCGGGAACTGGCCGCCGACGACGCCGAGTTCGCCGCCGAGGCCGACACGCTGGACGAGGCGTTGGTCGCTGCCGAGCGCCGGGTGAGCGAACTGCTGGCGCCGCGCGACCCCCACGACGCCTTCGACGCCATCGTCGAGATCAAGGCCGGCGAGGGCGGGGAGGAGTCGGCGCTGTTCGCGGCGGACCTGTTCGCCATGTATTCCCGCTACGCCGAGCACGTGGGCTGGAAGATCGCGCTGCTGGACGCTCAGGAGACCGACCTGGGCGGCTTCAAGTCGGTCACCTTCTCGGCCCAGGCCCAGGCCTCGACCGAACCGGCCCGGCTGCCATTCGGCGTGCTCAAGTTCGAGGGTGGCGTGCACCGGGTGCAGCGCGTGCCGGTGACCGAGTCGCAGGGCAGGATCCACACCTCGGCGGCCGGCGTGCTGGTGATGCCCGACATCGAGGCCGACGAGGTCGAGGTGAACGAGTCCGACCTGCGCATCGACGTCTACCGGTCGTCGGGGCCCGGTGGCCAGGGCGTGAACACGACCGACTCGGCGGTGCGGATCACCCACCTGCCGACGGGTACCGTGGTCACCTGCCAGAACGAACGCAGCCAGTTGCAGAACCGTGAGCAGGCGATGCGCATGTTGCGTGCCCGCCTCGTCGCCATGGCCGAGGAGCAGGCCGCCGCCTCGGCCCAGGCCGCCCGCAGCTCGCAGGTGCGTACGGTCGACCGTTCCGAGCGGATTCGCACCTACAACTTCCCCGAGAACCGGGTCGCCGACCACCGGATCGGTTACAAGGCCCACAATCTCGACCAGGTGTTGGCCGGTGACCTGGAGGCGCTCGTCGAAGCCCTGCAGGCCGCCGACCTCGCCGACCGACTGGCCCGCGCATGAGTGGCGACCTGCGCGCCCTCTCCGATCGGCTCGCGGCGGGCGGTGTGGTCAGCGCCGACGCAGAGGCGCGCCTGCTGCTCGCCCACGCGGCGGGCGTCACGTCCGACCGGGTCTTCCTCGTCGGAGCCCTGGACGAGGACCAGCGCGCCCGGCTCGAGGCGGCCGTGGCCCGCCGGCTGGCAGGGGATCCCCTGCAGCACATCACCGGCGAGGCGTGGTTCCGGCACGTGCGCGTCGAGGTGGGCCCGGGCGTGTTCGTGCCCCGGCCAGAGACCGAACTGCTCGCCGGCTGGGCCATCGATCGGCTGCGCGGCTCCGCCCCCGGCCGCGTGGTGGCCGAGCCCTGCACCGGCTCGGGTGCCATCAGCCTGGCCATCGCCGACGAGGCCCCAGGGCACCGGCAGTACGCCGTCGAGCTCAGCCCCGAGGCCCACGCGTGGGCAGCACGCAACCTGGCGGGCACCGCCGTTGACCTGCGGCTGGGCGACCTGGCCGACGCGTGGCCCGACCTCGACGGCACCGTCGACGTGCTGGTGGTGAACCCGCCCTACGTGCCCACCAGCACGCGGGTGCCCGACGAGGTCACCCGCGACCCGGAGCTGGCCGTCTTCTCGGGTACCGACGGGCTCGACGCCATCCGCGTGGTCGCCACCTTGGCTGCCCGGCTGTTGCGTCCGGCGACGACCGCGCCCGCCGGCGAGGTGGGTGGCGCGGTTGGCTGCGAGCACGACGAATCCCACGCCGAGGCCGTCCGCGACCTGTTCGCTGCCGCCGGCCTGCGCGAGGTGCACACCCACCCCGATCTGGTGAGTCGTCCGCGGTTCACGACGGCCGTGGCAGGATGATCGGGTGAGCGAGAACGAGACCGCACCCGGCCTGCCCGTCGAAGCGACCTGGCAGCGCCACAGTTTGGCCGCCGACGCGCCGGCCGACGAGCTGGAGGCGAGCTACCGGGCCGCCGTCGACGCCATTCGCGAGGGTCGCGTGATCGTCATTCCCACCGACACCGTCTACGGGGTGGCCGCCGATGCCACCAATGCCGACGCGGTGCAGGCCCTGTTGAACGCGAAGGTGCGGGGGCGTGACATGCCGCCGCCGGTGCTGATCTCCGACGCCATCATGCTGGGCTCGCTGGCCCAGGAGGTGCCCGAGGCGGCCGCGACGCTGACCGCCGCCCACTGGCCGGGTGCGCTGACCGTCATTCTCAAGGCCCAGTCGAGTCTCGGCATGGATCTGGGGGAGACCGCCGGCACCATCGCGGTGCGGGTGCCCGACCACGAGGGCACGCGCGCCCTGCTGCGTCGCACCGGCCCGCTGGCGGTCAGCTCGGCCAACATCTCGGGCAACCCCGCCGCCACCACCGTCGACGAGGCCGTCGACCAGCTGGGTGAGTCGATCGCCGTCTATCTCGACGGGGGGCCGACACCGGGCATGTCGCCCTCGTCCATCGTCGACTTCTCGGGCTCGGACGCCGGCCGCCTGGTGCGCCTCGGGGCCCTGACCGTCGAGGCCCTGCAGGAACTGTTGCCCGACCTCGACCTGGGGGAGTTCGCGCCTGTCACGGAGGTCGAGGAGGTCGACGAGGCCCCGGCAGAGCCCGAGACCGAGACGGCCGAGGAGGCCGCGGTGGAGGACATGATCGAGGAGGGTGGCCCCGTCGAGGCCGCCGAGGAGCCGGCCCAGAGCTGACATGCGCGAGTACCTGCTGGTGCTGCTGACCGCGGCGATGACCACGTACCTGCTCGCCGGCATGTGCCGGCGGATCGCCCTGCGCGTGGGCGCCCTGGCCATGGTGCGCGACCGTGACGTGCACGCGGTGCCGATTCCCTACTTCGGGGGAGTCGCGATGCTCGGTGGCATCGCCGGGGCGCTGTTGTTGGCGGCGCAACTGCCCTTCCTCGGACGATTCGCCCTCGTCAGCCACGACTCCATGTCGATCCTGCTGGCAGGGCTCGTGATCTGCGTCGTCGGCGTGCTCGACGACCTGATCGATCTGCCGGCGCTGGCCAAGTTCGCGGGTCAGATCCTGGCCGCGGCCATCGTGGTCACCAACGGCGTGCGCATGTACTGGATCCCGCTGGCCAACTCGATCTTCGCGCTCGACCAGGCCTCGTCGATCGTGATCACCGTCTTCTTCATCGTGCTGTGCGCCAATGCCGTCAACTTCGTCGACGGACTCGACGGGCTGGCGGCCGGTGTGGTCGCCATCGGCGCCGGGGCCTTCTTCGTCTACACCTACCTGTTGGCCTACGAGCAGGACATCACCCGCGCGACCACCGCGAGCCTGGTCACCGTCGGGGTGACCGGAGTCTGCCTGGGCTTCCTGCCGCACAACTTCTCGCCGGCCCGCATGTTCATGGGTGACTCCGGCGCCCTGCTGCTGGGGCTGCTGATGGCCTGCTCGGTGATCTCCCTGACGGGCCAGATCGACTCGTCGGCCCTGTCGGCCACCAACGGCTCGCTGGTGCCGAGCTACCTGCCGATCGTGCTGCCGTTCGCCATCATGGCGATCCCGCTGCTCGATCTCGTGATGGCCTACGTCAGGCGCACGATGAACGGCAACTGGTGGTTCGTCGCCGACAAGCAGCACCTGCACCACCGGTTGCTGCAGAAGGGCCACTCCCAGGCCGGGGCCGTGGGCGTGATGTACCTGTGGACCGCGATCCTGAGCTTCGGCACCGTGGCCATCGGCATGCGCACGAACGCCTGGACGATCGGGGGCACGTGCGTCGCCGTCGTCGTGGCCACGGTGGTCACGCTGCTGCGGGGACGACGCTCCCAGCCGGCGCCGGCCGGCACGAGCGGTGCCGCATGAGCAGCGTGAGTGCCCGCCTGCTGTCGTCGATGATGCGCAGTTCGCTGCTGTTCGCCCAGGCGGCGCTGCTGGTGGCGCTGGGTGTGGGATGGTTCACAGCCGGAGCCGTCGGTCTCGGCAATGCCGCCGCCGGGGGAGCGCTGGTGCTGCTCTTCTTCGCCGCCGGGCAGGGCGTGCAGTTGTTGGCCGGCGAACTGGACCCGCGCCAAGGGCTGGGGCTCACTCTGATGAGTTACCTTGTCAGAGCGGCCTTGCTGGGCGGAGCACTGCTGGCGGTGCAGCGCTCGCAGCGGCTGGCCGAGGCCTTTCGTCCGGTGCCCTTCTGTTGGGGAGTCGGGCTCGTGCTGGTGGCGTGGCTTGCCGGCATGTTCTGGGCCCACGCCCACCTGCGCATCCCGGTGTACGACTCCGCGGAAGAAGCGGACGAGCGAGTGTGACCAGCCCCGAGTTCTGCTGCTAGAGTCACGATCGACATGGACGACGAGAGTTCCAAGAAGACTCCGCCTGTCGGGTCCGGCAACGGTGACGATGGCATGGTGGTGCTGAGTTACGTCTTGTCGGGAATCCTCCTCTACGGGGGTCTCGGCTGGGCGGGCGCTCACTTCCTGGGCCAGGTCTGGATGCTTCCAGTTGGCTTGATTCTCGGACTCGGACTGAGCCTTTACTTGATCGTCAAGCGATACGGGAGCCCGACACGATGATGAGCACCGCGGAGCGGCCATGCTGATCCCCCTTCTGCCCCTGCAGACCCTGCTCCCGTTGGAGACGAGCGGTCACGAGGGAGGCGGCGGTTACCACAAGCCGTCGGTCGAGGACTTCTACTTCAACGAGCTGTTCGGCGTGCCGCAGTTCGACCGGGTGATCTTCCAGGCGTTGCTGGGTGCGGCGATTGTGATCCTCGTGTGGCTGCTGGCTTCCCGCAAGCTCAAGGCGGTTCCCTCGAAGGGACAGTTCATCTCGGAGTTCGTCTACGACTTCGTGCGCAACGGCATCGCCCGCGACCTGCTGGGGCATGACTACCGCAAGTACCTGCCGTACCTGCTGGGCCTGTTCAGCTTCATCTTGGTCAACAACCTGTTCGGGCAGTTCTTCCTGTTCATGTTCCCGACCTTCTCGCGCGTCGGTTTCGCCTACGGTCTGGCGCTGCTCACCTGGGTGATCTACATCGGTGCCGGCCTCAAGCGCCACGGCCTGACCTACATCAAGAACTCGCTGCTGCCCTCGGGTGTGCCGTGGTACCTGTGGGGCCTGATCATCCCGCTGGAGTTCCTGTCGAACTTCATCACCCGCCCGATCACGCTGGCCCTGCGTCTGTTCGCCAACCTGTTCGCCGGCCACCTGGTGGTCTCGGTGTTCGTGGTGGGTGGCGCCTTCCTGCTGACCTACTCCGACAACCTGTTCTACAACGTCTCCGGTGGCGTCTCGTTGCTGTTCAGCTTCGCGATCCTGTGCCTGGAGCTGTTCGTCGGGGCCCTGCAGGCCTACATCTTCACCGTGCTGACCGCTCAGTACATCTCCAGTTCGCTGGCCGAGTCCCACTGATTCGGGACCACCAGCCCCACCCCAGAACTTCTCCACGCCGGTGGAGAGCAATCCGAAAGGAATCCACATGACCCCCATGGAAATCGGCGGCTCGATCAACATGATCGGCTACGGCCTGGCGACCCTTGGCCCGGCCATCGGTGTGGCCATGATCTTCGCGGCCGTCATCAACGGAACCGCTCGTCAGCCCGAGGCTCGTGGCGCCATGATGAGCACCGCCTTCATCGGCTTCGCCGTGGTTGAGGCTCTGGCCATCATCGGCATCGCCCTCGCCTTCGTTCTGTCGTGATCTCGATGGGCCCCAGCATGTGGGCGCCCCTCGAGATCGACCTTGGGCCGCTCCTTCCGCACTATCTCTCGGAGATCATCGTCGGCGTCGTGCTGATGATCCTGATCTACCTGGTGATGCGTGCCAAGGTCGTGCCTGCCTTCGAGAAGATGTACGCCGAGCGTACGGATTCGATCCAGGGCGGCATGGAGCGGGCCGAGAAGGCTCAGGCCGAAGCTGAGGCGGCACTCGCCGAGTACCGCACCCAGCTGGCCGACGCCCGCGAGGAGGCAGCCAAGATCCGCGAGGACGCCAAGAACCAGGGCGCGCAGATCATCGCAGAGATGCGTGACCAGGCGACCAAGGAGTCGGCTCGCATCGTCGAGCAGACCCGCGCCCAGCTCGAGGCGGAGCGTGCGCAGGCCATGCAGCAGTTGAAGAGTGAGGTGGGCGGTCTCGCCACCACGCTGGCCGGCAAGATCGTCGGGGAGTCCCTCACCGACGATGCCCGTGCCCGCAACACCGTCGATCGCTTCATCGCCGAGCTCGAGGCCTCCGACAAGGCGGGACAGCCGTCATGAGTGCCGTGACCGAAAGCCGCGCCCGCCAGCTCGATGCCGTGCTCGACCGTTCCGCGGTCGGGCCCGGCACCGGTGACGAACTGTTCGCGGTCGTCGACGTGCTCGGGGAGGCGACGGCCCTGCGCCGCGCCCTCTCTGATCCCGACGCCACGTCCCAGGCCAAGACCGATCTGGTCGACCGGCTGTTCGGGTCGCGGCTCTCGGCCACGACCCTCGCCGTGCTGCGTGAGGCCGTCTCGCTGCGGTGGCCCTCGATGGGTGCGCTCAGCGCGGCCGTCGAGCGGCAGGCCGTCCGGGCCTCGCTCAAGCAGGCCCAGGCCGCCGGCGAGCTCGACCGAGCCGCCGACGACCTGTTCCGGTTCAACCGCACCGTGCAGGGCAACGGCGATCTCCGAGACGCCCTGACCGACGCGCGGGCCGACCTGGGCGCACGCCAGCAGGTCGTGGACCGACTGCTGGAGGGCAAAACCTCCGACGTCGTCCGCGGTCTCGCCAAGCGCGCCCTGCGGGCCCGCAACCTGTCCGACGCCCTCGACGGCTACGGCCAGGTGGCGGCGCAGCTGCGCGAGCGCAGTGTCGCCAAGGTGGTCGCCGCGGCTCCGTTGTCGGACGAGCAGCAGTCCCGTCTGCGGGCCGCGCTCGTCAAGCAGCTCGGGCGTGCCGTCGACCTGCAGGTCACCATCGACCCGACGGTCCTGGGCGGTCTTCGGGTGCGCGTCGGCGACGACGTGATCGAGGGAACCGTCTCGCGCCGGCTCGAGGACGCCCGCCGGCAACTGGCCTGACAGGCCCTGGGCCGTGCCCGACAACTTCAACCGGCGGCTGCCGTCGCCACCCAGAAATTCTTGAGATGAGGACGCCATGACGGAACTGACGATTCGTCCGGACGAGATCCGCGACGCCCTGGACAGCTTTGTCCAGAACTACACCCCTGAGGCGGCCAACCGCGAAGAGGTCGGCACCGTCGTGACCTCCGGCGACGGCATCGCCCGGGTCGAGGGCCTGCCCTCTGCCATGGCCAACGAGCTGCTGAAGTTCGAGAACGGCACCATGGGCATCGCCTTGAACCTCGACGTGCGCGAGATCGGCGTCGTGGTGCTCGGCAACTCGGAGGGCATCGAGGAGGGCTCGTCGGTGAGCCGCACCGGCGAGGTGCTCTCGGTTCCCGTCGGTGACGGCTTCCTGGGTCGTGTCGTCGACGCCATGGGCAACCCCATCGACGGACTGGGCGAGATCACCGACATCGACGGCCGCCGCGCCCTCGAGCTGCAGGCCGCCGGCGTGATGGACCGCCAGGAGGTGCGCGAGCCGCTGCAGACCGGTCTGAAGGCCATCGACGCGATGGTGCCGATCGGTCGCGGTCAGCGTCAGCTGATCATCGGTGACCGCAAGACCGGCAAGACCGCCTTGGCGATCGACACGATCATCAACCAGAAGGCCAACTGGGAGTCGGGCGACGAGAAGAAGCAGGTGCGCTGCATCTACGTCGCCGTCGGTCAGAAGGGTTCGACCGTCGCCGAGGTGCGCGGCGCCCTCGAGGCGGCCGGCGCGCTGGAGTACACCACCATCGTCCACGCCCCCGCCTCCGACCCGGCCGGCTACAAGTACATCGCCCCCTACGCGGGTTCGGCCATCGGCCAGCACTGGATGTACGCCGGCAAGCACGTGCTGATCATCTTCGACGACCTGACCAAGCAGGCCGAGGCCTACCGCGCCATGTCGCTGCTGCTGCGTCGTCCCCCGGGCCGCGAGGCCTACCCCGGCGACGTGTTCTACCTGCACTCCCGTCTGCTGGAGCGCTGCGCCAAGCTCTCGGACGAGCTGGGTGGCGGCTCGATGACCGGTCTGCCGATCATCGAGACCAAGGCGAACGACGTGTCGGCCTACATTCCGACCAACGTGATCTCGATCACCGACGGCCAGATCTTCCTGCAGTCCGACCTGTTCAACGCCAACCAGCGCCCCGCGATCGACGTCGGCGTCTCGGTGTCGCGCGTGGGTGGTGCGGCTCAGATCAAGGCCATGAAGGGTGTCGCCGGTTCGCTGAAGCTGAACCTGGCCCAGTACCGCGACATGCAGGCCTTCGCGATGTTCGCCTCGGACCTAGACGCCACCACCCGTCGTCAGCTCGACCGGGGCGCCCGCCTCACCGAGTTGCTGCGTCAGGGTCAGTACGCGCCGTACCCGGTCGAGGAGCAGGTGATCAGCGTGTGGGCCGGTACCACCGGTGAGTTCGACGACGTGCCCGTCGACGACGTGCTGCGCTTCGAGCAGGAACTGCTCGAGCACCTGCGCCACAACACGCCGATCCTGAAGACCATCGCCGAGACCCAGAAGTTCGACGACGACCAGGCCGAGGCCGCCCGGGCCGCCATCGCCTCGTTCAAGCAGGGCTTCCGCACCTCCGGGGGCAAGCTGCTCCTGGGCAAGGAAGAGGCCGAGCCGATCGCCGAAGAGGAGATCGGTCAGGAGACCATCGTCAAGCAGAAGCGAGGCTGATCGACGTGCCAGCCAGTCTGCGTGAACTCAGGCAGCGGCGGAAGTCTGTCCAGACCACGAAGAAGATCACCCGTGCGATGGAGCTGATCGCTGCCTCGCGCATCGTGAAGGCGCAGCAGGCCGCGAATGCGGCCGCGCCGTACAGCCGCGAGCTCTTCCGCGCCGTGTCGGCGGTGGCGACGTTCTCCGACGTCGACCACCCGCTGACCAACGACGTGGAGAACCCGACCCGGTCGGCCATGCTGCTGGTCACCTCTGACCGTGGCCTGGCGGGTGCCTACTCGTCGTCGGTCATCAAGGCCGGCGAGCAGTTGTCCGCCCGTCTGCGCGACGAGGAGGGGCAGGAAGTGCTGCCCTACCTGGCCGGTCGCAAGGCCATCAGCTACTACGGGTTCCGCAAGCGCGCGGTCGCCCGCTCCTGGGACGGGTTCTCGGACTCGCCGACCTACACGCATGCCCGTGAGATCGCCGATGCCCTGATCGAGGCCTTCCTCACCCCGACCGAGGAGGGTGGTGTCGACGAGATCCACATCGTCTACACCCGGTTCGTCTCGATGATGACCCAGACCCCCACCGTGGTGCGTCTGTTGCCGTTGGAGGTCGTCGAGGGCACCGAGCCCCCGGCACCCGGTGAGCTGCTGCCCGCCTACGAGTTCGAGCCCGACCCCGAGACGGTGCTCGATCGGCTGCTGCCGCTCTACGTGGCCAACCGCGTGCACTTCGCCCTGCTGCAGTCGGCGGCCTCGGAGCTCGCGAGCCGACAGAAGGCCATGAAGTCGGCCACCGACAATGCCCAGACCTTGATCGAGACCCTGACCCGCCAGGAGAACCAGGCGCGTCAGGCCGAGATCACCCAGGAAATCAGCGAGATCGTCGGCGGTGCCTCGGCACTGGCCGAGGCCGCTCAAGACGCGTGACGACCACGGAAGATTTTGGAGAGACAATGACTGCCACTGAAGTTGATCCCCAGGCCCGCAAGGCCGGTGGAGTTGGCCGGGTCAGCCGCGTCATCGGCCCCGTGGTCGACGTGGAGTTCCCCGCCGACCAGATGCCCGACATCATGAACGCCCTGCTGGTCGAGACCGAGGTGATGGGCGAGAAGCGCACCATGACCATGGAGGTCGCCCTGCACATCGGCGACGACACCGTGCGTGCCATCGCCCTGAAGCCGACCGACGGCATGCAGCGCGGTGCCGAGGTGCGCGACACCGGTGCACCCATCTCGGTGCCCGTGGGCGATGTCACCAAGGGTCACGTGTGGAACGTGACCGGCGACGTGCTCAACGCCGATCCGGCGAGCCTCGAGATCACGGAGCGCTGGCCCATCCACCGCGCCGCCCCGAAGTTCGACGAGCTCGAGTCGAAGACCGAGATGCTCGAGACCGGCATCAAGGTGCTCGACCTGCTCACCCCCTACGTGCAGGGCGGCAAGATCGGCCTGTTCGGCGGCGCCGGCGTGGGCAAGACGGTGCTCATCCAGGAGATGATCTACCGCATCGCCCACAACTTCGGTGGCACCTCGGTGTTCGCCGGTGTGGGGGAGCGCACCCGAGAGGGCAACGACCTGATCAACGAGATGGACGAGGCCGGGGTGTTCAAGGACACCGCGCTCGTCTTCGGCCAGATGGACGAGCCCCCGGGCACCCGTCTGCGCGTGGCCCTCTCGGCGCTGACGATGGCGGAGTACTTCCGCGACGTGCAGAACCAGGACGTGCTGCTGTTCATCGACAACATCTTCCGGTTCACCCAGGCCGGTTCCGAGGTCTCGACCCTGCTGGGTCGCATGCCCTCGGCCGTGGGCTACCAGCCCAACCTGGCCGACGAGATGGGTCAGTTGCAGGAGCGGATCACCTCGACCCGCGGCCACTCGATCACCTCGATGCAGGCGATCTACGTGCCCGCCGACGACTACACCGACCCGGCGCCGGCCACCACCTTCGCGCACCTGGACGCCACCACCGAGCTCAGCCGTGAGATTGCCTCCCGCGGTCTGTACCCGGCCGTGGATCCGCTCACCTCGACGTCGCGCATCCTCGACCCCCAGTACGTGGGCCAGGATCACTACGACACCGCGGTGCGCGTGAAGCAGATTCTGCAGCGCAACAAGGAACTGCAGGACATCATCGCGATCCTCGGCGTCGACGAGCTGTCCGAAGAGGACAAGATCATCGTCAACCGCGCCCGTCGCATTCAGCAGTTCCTCTCGCAGAACACCTACATGGCCGAGAAGTTCACCCAGATCGAGGGTTCGACGGTGCCGCTGAAGGACACCATCGAGTCGTTCCAGATGATCTGCAACGGTGACGTCGACCACATCGCCGAGCAGGCCTTCTTCAACGTGGGCGGCATGGACATGGTGATGGAGAACTGGTCGAAGATGCAGAAGGAAGCCTGATCGTGGCCGAGCCGTACGAGGTCGAGGTCGTCGCGGCCGACCGCCGCGTCTGGCAGGGACGGGCGGTCAACGTGATCGTCCGCACCACCGAGGGCGACATCGGCATCCTGCCGGGGCATGAGCCCCTGCTGGCCGCCCTGGTGCCCAGCGCCGCCGAGATCGTCACCGCCGAGGGCGGCCGCGAGATCATCGCCGTCGACGGTGGTTTCGTCTCGGTGACTCCCGAGCGGGTCTCGCTGCTGGCCCAGTACGCGACGTTGGCCTCCGAGGTGCGACCCGACGAGGCGCAGCGCGAGCTCGACAAGCTGCAGGTGGTGATCGACTCCGGCGACGCGACCGACGAGGACGAGCACCGCTACCGCCTGGCACTCGCCCAGGTGGCGGCCACCAAGCGCGGCGCGCAGGCGACTCACTGACCGATTCACGACCGAAGGCCCCGTCCACATCCTTGCCGATGTGACGGGGCCTTTTGTCGTTGGCTATCTTCATGCCATGGGTGAGTGGGAGCTGCCGGTCGAGATCGGCCTGGTGGCACTGCTCGTCGTCGTGGCACCGCTGGTGTGGTTGTTCGTCCGACGTCGATGGCTGACGGGCAAGGGCGGGCTGTTCGACTGTTCGCTCGCCAACCAGCAGGGCAACCGCTGGTCGCTCGGGTTGGCGCGCTACGAGGGCAACATGCTGCAGTGGTACCCGGCCCTGGGGGTGGGGCTTCGTCCGCGGTTGAGTCTCGACCGCACCCGGACGACCTACCAGTCACGCCGCGACCCGGAGGTCTCGGAGGCCATCCAGTTGTTCTCGCGCGACGTCATCGTCACGCTGCGCACCAGCACCCCCGACGCTTCCCACCAGTTGGCCATGACCCAGGCCTCGCTGACCGGCCTGCTCAGCTGGCTCGAGGCGGCTCCGCCCGGCGGAGACCGTTACCCGGGCGTCGACTGATCCCCGTCGCCGTGGTCCCCGTCGCCGTGGTCACCGCCACCCGGCACCCACAGCACCTCTCGCTCGGGCTGCGCGCCCTGCTCGGTGGTCACCCAGCGGCTGAGGATGAAGGCCAGGTCGGAGAGCCGGTTGAGGTAGGTCAGGGCCAATGAGGTGATCCCGCCCGGCGTGTCCACGCCGAACTCGGCGGCCGCCTCCCAGCCGGCCCGCTCGGCCCGGCGGACGACGGTGCGCACCACGTGCAGGTAAGCACCGGCCACCGACCCGCCCGGGAGCACGAAGGAGCGCAGGTTCGGCAACGGCTCGCCGAACTCGTCACACCACCGCTCGAGCCGGTCGACGCTGGTCTGCGGGATGCGAACCGGGGGCCACGGCGGGTCGTCCGACAGCGGGGTCGACAGGTCGGCGCCCACGTCGAACAACTCGTTCTGGACGACTCCCAGCAGCTGCACCAGTTTCTCGGGGAGGCCGGGCGTCGCGAGCACGACGCCGATGGCGGAGTTGGCCTCGTCCACGTGGCCGTAGGTGTCCACCCGCAGGTCGGTCTTGCTGGCCACGGAGTTGTCGCTCAGCCGCGTGCTGCCGTGGTCGCCGGTACGGGTGTAGATGCGTGTCAGATTGACCATGCCACCACCCTAGTGAACAGTGGTGGGGTGATCGGCTTCCCCCCTCGCTTCCGCTTCCCCGCCGCCGTTTCGCTCCCACTGGTGGGCCTGCTCGTCCTGCTGGCGGGTTGCAGCACCAGCTCGTCCGACGGCGCCCAGACCGCGCCGGCCACCGGCACCAAGCCCGCCTGCAGCTACCCGGTGGGCGGGCGGGAGCCCGCTCGTCCGGTCGACCCACCGTCGGGCGACGTGGCCACCCAGGGCACGGTGACCGCCACCCTGGCGATGACCGCTGGCACCGTCACGATCACCATGGACCGCGCGAAGGCCCCCTGCACGGTGCACAACTTCGAGTCGCTGGCCAGCCAGGGCTGGTTCGACAAGACCACGTGCCACCGGCTGGTCGACAACGGCATTTTCATCCTGCAGTGCGGCGACCCGACGGGCACCGGCACGGGCGGCCCCGGCTACTCCTTCGCCGACGAGCTGACCGGCAAGGAGACCTACCCCCGCGGCACGGTGGCGATGGCCAACGCCGGCCCCGACACCAATGGTTCGCAGTTCTTCATCGTCTGGCAGGACAGCCCGCTCGACCCGAACTACACCGTCTTCGGCACCATCGACGAGCAGTCGCTGAAGGTGGTCTCGTCCATCGCCTCGCAGGGCGTCGACGGCAACGACGGGGTGTCGCCGATCGCCGACGCCTCGATCAATTCGGTGACGCTGGGCTGAGAAAGGCCTTCAGCACCGCCACGAAGGCCTCCGGCTGCTCGGAGTGCACCCAGTGGCCGGCGTTCTTGATGGTCACCAGCCGCACCTGCGGGAACAGGGCCTGCATGGCCGGACGATCCGCCGGCGAGATGTAGGGCGAGCGCTGCCCGGCCACCCACAGCACGGGACCCGGCCAGGGCTGGAGGTCCTCGTGCGGCCAGGCGGCGAGGGTCGGCAGCTCGCGACCCAGGAGGTCGAGGTTCATCTGCCAGCGCCAGCGGGCCCGCTTGCCGGGGGAGTCCGGTGGGATGCGGCGCAGGTTCTGCAGCAGGAAGCCGCGCACCGTGGCTGACGGCACGGTTGACCTGAGTGCCTCGTCGGCCTCCTTGCGCGAGTCGAGGGTCTCGAGGTCGATCGCCTGCATCGCGTCGATGTAGGGGCCGAAGGTCATCACGCCGGCGGACTGCCCCGGGGTGATGTCGGCCACCACCAGCCTTGAGACCAGGTCGGGGTGGCGCAACGCCACCAGCATGGCCACCTTGCCACCCATGGAGTGCCCCAGCAGGGCGGCACCGCGGCCGTCGGAGACCCGCCCGGTGTGGGTGCGCAGCCAGGTCGCGACCTGATCGGCCAAGGCGGGGTAGCTGAGGTCGACCGTCCAGGCGGAGCGGCCGTGGTTGGGCAGGTCGAGAAGGTGCACGGTGACGTCGCCCAGTTGCTCGGCGAGGGCGGTCGCGACGCCGGTGAAGTTCTTGCCCTGCCCGAACAGGCCGTGCAGGAAGACCACGTGCTGGTGGCCGGTGCCTACCGAGGTGGCATGGATCGGTTGGCTCATCTCAGCGCGTGGTGTTCCAGCAGTGGGTGTGCCAGTGGCGGCGGGCGTCGGCGGCCCGTTCGACACCCCAGGCCGGTTCCGCGGGCCAGGCCACCACGTGGGCCGTGCCCGCCGGGATGGTGCGCTGGCAGCCGGGGCAGGTGTAGGTCTTCTGGGCGGCGGTGCCCGTGATCGTCCGCACGATCCAGCGTCCGTCCGATTTCTCGACCACGCTCGCCAGACTGCCCGTTGACAACGGACGATGCGCCCGCTGATGTTTGCTCACCCGTCGTGCCACGATCGTCAGCCTACCAACGGTGCATCAGGCGCCGTCGGCCTGCCTCCTGACCATTGTCGGGCCCCATCAGGGGGCCTACGATGCTGCCAGCGGGGCTGGTCCAAGGGGGAGGGCACATGGTCGCCGAACATGTTGACGCCGTGGTGGTCGGATCGGGTTTCGGGGGGTCGGTCGCGGCCCACCGGTTGGCCGAGGCCGGTCGTGGCGTGGTGCTGCTGGAACGGGGCAAGGCGTATGCGCCGGGCACCTTCCCGCGCAACCCCTACGAGATGAGCCGGGCCTTCTGGGAACCGAAGGACGAACTGTTCGGCCTGTTCGACATCCGCTCGTTCCGCAAGCTCGAGTCGATCGTCTCCTCCGGGCTCGGCGGGGGGTCGCTGATCTACGCGAACGTGCTGCTGCGCAAGGACGAGTCGTGGTTCGTGCACGACTCACCGCTGCCCGGCGGCGGCTACGAGCACTGGCCGATCGGTCGCGCCGATCTCGAGGCGCACTACGACAACGTCGAGCGCATGCTCACGCCCACCCCCAACCCGTACCCCGACCTGCCCAAGGCACGCGCCCTCAGAGAGGCCGCCCAGGAACTGCGCCTCGAGGCCTTCTCGCCCCCGCTGGCCGTGTCGTTCGCGGCCGAGCCGGGCGGCTCGCCCGGCGCCAAGCAGGTCATCCCCGAGCCGTCCTACGGCAACCTGCACGGGGTGACGCGGCTGACCTGTGCGCTCTGCGGGGAGTGCGACATCGGCTGCAATGAGGGCGCCAAGAACACCCTCGACCACACCTACCTCTCGTCGGCTGCCCATCACGGCGCCGACCTGCGCACCCTGGCCGAGGTGCAGGGCATCACCCCCATTCCCGGCGGCGGCTTCGAGGTGCGCTACGTGCAGTACGGCCTCGAGGTCGACGACGACGGACGCATACCGCGCACGCCGCAGACCATCACGTGCGACACCCTCTTCCTGGGGGCGGGCACCTTCGGCACCACGGGTCTGCTGTTGAAGAACCGGGTGAGCCTGCCCGCCCTGGGTCGCGCGCTCGGCACGCGGTTCTCGGGCAACGGCGACCTGCTCACGTTCATGATGGGGGCCCGCGGCCAGACCGCCAGCGGCGACATCAGGCTGATCGACGGTGCCTACGGGCCCGTGATCACCACCGCGATCCGCCGGCCCGACGGGTTGGACGAAGAGGGTGCCGGCCGCGGCTACTACGTCGAGGAGGCGGGCTTCCCCGAGTTCGCCAACTGGCTGATCGAGACCACGCAGGTGACCTCGTCGATGCAGCGGGCCATCGGGGTGGCCCGGCAGATGCTCGAGGTGAGACTGCGGTCGCGCAACGAGTCGACCATCTCGGCCGAGGTCGCCAAGCTCGTCGGGCAGGGGCGCCTCGGCGCCAGTTCGCTGCCCCTGCTGGGCATGGGGCGCGACACCCCCGACGGGCGCATCAGCCTGCGCGACGGCGAACTGGCCGTCGAGTGGACGAGCGCCACCAGCCGGGAGTACTTCGAGCAGATGCGGGGCACGATGCGCGACCTCGCCGACACGCTGGGGGCGAGCTTCCGCGACTACCCGCTGTGGTGGACCAAGCGCGACGTCACCGTGCACCCGATCGGCGGGGCGCCGATGGGTCGGCACGTGCACGAGGGTGTCGTCGACCAGTGGTGCGAGGCCTTCGGCCAACCCGGGCTGTTCGTGGTCGACGGTTCGGCCCTGCCGGGACCCGTCGGGCCGAACCCCTCCCTGACGATCGCGGCCATGGCCGACCGGGCCGTCGAGCACCTGCTCGAGCGGCCGAACACGTCCCGCCGGGCCGCGGCCGCGACCTGGCGCCACCAGTCCACCTCCGAGGAGGTCACCACCATGACCGATGCCGTCGAGTTCACCGAGCAGATGAAGGGTTTCGTGACGCTGGGGGAGAGCGATCCCCGCCGCGGGTACGAGCTCGGCAGGCAACTCTCGCAACAGTTCATGTTCGAACTGACCATCACCGCCCCCAACGTCGGCGACTTCGTGGCCTCGGCCGCGCACGAGGGCAGCTGCCGCGGGTTCGTCCGCTGCGACCTGCTGGGCGGCGAACTGCCGGTCAGTCGCGGGTGGTTCAACCTGTTCGTCGACGTCGCCGACCCGTCCGCCCGGCAGATGCGCTACCGGCTGTGGTTCAACGACCTGGGCGGCACGCCGATCACGATGTACGGCTACAAGGACGTGCGTGACGACCAGGGCATGGATCTGTGGTCCGACACCTCCACCCTGTACATCACGCTGCTGCGCGGGCACGTGCCGCCGGGGGATGAGGGCGAGGTGGCCGGCGCCGGGGTGCTGCGCATCCTGCCCCAGGACTTCGCCCGCCAGCTGACCACCTTCCGCGGCAGTGGTGACAAGCCGCTGCACGCCCTGGCCGGGTTCGTCCGCTTCTTCGTGGGTTCGTTGCGCGACGTGTACCTGCGCCCCGGCGGACGCAAGGCCCGGCGATGACCACCCCCGCCGACGTGCGGCTGGGGCGACACGACGAGGCCCACTTCATCAAGGCCGACGACGGCGTTCCCCTCACTCTGGTGCGGGTGGTCGGGGCCGAGCCGTCGCACCGCGGGCCCGTCATGCTCGTGCACGGTGTGGCCATGCGGGCGGAGATGTTTCGTCCGCCCGTCAACCACACGCTGGTGCAGGCCTTACTGGACGACGGCTGGGACGTGTGGATGCTCAACTGGCGGGGGTCGCTCGACCTCGACCCACTGCCCTGGACGGTGGACGACGTGGCCGGCTGCGACCTGCCGGCGGCCGTGCGCCACGTCGCCGACGCCACCGGTGCCCGCAACGTGAAGGTGATCGCCCACTGTGTGGGGGCGATGGCGGCCTCGTGGGCGTCGGTGGCCGGGCTGATTCCCCAGGTGGACACGATCGTGGCCTCCGGTGTGTCCCTGCACCCGGTGGTGCCCCGCATGGCGCGGATCAAGTTGCACACCCTGCGCCCGCTGTTGCAGTCGCACGAGCCCTACGTCGACGCGGCCTGGGGCGACGGCCCCGAGCGGCTGGTGCCGACGATCACGCGCACGGCGGTGCGCTGGGGGCACCCCGAGTGCAGCAATCCGACCTGCAACATGGCCAGCTTCGCGCTGGGGGCTGGACGACCGGCACCCTGGCTGCACGAGAACCTCAACGTCGCCACCCACGACTGGTTGACCCACGAGTTCGGCAAGGTGCCGATGAGCTTCTACCACCAACTGGCGATCTCGGAGCGTGCCGGGGAACTGGTCGGGCTCGGGATGCGCGACGACCTTCCCCGTCGACTCGCCGACCTGCCCCCGCGCCCGCCCCGGGCACGGTTCGCGCTGTTCACGGGTCAGCACAACCGGTCATTCCTGGCGCAGAGCCAGCGACTGACCCACGCGTGGCTGCTCGCCCACCCCCGGGAGCAGGGTGCGCGACCCGACACGCTGAACGTGGTGCGCGGGTACAGCCACACCGACCTGTTCGTGGGGCGTTACGCCTGGAACGACACCTTCCCCCGCATGGTGGCCGAGCTGCGCCACTGAGCCACCCGGCGCGCGGGTGGGGTGGCAGAACCGGCGCTAGGCTGGCCCGCGTGCGAGTGGTGATTGCGGAGTGTCAGGTCGACTACGCGGGACGGCTGACCGCCCACCTGCCGATGGCGAAGCGGTTGATCCTGGTGAAGGCCGACTCGTCGGTCTCGATCCATGCCGACGACCGCGCCTACAAGCCGCTCAACTGGATGAGCCCGCCCTGCACGCTGACCGTGCGTGACCCCGAACCGGACGAGGCCGCCACCACGGCGGAGGTGGACTCGTCCGTCACCCAGGTGTGGGTGGTCGAGGGCAAGAACGGCGACACCCTGCAGATCTCGATCGGGGAGGTCTTCCACGACTCCAGCCACGAGCTCGGCATCGACCCGGGGCTGCAGAAGGACGGGGTGGAGGCCCACCTGCAGGCGCTGCTGGCCGAGAACCCCGCCACCTTCGGCGAGGGGTACACGCTCGTCCAACGCGAGTACATGACGGCCATCGGCCCGGTCGACCTGCTGCTGCGCAATGACGCGGGCGCCTACGTGGCCGTCGAGGTGAAGCGCCGCGGCGAGATCGACGGCGTCGAACAACTCACCCGCTACCTCGAGCTGATGAACCGCGACCCGCTGCTGGGCGAGGTCAGCGGGGTCTTCTGCGCCCAACAGATCAAGCCGCAGGCACGCACGCTGGCCACCGATCGTGGGATCGCGTGCGTGACGGTCGACTACGACGCCCTGCGCGGCCTCGACAACGCCGAGGACCGCCTGTTCTAGAGCGCCCCTTCTGCCGCAGCGACAGCGCTGGGGGCCTCAGGCCTGGGCCGGCTTGCCGCCCTCGACCGACTCGGCGTCGATCACCATGGTCGGTTCGGCCTCGGGGCGGGTGAACGGCTCGTCGGCGGCCGACGGATCGGTGGCGAAGGGGTCGCCGTCGGGGAAGTCGGTCACTGACTCGCTGGCGAGCGCGCGCAGGTTCGCCATCTGGGCGAGCACTGCCTGCTTGCGCTGCAACAGGGTCGCCACCTCGCGTTCCAGCTGCTCCTTGCGCCAGGCGAACTGCTCCTCGAGCCGGTCCTTCATCATCGCCGCCTGCCGGTGGGCCGCCGCGATCTGCTGCTCGGACTCGCGGGCCGCCTCGACCTTGGTGGTCTCGGCATCGGCCAGAGCCTCCATGCGCAGTTTCTGGGCGGCCTCGGTCTCGCGCGCGAGGTGCGCGGAGGCAGCCTCGAGGTGACGACTGGAGTCGGCCAGCATCTGCTGGGAACGGTCCTTGGCCTCCAGATGCTCGGACTGGGCCTTCGACAGCACCTGCTCGGCGTCATTGCGGGCCTGCAGCAGGGCGGCCGCGGCGTCGCGTTCGGCCTGGCCGCGCAGGGTCGCCCCCTCGGCCTTGGCGGCCTCGATGATCTGGGCTGCGGTGCGCTCGGCCTCGTGCACCTTGGCCTCGGCCTCGCGCTTGGCGGCGACCACGAGTGAGGTCGACTGCGACTTGGCCTGGCGCAGGGTCTGCTCGTGGGCGGCCTCGTGCTCGGTGCGCAGCTTGCGCAGGTTCGACAGGCCGGCCACCCGAATGTCGTCGGCCTCGGCCTGGGCGTTGGCGCGCAGATCGGCCGCCACCCGTCGTCCCTCTTCCTTGATGCGTTCGGCCTCGAGCCCGGCGCGGCTGATCAGGTCGGCGGACTGGGCCTCGGCGGCCTTCAGCATCGACTGCGCGTGGGCACCGAGCCGCGTCAGGTCACTGGTGCCGTGCGCCTCCTGCGCGAGGGCGACCTCGCGGCGCAACTGGCGGGCGAGCTGCTTGAGGGTCGAGACCTGGGTCTCGATCTCGCGAACGTAGCGGTCGACCTCGCGGCGTTCGTAGCCCATCATCGCGCTGGGGAACGTTCCCGCGGCGCTGGCCTGGTCATCGAACAGGTTGAGCCCGGTCTCCTCGCCGACCTCGGCCCCCGACTGCATGTTCTCGCTCATTCACCCTCCACGGACGTCTCGTGGTCGAGGCTACCTTGCCGGGAGAGCCAACCCGGGGGAGCGACGCAGCGAAATCAGTGGGCGGGTTCGGTCAGTTCCAGCAGCACACCGCCGGCGTCCTTGGGGTGGACGAAGTTGATCCGTGCCCCACCGGTGCCGCGCTTCGGCTCGTCGTAGAGCAGGCGCACGCCACGCTCCCGCAGCACGGTCGACACGTGGTCGAGGTCGGCGACGCGGTAGCACAGCTGCTGCATGCCGGGACCGTTCCTGGTCAGGAATCGGCCGATCGCCGAGTCCTCCCGCAGCGGGGCCAGCAGCTGGATCTGGGCGCTCTCAGGTGCCTGCGATCCGGTGCCGAGCATGGCCTCCTCGACGCCCTGGTCGTGGTTGGTCTCGCGGTGCAGCAGCCGCCAGCCGAACACCTCGGTGTGGAAGCGGATGGCCTCGTCCAGGTCGGGGACGGCCAGGCCGACGTGGTCGATGCACAGGAACAGATCGGTTGACAGGGGTTCGGGAGCTACGGTGTCCATGCTCCGATTCTTCCGCTCGGCTGTCGGCCGACCGCGAGCGGGGTGCCCCTTAGCAGTTCTCCGGGGCAACCCTCGAGGCCGCCTTGAGGGATCGGCGCGCCGCCGCGGCAGCGAACGTCGGTGGGGCATGATGGACGGTGGTGTGATGAACTCGACCGCACCGACTTCCCCGTCCCGAGGAGCAGCACTCATGCCGAACTGGCTCAAGAAGACCCTCTGGGCACTGCTTGGTGCCTTCGCGCTGTACTACATCTTCACCCAGCCCGAGCAGACCGCCCAGGTGGTGCGCAACTTCTTCGGCGGCATCTTCGGGCTCTTCCGCGCACTGGCCTCCTGACCGGCCAGCCCTGACGGTACCGAGCGGGCGGAATCCCGATGAGCCTGCTGGGCCGTTTCCTCGACCCCGACATCGACCGTCACCTGCTCACGCAGGAGGGTGAGTACGTGATCGACGAGGTCACCAAGCATTGGGTGACCATTCTGTTGCCGGTGCTCGGCGTGGTCGCGTGCATTCCCCTCTTCGCCTCGATGCCCTTCCTGGGGCCGTGGTTCTGGATAGCGTTCGTGCTGGCGGTGCCCCTGCTGATCGCCTGTCTGCTGCGCATCCATTCGATGCACATGGATCGGTTCGTGATCACCAACATGCGGGTGTTCCGCGTCAACGGCATCCTCAGCCAGCACATGGCCACCATGCCGATGACCCGCATCCTCGACATCTCGGTCTACCAGCCCTTCCTCGGGCGTCTGCTCGGATACGGCCACTTCACCTTCGAGTCGGCCGCGCAGGATCAGGGCCTGCGCGACATCAGCTTCGTCCCCGACCCCGAGGGTCGCGACCTGACCATCCAACGGACGATCCAGCGCGCCGGCCTGCGGGCCTCGTTCACCCGGCAGACCGAGGACGACGACGAGCGGGACGGCAACTGATGAGGGATGCCCCCATCGTGGTGATCGGCGCCACCTCGACGTCGGTGCGCCTGGTGGAGGAGCTCGAGAAGGCCGGCGTGCGGGTGGTGGTGCTGGTCACCACCGACGTGCCCGAGTGGATGGTCGAGGACTACGTTTCGTTCGGCGCCGAGGTCGTGCAGGTGCGCGCCCTGCGTGCCGAGGGTCTGCGCCGCGCCGAGGTGCCCAGGGCCGAGACCGTGGTGGTGCTCGGGCAGGACGATGTCGAGGCCATGCGGTTGGCGTTGCTGGTCGAGGAACTCAATCCCGGGGCACGCCTGCTGCTCGAGATGAGCAATCCGCAACTGTCGGGCAAGTTGTCGGCCCTGCTGGGGCAGGCGATCGTGCTGTCGTCGGCCGCCCTGGCCGCGCCCAGCTTCGTGTCGGCCTCTTTGGCCGACGGGCAGGTGGAGTCGTTCGAGATCGCGGGACGGCTCGTGGTGGCCGGCCAGCGCAGCCGCGTGGGGGGAGAGGTGCTGGCGGTGCTCGGCGACTCGTCCGCGGGTACCGAGAGTCTGCTGGCCGACGACGGCGACATCGTGCTCGGCACCGAGGTGCTGCCCAGCGCGCGACCGAAGGCGCAACAGGTGGGTTTGTGGGGTGCGGTGGCGCGCATGTTCGACCGGCGGGTGCGCTGGGTGATGGGCGTGCTGGTCGTGCTGATGGTCGTCTCGACGGTGTACTTCCACTTCTTCGCACACCTCGACTGGTGGTTGTCGATGTATGCGGCGCTGACGTCGTCGACGCTGACCGGGATCGGCGACATCGGTGACCTGTCGCTGACCGCGCGCTTCGGAGCGGTGGTCATCCAGTTGTTCGGGCTGGTGTTGTCGTCGGGAGTGACGGCCGTGATCGTCGACGCGCTGATCTCGGCCCGCCTGTCGGAGGTGGCCGGTGGGCTGCGCGGGCGGCCGCGTCACCATGTGGTGCTCTGCGGGCTGGGTCGAATCGGTGGCCAGGTGGCGCTGCGACTGAAGGCGCGCGAGGTGCCCGTGGTGGCCATCGAACGCAACGAGGAGTCACCGGGCGTGCAGCGGGCCCGGGCGGCCGGGATTCCCGTGGTGATCGCCGATGCCAGCGATCGGCGGGTGCTGGAGCAGGCGGGCATCCGCGACGCCGCCTCGGTGCTCGCGGTCACCGACAACGACGCCGCCAATCTCGAGATCGGGCTGGTCGCCCAGCAGGCCCGCCCCGACGTGCGCGTGGTCACCCGGGTCTTCGACCACGAACTGGCCGACCGCGTCGAGCACCGGCTCAAGCTCGGGCCGACCCGCTCGGTCTCGATGCTGGCCGCCCCCGTCTTCGCCGCGGCCGCCCTGGGGCACCGGATCGACCAGCTGGTGCCGGTCGGGCGGCGGGTGATGGTGCTCACCGAGCTGACCGTCGGCAAACACCTGCCGAGCGGGCCACTCGACCTGGGCGCCCTGCGGGTTCCGGGCCAGGCCACCCCGCTCGCCGTGCGCCCGTCGGGAGGGCGATGGACGTGGGCAGACCTGCCCAGCACCCTCACCGACGGCGACGTCGTGGCCATCGCGGCCTCACGCCTCGGGCTCGCCGACCTGTTGGCCGACGGCTGAACCGACGGCCGACCTGCGCGTCAGGCTCAGCCTTGGAGGGCTGCGTCGACGACCTGCTTGGCCTCGGCCTGCACCTGCGCCAGGTGTTCGGCGCTGAGCAGTGATTCGGCGTAGATCTTGTACTTGTCCTCGGTGCCCGAGGGCCGCGCGGCGAACCAGGCGTGCTCGGTGGTCACCTTGATGCCGCCGATCGCCGCACCGTTGCCGGGGGCATGGGTCAGCACGGCCGTGATCGGTTCGCCGGCCAGCTCGGTCGCGGTGACGTCGTCGGACGACAGCTTCGCGAGCCGGGCCTTCTGCTCGCGGGTGGCGTCGGCGTCGACCCGAGCGTAGGACGAGGCGCCGTAGCGGGCCTCGAGCTCGGCGTAGTGCTGGCTGGGGGTCTTGCCGGTGACCGCGGTGATCTCGGCGGCGAGCAGGTCGAGCACCAGCCCGTCCTTGTCGGTGGTCCAGGTGGAGCCGTCCAGGGCCAGGAACGAGGCGCCCGCCGACTCCTCACCGCCGAAGCCGAAGTCGCCCGAGATCAGCCCGGGGACGAACCACTTGAACCCCACCGGCACCTCGACGAGCTCTCGTCCGATCTCGGCGGCGACCTTGTCGATCATCGACGACGACACCAGGGTCTTGCCCACCTTGGCGTCGGATGACCAGCCCGGGCGGTGCGTGAACAGGTACCAGATGGCGACGGCGAGGTAGTGGTTGGGGTTCATCAGCCCGGCATCGGGGGTGACGATGCCGTGCCGGTCGGCGTCCGCGTCGTTGCCGGTCGACAGGTCGAACGCGTCACGATTGGTGATCAGCGAGGCCATCGCGTCGGGCGAGGAGCAGTCCATGCGGATCTTGCCGTCGGTGTCGAGGGTCATGAACCGCCAGGTCGGGTCGACCTCGGGGTTGATGACGGTCAGGTTGATGCCGTGGGCCTCGGCGATGGCGCCCCAGTACTGCACCGAGGCACCGCCCATCGGGTCGGCCCCGATGCGCAGGCCCGAGCGGCGGATGGCGTCGAAGTCGATCGCCTGGGCCAGATCGGCCACGTAACTGCCGCGGTAGTCGAAACGAGTGACCTGCTGGGCCGCCTCGGCGTAGGGCGTGCGGGGGATCGAGGTGGGGTCGGCGAGCAGTTCGTTGGCCCGCCGGGCGATCCACCCGGTGGCATCGGAATCGGCGGGGCCGCCATTGGGCGGGTTGTACTTGAACCCACCGTCGCGGGGCGGGTTGTGCGACGGGGTGACCACGATGCCGTCGGCGAGCGCGTCGGCGTGCTCCCGGTTGTAGCGGATGATGGCCCGGCTGACCGCGGGCGTGGGGGTGTATTCGTCCTCACGCTCGGCGAAGACGGTCACGCCGTGGGCGACCAGCACCTCGATGGCCGTCGTCCACGCCGGCAGCGACAGCGCGTGGGTGTCCTTGCCCAGGAACAACGGGCCGGTGGTGCCCTGCTGGGCGCGGTACTCGATGATCGCCTGCGTGGTGGCGGCGATGTGGGCGTCGTTGAACATGGTGTCGAGACTCGACCCGCGGTGACCCGAGGTGCCGAAGACGACCTGCTGATCGGGGTTCGAGGCATCGGGGACGAGGTCGTGGTAGGCCGCCAGCACCTCGTCGACGTTGATCAGATCCGCCTCGGTCGCGGGCTTGCCCGCTCGCTCATGTGCCATGGCCCCATCCTTGTCGTCGGGCCGTGGGCGCGCAGCCGGTTGCCGATAGTTGGACGCGGCGCTCGCTCAGCCGAGTCGGACGAGACGGCGGGGTTCAGCGGTTTGGTTGAATGGGGGCATGACCGACGCGCAGTTCTCCCGTCCCGGTGCCATCGACCTGTCCTCGCTGGCGAAGGCCGCCGACGCCTCCGCCCCTGCGAGCGCCCCCGCCGACAGTGTGGGTGGCGCCTCGTGGGTGACCGATGTCACCGAGGCCACCTTCGACCAGATCGCCCAGTTGTCGATGCAGCACCCCGTCGTGCTCGAGCTGTGGTCGCCCCGGGCCCAGGGCGCCGACCAACTGAGCCGCGACCTGGCCGAGCTGACCAACGCGGCCCAGGGCTCGTGGCTGCTCGGCCGGGTGAACGTCGACACCGAGCCCCGCATCGCGCAGGCGCTGCAGGCCCAGGCCGTGCCGATGGTGGTGGCGCTGCTCGGTGGCCAGGTGGCCCCGCTGTTCCAGGGCACCCGGGCGCGCGAGGAGATCTCGGCCGTCTTCGACCAGATCGCCCAGGCCGCCGTCGCCAACGGCATGGTCACCAAGGCCAAGCCGGTCGGCCAGGCCCCGGCCGCAGGGTCGTCCCAGAGTGCGGACGAACCGCCCGCCAACCCCCGGTTCGCGGCCGCCGACGCCGCCCTCGAGCGCGGCGACTTCAAGGCCGCCCTGGCCGAGTTCGACACCCTGTTGGCAGAGACCCCGCGCGACGCCGAGGTGCAGGCCGGACGAGCCCAGGCGGCCCTGTTGGTGCGGGCCGAGGGTTACGACGCCAGTCAGGTGATGGCGGCCGGCAGCGAACGGCCGGACGACCTCGAGGCCCAGTTCGCCGCCGCCGACGTCGAGCTGATGAACAATCGCGCCCACGAGGCCTTCGACCGGCTGCTCGCGCTCGTCCGGTCGACCGCCGGGGACGAGCGCGAGCAGGTGCGGGTGCGACTGCTCGAACTGTTCAGCCTGCTGGGCAACGGCGACCCCCGGGTGCTGAAGGCACGCCGCGAGTTGTCGACCGCCCTGTTCTGAGGGCTCCCACCCTGGTGGGTGGGGTCAGGGCAGCGTGATGGCGTAGATGCGCACATCCTCGGCCGGCACGCTGATGCTCAACTTCGAGGCGGCCGACGACTGCGCCCCCGTCCACAGTTCGGTGACCGTCGCCTTCCCGCGGGGGATCCCCAGACGCTGGAAGGCGAGCTCGCTCGTCCGGGCGGAGCCTGAATAGTTGAACGCCGCCACGTACACCGTCTTGCCATCCCGCAGCCAGAAGGTGTCGGCCGCCTTTTGCTCGTCCGGCCCCACCTCGACGGGCTGGAAGGATCGTCCGATCTTGGCGAGGTGGTTCACCTGCTGGTTCTGCAGCAGATCCTTGGCGCGCTGCTTGATGAGCGGGTCGCCGCTGTCGGTGAAGTCCTCACTGACCAGGTAGATGCCGGTGATCACCGCACTCGTCACCCGGGCGCGGTTGACCCCTTCCGACCAGACCCGCGGCAGCGGCGGGTCGAACAGCTTCGCGTCGGCGCCGTCGTAGTAGTAGTTGCCGAACTGGATGTGGTCGGCGTCGTTGTAGGCGTAGACCTGATCGAGCCACCAGCCATAGGTGAGGGAGTTCAGCAGGTACTCGGTGCTCTTCTGGTACTCGGCCGGGTTCGACTCGTGCCAGTTGTTGAGCGCGCCGTGCACGTCGCACGAGATGCGGCGGGCGTGACCGTGGTCGGCGGTGAAGGTCGGCGAGATCGCCAGGTCGATGAAGGTGTCGGGGTGCAGGTGCGACAGCGCCTGGCTGAGCCCCCGATCGTAGGCCTGACGGGCATTGGTGACGGTCGGGTCGTACCAGGAGTCGGCCTCGAGGTAGCCGTTGGTGAGGAAGTCGAGCTTGATGTAGCGGATGCCCAACTCGTTGAACTTGTCGAACGCCAGCGCGATCCGGCGCTGCACCCCCGGGTTGGTGGGGTCGAGTGCCCAGGCGCCGTTCAGGCTGAGCGGCGTGCCGTTGACCTTCAGCGTCATCTCACGCATCGTCTGTCGCTCACAGCCGTCGCACGGCTCCGAACCGCCGATCTGGTTGTCGAGCCCGTCCCACCAGAAGTTGGCGAAGGGCTGGAAGTAGATCGCGGGTTCCTGCCCGTTCGCGCGCACGGTGGCCACGTACTGCTCCAGCTTGCTCCAGTCGGTGTTGGGATCTTCGAACGACCACTGCGGCTGCAGCAGCGCGTCCCAGTAGGAGTCGATGCCGATGTAGGGGCGGGCGCCACCCGACGTGCCGTCGGTGCTCTGCTGGTTGCGGAACCCGGGGAGCTCGTTGGCGAAGAAGTCCGAGGTCTGCTTCAGCACGCCGTCATCGGCGACGCGGGCGCCCAGCCCGCCCCACGAGTTGAACCCGAACGGCGTGGGCTCGTCCCAGGTCAGCGGGTGCGAGGCCTCGGCCACGTGCTTGCCGTAGGTCTCCATGCCGGTGCGCCAGTCGGACGACCAGCCCACGAACATGCGGGGTGAGTCGACGGTCATTCCCACCAACGGACGATGCGAGCGCTTCTCGCGGGGGCTGTTGAAGCGGTTGACGCCGGTGTAGGCGTAGCTCCAGTCGGTGAGGCCCGCGGTGGCCTGCAGACGATCGAGCCCGCCGGTGCTGTTGCCCTGCATCACCACGCCCGACTTCCAGTGGGTCATGTCGACCGAGCCGACCACCAGTCCCTGCCGCGAGCCCGGATCGATCAGCGAGGTGACCTCGAAGGAACGCTTGGCGGGGGTGACGGTGGCGGTGTCGGGGTTCTCGTAGCGCACCCAGTGGTCGTTGTCATAGGGCGTCAGCAGCACCCGGGTGGAGGGCGTCGCGTTGAGGGTGACCGAGTTGGCGCCGTCGGTGGCGACCGGCACCATCATCGAGGCCGAGACCGGCGTGGAATCCGTGCCGGTCACCGAGAGCTGGACGAAGAATCCGTCGGCCCCGTCGAAGGTGAAGCGTTGGGTCAGGGTCGGCAGCCCGGGGGCGGTGCAGGTGATGGTGGTGGCGGCCGCCGAGCAGGTGCCGTCGATGGCGTAGCGCTTGGTCGACAGCAGGTCGCCGTCGACCACCGCGGTGGAGTGCAGCCCGCGCACCGTCGCCTTGCCGCTCGACCAGGTCACCGTGGACGTGCCGCGGTCGAGGTTGGCCGTGACTCGCACGGACCCCTGGCCGAAGCTGACGGTTCGTCCGCCGGGTGCCGCCGCCGTGGTGTCCCGCGGAACGGGGTCGGCGGCCTTCGGGTCCTGCGGGAACGACCAGTCGGTGCTGGTGACGCCGGCGATGTCGAGCTTGTCGACGTCGGGGCCCCAGCTGCCGTCGGGGGCGGTCAGCACGATCGTGTTGTCACCGGCGCGCAGGTCGACCTCGATGGTGAGGGTGCCGACCTTGTCCCAGCCGCCGGTCGAGGGCAGGCTGACGACCGGTCCCGGTTCACCGTTGACGCCCAGCGCCAGACGCCTGGAGTCGTCGCCCGCGAGGTAGGACAGCCGCACCGTGTGGGTGCCGGCGGCCTCGGCGATGACCCCGGTGATGGTGGCCGTCGACGAGGAACTCAGATTGCCGACCTTGCCGTGGCCCGAGCAGGCGTCGCAGCCCGACCGGCTGGCCCCGCCCGCGAGCACGTAGGCGAGGTTCTCGGCCTCGAAGGTGGTCGGGGTCGGCTCGCCCGCCGCCGGTGGCGGCGCGCTGAGCCCCGCTCCGATCAGGGCCGTGGCCACGAGGCCGGCGGCCCAACGTGAACCTGCTCTGGTCCAGTGTCTGGTCGTCATGGAACGTCTCCTTCAGTGGGTGGTGGGGGTCGCGTCAGGGGATCGGGTCTGGCAGGGGAGCGAGCACCGGGGTGCCGTCCGCGAGGTCGGTGGGTGGGGTGAAGGCCACCCCGAGCACGAGGCAGGCCGCGCCCCGGGCCCACGCCGTGAAGGCCATCGGCTCGTGGACGACCCGCACCCGGTCGCGCAGGGGTGGGAACAGGGACTGGTCGAGACCGGCGCGGATGCCCGCCAGACGGGCCCCGTCGGGGGTGAGACCCTCACCGGTGAGCACGACGAGCTCGGGGGCGGTCAGCGTCACCAGCCACGCGATTGCCTGCCCGATGCGTTCACCGCTGGAGCCCAACAGGTGGTCGTCGGGTGCCGCGCCGTCGGCCAGCCTGGCCAGGGCCGGATCGGCGGCCACGGTTTCGAGACAGCCGCGGTTGCCGCACTCGCAGAGGGAACCCTGCGGGTCGACGACCAGGTGGCCGAGCTCGCCGGCGGCTCCGCCGACCCCGCGGTGCAGGCGGCCATCGAGCACCAGACCCGCACCGATGCCTCGTCCGACGGTGGCGACGACGAAACTGCGCACCCCGCGGCCGACCCCGAACCACTGCTCGGCCACGACCAGGGTGGTGACGTCGTTCTCGAGGTGCACCGGGTGGAGGAGTCGTTGGGCGAGCAGGGCTCCCAGCGGAACCTGGGGCGACTGCGGGAACAGGCGCGAGCCGGTCACCACTCCCGCGGAGTCGACCTGCCCGGTGACTCCGACGCCGATGCCGAGCACGGGGCCTGGTGCATCGGCGCAGACCTCCACCAGCAGCAAGCAGAGCAGGTCGGCGAACTGCTCGGGGGTCACCGAGCCGGCCGCCGGCAGGGGGTCGGTGCGAGAACTGAGCAGGCTGCCGTCGAGCCCGACCACCACGGTGACCACCGCATCGTCCAACACCTTGGCGCCCACGGCGACACGCCCGTGCGGGGCCAGGGCGAGCACGGTGCCCGGACGACCCCCGCGTGCGCCGGAGGGGCGGCTGCCGGCCTTGTTCACGAAGCCATCGCGGACGAGCTCCGCGGCGATCTCGCTCACGGCGGCCTGCGACAGGCGACAGGTGGTGGCGAGACCGGCCTGCGACTGCGGGCCGTGCAGGCGCAGCGCGTTCAGCACCGCCGTGCGGTTGGCGGCACGCATGACGTCGCGATTGACGGTGGTCGACACTGACCGCTCCGTTTCTGTGGCTGGGAGGTTTCATTGCTCAGCGAACAAATACCACCCAAGCCGATGCCTACGCCCCTGTCAAGACCCCGTCCCAGCCCAAGGGGAGGGAGGCAGCCTCAGTCGACGACGGCGTTCGAGAGCGAGGTCAGCCGCCCGTCGTACTTCAGCCAGACCGAACCCAGCGGGGGCAGGCAGACGCTCGCGCCCGCCATCGCCCCGTGGCCACCGGGGATCTCGCGGGCGATCACCTGCCCCATGTTCCCGTAGCTTCCGGTGCCCTGGAAGTAGGCGGAGTCGGTGTTGAGGATCTCCGTCCACACCCCGGCCTTGGGCAGGCCCACCTGGTAGTGGTCGTGCGGCGTGGGCGAGAAGTTGGTGATGCAGGCGATGAGCTGCCCGTCGCCGTCGGTGCGCAGCCACGAGAAGACGTTGGCGCCGGCATCGTCCGCGTTGATCCACTGGAACCCCGCCGGGTCGTTGTCGAGCTTGTACAGCGCGGGGTTCGCCCGGTAGAGGCTGTTCAGGTCGCGCAGCAGCAGCTTCAAGCCGTGATGGCCCTCCTGGTCGGCCTGCCACCAGTCGAGCCCCCGCGTCTCGGAGAACTCGGCGGTCTGGGCGAACTCCTGCCCCATGAAGAGCAACTGCTTGCCGGGGAATCCCCACATGAACGAGTAGAAGGCACGCAGGGTGGCGAACTTGCGCCAGTCGTCCTGTGGGATCTTGCCGAACATCGAGCCCTTGCCGTGCACGACCTCGTCGTGGCTGATCGGCAGCATGAAGTTCTCGGAGTAGGCGTACACCATCGCGAACGTCATCAGGTGGTGGTGATGACGCCGGTTGAACGGGTCCTCGGCCAGGTAGCGAAGGGAGTCGTTCATCCAGCCCATGTTCCACTTGAACCCGAAGCCGAGCCCGCCGTGGTGCACCGGGCGGGTGACGCCGGGGAAGCTGGTCGACTCCTCGGCGATCATCAGCACGCCGGGCTCGCGCTCGTAGAGGTGGGTGTTGACGTAGCGCAGGAAGTCGATGGCCTCGAGGTTCTCGCGTCCACCGAACTGGTTGGGCACCCACTCGCCCTCGTTGCGCGAGTAGTCGAGGTAGAGCATCGAGGCGACCGCGTCGACCCGCAGGCCGTCGATGTGGAACTCCTGGATCCAGTACAACGCGTTCGAGACGAGGAAGCTCTTCACCTCGCTGCGGCCGTAGTTGAAGATGTAGGTGCCCCAGTCCATGTGCTCGCCCTGGCGGGGATCGGCGTGCTCGTACAGCGCGGTGCCGTCGAACCGGCCGAGCGCGAAGTCGTCCTTGGGGAAGTGCCCGGGCACCCAGTCGAGGATCACCCCGATGCCGGCCTGGTGCAGCCGGTCGACGAGGTAGCGGAACTCGTCGGGACGACCCAGACGGCTGGTGGGGGCGAAGTAGCCGGTGACCTGGTAGCCCCACGAACCCTCGAACGGGTGCTCGGCGACCGGCATGAACTCCACGTGGGTGTAGCCCTGCCACGTGACGTACTCGACGAGCTCCTCGGCCAGCTCGAGGTAGGTCTTGCCGCGACGCCACGACCCAAGGTGCACCTCGTAGACGCTCATCGGCTCGGCGTGGGCCTGCGAGGCGCGGCGGCGCTCCATCCACTCCTCGTCGGCCCACGCGTACTGCGACTCGTAGACGATCGACGCGGTGCCCGGAGCGGCCTGGCAGAACCGGGCCATCGGGTCGGCCTTCTCGATCCAGCGACCGTCGGCGGTGAGGATCTTGAACTTGTAGAGGGCGCCGGTCTCGACCCCCTCGACGAAGCGGGCCCACACGCCCGACCCGGGCACCAGCTGCAGCTCGTCGCCCTGCCACCCGTTGAACTCGGCGATGAGCAGCACGCGCTGGGCGTTCGGCGCCCACACCGAGAATCGGGTGCCGCGCACCGCGCCACGTTCGTCGTCGTGCACCTCGGTGACCACGGCGCCGAGGCGACGCCAACACTCGGTGTCGCCACCGGAATGGAAGCCCTCGAGATCCCAGCCGGTGAGTCCTCCGGCGAAGTCGTGTGCCATGTCAGTTCCTCTCGGTCGCGGAAGCGGCGGTCAGCGTGCGCAGGGCCCGCAGCGGGATGTCGACCCACGTCGGTCGATTGCGGGTCTCGTAGACCACCTCGTAGATGGCCTTGTCGGCGAGGTAGGCGTCGAGAATGCGGTGCTGTTCGTCCGTCAGTTGGGGGGCGTAGGCCCTCAGGAAGGCCTCGCTGGTGCGGCGCAACCACGCGTCGGCGGCCGCAGGATCGTCCGCCGCCGAGGTGGCGTAGCCGAAGGATCGCACCATGCCGGCGACGTCGCGCCACTTGGAGTCGGGCAGGCGACGTTCCTCGATCGTCTTCATCGGTTCACCCTCGAAGTCGATGATCCGCCAGCCCTGCGGGGTGCGCAGGGTCTGGCCGAGGTGGAAGTCGCCATGGGTCTGCTGGGCGTTGAGCTGCAGACCGGCCAGGCCGGCGAACAGCCTCTCCAGGCCCGGGGCCTCGTCCGCGAGCACGGGGGCCGCCTCGACGGCGCGCCGCAGTCGCTGGGTCATGGTGGCCCTGACCGAGTCGCCTGAGACCTTCTGGGCGGGGAAGGTGTCGGCCAGCGAGCGGTGCACTTCGGCGAGCGCGCGCCCGAGGGCGGCGGCGTCAGCGGTGAAGTCGCCGTCGGTGCGTGCCGAGGCGCAGGCGAGCTCCCAACCGTCCTCGGCATCGGCCAACCGCTCCACCACCATGGCGAGGTCGCAGCCACCCAGCCCGGGCACCTCCGCCTCCGACTCGACCCAGCCGTACAGCTTGGCCGCGGAGTTCGCGCCCGCGCGGACCAGGGCGTCGTGCACGGCGATGTCGAGGTTGCGACCCGTCTCGAGGCGCCGGAAGACCTTGAACAGCGCCGCAGATCCGACCAGCAGATTGGTGTTGGACTGCTCCCCGCCGAAGACGGTCACCTCGCCGGTGAGCAGTTCGGGGTGACTGACCACCGACGACCACGAAGCGGCCCCGCTACCGCCCTCGGCCACGGCCCGCACCATCGCTCGCAGGGCGGACGGATCGGTGGTCGCGTCGCCGGCCCAGCCGTCGGCGGTCTCGGCCCAGGCCCCCTCGCGGGGGGACGGGCGGTAGCTCACCAGCAGGTGGAAGAACTCCTGCGAGGAGTCGTCGTAGGTGACGGTGACGATCTCGCTGCGCACCGACACCTCGTCGGTCCGGGCGTACCAGTCCAGACCGACGAGCGCGGTCAGGCGCCCACCGCGCCCCTTCCCGCCGAACCAGCGGGCCCCGAGCACGTGGTCGGTGAGGGCGGAACTGTCGAGCAGGCTGCTCACGCCAGCCCCCTCACCGCTGCCGAACGGTGAAGATGTGGGCCGGCTGCATCGGCGTCAGCTTCACGAAGTTGGTGTGCCCCCAGCTGAACTCGGCACCGGTGAGCTCGTCGTGCACCCCGAGCACCGCGTGGGCGTCGAAGCCCAGCGCCGGCAGGTCGAGGGAGACCTCGCCGATCTGCTCGTGGTGGGGATCGAGCGAACAGACCACCAGCACCACGTCGTCGCCGTCACGCTTGGCGAAGGCGAGGATCGACTCCGAACTGGTCTGCTGGAAGCTCGTGCGGCGCAATTGCTGCAGCGCCACATGACGCCGACGGATGTCGTTGAGCGCACCCAACAGGCCGTTGAGGTTGGGTTCCGCGGCGTAGTCGCGGGGCCGGTACTCATACTTCTCGGAGTCGAGGTATTCCTCACGCCCCGGCGCGAGCGCCAGGTGCTCGAACAGTTCGAACCCGGAATACACCCCCCAGCTGGGCGACAGCGTCGCCGCCAGGATGGCGCGGATCGCGAACTGCGCCGGGTTCCCGGTCTGCAGCGGGAACGGGTTGATGTCGGGAGTGTTCACCCAGAAGCTGGGCCGGTAGTGGGCGGACGACTCCGTCGCCAGTTCGGTGACGTACTCGGTGAGCTCATCCTTGGTGTTGCGCCAGGTGAAGTAGGTGTAGCTCTGCTGGAATCCCACCTTGCCCAGGGCGGCCATCATCTCGGGTCGCGTGAACGCCTCCGCCAGGAAGATCACCTCGGGGTGGGCGGCGTTGACTCGTCCGATCAGCCACTCCCAGAAGTTCACGGGCTTGGTGTGGGGGTTGTCGACGCGGAAGACCGTCACCCCCTTCGAGATCCACAGCTCGAGCAGGCGCAGCGACTCGGCGTAGATGCCCTCGGGGTCGTTGTCGAAGTTGATGGGGTAGATGTCCTGGTACTTCTTGGGCGGGTTCTCGGCGTAGGCGATGGTGCCGTCGAGTCGGGTGGTGAACCACTCCGGGTGCTCGGTCACCCACGGATGGTCGGGCGAGGCCTGCAGCGCGAAGTCCATGGCCACCTCGAGGCCCAGCTCGCGGGCCCGGGCGACGAAGGCCTCGAAGTCGGCCATCGTGCCCAGATCGGGGTGGATGGCGTCGTGCCCGCCAGCCGCCGACCCGATCGCCCACGGCGAGCCCGGGTCGTGCTCACCCGGCGTGAGGGTGTTGTTCTTGCCCTTGCGGAAGGCCGAACCGATCGGGTGGATCGGGGGCAGGTAGACGATGTCGAAGCCCATCGCGGCGGCCGCCTCGAGGCGTTCGTGGGAGTCGTTGAACGTGCCCGAGACCCACGCTCCGGTGGTCTCGTCGACGTGCGCCCCCTGGGAGCGGGGGAAGAACTCGTACCAGGACGAATGGGCCGCCAGCCGCCGCTCGACCTTCAGCGGTACGGCGGACGAGGGGCTCACCAGCCCGCGGACGGGGTACTTCGCCATCGCCTTGGAGACCGACGTCGACTCGACGGTCTCGAGCAGTTCGGCGGGCTCGCGACCGGGCAGCAGCGTCGCCGCCACGGACGAGAGCACGGTCGCGGTGGTGGCGTCACCGGCCTGCTCGGCCAAGGCCGCGGCGCGGGTGAGCACGTCGCGCCCCTCGAGGCAGACCAGGTCGACGTCGATCGACAGCGGCAGCTTCGCCTCCGCGTGGTGCAGCCACGTGTGCCACTCGTCCGACCAGCCCTCGACGTGCAGGCTCCAGTCGCCGGGGGCATCGGGACGAACCCAGCATTCGAAGACGTCCAGGCCGAGTGGTTCGACCTGCGGCACCGGGGTGCGCAGTTCGCGGCCGTCCGGCGCGGTCAGCACGGCGGTGGCGGCGACCGCGTCGTGACCCTCACGGAACACGTGCGCCCGCACCAGCACCTCCTCGCCGACCACCGCCTTGGCGGGGTAGGCACCCCGCTCGACCACGGGTTCGACCAGTCGCACCGGAATGCGCCCGAGTGCCCCCGGATGGGGGTTGCGCTCGATGGTGACGCGGCTTGCGGCCTTGGGCTGTGGGCCGGGGTTCTGCTTCGGTGTGCTCACGCCCCCACGGTATCGGCTCCGGCCTCGGCGGGGGCCAGATGCACGCGCACCACGGCCGCCGATCGTCCGGGAATCGGCAGCACCTCACCGGGGGCCAGCACGGTCGGCTGTTCCGGCTGGTCGTCCGACCACGTGTTCAGCAGAACCTCGTAGCCAGCACCCCATTCGACCGGCGGCATCACCAGATCGAGCGGCTCGGCTCCCGCGTGCAGCCACACGATGAAGGCTGAGGTCTCGTCCGCGAGGTACATGCCCAGCGTGCGCCGCGCGGGGTCGGCCCAGTCGGCGTCGCCCATCTCGCCCTCGTCGCCGTTCAGCCAGGCCAGGCGGAACCGACCGGTGGGCTCGCCCTCGTCGTCCAGGATCTCGTCGTGGCCGTGGAAGTCGGCACGCCGCAGCAGCGGCTCCTGGGCCCGCAGGTTCAGCGCGGCGGACGTGAACCGGGTGACGTCGGCCCACTCGTCGGCCATCTCCCAGTGCACCCACGAGATGGGGGAGTCCTGACAGTAGGCGTTGTTGTTGCCGCGCTGGGTCCGTCCGATCTCGTCGCCGGCCTGCAGCATCGGCACCCCGACGGCGAAGACCTGGCTGAGCATCAGGTTCTTGATCTGGCGGTGGCGCAGCGCGAGGATCTGCTCGTCGTCGGTGTCGCCCTCCCAACCGTGGTTCCAGGAGTGGTTGTTGTCGGAGCCGTCGCGGTTGGACTCACCGTTGGCGTCGTTGTGCTTGACGTCGTAGCTGACCACGTCGCGCAGGGTGAAGCCGTCGTGCACGGCGACGAAGTTGATCCCGGCCGACGCGTCCCGTCCGGGGGTCTGGTAGAGGTCGGGAGAGCCCGCCATGCGGGTGGCGAGCTGGCGCACGCCATGCGTGGCACCCCGCCAGAAGTCGCGCAGGTGGTCGCGGAAGTGGTCGTTGTGCTCGCTCCAACCCGGGCCCCAGTTGCCGAGCTGGTAGCCGAACGGGCCGACGTCCCACGGTTCGGCGATCATCTTGATGCCCTCGAAGGTGGGGTCGGCGGCGATCGCCTGCTTGAACGCGTGGTTCTGGTCGACGTGGTGCTGCTCGTCGCGGATCAGGGTGGTGGCGAGGTCGAAGCGGAAGCCGTCGACACCCATCTCGGTGACCCAGTACCGCATCGAGTCCAGCACCAGGTCGAGCACCGCCGGGTGGGAGGTGTCGACCGAGTTGCCGCAGCCGGTGACGTCGTAGTCGTTGTGCAGGTCTTGGGTGAGCCGGTAGTAGGCGCCGTGGTCGATGCCGCGGTAGCTGAGCGTCGGCCCCTCGTGGCCGCCCTCACCGGTGTGGTTGTAGACCACGTCGAGGATCACCTCGATGCCCGCCTCGTGCAGGGTCGAGACCATCTGCTTGAACTCGATCACCTGTTCGCCCGCGGTGCCCATCGACGAGTAGGCGGCGTGGGGTGCGAAGAAGCCCAGGGTGTTGTAGCCCCAGAAGTTCACCAGGCCCTTGCCGACGACGAACGGCTCCGACACGAAGTGGTGGATCGGCATCAGCTGCACCGCGGTCACCCCGGTCTGCACCAGATGGTCGACGACGGCGGGGTAGGCCAGGCCGCCGTAGGTGCCGCGCAGGTGCTCCGGAACCTGCGGGTGGGTACGGGTGTAGCCCGCCACGTGCGTCTCGTAGATCACCGTTTCTGCCATCGGACGACGCCGGGCCACCGGGGTGGGGGCGTCGGAGTCTGCGACGACGACCGCCAGCGGCACCGAGGCCGCCGAGTCGCGGGTGTCGGGCTGGTAGTTCGACTCCGCCGTGTGGTCGCGGATGGGACCCAAGTAGTCGACGCCGGCGGTGATGGCCCGGGCGTAGGGGTCGAGCAGCAGCTTGGCCGGGTTGAACCGCATGCCCCGGTTGGGGTTCCACTCGCCGTGCACTCGGTAGCCGTAGCGCTGTCCCGCGGCCACACCGGGCACGTGCACCCGCCAGGTGCCGTCGGCGGCCTGGGTCATGTCGTGGTTCTGCTGGGTGCGATCGATCTCGAGCAGCGCCAGTTCGACCCGGGTGGCGCGGGGAGCCCACAACGCGAAGTCGCAACCGTCGCCCGACAGGCGGGCACCCAGCCGCGACGAGTCCTGGGCCCGCAGTGACTGCGCAGGAGCCTCGCTCGTGGGGGTGACCGGTGGGGCTGACGGCCCGGTTGCGTTGATCGTGCTCATTGACATCCTTTGGTTGACCGGCGACTGATTCTAACCACGCGTGCTGAGCGTGCGCCGCCGACGATCCGGTGCGGGGGGCCGACAGGGTAAGTTGACCGCCATGGAGACAGCTGGCGTGGTGGTGGAGCGGGTCGGACGTGTGGCGGTCATCCGCCTGGACCGTCCGCCGGTGAATGCCCTGACGATGGCGATGCAGGACCGGTTGGGTGACGTCGCCCGCGAGCTCTCCGCCGACGCCGGCGTGCGCGCGGTGGTGGTGACGGGTAACGGCAAGAACTTCGCCGCCGGCGTCGACATCAAGGAGATGTCGACCCTGGGGGTCGCGCAGATGTCGTCGCGGGTGCGAGTGATGCAGGACTGCTTCACCGCCGTCGCCAAGATCTCCAAGCCCGTCGTGGCCGCCGTCAACGGCTACGCCCTCGGCGGCGGGTGCGAGCTCGCCCTGTGCGCCGACCGCCGCATCGCCGGCACCTCGACCACGCTGGGCCAGCCCGAGATCCAGCTCGGCATCATGCCCGGCGCCGGCGGCACCCAGCGCCTACCGCGACTGATCGGGCCGTCCGCCGCCAAGGACCTGATCTTCACCGGCCGGCGCGTGCACACGGACGAGGCCCTGTCGCTCGGACTGGTCGACGAGGTCGTGCCCGATGACCAGGTGTTCGAGCGGGCCCTCGCATGGGCGCAGCAGTTCGACAACTCCCCGTCGTGGGCGCTCAGCTGGGCCAAGGAGGCCATCGACTCGGGGCTGGAGGCCGACCTCGACAACGGTCTGGTGATCGAGGCCACCGGCTTCGCCTCGCTGTTCGGCACCGAGGACCGTCGGATCGGCATGAAGAGCTTCATCGACGAGGGCCCGGGCAAGGCCGTCTTCCGTGGGCGCTGAGCGGCACTACTTCGACCACGCGGCGCACTCACCGCTGCGCCCCAGCGCCTCACGGGCCTGGCTCGAGGCGGCCGAACTCGCCGGCAACCCCGCCGGGCTGCACGGCTCGGCGCGTCGCTCCCGGGCGGTGCTCGAGGACGCCCGCGAGTCGATCGCGGCCGACCTCGGCGCCCACCCCACCGAGGTGGTGTTCACCTCGGGCGGGTCGGAGGCCGACACCATCGCCGTGCTGGGCAGCCTGCGCGCCCGGGCCGAGCAGGGCCGCCGCCGCCTCGTCGTCTCGGCCGTGGAGCACCCCGCCGTGCTGGGCGCCGTGGTCCGCCGACCCCAGACCAGCGTGGTGGGCGTCGACCGCGACGCCCGACTCGACCTCACCGCACTCGCCGAGGAGGCCGGCGATGACACCGCCCTGGTGAGTGTGCAGACCGTCAACAACGAGTTCGGCACGGTGCAGCCCGTCGACGAGGCCGCGGAGGTCGCGCACGCCCACGGCGCCTGGTTCCACACCGACGCCGTGCAGGCCCTCGTGCACCCCGGCGTCGACTTCGCCTCGTCCCCGGCCGAGCTGGCCTCGGTGTCGGCGCACAAGATCGGCGGACCGGTCGGCGTGGGCGCGCTGCTGGTGAGGCGGTCGGTGAACCCGGCGCCCGTGGGTCTGGGCGGTGGGCAGGAACGCGACCTGCGGTCCGGAACCCAGGCCACCGCGCTGGCCGCCGGATTCGCGGCGGCCCTGCGGGATGCCTCGGCCGAGCGGGCGGCGGAGGTCGTTCGCCTCACCGAGCTGCGCACCCGACTGCTCGACGCCATGGCTCGATATGACGAGGTCAGGGTCAATGGCGGACGATCGGTCACCCCCGGCATCGTGCACGTCACCGCCGCCGGGGTGCGCGCCGACGACGTGCTGCTGCTGCTCGACCGGGAGGGCATCGACGCCTCGGTGGGATCGGCCTGCCGCGCCGGGGTGCACCAACCCAGCGAGGTGGTGCTGGCGGCCACCGGGTCGCTGGCGGATGCCACCTCGAGCCTGCGCTTCTCGATGGGGTGGACGACCACCGCCGCCGACGTCGACGCCCTCGCCGATGCGCTGGCGCGGGCGCTCGTCGTCGCCCGCGGGGGGAATCAGCGGCGGCGGTAGACTCGTCCGTCGTGAGAGTTCTGGCAGCGATGAGCGGCGGCGTCGACTCGGCCGTCGCGGCGGCCCGCATGGTCGAGGCCGGCCACGACGTGACGGGCGTGCATCTGGCGCTGTCGAAGAACCCCGAGTCGTACCGCAGCGGCGCCCGGGGCTGCTGCTCGCTGGAGGACTCGCACGACGCCCGTCGCGCCGCCGACAAGCTCGGCATTCCGTTCTATGTGTGGGACTTCTCCGACCGCTTCCACGCCGATGTCGTCGAGGACTTCGTGGCCGAGTACGCGGCCGGGCGCACGCCCAACCCGTGCCTGCGCTGCAACGAGAAGATCAAGTTCGCGGCGGTGCTCGACCGTGGCCTGCAGCTGGGTTTCGACCTGGTCGCGACCGGGCACTACGCCCGGCTGACCCGCTCCGAGGCCGGTGAGGTCGAGCTGCGCCGGGCCGTCGATCCGGCGAAGGACCAGTCCTACGTGCTGGGCGTGCTCGACGCCGGGCAGTTGGCCCACTGCGCCTTCCCGCTCGGTGACACGGTGAAGACCGACGTGCGCGCCGAGGCCAAGGCCCTCGGGCTGGGGGTGGCCAAGAAGCCCGACAGCCACGACATCTGCTTCATTCCCGACGGTGACACGGCCGGCTTCCTCACCCGGCAGCTCGGTGAGCGCCCGGGCGAGATCGTCGACGTCGACGGACGCACCGTCGGCGCTCACACCGGCCACCACCAGTTCACGGTGGGGCAGCGGCGTGGGCTGCACCTGGGGGTGCCCGCGGACGACGGCCAGCCCCGGTTCGTGCTCGACATCGAGCCCGTCTCGAACCGGGTCAGGGTGGGTCCCCGCGCCGGTCTGCGGGTGAGCACGATCGAGGGCATTCGTCCGATCTACGCCGGCGATCAGGTGAGCGGACGACGGCGCGGCTTCGTGCAGGTGCGCGCCCACGGCGAACCCCTGCCAGCCACCGTGGAGTTCACCACCGACGGCCTGCGGGTCGACCTCGACGAGCCCTGCGAGGGGATCGCCCCAGGGCAGGCCGCGGTCGTCTACGACGGCGATCGGGTCGTCGGCAGCGCCACCATCGCCCGCACCACCCCCATAGCGGTGGCCTGAGGTGGCGGCACCCGAGGCGAGCCGTCCCTTTGCCACCCATCTGGGGTCGCTGCCGGGGGAGAACTATCCGGCGGCGGTCGGGTTGGTGGCGGACAGCTTCGAGCAGCTGGCGGTGCCGGAACTGCCGGCGCGCGGTGTCGGGGCCCACCTGCTGGGACGAACGGCCGCCCTGCTCTCGGGTCTGGCCGTCGACCTGCAACCGGCCGGCTGGCGGCTGACCGACCACGCCGGCGCCGACCAGCGCCGCGCGCTCGCCCTGTTCCGCCGCGACCTCGACGACCTCGAGGAACGCGCCCACGACCGGGCCGGCACCGCCAAGCTCTCCGTCGCCGGTCCGTGGACGCTCGCGGCGGGGCTCGATCTGCCGCGCGGTGAACTGGTGATCGCCGATCGCGGGGCCGCGCGTGAGTTGGCGGCCTCGCTCGGGGAGGGGTTGTCGTCGCTGGTGGGCGAACTGCGACGCCGCTTCCCGGGGCTGACCTGGACCCTGCAACTGGACGAGCCGTCGCTGCCGGCCGTGCACGCCGGATCGGTGGCGACCTCGTCGGGGTACCGGCGCCATCGGGCCGTCGACGAGGCCGTCATCGGGCACCACCTGCGGCTGGTCGCCGACGCGGTCACCGCCGCCGGTGCCACGGTCGCGCTGCACTCGTGTGCCCCCGGCATCGACCTGGAGTGGCTGATCCGGGGCGGCATCGACACGGTGGCACTCGACGTGGGCACCCTCACCGACGGCGATCTCGACGCGCTGAGCGGGTGGATCGAGGCGGGTCGCACGGTCTGGTGGGGCGTGCAGCCCACGCACCAGCCCGATCGGGTGCTCGGCCGCGACGCACTGCTCGACGGCCATCGTCGGCTCGTCCGCCGACTCGGCATCGACCCGCAGCTGGTGGCGAGCCGGTCGGCGTTCACGCCCGCCTGTGGGCTCGCCGGCTGGTCGGCCGCCACCGTGCCGCAGGTGTTCTCGAACCTGACCTGGCTGGCCGAGACCGTGGACGAGGACGCCCGCCAGGGCTGAACGACGTAGCGTCGGCGACATGGATGACCTGCGCCAGCGCCTGCGCGCCCTGCCCTCCTTCCCCGACGACCTGCCCGTGCTCGACCCGTCGTCGGTGCCGGACGACCCGGCAGAGCTGTTCGCCGCGTGGCTGGACGACGCCATCGCCTCCGGCGCCCGGCAACCCCACGCGATGGACCTGGTCACCCTGCGCCCCGACGGCTCGCCCGATGCGCGCGTGCTGATCCTCAAGGACGTCGACGAGCGGGGCTACCACTTCTCCTCGCACCGCACCTCGACCAAGGGGGTCGAACTCGCCGGTGATGCCCGCGCCGCGCTGGTGTTCTTCTGGCGGGAGTCCGGGCGCAGCGTCCGCATCGACGGCATCGCGAGCCCCCTGGACGAGGCGACCAGCCAGGCGGACTGGCGGGCTCGTCCGAGTTTCGACGGTCGGCCCAACACCGACTGGCAGGTGTGGGCGCTCGCACCACACGCCTTCGAATTCCTGCAGGCCCGCCACGACCGACGCCACACCCGGCTCGGGTACACACGGTCGGACGAGGGCTGGCGGCACGCACCGGTGACCACCCCGGCCGGCTGAGCGACCCCGGCCGCCCACTACAGTGGGGGCCGTGCGGATCTTCACCAACCTGAACCTCAATGGCACCTCGCCGGCGCGTGTGCAGCCGAAGGTGGGGGAATGGGGACCGCGCAAGGTGCCCACGACCGCCGCCAAGAAGCGGATGCGCATCTGGGTGAGCATCGCCTTCGTGGTGGTGGCGACCGTGCTGGTCTACGTCGGGTACACCTTCTTCAAGGCGTTCACCCAATCCCAAGGCGGTTGATGGCCCAAGGCGGTTGAGGCTCAGCCGAAGATGCCCTGGAAGGCACCCAGCGTCGCGAACGCGAGGGCCAGACAGCGGATGAAGAACCCCACCAGCATGACGGCCGAGAAGCCCCAGAAACTCATCTTGGTGGCACCCGCGAACAACACGGTCGCGTAGACCGGGGGAATCCCCGTGGCTGCCGAGACGAACAGGATCGGGTAGCCCCAGCGAGGGTTCTCGACCAGGTGAGCCGTCTTCGTCGACCAGCGCCGCCACTTGGCCCGCCACGAGTCCGGGTCGACCTCTTTCTCGGTGTGCTTGCGCATCCACGGCAGGTTCCGGCCGCGACGCACGGCCTGGAACATCATCTGCTTGCCGATCGCGTGGCCGATGGCCAACCCGATCGACAGTTCGATCGGCCCCAGCACCTTCGAGCCCACCGCGGCGACGATGAACGCCTCGGTGTGGAAGATCGGCACGATCGACGACAGGATGCCGTAGCCGATCGACGAGGCCACCTCGACCCACTGGTGCCAGGTGACCAGCGCCTGCAGCCAGGTCAACGGGTCATCCCCGCCAGGTGTTCGAGCCGGCGCAGCTCCGACCCGAGGTAGGCCGGGCCGCCCTGTCGTCCGAGCACGAGCACCGAGCCGTCGGGCAGGGCGGCGTGCGCGATGGTGGTGTCGCCCCACCCGGGCAGCCAGCCCGCGACCAGCTCACGGGTGTCGGTGCCCGACAGCGGCCCCAGCGCCTCGGCGGCGGCAGGCGACAACTCGGGCGCCAGCTGACTGGCCGCCCGCGGTTGACCGTGGGCATCCAGGACGACCGCCCACTGACTGTGGAAGACGGCCGGCCCGAACGTGACCAGGATGTCGGCGGAGTTGCTCGGATCGGCCGAAATGCGGTCGAGCAGGTCGATGTCTGACTCCAGGCTCCAGTTCTCGGGGTAGCGCGACAGCCAGAGCACGTTCACGCCCTCGAGCTGGTTGCACACGCTCACCAGAGCATCGGGCAGTTGGTGCGGCGGCATCGTCAACATGAAGTCGTTGATCACCGAACCCGACCGCTTCTCGACGATCTCGATGGCCGAGATGTCGGCGCCCACGGTGCCCATCGCGGTCGCCACCTGCCCCAGTGAGCCGGGGCGGTCGGGGAGTTGGACGCGAAGCAACAGCACCCCCTCATTGTGTCCGACGCCGGCAACAGGCCCAACCCGGGCGCGTTCCAATCGTGTTTCAGCCCGTGGTCTGCACCCCTAGGATGGGGGTTCACGAACCCCCGAACCATGCGCGAGGAGTGACCCCGGTGGCACTGACCGAGACCGATGTGGCCAGGCTCGCAGAGCTGGCGCGCATCGAGCTGACCCCCGAGGAGTTGCGGCTGTTCGCGCCGCAGCTCGACGTCATCCTCGATGCCGTCGCCAGTGTTGCCCAGGTGGCGACCGACGACATTCCGCCCACCTCGCACGCGCTCGGCCTGACCAATGTCTTCCGAGACGACGTCGTGCGCCCCTCGCTGCCCCGCGAGCAGGCCCTCGCCATGGCCCCCGTTGCCGAGGACGGCCGGTTCCGCGTGCCCCGCATTCTGGACGAGGAGTGAGCGTGACCACCGCCGACAGCATTGACCCGACCATCATCACCGCCACCGCGGCCGAGCTCGGACGAGCCATCGCCGAGGGCCGCTGGACCTCGGTTCAGGTGACCGAGGCCTTCCTGGCGCAGATCGACGCCGTGGAACCCGAGGTGCACGCCTTCGTCTCCGTCGACCGGGAGGGAGCCCTGGCCGCGGCCGCCCGCGTCGACGCCCGGATCGCCGCCGGCGAGCGCCTCGGCCCCCTCGCCGGGGTGCCGATCGCGGTGAAGGACCTGCTCTGCTACGACGCGCTGCCGACCACGGCGGGCTCGCGGATGCTGGAGAACTGGACCCCGCCGTACAACTCGACGGTCGTGCAGCGGCTGCTCGACGCCGGTCTGGTGATCCTGGGCAAGACCAACCTCGACGAGTTCGCGATGGGCTCCTCGACCGAGACCTCGGCCTTCGGCCCTTCGCACAACCCGTGGGACCTGGCCCGCATCCCCGGCGGGTCGGGTGGCGGCTCGTCCGCGGCCCTGGCCGCCTTCGAGGCACCGCTGGCCATCGGCACCGACACCGGCGGTTCGATCCGCCAGCCCGCCTCGGTCACCGGAACCGTGGGGGTGAAGCCCACCTACGGCGGAGTCAGCCGCTACGGCATCATCGCCATGGCCTCGTCGCTCGACCAGTGCGGCCCGTGCGCACGCACCGTCGAGGACGCTGCCCTGCTGCACGAGGTGATCGCCGGGCACGACCCGATGGACGCCACCTCCATCGACCAGCCGGTGCCGGCGGTGTCGGCCGCGACGCGCGCGGGTGACGTCCGCGGCCTGCGGGTCGGCGTCGTCCGGGAACTGGGGGGTGAGGGCTATGCGCCCGGCGTCGAGCAGCGGTTCAACGAGGCCGTGGCGCTGCTGCAGGCCGAGGGCGCCGAAGTGGTCGAGGTCAGCTGCCCCCACTTCGACCAGTCGCTGGCGACCTATTACCTGATCATGCCCGCCGAGATGAGCTCGAACCTGGCCCGCTACGACGCCATGCGGTACGGGCTGCGGGTCGGTGACGACGGCGAGAACTCGGCCGAGCAGGTGATGCGGCTGAGCCGTGGTGCCGGTTTCGGTGCCGAGGCCAAGCGGCGCATCATCATCGGCACCTACGCACTTTCGGCGGGGTACTACGACGCCTACTACGGCTCGGCCCAGAAGATGCGCACCCTGATCGCCCGCGACTTCGAGGCCGCCTTCGAGCAGTGCGACGTGCTGGTCTCGCCGTCGACGCCCACCACCGCCTTCAAGCTGGGGGAGCGCATCGACGATCCGCTGGCGATGTACAAGGCCGACCTGTGCACCATTCCGTCGAACCTCGCCGGGAACGCGGCGGCCTCGTTCCCGTGCGGCATCGCCCCCGAGGACGGCCTGCCGGTCGGCTTCCAGGTGATGGCCCCGCCGATGGCGGACGACCGCCTCTACCGCGTGGGCGCCGCGTTGGAACGGGCGCTGGCGAAGGCCGGCACCGACACCACCATCCCGCAGCTGGCCGGCAGCCTGGCCGCCGCGACGCAGGAGGCCTGAGATGAGCGACCAGCTGATGGACTACGCCGAGGTGCTCGAGCGCTTCGACCCCGTGATGGGTCTCGAGGTGCACGTCGAACTGAACACGGCCACCAAGATGTTCTGCGGGTGCCCGACGACCTTCGGGGCCGAGCCCAACACTCAGGTCTGCCCGGTCTGCCTGGGGCTGCCGGGCTCGATGCCGGTGGTCAACGGCAAGGCCGTGGAGTCGGCGATCCGCATCGGGCTCGCCCTGAACTGCCAGATCGCCTCGTGGTGTCGGTTCGCGCGGAAGAACTACTTCTACCCCGACATGCCCAAGGACTACCAGATCAGCCAGTACGACGAGCCCATCGCCTTCGACGGGCACGTCGACGTCGAGGTCGACGGGCAGACCTACCGGATCGACATCGAGCGGGCCCACATGGAGGAGGACACCGGCAAGTCGCTGCACGTCGGTGGTGCCACCGGACGCATCCACGGGGCCGAGTACTCCCTGCTCGACTACAACCGCTGCGGCGTACCCCTGATCGAGATCGTCACCAAGCCGATCACCGGCGCGGGTGACAAGGCGCCGCAGGTGGCCCGCGCCTACGTCGCCCACCTGCGCGAACTGCTGCGCGCGCTCGGGGTCTCCGACGTGCGCATGGAGCAGGGCTCGCTGCGCTGCGACGCGAACATCTCGCTGATGGCCAAGGACGCCACCGAGTTCGGCACCCGCACCGAGACCAAGAACGTCAACTCGCTGCGTTCGGTCGAGAACTGCCTGCACCACGAGATGCGCCGCCAGGGGGCCGTGCTCGCCGCCGGAGGCACCGTCAAGCAGGAGACGCGCCACTGGAACGAGGCCGAGGGGTACACCTCACCCGGTCGTTCCAAGGAGACCGCCGAGGACTACCGCTACTTCCCCGAGCCCGATCTGGTGCCCGTGGCGCCGTCGTCGCAGTGGGTGGACGAACTCCGCGCCACCCTGCCCGAGCCTCCGGCCGAGCGCGCCCGCCGGCTGCAGGACGAGTGGCAGGTCAGTGACGTCGACTTCCAGGCCGTCGTCAACGCCGGTGCCGTCGACCTGATCGACGCCACCGTGGCCGCCGGGGCGCAGCCGTCGTCAGCCCGCAAGTGGTGGACCGGCGAACTCCTGCGCCGCGCCAACGAGGCCGGGGTCGAGCTGGACGAGTTGGCGATCACCCCCGCCCAGGTGGCCGGGGTGCAGGCCCTGGTCGACGCCGGCACGGTCAACGACAAGCTGGCCCGTCAGGTGATCGAGGGGGTGCTCGCCGGCGAGGGGGAACCCGCCGACGTGGTCGCCTCGCGCGGCCTGGCGGTGGTCTCGGACGAGGGCGCGCTCTCGTCCGCCGTCGACGAGGCGATCGCCGCCAACCCCGACGTCGCCGCCAAGATTCGCGACGGCAAGGTGGCGGCGGCCGGCGCCCTGATCGGGTCGGTGATGAAGGCGATGCGCGGCCAGGCCGACGCCGCCCGGGTGAGGGAGCTGATCCTCGAGAAACTGGGCTGAGATGCCCTGACGACTGGATCACGCGGTCGTCCGTCGACAACAGCGGGCAACACCCACCCCCTTGCCACACGGCAGTTGGCGGGGGCGTAGCGTGACGGCCATGACCGCGACCACGGCACCCGAGCAGAGCACGGCCGAGCTGGGCACCACCAGGCTGAGCAACGGGCGCGTGCTCTCGTATGCCCTCGGCGACGTGGCGAACAACCTCAGTTTCCAGATGACGTCGATGTTCCTGATGATCTACATGACCGACATCGTGGGCATCCAGGCGGGGATCGCCGGTGCGATCTACGCCATCACGAAGGTGTGGGCTGGTGTCTCTGACCTGATCGCCGGCTCGACCGTCGACAAGGCCAACACCCGTTGGGGCCGTCTGCGCCCGTGGCTGCTGTGGGGATCCACACCGTTGGCGATCGTGTTCGTGCTGCTGTTCTCAACGCCGGCGGGCCTGAGCCCGGCCCTCGCCGTGGCCTGGATCTTCATCTTCGATGCGCTGTTCCAGCTGTGCTACTCGTTCGTGAACATCCCCTACGGCTCCCTGTCGGCCGCCATGACCCAGGATTCGGTCGACCGGTCGAGGCTGTCGGGCGCCCGCGCCATCGCCTCGGCCATCACCGGTGTCGCCCTGTCGGCCGTGGTGGCGCCGCAGTTCAGCGACACCACCGCCGACGGGGTGCGGCTCACCTTCCTGGTGACCACCGTCGTGCTCGGCGCCATCGCGCTGGGCCTCTACCTGATCTGCTTCCGCAACACCCGCGAGGTCGTGCCCCGCGGCACCGGCACGATCAACCTGCGCCGCACGCTCACCATGGTGCGCCACAACAAGCCGCTGTTGGTGCTGTGCGTGGGCGCGTTCTTCCTGCTGAGCGCCAACTTCACCATGAACGCGGTGGGCATGTACTACGCCCGCTCGGTGCTCGGTGGGGCCGCCCACTACACCTGGCTGATGCTCGCCCAGACCGTCGGCACCATCACCGCCGCGTCGCTGGTCTCGCAGATGACCGTGCGCTTCGGCAAGCGCAAGGCCTACATGGTGATGGCCAGCTTCGCCGTCGTCGCCTATGCGCTCGCGTTCCTCGTGCCCGGTGGCTCGGGCAGCTTGTTCATCGCGATCATCGCCTGGCTGCTGCTGGGCGTCGGGTTGGGCGGCACCAACGCGCTGATGTTCTCGATGCAGGCCGACACCGTCGACTACGGCGAGTGGAAGACCGGCATTCGCTCCGAGGGCGGCTCGTACTCGATCCTGTCGTTCGTCCGCAAGGTCGGGCAGGGCATCGGCGGTGCCATCGGTGGCGCCGTGGTCGGGGCCTTCGGGTACGCCGCTGGCGCTCCCGAGCAGTCGGCCCATGCCATCGTCGGCATCAAGCTCGCCACCGGCGCCATCCCCGCCGTGCTCGCCCTCGTGGCCGGGCTCGTGCTCTCGTTCTACCCGCTGACCGCCGACCAGCACCGCTCGCTGGTTCAGGAGTTGAACCAGCGGCGCGCCCGCAACGCCGCCGTCGACCAGGGCCTCGACGACCAGGCCATGACCCCGGTCAGTGACGGCCGCGATCTGGTGGTGACCCTGCCCGCCGTGGGTGGCACGGGCACCGTGCCACCGGTCGTCACCATCTTCGCCCAGTACGGTTCCGGCGCCTCGGTGATCGCACCGGCCCTCGCCGAGCGACTGGGAGTTCCGTTCCTCGACCAAGTCTTCAGCCACGACGTGCTGGCCGCGGCGCGCGACCCGCGCGTGGCCACCCCCAACCGCTGGGGACGATTCCTGTCGAGTTTCTCGGAGGCCGGCTCGTCGGATGCCGAGATCGCCCGAGCCGCGTTCCAGTCGAGCGACCACCGGATGGTGATGGAGAACACCCAGGCACTGGTGAGTGCCGTGCGGGGTGGGGGCGTGGTGCTCGGGCACAACGCGCAGGCGGTGCTCGCCCGGGCTGTGGGGGTGCTGCACGTGCGGCTCACCTCGCCGGTCGAGAAACGCACCGAACGGGTGTCGTACCTGACGGGGCTGCCGGCCGACCTCGCCCTCGAGCGGCTCAGCCATGACGATCGGGTGCGGGCCGAGATGTCGATCCGCCTGCACCAGCTCGACCCCAACGACGACACCCACTACGACCTGGTGATCAACACCGCCACGTTCACCTTCGAGCAGGCGGTGGAGGCCATCGTCGACGTCTACCACCGCAAGTACCCGAACCACCCAGCGGGAGCCGATCATGCCCCTGTTCCTACCCCCTGAGCCGCACTGGTCGCCGTCGGAACTGGCCGTTGCGAAGGCCCTGGAGAACACCCTGTCGGACGACGACGTGGTGCTCTGCCAGCAGGCCTACCTCGACATCGACCGCGACGGGGAGCTCGACTTCCTGGTGATGATGCCCGGCAGCGGTTTCGTCTTCATCGAGGCCAAGGGCGGGCACGTCTGCCACGACGAGTGGGGGCAGTGGTGGACGCGGGACGGCGCCGGTGAGTTCGCGCGGATCGACCCGGTCGGGCAGGCCCGCCGCGGCAAGTACTGGGTGCTCGAGCATCTCGAACGGCACCCGCTGTGGGGGAGTCGCACCCGGGTGGCGGCCGTGCACACGATGGCCGCCCCGTTCTCGCACTTTCCCGACGACTTCGGCAGCGCCGACCTGAGCCGGGACGCCCTGCACGACGCCGACGACCTGACCGACCTCGGTGGGCGGCTGCGCCGCCTGCTGCAGCGGTTGCGCCCCTCCGGGCGCGTCCCCACCGAGGACGACGTCGACGTCGCGCGGCGCATCCTGTTGGGCGGGGAGGTCTGGCAGGACGGCCCCCGCGTGGAGTCCGAGGCCCGCGCCGGCGAGGTTGCCCGGCTGACGCAGGAGCAGTACGCCCTGCTGGGAGTGACCCGGGCCCTCAACCGGGTCGAGGTGCGTGGCAGTGCGGGCTCGGGGAAGACGACGCTGGCCCTCGAGCAGGCCCGTCAACTGGCCGCGGGTCGCGGCGGACACACCACCCAGCGCATCGCCCTGATCTGCTACACCCATGGCCTCGCCGAGTACCTCAAGCGGCAGGTCGAGACCTGGCCCAAACGGTCACGGCCGGCCTTCGTGGGTCGTTACGAGGAGTTGGGGGCCCAGTGGGGCATCACTCGCACCGGGGACGACGACCCGGCGTGGTGGGAGGAGGGGCTGCCGGCCCGCATGGCCGAGGCCGCTCCCGGCCTGCCCACCAACCAGCGTTTCGACTCCGTGCTGGTCGACGAGGCGCAGGACTTCGCCGACTCGTGGTGGCTGCCGCTGCTCGGTGCCCTGCGCGACCCCGAGAACGGTGGCCTCTACACCTACACCGACCCCGATCAGGCCGTCTTCGGGCGCCGGGGCAGCCCCAAGGTGCCACTGGTGCCGCTGTTGCTCGACCACAACCTGCGCAACACCCGCCAGATCGCCGAGTCGCTGCGCCCCTTCGCGCCGCACATTCGCCCCCGCGGGGCGGACGGGCCGGCGGTCGAGTTCGTCCCCGTGCCAGCCGGCCCCCAGCACACCGATGACGTGCTCGCCGCGGCCGACGACGAGGTCGAGGCCCTGTTGGAGCAGGGCTGGGAGCCGGGTGACATCGCGCTGATCACCACCGGCCGGCGTCACCCCGTGCAGGTCGAGGCCCAGGCGCGCAATCGCTACCAGCACTACTGGGACGAGTTCTTCGCCGGCAGCGACGTGTTCTACGGCACCGCCCTCGGCTTCAAGGGGCTCGAGCGCAGGGCGGTCGTCCTGGCGGTGAACGACGGTCGGAAGACGCCCGAGCGGGCGCCCGAACGGCTCTACGTGGGCATGTCGCGGGCCACCGACCTGCTGGTGGTGGTCGGCGATCCCGACCACCTGGCCGCGTCGGGGGTCAGACTGGCTGCTCGGCGGTGAACTGGGCGGCCGACAACGCCCGCTCGCCGGCCTCGTCGGCGATCACGGTGACGTCGGCGTGGCTGCCTCGTCCGTAGGCGAGCAGCAGCAGTTCACTCGGCCGACCCTGCACGGTGACGGTGTGGGAGCCGGGGCGCACCCGGAACGACTCCTCGACCCGGCCCTGGCCGTCGGTGCGCTCCAGCACCAGTCCCGCGTCGAGGCGGCGGAACAGGGCCTTCGCCAGCAACTTGAGGCGCCGCCAGCAGAAGTCCTCGACCTCCGGCCCGAGGTCGCGGGGCGGCATCGGCGGGGTCTGGGCCCGGCGCACGTCCTCGACGTGCACGAGGAACTCGATGGCATTGGCGCCCTCGTCGACCCCGGGCACCCGGAACAGGCTCCACTGACCCGGTCCGCGCCGGAGTCGCTCCACCACGGCCGCCCACGGCTCGGCCGCCAGCACCTCTGTCATCCGCCGTTCGGTGTGGCCGGCCAGCGGCTTGATCATGATGCCGCCGGCCGCGACGGGGTCGTTCTCGCGCACGACCAGATGGGCGGCGAGGTCGCCGGTGGTCCACCCCTCGCAGAGGGTGGGGCGGTCGGGCCCGAGTTCGGCGAACAGGTCGCAGATCACGGAGCGTTCGTCGGAGGCGATGGTCACGACGCCCACCTTAGGCCCGGGCCATAATGGTCGTCATGCCTTTGCTCGACCCCGCCCTCGCCGCTCGCCTACGGCGCAATTCGGACGGACTGGTGGCCGCGGTCACCCAGGACGCCACCACCGGAGCGGTGCTGATGCAGGCCTGGATGGACGACGAGGCGCTGGCCCTCACCCTGACCACGCGCCGGGCCACCTACTGGTCGCGCTCCCGCGGCGAGTTGTGGGTGAAGGGACTCACCAGCGGGCACACGCAGCACGTGCGCGAGGTGCGGCTCGACTGCGACGGCGACACCGTGCTGCTCACGGTCGACCAGATCGGCGGCGCCTGCCACACCGGTGACACCACCTGTTTCGACGCCGATCTGCTGCTCGCCGACGACTCCACCGACACCGACCCCATCACCCCCGTATCAGGCACTCCAGATCGCGAGCTCCCGTGACCATCACCCCCTCCCTGCACGACTTCCGCGACCTGGCCGCCGACCGGCGGGTGATCAGCGTGCACCGCCGGGTGCTGGTCGACGACCTGACGCCGATCGGCATCCACCAGACTTTGTGCGGCGACCGCGACAACACCTTCCTGCTCGAGTCGGCCGAGGCGGGGGTGTGGTCGCGCTGGTCGTTCATCGGCGTGAATGCCTCGACCACCCTCACCGAGCGCGATGGACGAGCGGTGTGGCTGGGTCGCGCCATCGACGGACTGCCGACCGAGGGCGACGTGCTCGAGGTGCTGGGCCGCACCATCGAGATGTTGCACACCCCGCGGGCGAGTGACACCGACCTGCCACCGTTCACCTCGGGCATGGTCGGTTACCTGGGCTACGACTGCGTGCGGCACGTGGAGATGCTGCCCGAGACCACGGTCGACGACCTCGGCATTCCCGAGCTGGTGATGATGGTGGCCACCGACCTGGCCGCCTACGACCACCACACCGGCGAGCTGTGGCTGATCGCCAACGCCATCAACTTCGACGATTCCAGCGAGCGGGTCGACGAGGCCTGGCATGACGCGGTCACCCGCATCGACGCGATGGCGGACGCGCTCACCCGGCCCCGCGGTCGGCGGCTGCGGGAGCGCGGGCCGGAGGTCGACCTGCCCATCCACTGGCAGCGCGCCACCGGCGAGTACCAGCAGATGGTGAGCGCGGCGGTCGAGCAGATCCGAGCGGGGGAGGCCTTCCAGATCGTCCCCTCGCAGCGTTTCGAGATCGCGACCACGGTGCCGGGCATCGACATCTACCGCGAGCTGCGGCTGACCAATCCGAGCCCCTACATGTACCTGCTGCGGCTGCCGGGCTTCCAGATCGTGGGGGCCTCGCCCGAGTCGCTGGTGACCGTCGCCGACGGACGAGCCACGCTGCACCCGATCGCCGGCACCCGTCCGCGGGGCGCCACGGTCGCCGAGGACCAGCGTCACGCCAGCGACCTGCTCGCCGACCCCAAGGAGCGCGCCGAGCACATCATGCTGGTCGACCTCGGTCGCAATGACCTGGGCCGGGTCTGTGAGCCCGGCACCGTCGAGGTCACCGAGTTCATGAAGGTGGGCCGCTACTCCCACGTGATGCACCTCGAGGCCACCGTCGAAGGGGTGATCAGCCCCGGACGAAGCGCCCTCGACGTCACCATGGCCTGCTTCCCCGCGGGCACCCTCTCGGGAGCGCCGAAGGTGCGAGCCATGCAGATCATCGACGAGTTGGAGCTCAGCCGACGGGGGGTCTACGGCGGGGTGGTCGGGTACTTCGACTTCGCCGGCAACGCCGACACCGCGATCGGCATCCGCACCGCCCTGCTGAAGGACGGTCGCGCCCACGTGCAGGCGGGGGCGGGAGTGGTCGCCGACTCGGTGCCCGACACCGAGAACGAGGAGACCCAGCACAAGGCCCGCACGGTCGTGAACGCGATCAGGCGGGCGGCCGGGGTCAGTCAGTGACCGTGAAGCGGTGGCACGCGGCCGCCTGTTGGGCGCTCGCCGCCGTCGTCGCCGCGGTCGCCGGGCAGCAGTCCTGGGCCCGCGATGCCACCACCGGTGTGGCCGGGGCCAGCATCAGCGGAGCCGATGCCACCGGCGGCCTGGTGACGACCCTGGCGTGGTCGGGGGCCGCCCTGGCCTTGTTGTTGCTGGTGCTGCGTCGTCCGGGCACCCGCGTGATCGGGGTGCTGGCCGTGCTGATCGGTGCGGGAGCCCTGCTGGCGGCCGTGCTGGGCTCCTACCCCGCGGCGGCGGAGCTGAGCCCGTCCGCGGCCGCCCAGGTGGTCGCCAGCCGGTGGCGGTGGGCCTTCGCCTCGTCCGCGCTGGTGCTCGCGGTCGGCGGGGTGGTCGCCGTGGTGACCGCACCCCAGGCCGACCGGCGCCGCCCGAGCCGCTACACCCGCGCCGACCCCGCCGAACTCGGGGGCGACGCGTGGAAGGCCATGGACGCCGGGGACGACCCCACCGCCGACCCGCGATAGGCTGCCAGCAGTTGGGGCCCCGCTGGTGAGGTGAACCCCGCCGATGACTGACTTGCACGAGAGGACTGACATGGCTGACGACGTCACCACCCCCGCTGTTGCGGGTCGGCGGAGCGACAAGCCCGTGCGCTACTACCACCACGGGCGCAGCCCCGCCGCGTGGACGGGTGTGGCAATCAGCGGCATCGGTTTCGTGGCCGCCTCCATCGGTGCCGTGCTGGGTCCGAACTGGGTGCTCTGCTACGTCGGCGCCGGGCTCGTGCTGCTCGGTCTCGTCGCCGGCGGAATCCTGAAGGCTGCCGGTTACGGCAACGGCTGATGAGCGTCCTCGACGCCATCGTCGCGGGCGTGCGGGAAGACCTCGCGGAGCGTGAGGCCGCCACCCCGCGCGCCGTTCTCGAGTCGCTGCTCGCCGACGCCCCCGCGCCCCGGGACCCGCGCCCGCTGTTCCGCCGGGACGGCGTGCAGGTGATCGCCGAGGTCAAGCGGTCGAGCCCGTCGAAGGGCGCGCTCGCCGAGATCGGTGACCCGGCGAGCCTCGCCGCCGACTACGAGGCCGGCGGTGCCGCCGCGATCAGCGTGCTCACCGAACGCCGTCGGTTCGGCGGCAGCCTGGCCGACCTCGACGCCGTGCGCGCCCGGGTCGACCTGCCGGTGCTGCGCAAGGACTTCATCGTCACGGAGTACCAGTTGGTCGAGGCGCGCGTGCACGGCGCCGACCTGGCTCTGCTGATCGTGGCCTCGTTGGACGATGCCGAGCTCTCCCGCCTGCACGCGTTGGCCCGGCAGTTGGGGCTCACCCCGCTCATCGAGGTGCACACCGTCGAGGAGGCCCGCCGCGCGGCCGCGCTCGTGGCCGACGACCCGGCCGGTGCCGTGATCGGGGTCAACAACCGCAATCTGGTCACCCTCGACGTCGACCTCAACCAGTTCGGTGCGCTGGTCGACGAATTGCCCGCGGCCGCCATCAAGGTCGCCGAGTCGGGCCTGTCCGGCCCCGCCGACGTCGCCCACGTGGCGGCTCTGGGCGCCGACGTGGTGCTCGTCGGGGAGGCGCTGGTCAGGCACGCCGACCCGCGGGCCGCCGTCGCCGCCCTGCGCTCCTGAAGTCCCCCGAATCCCTGAAGCCCGAATCCCTGAAGACGCGTCCCCGAAGAAGAGATCTGTCATGACCGACACCCAGCCCTCACCGCGGCCGACCCTGCCCGACAAGTCCGGCCACTTCGAGGAGTTCGGGGGCAAGTTCGTCCCCGAGGCGTTGCAGGCGGCGCTGGCCCAGCTCGAGGATGCGTTCGACGCGGCCCAGGACGATCCCGACTTCGCCGCCGAGCTCGCCCGCCTGCAGCGGGACTACTCGGGGCGGCCGACGCCGATCACCGACGCCACCCGGTTCGCCGAGCACTGCGGCGGGGCGCGCATGCTGCTCAAGCGTGAAGACCTCAACCACACCGGCAGCCACAAGATCAACAACGTGCTCGGGCAGGCCCTGCTGGCCGTGCGCATGGGCAAGCGGCGGGTGATCGCCGAGACCGGGGCCGGTCAGCACGGGGTGGCCAGCGCCACCGCGGCGGCGCTGCTCGGGCTGGAGTGCCGCGTCTACATGGGCAAGGTCGACACCGACCGGCAGGCCCTCAACGTGGCCCGCATGCAGATGCTGGGCGCCGAGGTGGTGGCCGTGAAGGCCGGGTCGCAGACCCTCAAGGACGCCATGAACGAGGCCATGCGCGACTGGGTCTCGAATGTCGACGACACCCATTACCTGATCGGTACCGTGGGCGGCCCGCACCCGTTCCCCCGCATCGTCCGCGAGTTCCAGCGGGTGATCTCGACCGAGGCTCGCGCCCAACTGCTCGAGAAGTACGGCCGGCTGCCCGACGCGGTCTGCGCCTGCATCGGCGGTGGCTCGAATGCCATGGGCATCTTCGCCGACTTCATCGACGACGCCGAGGTCGGCCTGTACGGCTTCGAGGCCGCCGGTGACGGTGTCGAGACCGGACGACACGCCGCCAGCATCACCGCCGGCTCGCTCGGGGTGCTGCACGGTGCCCGCACCTATGTGCTGCAGGACGAGGACGGCCAGACCATCGAGTCGCACTCGATCTCGGCCGGGCTCGACTACCCGGGTGTCGGCCCCGAGCACGCTTGGCTGGCCCGCACGGGGCGCGCCACCTATCGTCCGGTGACCGACGCCCAGGCCATGGAGGCCCTGCGGCTGCTGACCCGCACCGAGGGCATCCTGCCCGCCATCGAGTCGGCCCACGCCGTCGCCGGCGCCCAGCAGTTGGCGCTGGAGTTGGTGGGTCGTCCGGAGTTCGCGAACCGGCCGCCGACCATCCTGGTGAACATTTCCGGCCGAGGCGACAAGGACGTGTCCACGGCGCTCGACTGGTTCGACATCGACGGCTCGGTCGACCACGAGACGGAGGAGGTCAAGTGACCTCGAGTGCAGCCGCCTACGAGCGTGCGAGGAACGAGAACCGGGCCGCTCTGGTCGGGTACCTGCCGGTCGGGTACCCCGACGTGCCCGGGTCGATCGAGGCCCTGGTGGCCCTCACCGAGGGGAGCGAGGGGCGAGGGGTCGACCTCGTCGAGATCGGTGCCCCCTACTCCGACCCGGTGATGGACGGCCTGGCCATTCAGCACGCCGCCACCCGGGCCCTGGAGCGCGGGGTGCGCACCGACGACGTCTTCCGCGCCGTCGAGGCCGTCACCGCGACGGGCACGCCGGCCGTGGTGATGACCTACTGGAATCTGGTGGAGCGCTACGGCGTCGACCGCTACGCCCGCGACCTGGTCAATGCGGGCGGGTCGGGCCTGATCACCCCCGATCTCACCCCGGACGAGGCCGAGGGCTGGCTGGCCGCTAGCGTTCGGGAAGGCCTCGACCGCATCTTCCTGGTGGCCCCGTCGTCGTCGGACGAGCGGATCGCCCTGACCACTCAGGCCTGCCGCGGCTGGGTGTACGCCACCGCGGTGATGGGTGTGACGGGGGAGCGGCAGCAGATCTCGTCCGCCGCCCCCGACCTGGTCGAGCGGGTGCGCCGCCAGTCCGATGTCTTCGTGGGCGTCGGCCTGGGGGTCTCCAACGGCGACCAGGCCGCCGAGATCGGCGCCTACGCCGATGGCGTCATCGTCGGCTCGGCGCTCGTCAAGCACCTGATCGACAACGAGCGGGACTCCTCGTCCGACCTGTCGGCGCTCCGCGCCCGGGTGGACGACCTGGCGGCCGGTGTGCGCCGCGCCCGCGGGTGACCATGCCGGGGTCGATCAGCCGGCGGACGATGCTGGGTGTCGGCGCAGCGGTGGCGCTGGCGGGTTGCGGGAAGCAGTCACCCGCCACCGTCGGCAGCCGCCCGGGCGGCTACGCGGCCGGAACCGAGATCACCTCGACCGGGTGGCGACTGCCGTCGGTCGAACTGACCGACACCACCGGGGCGACCGCCCCGATGAACACCCATCACGGGTCGGCGGCCACGCTGGTGTTCTTCGGCTACACCAACTGCCCCGACGTCTGCCCGGGCATCATGGCCGACCTCGCCAGCGCCCTGCAGCGGGTCGACGCCGCGGTGCGCGACCAGGTCAGGGTGGTGATCGTCACCACCGATCCGGCCCGCGACACCCCGCAGGTGCTCAAGGAGTACCTGGCCCGCATCGACCCCGCCTTCGTCGGTCTGACCGGCAAGCTCGACGTGATCGTCAAGGCCGCCGAGACCATCGGGCTGAGCATCGACGATGCCAAGAAGCTGCCCTCGGGCGGCTACGAGGTCACCCACTCCACGCAGGTGCTCGGTTTCGGCAAGGACGAGAGCGCGGCCGTCTTGTGGTCGAGCGGCACCAGCGTGGCCGACTACATCACCGACATCACCCTGTTGGTCGACAAACAGAAGTGAGCGACGCATGAGTGCAACCGCCCTGATCGTGGCGATGTCCATCCCGAGCCCTTCGTGGAACGGCTTCAACCTCGGGCCGTTGCGGGTGCACGCCTACGCGCTGTGCATTCTCGCCGGGGTGATGGTCGGCTTCTGGCTGGCGCGCAGACGATTCGTGGCCCGGGGAGGCACGTCGGAACAGATCGAGACGATCACCCTGTGGGCGGTGCTCGCCGGCATCCTGGGCGCCCGGCTGTACCACGTGATCACCGATCCCCAGCTGTACTTCGGGCCGGGCCGTGACTGGTATCGGGCTTTCTTCATCTGGGAGGGCGGGCTCGGCATCTGGGGCGGGGTGGCCGCAGGCGCGCTGGTGGCCTGGCTGCTGTGTCGTCGCCGCGGCCTGTCGTTCGGTGCCGTGGCCGACGTGATGGCGCCGTCGCTGCTGATCGCCCAGGCGATGGGCCGGCTCGGCAACTGGTTCAACCAGGAGTTGTTCGGGCGCCCGACCACCCTGCCGTGGGGGCTGCGGATCGCTCCGCAGTACCGCCCCGAGGGCTACGAGCAGTTCGCCACCTTCCACCCGACCTTCCTCTACGAACTGCTGTGGTGCCTGGCGGGTGCGGCCCTGCTGATCGCGCTCGAGAAGCCGCTGCGTCTGGGTCGCGGCAAGCTGATGACCAGCTACGTCATCTGGTACACGCTGGGGCGGTTCTTCATCGAGCGGGTGCGCATCGACACGGTCAACCGCATCGGTGGCTTCCGGGTCAACGAGTACGTCTCGAGCATCGTGTTCCTGGCTGCCGTCGCGCTGCTGGTGCTGCAGCTCGTCCGGTACCCGGGGAGGGTTGAGCGGCCCTTCGTCCAGATCCCGGACGTCGCGGAGGCCGAGTCGGCGCCTGTGTGAGATTGAACCGCTTGCCGCCCGGCACGCGTGAGCCGATTGGAGTCATCGATGGTCTTTGGCCACCACCCCAAGCAGGGTCTCTACCGTCCGGAGTTCGAGCATGATGCCTGCGGCGTCGCCTTCGTCGCCCAGCTGAGCGGTGATCCCAGCCACGCCATCGTCGAGCAGGGGCTCGAGGCACTGCGCAATCTCGACCACCGTGGTGCCACCGGCGCCGACGAGGCGGCCGGTGACGGCGCCGGCATCCTGGTGCAGGTGCCCGACGCGTTCCTGCGCGGTGTGGTCGACTTCGAGCTGACCGCGGCCGGTGCCTTCGCGGTGGGTCTGGCCCACCTGCCCGCCGATGACCAGGAGCGGGCCACCGCCGTTGCGGCGATCGAGCAGATCGCGGCCGACGAATCCCTGACGGTTCTCGGTTGGCGCGACGTGCCGGTGGTCACCGACTCGCTCAGCCCCATCTCGCTGGCCGTCATGCCCCACTTCGCCCAGCTGTTCGTCAGCTCTCCGGGTGGCGAGGCCGGCCTCGATCTCGACCGGCTGGTGTATGCCCTGCGGCGTCGCGCCCAGCACGAGGCGCAGGTGTACTTCTCGTCGCTGTCGTCGCGCACGATCGTCTACAAGGGCATGCTGACCACCGATCAGCTCGAGCAGGTCTTCCCCGAACTGCACGACGAGTCCTTCACCTCGGCGCTGGCCCTGGTGCACTCGCGCTTCTCGACCAACACCTTCCCCGCCTGGGAACTGGCCCACCCCTACCGCCTGATGGCCCACAACGGTGAGATCAACACCGTGCGGGGCAACCGCAACTGGATGCGCGCGCGCGAGGCGCTGCTGGCCAGCGACGTGCTCCCCGGCGACCTGGAGCGGTTGTTCCCCATCTGCACCCCCGAGGCCTCCGACTCGGCCAGCTTCGACGAGGTGCTCGAACTGCTGCACCTGGGCGGACGATCCCTGCCGCACGCGGTGCTGATGATGATCCCCGAGGCGTGGGAGAACCACACCGAGATGGATGCGGCCCGCCGGGCGTTCTACGAGTTCCACTCCTCGGTGATGGAGCCCTGGGACGGCCCCGCCTGCGTCACCTTCACCGACGGCAGCCTGATCGGCGGCGTGCTCGACCGCAACGGCCTTCGTCCGGCGCGGTACTGGGTGACCACCGACGGTCGGGTGATCTTCGCCTCCGAGTCGGGCGTGCTGCCCGTCGCCCCCGACCAGGTGGTCACCAAGGGCCGCCTGCAGCCGGGCCGCATGTTCCTGGTCGATCTCGACCAGCAGCGCATCATCGGTGACGACGAGATCAAGTCGCAGTTGGCCGGCGAGCACCCCTACGCCGAGTGGCTGACCACCAAGCTGCGGTTCGAGGAGCTTCCCGAGCGCACCCACATCGTGCACAGCCACGCCTCGGTGACCCGTCGGCAGCAGCTGTTCGGCTACACCCATGAGGAGTTGCGCCAGCTGATCGCGCCGATGGCCAACGACGGCGCGGAGGCCATCGGTTCGATGGGCACCGACACCCCGATCGCGGTGCTGTCGGATCGTCCGCGGATGATCTTCGACTACTTCGCGCAGTTGTTCGCCCAGGTCACCAACCCGCCCTTGGACGCCATCCGCGAGGAACTGGTGACGTCACTGGCCGGCACCATCGGCCCCGAGGGCAACCTGCTGTCGCCCAGCGAGGAATCGTGTCGGCAGTTGGTGATTCCCTACCCGATCCTCGATTCCGAGCAGTTGTCGAAACTGATCCACATCTCCGACGACGGCAAGCACGCACACCTGGCCACCCACGTCGTCCGCGGTCTGTACCCGGTCGACGGTGGTGGGCAGGCGCTGCGGCAGCGGCTCGTCGAGATTCGCGCCGAGGTCTCGCGCGCCATTGCCGACGGTGCCCGGGTGATCGTGCTGTCGGACCGTCACTCCACCCGGGAGCTGGCACCGATCCCGTCGTTGCTGTTGACCTCGGCCATCCACCATCACCTGGTCGCCGAGAAGACCCGCACCCAGGTGGGCCTGATCGTCGAGGCCGGCGACGTCCGCGAGGTGCACCATGTCGCCCTGCTGGTCGGCTACGGCGCCGCGGCGGTCAACCCGTACCTGGTGCTCGAGTCGGCCGAAGACATGGCGCGCAACGAGCTCTACGTCGAGGTGGCGCCCGAGAAGGCCATCAAGAACGTGTACAAGGCGCTCGGCAAGGGCGTGCTCAAGGTGATGAGCAAGATGGGCGTCTCGACGCTCGCCAGCTACACCGGTGCACAGATCTTCGAGGCGGTCGGCCTCAAGAGCGACTTCGTGGACGAGTTCTTCACCGGCACCACCAGCCGGATCGAGGGCATCGGGCTGGACGAGATCGCCGAGGAGGTGAACCTGCGCCACCAGGAGGCCTACCCGGTCTCGGGTGTGCCGAACGCGCACCGCACCCTGCCCGTGGGCGGGGAGTACCAGTGGCGCCGCGAGGGCGAGCAGCACCTGTTCGACCCCGAGACGGTCTTCCGGCTGCAGCATTCGACCCAGACCGGTCGCTACGACATCTTCAAGCGCTACACCCAGTTGGTCGACGACAACTCGGCCCGACTGATGACGCTGCGGTCGCTCTTGACGTTCGCGGCCGACCGCCAGCCCATCGACATCGACGAGGTGGAGCCCGTCGAAGAGATCGTGAAGCGGTTCTCGACCGGCGCGATGAGCTACGGCTCGATCTCGATGGAGGCCCACCAGACGCTGGCGATCGCCATGAACCGGTTGGGCGGCAAGTCCAACACCGGCGAGGGCGGCGAGGATGCCGAGCGACTGTACGACCCGGAGCGTCGCTCCGCGATCAAGCAGGTGGCCTCGGGCCGATTCGGCGTGACCTCGGACTACCTCACCAACGCCACCGACATCCAGATCAAGATGGCCCAGGGCGCCAAGCCCGGCGAGGGTGGTCAGCTGCCCGGCCCCAAGGTGTACCCGTGGGTCGCCAAGACGCGTCACTCGACGCCCGGCGTCGGGCTGATCTCGCCGCCCCCGCACCACGACATCTACTCGATCGAGGATCTCAAGCAGCTGATCCACGACCTGAAGTGCGCCAACCCGTCGGCCCGCGTGCACGTCAAGCTGGTCGCCGAGGTCGGCGTGGGCACGGTCGCGGCGGGTGTCTCGAAGGCAAAGGCCGACGTGGTGCTCATCTCGGGCCACGACGGCGGCACCGGGGCTGCGCCCCTGACCTCGCTCAAGCACGCCGGCGGCCCGTGGGAGCTCGGCCTGGCCGAGACCCAGCAGACGCTGCTGATCAACGGCCTGCGCGATCGCATCGTGGTGCAGTGCGACGGCCAGCTCAAGACCGGGCGCGACGTGATCATCGCCGCCCTGCTGGGCGCCGAGGAGTTCGGCTTCGCGACCGCCCCGCTGGTGGTCTCGGGCTGCATCATGATGCGCGTCTGCCACAAGGACACCTGCCCGGTGGGCATCGCCACGCAGAACCCCGAACTGCGCGAGCACTACCACGGCAAGGCCGAACACGTCGTCAACTTCTTCACCTTCATCGCACAGGAGGTGCGCGAGTACCTGGCGGCGCTGGGGTTCCGCTCGATCGAGGAGGCTGTCGGTCACGTCGAGGCCCTCGACAGCGCGGCCGCGGTCGACCACTGGAAGGCCAAGGGTCTGGACCTGTCGCCGGTGCTGCACCAGGTGGGTCTTGCCTCGGGCAGCCCGCTGCACAACACCGTCGAGCAGGACCACGGGCTCGACGCCAAGCTCGACGTCGCCCTGATCGAGGCCGCTCGTCCGGCGCTCGACCGCGCGGAGTCGGTCGAGGCCTCGTTCTCGATCCGCAACATTGACCGCACCGTCGGCACCGTGCTCGGGCACGAGGTGACCAAGGCGACTCGCGGAGCGGGGCTGCCCGAGGGAACCATCCGGTTCACGTTCACCGGTACCGCGGGCCAGAGCTTCGGCGCGTTCCTGCCGGCGGGGGTCGACCTGACGCTCATCGGCGACTCCAACGACTACGTCGGCAAGGGTCTGTCGGGCGGAACCGTGGTGGTCACCCCGGGCGACGGTGTCGGCTTCGACCCGCACGACCAGATCGTGGCCGGCAACGTGATCGGCTACGGCGCCACCTCGGGCAAGCTGTTCCTGCGCGGCGTCGTCGGCGAACGCTTCTGCGTGCGCAACTCGGGCGCCTCGGCCGTGGTCGAGGGTGTCGGTGACCACGGTTGCGAGTACATGACCGGGGGAGAGGTGCTGATCCTCGGCCCCACCGGCCGCAACTTCGCTGCGGGCATGTCGGGTGGGTACGCCTGGGTGCTCGACCTCGATCGCGGACGACTGAACACCGAGATGGTCGACGCCGTCGACCTCACCGAGGCCGACCTCGACCGGGTGACCGCCCTGCTCACCGAGCACCGCGACCGCACCGGATCGACCGTCGCCGCCGACCTGCTCGAGGCCGGCCGCGACCACCTCGCCGCGGTCTTCACCAAGGTGGAGCCCCGCGACTACGCCAAGGTGCTGGCCGCTCGCGCCGAGGCCATGCAGAAGGGCCTCGACGAGGCCGCCACGACCGCACTGATGATGGAGGCTGCTCATGGCTGATCCGAAGGGCTTCATGACCACTCCCCGCGAGGTCGCCAGCCGGCGTCCCGTCGAGGAGCGCGTGCACGACTGGAAGGAGGTCTACCCGGGCGGACCGGGCAAGGCCCTCCTGCCGATCATCTCGAAGCAGGCCGGGCGCTGCATGGACTGCGGCATCCCCTTCTGCCACACCGGCTGCCCGCTGGGGAACCTCATTCCCGAGTGGAACGACCTGGTCTGGCGTGACGAGTGGGTGAACGCGCTGGAGCGGCTGCACGCCACCAACAACTTCCCCGAGTTCACCGGACGACTGTGCCCGGCCCCCTGCGAGACGGCCTGCGTCGTGGGCATCACCCGCGACCCGGTGACCATCAAGAACGTCGAGGTCGCCATCATCGACAAGGCGTGGGACGACCTGCGGGTGCAGCCCCAGCAGCCCGAGTGGCACTCGCTGAAGACGGTGGCCGTGATCGGTTCGGGCCCGGCGGGTCTCGCCGCGGCCCAGCAGTTGACCCGCACCGGCCACACCGTGGTCGTCTACGAGCGGGCCGATGCCATCGGTGGTCTGCTGCGCTACGGCATCCCCGAGTTCAAGATGGAGAAGGCGGTGCTGGAGCGTCGCCTCAAGCAGATGAACCTCGAGGGCACCGTCTTCCGGCCCAACACCAATGTCGGCGTCGACCTCACCGGCGAGCAGTTGCTGGAACGCTTCGACGCCGTCGTGCTGGCCACCGGAGCCACCAAGGCGCGCGACCTGCCCATCCCCGGCCGCGAGCTGGCGGGCGTCCACCAGGCCATGGAGTTCCTGCCCCAGGCCAACCGGGTCGCCCTCGGCCAGGAGGTCGAGAACCAGATCACCGCCACGGGCAAGCACGTCGTCATCATCGGCGGCGGTGACACCGGCGCCGACTGCCTCGGCACCTCGCTGCGGCAGGGGGCCGCCTCGGTCACCCAGCTCGAGATCATGCCGATGCCGCCCGAGGTTCGTCCTACCAACCAGCCGTGGCCGACCTACCCGATGATCTTCCGGGTCAGCTCGGCCCACGAGGAGGGCGGAGACCGCGTCTACGCCAGCTCGACCTCGGAGTTCCTGGGCGACGAGCAGGGCAACCTGCGGGCCCTGAAGCTGTCGGAGGTGGAGTTCGTCGACGGCCGGTTCCAGCCGGTCGAGGGCACCGAGCGCGAGATCGAGGCACAGCTGGTGCTGCTCGCCATGGGCTTCACGGGCCCCGAGACCGACACCGTCGTGTCGCAGTTGGGGGTCGAGGTCGACGAGCGCGGCAACCTCAAGCGGGACGAGTCGTACCAGACCAACGTTCCCGGGGTGTTCGCCTGCGGCGACGCCGGTCGGGGGCAGTCGCTGATCGTGTGGGCGATCGCCGAGGGCCGCTCGGCCGCCCAGGGGGTCGACTCGTTCCTGTCGGGCACCCGTTCGGCGCTGCCTCGTCCGATCGGACCGCAGGTGCGCCAGCTGCTCGCCTGACGACCCAGACCGGCTAGCGGCCCCAGACCACCTATCGGCCCCAGACCATGCGCGCACCGGAGTCGCCGGTGAGCACCACGGTGACGAGCACGGCGACCGCCCCGACGGCGGTGAGCACGTGGCCGGCGACCGCGACCCACCCGGGTCGCAGTCGCGGCCCGAACCCTTCGCCCGGACGAGTCAGCAGTTCCAGCAGCAGGCCCACCCCGAAGACCACCGCGGAGGCGAGCAGCAGGTTGGCCCGCTGCTCGTGGACGGCGATCCGCTCGGCCATGCCCGGCAGGGTGGCGGCCAGCGAGTCGCCGGTCTGGCGGGCGGCGATCATGCCCACGAAGGCCACCAGCGCGCCCACGGAGACCGGCCACAACAGGTACCGGCGCCAGCGGGGCACGGCCACGAACACCAGTGCGGCCAGAGCCGCGAGCGGGAACAGCACCACCGGCAGGTGGACGAACAACGGATGCAGCGGAAGGTTCACTCAGCCAGTGTGACAGTTCGTCCCCCACGGGCCCGGTGGGCGGAGCCGGAAACGGCTCACGCGACTAGCCTGACGCGAGTGTCCGACGCCAACCCGCACCAGACCAACACGCCCCGGCTGCCCTACCACGCCCTGATCTGGTTGGCGGTGGCCGGCTTCTCGACCGGCATCGACGGCTACGTGCTGGCGGGCCTGCTACCGGCCATCTCGACCGACCTGCGGGTGAGCAATGCCCTCGCCGGGCAGCTGGTCAGCGTGTTCGCCCTGACCTCGGCCTTCGCCGGCCCGCTGCTGGGCACCGTGACCAGTGGGTGGGAGCGCCGCCGCACCATCACCGCTGCCTTGGCCGTGTTCGTGGTCGGCAACGTGGTGGTGGCACTCGCCCCGAACTACGCGTTCGCGCTGGGCGGCCGCGTCATCTCGGCGCTGGGCGGCAGCCTGCTGAGCGCCGCCATCACCAGCTACGTCATCCACCTGGCCCCGCCCGAGCAGCGCGGCCGCGCGCTGTCGTTCGTGCTGGGCGGCTGGATGACCGCCACCGCCCTCGGGGTGCCCGTGGGGCTGCTGATGGGTCAGAGCAACTGGCGCTTCCCGCTCGGACTGGTGGCCGCCGTCGGCTCGATCGCCCTGATCGGGATCGTGGCCCGACTGCCGCACCTGCACCTGCCCGCCACCACCCTTGCCGACCGGCTGGCACCGTTGAAGCAGCGGCGGCTGGTGGTCGCCCTGCTGGTGACCGTGGGCATCCTGTCCTCCAGCTATGCCTGCTTCACCTTCGCCGCGCTGATCCTTCGTCCGTGGGTGGGCGACGGGTGGGCGATCGTGGCCGTGATGTTCGGCTACGGCACGGCCAGCATGCTGGGCAACGCGGTCACGGGTCGGCTGGCCGACCGATTCACCCCGGTGCGAGTTCTGACCGTCGTGCTCGCCGGCCTGATGGTCAACGCCGTCGTCGGCGCCGTCGTGTTCGCCTTCGGGGCGTCGGCAGTGTCCGTCAGGGGCGTGGCCGGGGGTGGGGTGGCCGTGCTGGTCTCGGTGCTGGGCCTGGTCTGGTTCTTCGTCTGCGGCGTCGGCAACGGCGGCGCGGCCGTGCCACAGCAGGCGCGGCTGGCATCGATGGCGCCCGACGCCGCTCCCATCGTGATGGCCCTGAATGCGAGCGCCATCTCGCTCGGCTCGGCGCTGGGGGGCGGCCTGGGGGGTCTCGGCCTGGCCGCGGGGCTGGGTGCCGAGCACCTGCCGGTGGTCGCCGCGGTGATCCTGGGCATCACCCTCGCCGTGCACGGAACTGTCAGCCGACGGCACTACAGTGGGGCTCTCACCACTCGCACCTTTGACGGGAAGGCTGCCATCGATGGCTGACAACTTCGTCCACCTGCACGTCCACACTGAGTACTCGACGTTGGACGGGTTGGCGAAGAACAAGCAGCTGTTCGCCGAGGTCGAACGCCTGGGCATGCCGGCGGTGGCCATGAGTGACCACGGCAACATGTTCGGGGCCTACGAGTTCTTCCAGACCTCCAAGAACCATGCCGTGAAGCCGATCATCGGCATCGAGGCCTACGTCGCCCCGTCGTCCCGGTTCTCGCGGGTGCAGGAGTACTGGGCCGACGGCGGTCGCCGTGACCCCTCCGATCCCGACGCCGAGGGCGGCAAGGACGTCTCGGGTGGTGGTCGCTACACCCACATGACGATGTGGGCCAAGAACGCGTCGGGCCTGCACAACCTGTTCCGGCTGTCGTCGTTGGCCAGCTTCGAGGGCTACTACATGAAGCCCCGCATGGACCGTGAACTGATCGAGCAGCACCACGAGGGCATCATCGCGACCACCGGTTGCCCCTCGGGCGAGGTGCAGACCCGGTTGCGGCTGGGTCAGTACGACAAGGCCCGCCAGGCGGCCGCCGACTACCGCGACATCTTCGGCGCCGAGAACTACTTCATCGAACTGATGGAGCACGGTGTGCCGATCGAGCGCGAGGTGCGCGCCGACCTGATGCGGCTGCACAAGGATCTCGGCATTCCGCTGTTGCTGACCAACGACTCGCACTACGTCACCGAAGACCAGTCGAACTCCCACGACGACCTGCTGTGCGTGGGCGTGGGCCGCAACAAGGACGACGAGAAGCGCTTCCGGTTCAACGGCTCGGGCTACTACATCAAGTCGGCCGAGCAGATGCGTGACCTCTTCCGCGAACTGCCCGAGGCCGCCGACAACACCTTGCTGGTCGCCGAGATGATCGAGCCCTACGACGATGTCTTCGCCCACGTCGACCGCATGCCCCAGTTCGACGTGCCCGAGGGCGAGACGCAGAACTCGTGGCTGCGCAAGAAGGTCGACGAGGGCGTGAAGCTCCGTTTCGGCGACAACCCCTCGCCCGCGGTGCTCGAGCGCATCGAGACCGAGCTGGCCGTGATCGAGCCGCTGGGGTTCTCGGCCTACTTCCTGGTGGTCTCCGACATCTGCCAGGCGGCCCGCGACATGGGGGTCGCCGTGGGCCCCGGACGAGGCTCGGCCACCGGCTCGATGATCGCCTACCTGACCCGCATCACCGAGCTGGACCCGATCGAGCACGCCCTGCTGTTCGAGCGCTTCCTCAACCCCGAGCGCATCAACCCACCCGACGTCGACCTCGACTTCGACGACCGCCAGCGCGACAAGATCATCGACTACGTCACCACCAAGTACGGGGCGGAGTTCACCAGCCAGGTGAACACGTTCTCGACCATCAAGGCCAAGGCCGCCATCAAGGACGCCAACCGCATCCTGGGGCACCCGTTCTCGCTGGGCGAGAAGATCACCAAGGCGATGCCGCCGGCGGTGATGGGCAAGGACGTCCCGCTCAAGGACCTGTTCAACGCCGAGCACCCGCGCTACGCCGAGGGCTCGGAGTTCCGGGCGCTGTACGACACCGACCCCGAGGTTCGTCAGGTCGTCGAGACGGGTCTGGGGCTCGAGGGAGCCATGCGTGGCACGGGCGTGCACGCGTGCGCGTTCATTCTCTCGTCGGCACCGCTGCTCGACCTGATCCCGCTGCACCGCCGCGACAAGGACGGCACCATCATCGCGGGCTTCGCCTACCCCCAACTCGAAGAGATGGGGCTGATGAAGATGGACTTCCTCGGCCTGCGCAACCTCGGCATCATCGACCACGCCATCTCGATCATCAAGGCCAACCGCGGCATCGACATCGCCTGCGAGTCGATCCCGTTGGACGACGCCCCCACCTACGAACTGCTGGCCCGCGGCGACACGCTCGGGGTCTTCCAGCTCGACGGTGGCCCCATGCGCAGCCTGCTGAGGCTGATGGCTCCCACCCGATTCGAGGACATCGCGGCCGTGCTGGCGCTGTACCGACCGGGCCCGATGGCCGCGAACGCGCACATCAACTACGCGGCCCGCAAGAACGGTCGCCAGCCGATCACGCCGATCCACCCCGAGCTGAAGGACGCGCTCGAACCGATCCTGGGCACCACCTATCACCTGATGGTCTACCAGGAGCAGATCATGGCGGTCGCCCGCGACCTGGCGGGCTACACCCTGGGCGGCGCCGACCTGCTGCGCCGGGCGATGGGCAAGAAGAAGCCCGAGATCCTCGCCAAGGAGTTCGACAACTTCTCGGCAGGCATGACCGCCAACGGCTGGTCGAAGCAGGCCACCCAGGCCCTGTGGGACGTCATGCTTCCCTTCTCGGGCTACGCCTTCAACAAGTCACACACCGCCGGCTACGGGCTGGTCTCGTACTGGACCGCCTACCTGAAGGCCAACTTCCCGGCCGAGTTCGGGGCCGCGCTGCTCACCAGCGTCGGCGACGACAAGGACAAGATGGCGGTCTACCTGGCCGACACCCGCGCCATGGGCATCAAGGTGCTGCCGCCCGACGTCACCACCTCCGAGGCCGAGTTCTCGGCGGTCGGCGACGACATCCGCTTCGGGCTGGCGGCCATCCGCAACGTCGGTGAGAACGTGGTGCACGCCATCGTCGAGGCCCGCACCGAGCACGGACTGCCGTCCGACTTCAACGCCTTCCTCGACCAGGTGCCACTCAGCGTCTGCAACAAGCGCACCGTGGAATCGCTGATCAAGGCCGGCGCCTTCGACTCGATGAGCCACCCGCGGCGGGCGCTGATGGAGATCTACGAGGGCGCCATCGACGAGGTCACCGATCTCAAGCGCAACCAGGCCAACGGCCAGGACTCCTTCGACTTCGGCTTCGGGCTCGACTCCGACGACACCCCGACCGCCTACTCCGGGCGGGCCGTGCCCGAGGTGGACGACTGGGACAAGCGCACCAAGCTGGCTTTCGAGCGCGAGATGCTCGGCCTCTACGTCTCCGACCATCCCCTGCAGGGGGTCGAGCACGTGCTGGCGGCCAACCGCGACATCACGATCGCCCGGGCGCTCGACGAGGACGGCCCCCAGGACGGTTCGACCCTGACCATCTGCGGGTTGGTGACCTCGGTGACCCGGCGGCAGAACAAGCGGGGCGAACTGTGGGCGGCGGTGACCATCGAGGACCTCGAGGCGGGCGTCGAGGTGCTGGTGTTCAACAAGGCCTTCCAGCAGTACGCCCTGCTGCTCGCCCCCGACACCGTGCTGCGCGTCAAGGGGCGCATCCGCCGTGGGGAGGACCGCACCTCGCTCTCGGCCATCGAGATCACCGCCCCCGATGTCGACCAGCAGGCCCAGACCGGCCCGCTCACGCTGCAACTGCCCACCGTGCGCTGCACCCCCGAGGTGGTCGGCCGCCTGCGGGAGGTGCTGGGACGCCATCCGGGCATGAGCGAGGTGCGCCTGAGGTTGGTCTCGCGAGACCAGACCACCACCTTCAAGCTCGACGACGGGCTGCGGGTGCAGGCCTCGTCCCCCCTGGTCGCCGATCTGAAGGCGCTGCTGGGGCCGTCGTGCGTGGCCTAGAGTGGCGGCCGTGACCGAGCCAGAGCCGACCCCGCGCAGCCTGCTCACCGAGCAGGCGGAGGCGCCTCGTCCGTTCGTCGATCCGCACCCCTCGGACGTGCCCGCCTGGGCCCGCGGGCTCGGGCTGTACCTGGTGGTCTGCCTGTTGGGGGGGCTGCTGGCCGGGTTCATCTGGAACGTCGTGGTCGTGCGCCCCGAGTACGTGATGGGGGACGATTCTGTGGCCAGCACCACCGAACGAGGCCTCACCCAGTTCTTCGTCGCCGACTCGTGGTTCGTGATCATCGGGCTGGTCGCGGGCGCGCTGATCGGCTGGTTCGCGTGGTTGCGCTACGGCCGCCACGGCTGGCCGGTGGTGCCAATGGCGGTGGTGGGAGCACTGGTGGCCGCGGCGCTCGCCTGGGGCTTCGGCGTCTTCCTCGACTCCGGCGACTTCGAGACCCGGATCGCCGCCGCCAAGGCCGGTGACCACATTCCGATCGAATTGGCCCTGAAGGCGCGCACGGCGCTACTGGTGTGGCCGGTCGCGGCCCTGCTGCCGATTCTGGCGGCCGCCTCCCTGTCGGACGACGAGGCGGGCCCCGGCCTGGTCACCCGCGTGCGCCTGCGGCGGGCCCACCGAAGGATGGCTGCGGCGATGGCCGCGCAGCGCCCCCTACCGCAACGCCCCCAACCCCAGGGCGTCCAGGCCGCGTCAGGCGAGCAGGCGGACGAGGCTGAACAGCACCGGGGCGACCACCAGCCCCGGGGTCAGGTCGGCGACGCGGACCGCGCGAATCTCGAGCAGTCGTAGCCCGAGCCCCAGCAGGATGACGCCGCCGGCGATCGACAGGGCGTCGATCTGGGCTCCGTCCAGCAGTCGTCCCAGCCACCAGCCGAGCGCGGTCAGGGTTCCCTGGATGACCAGCACGCTGGCGGCCGAGAGGTAGACGCCGGCGCCCAGCGCCGAGGCGAACGCGATCGAGGCCACCCCGTCGAGCAGGGCCTTGGTGAGCAGCAACTGCTGTCCCGTGCCCAACCCGTCGGAGAGTGATCCCAGGATGGTCATCGGGCCGACGCAGAACAGCAGGGTCGAACTGAAGAAGGCTTGCACGAAGCGGTGGCGGGCCGCCACCTCGTGCTCATCGTCCGGCAGCTGAATGCCGTCCGCCCCGACCCGCGACTCCGAGCGCACCAGCCTGGCGCGCACCCAGGCCCCCAACTGTTCGATGCGGTCCTCGAGCTTGAGTGCCGACCCGATCACCGCACCGACGGCCAGGCCCAGCAGCACGACGATCACCGCCAGCTGGCCCGGCACGGCGGTCGAGAACCGTTCGCCGACGGCGGGCAGGATCGACACCACGGCGGTCATCAGGGTGAACAGGCCCAACAGGTCGGTCAGCGTCCCCCGGGTGCGGGCGTCGAACCGGTGCCCGAGCAGCAGTCCCACCGTCGTGCCCACCGCGATGGTGGCGATGTTGGCCAGGGTGCCGAACCCGATGAAGGCCTGCAGGGGCAGGGGCATCGCCAGCAGCGGTGTGGAGTCCAGCACGCCGCTCACCGTACTGGGCGGGTGGCCGCTCGTCCTAGACTCACCCCCATGATGAGAACCCTCGATCTGCGAGACCGGCCCTCGACCCAGCCTCTGGGGTCGGCCGATGCGGCGTTGCCGCGCGCGGAGTTCGACGTGGAGCATGCCTTGGCCGCCGTGGCTCCCATCATCGAGGCCGTGCGTGCCGAGGGCGAGGCCGCGATCCGGCGGTACTCGGCCGAGTTCGACGGTGTCGTGCCCGAGAACCTGCGGGTGGGCGCCGACGTGCTGCAGCGCTGCGCTGAGGAGTTGGACGACGACCTGCGGGCCGCCTTCGAGGAGTCCATCGCCCGCCGTCGAGCCGTGTGCGAACTGGGGGAGCGGGAGCGCTCGTCCGAGACCGTCGAGGTGGCCCCGGGTGCCAAGGTCACCCAGCGGATCATTCCCGTCGACCGGGTCGGGCTGTACGTGCCCGGCGGGCTGGCTCCGCTGGCCTCGTCGGTGATCATGAACGTGGTGCCGGCGCAGGTGGCGCAGGTGCGCTCGATCGCGGTGGCGTCGCCGCCGCAGCGTGACTTCGGCGGCCTGCCGCACCCCAACATTCTCGGGTTGTGTCACCTGCTGGGGGTCGACGAGGTCTATGCCGTGGGCGGGGCCCAGGCCATCGCCATGTTCGCGCTCGGGGTCGACGGACTCTGCGCACGCGTCAACCTGGTCACCGGGCCCGGCAACCGTTACGTCACCGCCGCCAAGCGGCTGCTGCGCGGTCAGGTGGGCATCGACGCCGAGGCCGGCCCCACCGAGATCGCCGTCCTGGCCGACGCCACCGCGAACCCGGTGCACGTCGCGGCCGACCTGATCAGCCAGGCCGAGCACGATCCGTCGGCGGCATCGGTGCTGGTCACCGATTCGCCCGAACTCGCCGAGGCCGTCGAGGCCGAGGTCGAGCGGCAGGTGGCCGAGACCCCCGAGCGCGAGCGGGTGACGACGGCCCTGACCGGGCAGCAGTCCGCGATCGTGCTGGTGCGCGATCTCGAGCAGGGCCTGGAGGTGGTCGATGCCTACGCCGCAGAGCACCTGGAGATCCAGACCGAGAACCCCGAACGATGGGCGGCGCGCGTGCGCAACGCCGGGGCGATCTTCGTGGGGGCCCACTCACCGGTGTCTCTGGGCGACTACGCAGCCGGCTCGACCCACGTGCTGCCGACCGCCGGATGCGCCTGTCACTCGTCCGGGCTGGGGGTGCGCAGCTTCATGAAGGCCGTGCAGGTGATCCAGTACAGCGCCGACGCCCTCGAAGAGATCGCCGACAGGGTCGAGACCTTCGCGCGGGCCGAGAACCTGCACGCGCACGCCATGGCCGTCACGGTGCGCCGGCAGCGCTCGTCCGCCCCTGCGGACCAGACCGAGGGGGAGTCGCAGTGAGCGACGACCGGTTCTCGCTGTCGGCGCTGCCCCTTCGTCCCGAACTCGTGGGTGAGGTGCCCTACGGGGCGCCCCAACTTGACGTGCCGGTGCGCCTGAACGTCAACGAGAACCCCTACCCGCCCTCGGACGACGTGGTGCACGAGATGGGGCGCGCCGTGCAGCGCTTGGCTCGTGAGGTCAACCGCTACCCCGACCGCGAGGCGACCGAGCTGCGCACGGCCCTGGCCCACTATCTGGGCTTCGGGCTCAGCCACCGCAACATCTGGGTGGGCAACGGCTCGAACGAGATCATGACCCACCTGTTGGGCGCCTTCGGCGGCCCGGGACGCACCGCGCTGGCGTTCTCGCCGACCTACTCGATGTACCCCGAGTACGCCCGCAACACCCACACCGCCTACGTGACCCGACCGCGCACCGACGACCATCGGGTCAACGCCGCGCTCGTGCTCGACGCGATCGCCGAGACCGGCGCCGACGTGGTCATCATCACCACGCCCAACAACCCCACGGGCACGACCACGCCGGTGCAGGTGATCGACGAGATCTGCTCCCAGACCGATGCGGTGGTGGTGGTCGACGAGGCCTACCAGGAGTTCACGGCGGTGCCCGAGGACTCGTCCATCGCCCTGCTGCCCACCCACCCGCGACTCGTGGTGACCCGCACCATGAGCAAGGCATTCGCCTTCGCGGGCGGGCGGCTCGGGTACCTGGCAGCCAACCCTGCCGTCGTCGACGCCTGCCGCGTCGTGCGCCTGCCCTACCACCTCTCGGCGCAGTCGCAGGCGCTCGCCCTGGTGGCCCTGCAGCACGCCCCCCAGATGCTCGACCAGGTCGACTCGCTGCGGGCCGGACTGCAGCAGGTGCAGGACGACCTGCGCCGGCGCGGCTTCGAGGTCGTGCCGTCGGAGGCCAACTTCTGCCTGTTCGGACGGTTCGCCGACCGCCACGCCGTGTTCACCGCACTGCTCGACAGGGGAGTGCTGGTGCGCGAGACCGGGCCGGCCGGATTCCTGCGAGTCTCGGCGGGAACCCCCACCGAACTGGCAGCCTTCCTGCAGGCATTGGACGAGATCGACACCCGTAGAAGTGACACCCCGAGTCAGGAGGCCACCCGATGAGCCCCGCAGCCCGCACCGCCACCGTTCACCGCGTCACCAGCGAGTCGGACGTGAGCGTCAGCGTCAACCTCGACGGCACCGGGGCCAGCACGATCTCGACGGGGGTCGGCTTCTACGACCACATGCTCACCGCGCTGGCCAAGCACTCGGGCATTGACCTCGAGGTGACCACGACCGGTGACCTGCACATCGACGGCCACCACAGCGTCGAGGACACCGCCATCGCCATCGGTCAGGCTCTGGGCCAGGCTCTGGGCGACAAGGTGGGCATCACCCGCTACGGTGACGCGCTCGTGCCGTTGGACGAGGCGCTGGCCCAGTGCGTCGTCGACGTGGCCGGGCGCCCCTACGTGGTGTGCTCGGGCGAACCGGAGGCGCAGGTGTACGCGCTGATCGGTGGCAACGGGGTGCCCTTCGCCGGTTCGATGACCCGGCACGTGGTGGAGTCGCTGGCCATGAACGCGGGCCTGTGCGTGCACCTGCGCCTGCTGGCCGGGCGCGACCCCCACCACATCGTCGAGGCCCAGTTCAAGGCCCTGGCCCGCGCGCTGCGGCAAGCCGTGGCCCTCGACCCCCGGGTGCAGGGAGTGCCCAGCACCAAGGGTTCTCTGTAGGGTCATGGCCGTGACTGAACTCGTACTCCTCCCCGCCGTCGACGTCCAGGGCGGCCAGGCCGTCCAGCTGGTGCAGGGGGTGGCCGGATCGGAGAAGACCTTCGGCGACCCGCTCGCAGCCGCCCTGCGGTGGGTCGACCAGGGCGCCCAGTGGTTGCACCTGGTCGACCTCGATGCCGCCTTCGGGCGGGGCTCGAACGCCGAGGTGACCGGCCGGATCGCGGCCGAACTCGCCGACCGTGGTGTGCAGGTCGAACTGTCGGGCGGGATTCGCGACGACGCCTCGCTGCAGAGCGCGCTGGCCGCCGGCGCCCGCCGGGTGAACATCGGCACCGCGGCCCTCGAGAACCCCGAGTGGTGCGAGCGCGTGATCGCCGAGCACGGCGACCGGGTCGCCATCGGCCTCGACGTGCGCGGTACCCGGTTGGCGGCCCGCGGCTGGGTCACCGAGGGCGGTGACCTGCACGAGACCATCGAGCGGCTCAACCGCGCCGGGTGTCAGCGCTACGTGGTCACCGACGTCGCCAGCGACGGCATGCTCACCGGCCCCAACCTCGACCTGCTGCGCGATGTCTGCTCGCGCACCGACGCGGCGGTGATCGCCTCGGGCGGCATCGCACGACTGGACGACCTGGCCCGCCTGCGTGAGGTCGTCGACGAGGGCGTCGAGGGCGCCATCATCGGCACCGCCCTGTACGTGGGCAACTTCACCCTCACCGATGCGCTGCGGGTCGCCCGTGGAGAGGACACTCACGCATGAGCACCGACCAGCACCCCACCAAGCAGCACCCCACTGGCGAGCCCCCCACCGGCCAGCCGCGCCGGCAGGGCCCGGCTGCCACCTTCGGCGACTACCACGCGGCCCACGTGCCGCCGTTGCTCACCGGACGACTGCGCGACCTGCTGGGTGGCCAGAAGATCGTGCTGACCGGCGTGACCGGGTTCATCGGCGAGCAGATTCTGTGGAAGATCCTCACCGAGTTGCCCGAGACCAAGGTTTCGGTGCTGGTGCGCCGCAAGGGGTCGGTCACGGCTCGCGACCGGGTCGTGGGCCTGGTCAAGAAGAAGGTCTTCGCCGCGCTCACCGAGCAGGCCGGCGGCCCCCAGGAACTGGTCGACCAGCGCATCGAGGTGATCGAGGGCGATCTGCCGGGCGTGCCGCCGCTGCCCCGTGACATCGACGTGCTCATCCACTGCGCGGGCGACGTCTCGTTCGACCCGCCGATCGACGAGGCCTTCAAGACCAACGTGGTGGGCACCAAGGCCCTGCTGACCGCACTCATCGAGGCGTGCTCCGATGCCGACGGCACGCTGGTGCGCGTGCCCCACTACGTGCACGTGAGCACGGCCTACACGGCCGGTCGGCGACGCGGTGCCATTCCCGAGGAGGCGCACCAGCACGGGGTCGACTACAACGCCGAGACCGAGCACGCCCTCTCGCTCAAGCAGTACATCGAGACCCAGTCGCGCACCGCCGAGCAGCTGACGGCGCTACGTCACGAGGCCGAGCGCCAGCACCAGCAGGCCGGCTACCTGACCACGGCCGCCGACACCGAGCGCCGGCGGGCCGAGTGGGTCAAGGGCAAGCTGGTCGAGGCCGGCACCGAGCGCGCCCGCTCGTTGGGCTGGACCGACGTCTACACCTTCGCCAAGGCGATGGGTGAGCGGGTGGTGGCCGACATGACCGGCCAGCTGAAGGTCTCGATCGTTCGCCCCGCCATCGTCGAGTCGTCGATCCTCGACCCGTACCCGGGGTGGATCGAGGGCTTCAAGATGGCCGATCCGATCATCCTCGCCTACGCCCGCGGTGAACTGCCCGAGTTCCCCGCCTCGCCCGATGCGGTCATCGACATCGTCCCTTGTGACCACGTCGTCAACGCCATTCTGGCCGTCGCCGCCACCGAGCCCGAGGTGGGCCGGCCCGAGTACTACCACTCCAACTCGGGTGCCCGTAACCCGCTGACCTTCCGGGGCGTCCACGAGCTGTGCCGCGAGTACTTCACGGCCACCCCGTTCATCCGCAACGGCGAGCCCGTGCCAGCGGCCACCTGGCACTTTCCGGGGGCCGCTCCCATCGAGAAGTACCTGAGCCTGTCCGAGAAGGCCCACGCCGTCGGCGAGCGCCTGTTGAGCTTCGCGCCCCGCAGCGGACGAACCCGCCAGGCCGCGCTCGCCCTTGACAAGCAGGCGGAACAACTGAAGTTCTTCCGCAAGTACTTCAGCCTCTATGGGGAGTACCTGCAGTCGGAACTGCACTTCGTCGACGACTCGACGCTGGCCCTGCACGAGTCGCTGCACCCCGACGACGTCGAGCACTTCGGCTTCGACACCGGCGAGCTCGACTGGCGTCACTACATGCTCGAGGTGCACATCCCGGCGATCATCACCCCCGTGCAGCGCCTCGAGCTGGCCCGCTCCAAGCGGGGCGACCGGGCCAGCACCTACAAGGCGCTGAAGCCGTCGTCCGCCCCGGTGCTGGCGGTCTTCGACCTTGACGGCACGGTGATGGCCACCAACGTGGTCGAGACCTACCTGTGGGCGACCCTGCCCGACCTGCCCGTGGTCGACCAGCTCAAGGAGGTCGCCCAGGTGGCCTCGCGGCTGCCCGGCTACCTGACCTCGTTGCGCAAGGATCGCGGCAACTTCCTGCGCCAGGTGTACCGCCGTTACGCGGGCATGGAACTGGCCGAGCTCGAGCGCATCGTCGACACCCGCATGAAGCCGTTCATCCTCGACCGGCTGGCCCAGGATGCGCTCACCCGCATTCGCGAGCATCGCGACGCCGGCCACACCACCGTGCTGCTGACGGGTGCGGTTCGTCCGTTCACCCGCCCGATCGCCGACCTGTTCGACGTGGTGGTGGCCGCCGAGCTGTCGACGGACGAGGCCGGAGTGTGCACCGGCTATCTCGACGGGCCGCCGATGGTGGGGGAGACCCGGTCGGCGTGGCTGCGGCAGTACGCCACCCTGCACGGCATCGACCTCGCCAAGAGCTACGCCTATGCCGACTCCCACGTCGACCTGCCGATGCTCACCGCCGTGGGCAACCCGGTCGTGGTCAGCCCCGATGTCGGTCTGCTGCGGGCCGCCAAGCAGAACGGCTGGTCGGTGGTCGACTGGCCGGTGAGCGCGGAGCGGCGTCGGTTCCTGCCGCAGGGGTGACCGGCCGTGGATCCCATGGTCGAGCCCATGCTCGAGTGGACGCCGTTCGAGCCCGCCGAGGTCGACCAGGTGGCCGAACTCGCGGATGCCTGCGCGTGGATCGATGACCCCGTCGACCGGCCCAGTCGTGCCCAACTGGTCGAGGACCTCGCCCACCCGTTGGCCGATCCGAGCCGCAACGGGGTGGTCGGCCGCGACCGCTCCGGCGCGGTGCTGGCGGCCGGCTGGCTGCTGTTCCGCACCGACGACGAGCACCGCCCCCGCGTGTGGCTGCACTGGCTCGTGCACCCCCAGGCCAGGCACCGCCAGATCGGCTACCGGCTGGTCACCTGGTTGACCTCCCGGGCCCACGAGTGGGCCCAGGAGCGGGGGGTGGACGAGTTCTGGATGGGCGCCTACGTCGACACCAAGCTCACCCTGCGGCGCGACAACCTGCTCGAGGCAGGGTTCAGCGCCGAGCGCTGGTTCGCCGACATGCACCTCAGCTTCGACGACGTCGACCCGCACGCGCTGCCCGACGAACTCACCGAGGGGGTGCGCATCGTCCCCTTCGACCCCGAGCAGCATTCCGAGCAGGTTCGGGTGGCCCACAATCGCGCCTTCGCCGGCCTGCCGGGTGCCATGCCCATCGGGCGCAGCGACTGGGACCTGTCGTTGCGGGGGGCCAGCACCCGCCCCCAGTGGTCGTTCGTCGCGCTTGGCGAGGACGACCGGGTGATCGGCTACGCCCTCAGCTCGGCCTACCAGCAGGACTGGGACGTGCAGGGCTGGAGCGAGGGCTGGACCGACCGGGTCGGGGTGGTGCCCGAGCGGCGCGGTCATCGGATCGGCCAGGCGCTGCTGCGTCGGGTGCTGGTCAGCTTCGCCGAGGCCGGGCTTGACGGTGCCGGCTTGGGGGTCGACACGGGCGGCCTCGACGCGGGCGAACAGGCCAGCGCCGCCGTGCGGTTGTTCGCCCGGTTGGGCTACCAGGAGGCCGACTCCGTGGTGCTGTACGGGCGCGTGTGTCGCCCGGTCGACGCGGTTGGCTACGATGACCGTCAGCAAGCACAGGGAGAAGGAGACCGATGAGCGGGCATTCCAAGTGGGCCACCACCAAGCACAAGAAGGCTGTCATCGACGCCAAGCGCGGCAAGCTGTTCGCCAAGCTGATCAAGAACGTCGAGGTCGCGGCACGCATCGGTGGCGGTGACCCCGCTGGCAATCCCACCCTCTACGACGCCATTCAGAAGGCCAAGAAGAGCTCGGTTCCCAACGACAACATCGACCGCGCCGTCAAGCGCGGTTCGGGCGCCGACGGTGCCGGCGCGAACTACGACACCATCATGTACGAGGCCTACGGCCCGGCCGGGGTCGCCATCCTGATCGAGTGCCTGACCGACAACCGCAACCGGGCGATCTCTGACGTGCGCGTGGCGGTGACCCGCAACGGCGGTTCGATGGCCGACGGCGGTTCGGTGCAGCGCATCTTCTCCCGCAAGGGTGTGGTGGCCGTGCTCAAGAAGCAGGCCGATCGCGAACTCGACGAGGACGCGCTGCTCGAGGCCACCCTGGAGGCCGAGCCCGAGGACGTCGTCGACGAGGGCGAGGCCTTCGAGGTGATCAGTGACCCGTCGGTGGTGGTCGAGGTGCGCAAGGCGGTCGAGGCCGCCGGCATCGACTACGAGTCGGCCGAGGTGGAGTTCAAGCCGGAGTTCACCCAGCCGGTGACCCTGGACGAGGCGCAGAAGCTGTTCCGCATCATCGATGCCCTCGAGGACTCCGACGACGTGCAGAACGTCTACTCCAATGTCGACGTGCCCGAGGATGTCGCCGCCGCGCTCGAGGCGGAGTGAGCTAGCCTTTCGAACATGTGTTCGGCTCCCGCAACTCTCACTCGTTCCCAGCGGCGGGTGCTGGGGGTCGACCCCGGTCTGACGCGGTGCGGTGTGGGCGTCGTCGAGGGCACCGTCGGACGACCCCCGACGCTGGTCGCGGTGGGGGTCGTGCGCACCCCGGCCGACCTCGACCCAGCCCTGCGACTGCTGAGCATCGAGGCGGGCCTCGAGGAGTGGGTGAGGACCCATCGTCCCGACGCGGTGGCGGTCGAGCGGGTGTTCGCCCAGCACAACCTCAGGTCGGTCACCGGCACAGCGCAGGCCGCCGGCATCGCGATGCTGGTGGCGGCGCGCCACGGCATCCCGGTGGTGTTGCACACCCCCAGCGAGGTGAAGGCCGCCATCACCGGCTCCGGCCGGGCCGACAAGGCCCAGGTCGGTGCCATGGTGGCGCGGGTGTTGCGGTTGGACCAGCCACCCCGCCCGGCCGACGCCGCCGATGCGGTGGCCCTGGCCATCACCCACCTGTGGCGGGGGACCGCCACCAACAAGTACGCGGCCTTGGTGGCCAAGCACGCGGCCGAGCACGCGGCCGGCGGAAGGAGAGACCCATGATCAACCAAGTGCGGGGCACCTGTCTCGAGGCAGGTCCCACCTGGGTGGTCGTCGATCTCGGCGGGTTCGGGGTCAAGGCGCTGTGCACGCCGGCCACGTCGGCCGCTGCCCGACCGGGTCAACACCTCCACCTGCACACCAGCCTGGTCGTACGGGAGGATTCGCTGACCCTCTACGGCTTCGGTGAGGCGGGGGAGCGTGACGCCTTCGAGTTGGTGCAGACCGCCTCGGGTGTCGGGCCGAAGCTGGCCCTGGCGATCGTCTCGGTGGTGGCGCCCCCCGACTTCGTCCGGGCCGTGCAGCAGGGCGACGTCGCCCGCCTCACGGCCGTGCCGGGGGTCGGGCCCAAGGGTGCGCAGAAGATGATCATCGAACTCAAGGACAAGGTGGCCCAGCTCGGGGTCACCGCCGGCGCCCCCGAGGTGGCCGCGCCGTCGTCGGACGAGGCCTGGCGCGAGCAGGTGGCCGGCGGTCTGCAGGGTCTCGGCTGGAGCCTGAAGGACGCCGAGGCCGCCTGCGAGAAGGTGGCGCCGCTGGTCGAGCAGGATCCGGCCATCGGCGTGGGTGAGCTGATGCGCGCCGCGCTGCGGAGTTTGGCCCGATGAGTTCCGATCCCCGCCCTGTTGATGCCCGCCCTGTTGATGCGCGCGTCGATCCGGGGGAGCTGGCCTCGGAGGCGGCCCTTCGTCCGACCTCACTGGCCGAGTTCGGCGGCCAACCCCGCGTCAGCGACCAACTGGGTCTGGTGTTGGCTGCGGCCCGGCACCGCGGCAGCGTGCCCGACCACGTGCTGCTGTCGGGCCCGCCCGGGTTGGGCAAGACGACGCTGGCGATGATCATCGCCGCCGAGATGGGGGCACCGATCCGCATCAGCTCGGGCCCGGCCATTCAGCACGCCGGCGATCTCGCGGCCATCCTGTCGGGGTTGGTCGAGGGCGAGGTGCTCTTCCTCGACGAGATCCACCGGCTGGCCCGCCCGGCCGAGGAGATGCTCTATCTGGCCATGGAGGACTTCCGGGTCGACGTCGTCGTCGGCAAGGGCCCGGGGGCCACGGCCATCCCGATCGAGATCCCACCCTTCACGCTGGTCGGCGCGACCACCCGGGCCGGCATGCTGCCCGGGCCGCTGCGTGACCGCTTCGGTTTCACCGCGAACCTCGACTTCTACGCCGCCGATGCGTTGGCGATGATCGTCGCCCGGTCGGCGGGCATGCTCGGGTTGGTGCTGGACGATGCCTCCGCCGCCGAGATCGCCGGCCGGTCGCGGGGCACGCCCCGGATCGCGAACCGGCTGCTGCGCAGGGTGAGGGACTACGCCCAGGTGCGCCACGAGGGGCGGATCACCCAGCAGACGGTCGACGCCGCGCTGCGGCTCTACGAGGTCGACGAGATCGGCCTCGACCGCCTCGACCGGGCGGTGCTCGAGGCGATCTGCCAGAAGTTCAACGGGGGGCCCGTGGGCCTGTCGACGCTGGCCATCAGCGTCGGTGAGGAGACGGAGACGGTCGAGGACGTGGCCGAGCCCTATCTGGTGCGGCAGGGCTTCCTGATGCGCACCCCACGGGGCCGGGTGGCGACCCCGGCGGCGTGGCAGCACTTGGGCCTCGCCGCCCCCGCGTCGGGGGCGACACGGCAGGGCGAACCCGACCTGTTCGAAGCCTGACGGGACTGCCGGTAGGCTTGCCGGGTCATCGATCCCGGACGAAAGAACCATCGTGCAACCGCTGCTCGTCAGCCAGGGCCTCTCCACCATCATCATGCTGGTCGGGCTGGTGGCCGTCTTCTACCTGTTGTTGATCCGCCCCATGCGCAAGCAGGCCGCCGAGCATGCGAAGAAGCAGCAGGCCCTGCGCGACTCGCTCGCCGCCGGTGTGCGCGTGCAGCTGGCCGGTGGACTGTTCGGCTCCGTCAAGCATGTCGGGGAGAAGCAGGCGATCGTCGAACTCGCCCCGGGCGTCGAGGTGACCGTCATGAAGGACGCCATCCTCAAGACCGTCGAGGCCAGCGAGGAGGAGTTCGAGTACGAGGACGACGCCTCCGCCGAGGACGCCACCACTGAGGACCCCACCACTGAGGACCCCACCACTGAGGACCTCGAGCCCACCGACCTCGAGCGCATTGACGCCGACCCCACCGACGCCGATCCCGACCTCGATTCGCTCGACCCCCCGGCCCAGCCTGGGGAGCAGCGGGTCTGATTCGATGGCGACCACCAGTCAGCACCGTCCGCACCCGGCGCGGACCCTGATCGTCTTCCTGATCGTCTGCTGCGGCCTCGTCGGTCTGATGGCGCTCGCCAAGCAGTGGACGCCCCGGCTGGGTCTCGACCTACGCGGCGGCACCACCATCACGCTGACGGCGCGCAACTCGACCGGTTCGGGATCGGTCTCGGCCGACAGCCTCGAGCAGGCGCGCACGATCATTCAGCAGCGCGTCGACTCGTTGGGCGTGGGGGAGTCCGAGGTCACCACCGAGGGCGGCACCAACATCGTGGTGAGCGTGCCCAACGCCAACCGCGACGAACTGGTGAGTCTGGTCGGTCAGACCGCTCAGCTGGGCTTCCGCATCGTCCACGACGTCGCCCAGTCCACTCCCGCCGATCCGACCACGGCGTCGCCGTCGGCCAACCCGTCCGGCTCGGCCAGCCCCTCGGGGTCGGCCAGCCCCTCGGGGTCGGCCAGTGCCGAGACGACGCCCGGCCTGCCGACGGCGGAGGCGACCCCGACCCCGACACCGCCGGGTCTCCCCACCGCACCCGCGCCGGAGCCGACCCCTCGTCCGACCGCCCCGGCGAAGACGACCACCAGCCTCGACCAGAGGCTCGTGTGGCAGCCGAGCGCCCAGGACACGACGGACTTCGCCGCCTGGAACTGCGGTGACCCGTTCCCCGACGTCGCCGACCAGCCGCTGTTCGCCTGCGACCCCTATGGCCAGAAGTACCTGCTCGGGCCGGTCGTGATCCCGGGCACCCAGGTCAAGGACGCCGCCTCCGGCATTCCGCAGCAGGGCGTCGGCTACGTGGTCACGCTGAGCTTCGACGGCACCGGCACCACCGCCTTCACCAAGACCACCACCTACCTGGCCCAGCAGGCCTCGCCGAAGAACCAGTTCGCGATCGTGCTCGACCAGCGGGTGATCTCGGCCCCCAGCGTCGCGCAGGCCATTCCCGGTGGACAGGCCGAGATCTCGGGTCAGTTCACGGCCGACTCCTCGGCGGAGCTGGCGCGCGTGCTCAAGTACGGTGCGCTGCCGCTGACCTTCGACATCTCCTCGGTCGAGAACGTCTCGGCGACCCTCGGCGGTGAGCAGTTGCGCGCCGGCATCATCGCCGGTGCCATCGGTCTTGCCCTGGTCGTGCTGTACTCGCTGGTCTACTACCGGGCCCTGAGCATCGTCGTGGTGTCGACCCTGGCCGTCGCCGCCGGGCTCACCTACACCTGCATGGTGCTGCTCGGTGAGGCCCTCGGACTGGCGCTGAACCTGCCCGGCATCGCCGGTGCGATCGTCGCGATCGGCGTCACGGCAGACTCGTTCATCATCTACTTCGAACGCATTCGCGACGAGGTCAGAGACGGACGAACCCTGCGGTCGGCGATCGAGTCGGGTTGGGTGAAGGCCCGCGGCACCGTCGTGATCGCCGACATCGTGTCGCTCTTGAGCGCCATCGTGCTGTTCGTGCTGGCCATCGGGTCGGTGAAGGGTTTCGCGTTCACCCTCGGACTGACGACGGTGATCGACCTGGCCATCGTGTTCTTCTTCACGAAGCCGCTGATGACCCTGCTCGGCCGCACCAAGTACTTCGGCGAGGGTGGCCGGTTCTCGGGGCTGGATCCCAACCACATGGGTGTGACCCGCGAGTCGCTGCTCGGACGCCGCACCCGTCGCACGCGCAAGGAGGCCTGAGATGGCCAGGACTGATCGCACCCCGGCGGCGGTCGACGAGACCGACGAGGTCTACGACGGCCCCATCGCCCAGGAGAAGCGTTCCTTCGCCCACAAGCTGTACACGGGCGAGATCAGCTACGACTTCATCGGCAAGCGTCGGCTGTTCTACCTGATCTCGGCCGCGCTGATCATCATCTCGTTGGTGGGCCTGGGTCTCCGCGGGCTCAACCTCGGCATCGAGTTCACCGGCGGCTCCAGCTTCCAGGTGAAGACCACCCAGGCCGTGACCAAGGTCGACCGGGCCCGCGAGGTCGTGCAGGCGTCGGGCGTGCCCGACCTGGAGTCGGTCACCGTCGTCGCCGTCGGCGACTCGCAGGTGAGGGTGCAGATGCGCAGCCTCGAGACCTCCGAGGTCGCCCAGGTGCGGGCGAGCCTGGCGAAGGAGTTCAAGGTTCCCGAGACCGACATCGCCTACTCCCTGATCGGCAAGTCGTGGGGCCAGCAGATCACGCAGAAGGGCATCATCGCCCTGGTCGTGTTCATCGGTCTGGTCATGCTGCTGATCTGGGGCTACTTCCGCGACTGGAAGATGTCGGTCGCCGCGATCGTTGCCTTGGCCCACGACCTGGTGCTGACCGTGGGCGCTTACGCGCTGTTGGGCTTCGCGGTCACCCCGGCCACCCTGATCGGTGTGCTCACGATTCTGGGCTACTCGCTGTACGACACGGTGGTGGTCTTCGACAAGGTGCGCGAGAACGTCAAGGGCATCACCAAGACGAACCGCAGCTACTCCCAGGCCGCGAACCTGGCCGTGAACCAGGTGCTGGTGCGCTCGATCAACACCACCATCATCGGTGTGCTGCCGGTGGCGGCGCTGCTGGTCGGCGGCATCTTCTTCCTCGGCACCGGCCCGCTGCTCGACCTCGGTCTGGCCCTGTTCGTGGGCATGGTCGCGGGCGCCTACTCGTCCATCTTCATCGCGGCCCCGCTGCTGGCCCAGATGCGAGAGGCTGAGCCCCAGATGGCCGAACATCGGGCCCATCTGGCCCGTCGCTCGGGCCACAAGAGCGCGACCACCCGAACCGCGACCTCCCGGAACCGCTGAGAGGACAGCCATGGCTGACATCGATCTGATCTCGTCACTGGTGCGTGACGTGCCCGACTTCCCGAAGCCGGGGGTGATGTTCAAGGACATCACGCCGCTGATCGCCTCGCCTCGGGGGTTCGCCGAGGCCATCGCGGCCCTGGTCGAGTCGTCCCCGCGCGACATCGACGTGGTGGTCGGCATGGAGGCGCGCGGGTTCATCTTCGCGGCCCCCGTGGCCCTGGCGTTGGGGGTCGGCTTCGTGCCGGTGCGCAAGCCCGGCAAGCTACCCGGCAAGACGTTCACCGAGACGTTTGCCCTCGAGTACGGTCACGACACGCTGGCGGTGCACCAGGACGCCATCCCGCAGGGGGGCCGCGCGCTGGTGATCGACGACGTGCTCGCCACCGGCGGCACCATCTCGGCCACCTCTGGCCTGCTCAAGCAGTTGGGCGCCGAACTGGTGCACGTCAGCGTGCTCATGGAGTTGGGATTCCTGAACGGTCGCGCCAAGCTGCAGGCCGAGGGCATCGACTCCTGTTCGGCCGTGCTGCAGGCCTGAGCCGTGGCCATGCAGCACGCCCGCAGCGGCAAGGGCTGGCGCGACCAGATCATGGTCAGCCTGCCCCGGCCGGCCTCGAGCAGCCCGTGGATGGAACTGGGCAAGCGGTTCGGCGCGGCCCTGCTGTTGTTGCTGGCCTCGACGCTGATCGTGTGGGTCGACCGTGACTCCTACGTCGACAACACCGGGCAGGACGGCATCAGCCTGATCGATGCCATCTACTACTCGACGGTGACCATCACCACCACCGGCTACGGCGACATCACGCCTCTGGCCAGCCACGCCCGCCTGATCAACGCCCTGATCGTCACCCCGCTCCGCATCGGCTTCCTCGTGTTGTTGGTCGGCACCACCCTGCAGGTGCTCGCCGACCAGGGCCGCCGCGGCATGCTGGACAGTTCGTGGAGGAAACGCATGCGCAACCACACCGTCGTCATCGGTTACGGCACCAAGGGTCGCAGCGCGGTCAACGCCCTGCGCCGCAACGAGGTTCCGGTCGATCGGATCGTCGTCATCGATGCGGACGAGTCCGCCACCAACGATGCCAACATCGACGGGCTGGCCGCCTTCACCGGTGACGCGAGCCGCCGCTCGCTGCTGCGTCGTGCCGAGATCTCGAAGGCGCGTGAGGTGATCATCACCCTCAACCGCGACGACTCCGCCATTCTCACCACCCTGACGGTGCGCCAATTGAACCCCCGCGCGCACATCGTGGTCTCGGTGCGCGAGCACGAGAACGTGCCGCTGCTGCGGCAGTCGGGTGCCGACATGGTGGTCACCTCGTCCGACGCGGTGGGTCGCCTGATGGGGCTGTCGTCGGTCAGCCCCTACGTCGGCAACATCATCGAGGACCTGCTCTCGCACGGCGAGGGCCTCGAGGTCGCCCAGCGGCAGGTCAGTCAGGACGAGGTGGGCCTCAGCCCGCGGCAGGTGACCCAGGACCGGGTGTTGGGCGTCGTCCGCAACCGCACCCTGCGGCGCTACTACGACTCGACCGTCGACAAGCTGCAACTGGGCGACGAGCTGATCGTCGTGCGCAAGGCCGAGGGCGCCCCGGTGCCGGTGCCCTCGGAGAGCGACGACGAGTAGACTTGAGCCGGACGCGGCAGGAAGGAGCCCCCACGATGGCCGAATCTCCCACCGTGCTGCGGCCGCTGCCCGACCCGGAACCGACCTCGTCGGGTTCCGACCCGGCGGGTCAGGCCAGCCCCTCGCAACAGCGGTTCAGCTCGGGTCCCGAGCAGCCGCGCCTGCGCATGCGCCAGCGACTGGCGCGACTGGGTGCCGTCAAGAGTCCGCAGTCGGCGGTGCTCGACCCCCTGTTCAAGGTGGTGCGGGCCAACCATCCGAAGGCCGACCTGGCCCTGCTGGAACGGGCCTACCACACCGCCGAGCACTACCACCGGGGGCAGCTGCGCAAGTCGGGTGACGCCTACATCACCCACCCGCTGGCGGTGACGTCGATCCTGGCCGAGCTGGGCATGACCGAGCCTACGCTGGTGGCCGCGCTGCTGCACGACACCGTCGAGGACACCAGCTACACCATGGAGCAGCTGACGGCCGACTTCGGCGACGAGGTGGCCGGTCTGGTCGACGGCGTCACCAAGCTCGACAAGGTCACCTACGGCGACTCGGCGAAGGCCGAGACCCTGCGCAAGATGGTGATCGCGATGAGCCGCGACATTCGCGTGCTGGTGATCAAATTGGCCGACCGCCTGCACAACATGCGCACCCTGGACTTCCTTCGACCCGACAAGCAGAACCGGATCGCCAAGGAGACGCTCGAGATCTTCGCCCCGCTCGCGCACCGACTCGGCATGAACGCCGTCAAGTGGGAACTGGAGGACCTGGCCTTCTCGACGCTCGAGCCCAAGGTCTACGACGAGATCGTGCGGCTCGTCGCCGAGAGCGCCCCCCAGCGGGATCGCGCGCTCAAGGAGGTGATCGCCACCGTCGAGCAGGACCTGGCGGCCGCCGGCATCCAGGCCACGGTGTACGGACGACCCAAGCACTACTACTCGATCTACCAGAAGATGAGCGTGCGCCATCGGGAGTTCTCCGACATCTACGACCTGATCGGGCTGCGCATCCTGGTGGGCAGCAATCGCGACTGTTACTCCGCACTGGGCGTGATGCACGTGCGCTGGAACCCCCTGCCGGGCCGGTTCAAGGACTACATCGCGATGCCGAAGTACAACATGTACCAGTCGCTGCACACCACGGTGCTCGGCCCCGGCGGCAAACCGGTCGAACTGCAGATCCGCACCCAGGAGATGCACCGTCGCGCCGAGCTGGGCGTCGCCGCCCACTGGAAGTACAAGCAGGGCGGCGGCCGCGACACCGAGGCCACCGATCTGGCCTGGGTGCACTCGCTGAACCAGTGGTCGAAGGAGGCCGACGACCCGGGCGAGTTCCTGGACTCGCTGCGGTTCGAGATCCAGTCGTCCGAGGTGTACGTGTTCACCCCCAAGGGCGACGTAGTGGCCCTGCCGAGCGACTCGACCCCGGTCGACTTCGCCTACTCGGTGCACACCGAGGTCGGCAACCGGTGCATCGGGGCCCGCGTGAACCAGCGCCTCGTCCCCCTCGACACCAAACTGGCCAACGGGGACGTGGTCGAGGTGCTCACCTCGAAGAACGAGCACGCCGGACCTTCCCGCGACTGGCTCGCGTTCGTGGCCAGCCCGCGCGCCAAGCAGAAGATCAAGCAGCACTTCACCCGCGAGCGCCGCGAGGAGTCGGCCGAGAAGGGCAAGGACCTGCTGGCCAAGCAGCTGCGCAAGTCGGGGGTGCCACTGCAGCGGCTGCTCACCCTCGAGCACCTGACCGCCGTCGCGGACGACCTGCGGCTCGCCGACGTGAACGCCCTCTACACCGCCATCGGCGACGGATCGGTGGGCCCCCAGCACGTGGTGGAACTGCTGCTGCGCACCGAGGGCGGCGTCGAGGAAGCCCGCGAGGAACTCTTCGAGGACCGCCCGCTTCCCGAGGGTCGCCAGCGACGCACCTCGGAGTTGGGCGTGGTGGTCGCGGGCGACACCGACGTGTACGTGAAGCTGGCCAAGTGCTGCCTGCCCCTGCCGGGCGACGAGATCATCGGCTTCGTCACCCGCGGTGACGGGGTCTCGGTGCACCGCCGCGACTGCACCAATGCCTCGAACCTGCTGAACACCCCCGAGCGCATCGTCGACGTCTCCTGGGCGCAGAACGCGCAACAGGGCTACCTGGTGGCCATCCAGATCGAGGGTCTCGACCGCGCCGGGCTGCTGTCGGACGTCAGCCGCACCCTGGCCGAACAGCACGTCAACATCTTGTCGATCAACATGAACCAGACCAAGGACCGGCTGTTCAAGTTCCGGATGACGTTCGAATCGGCAGACCCCCGGCACCTCGACCACCTGCTGAAGGTGATCCGGCGGGTCCCGGGGGTCTACGACACGTTCCGTGTGAGGCAGTGAGGCCGCCTCAGCCAGTTTGGCCGCCCGTCAGGCGGTGAACTCGTCCAGCGCCTTCTGGGCCTGGTCGCGCCACGAGCTGTAGGTCGCGATGGACGAATCGGCCTCCTTGACCGCCTTCTGGTTGCCGGCCGCCTCGGCCTTCGAGCGCTGGGCGGCGAGCTTGTCGATCTGAGCGGTGAACATGTCGACCGTGTCCTGCGCCCGCTGACGGGCCTCGGGGTCGGTGCGGCGCCACTGCTCGGCCTCCGCGTTCTTGACGGCCTGGTCGAGCTTGCGCACCCTCTCGTCCAGCGTGCGGATGGCGTCGCGCGGCACCTTGCCCAGCTCGTTGAACTTCGCCAGGAAGTCGCGGTAGGCCGCCTTCGCGGTCTCGACGTCGCCGACCGGCAGAATGGTCGCCTCGGCCTCGGTGAGCAGGGCCTCCTTGGCGACCTGGTTCTCGGCGAACTCGGCGTTCTGCTCCTCGAAGGCGGCATTGCGGCGGCCGAAGAACTCGTCCTGGATGGCACGGAAACGTGCCCACAGCTTGTCGTCGGTGCCGCGGGGAGCCGAGCCGGCCGCCTTCCAGCGGTTCATCAGCTCGCGGAAACCAGCGGCGCCGGCACCGAAGTCCTCGGTCCTCGCCAGTTCCTCCGACTCGGCGATGATCTGTTCCTTGGCCTGCTGCGCCGACGAACGGGCCGCATTCCGCTCCGCGAACTGGGCCTTGCGGCGGCGGGTGTAGGTGGTGCGTGCCGACGAGAACCGGTGCCACAGCTCGTCATCGGTGGTCTTGTCGATGCGGGGGAGCGCCTTCCACTCGTCCAGCAGCGACCGGAACCGGTTGACGCCGTCGCGCCAGTCGTTGCCGGCGGCGAGCTTCTCGGCCTCGGTGACCATGCCCTCCTTGGCCTGCTTGGTGCGTGCGTGGGCCTCGGCCCGCTCGGCCCGCTTGGCCTCCTGCTTGGCGGCCAGGGTCGGGGCGAGGGCCTCGAGCTTGGCGAGCAGTCCGTCGAGATCGCCGACCGCGTTGGCCTCGCCGATCTGCGTGGTCAACGCGTCCACCTTCTTGCGCGCCTCGTCGCCGCTCAGCGCGCCGGAGTTGATGCGCGCCTCGGCGAGCCCGACCTCGGTCTCGAGGGCGAGGAAGCGGCGCACGAAGAACTCCATGGCTTCGGCGGGCGCCACGTCGGGCACCTGGCCGACCCGTCGCTCGCCTGCGGACGTGGTGACGTAGACCGTGCCGTCGTCTTCGACTCGACCGAAGCTGGCAGGACCTGTGGATTCGCTCATGGCTCCATCTTGCCCGATAGGCTGGTCGGTGCGCTCAACCCTTCCAGCGCCCCGCTCCCAAGCCGAGGAAAAGAACCGTCGTGGCTCGTCCCCAACCGCTCTCCGGATTTCCCGAATACCTGCCCGCCCAGTCGGCGGTCGAACAGCAGTTGATCACCCTGCTGCGGGAGACCTTCGAGTTGCATGGGTTCGGTCGCATCGAGACCCGGGCGGTCGAGCCGCTGGAGCAACTGAACCGCAAGGGTGAGATCACCAAGGAGGTCTACACCGTCAAGCGGCTGCACGCCGCCGCCGACGATGTCGCCGAGCTGGGGCTGCACTTCGACCTGACGGTGCCGTTCGCGCGCTACGTGCTCGAGAACGCCGGCCACTTGGTGTTCCCGTTCCGCCGGCACCAGATCCAGAAGGTGTGGCGCGGCGAGCGCCCGCAGGAGGGTCGCTACCGCGAGTTCTGTCAGGCCGACATCGACATCGTCGGCCAGGACACCCTGGCCGCGCACCACGACGTCGAGGTGGTGCTGGTCGCGCTCGAGGCCTTCGAGCAGATGCACACCCGGCTCAACCTGCCGCCGGTGCTGATGCGCGTCAACACGCGCAAGCTCGCCCAGGGCTTCTACGACGGCCTCGGTGTCGACGATCCGTTGGCCGTCATCCAGCGGGTCGACAAGATCGCCAAGATCGGACGAGCCGGCGTCACCGCCCTGCTGACCGACGAGTGCGGGCTCACGCCCGAGCAGATCGAGCCGGTGCTGGCGCTGGCCGAGATTCGCTCGACCGACACCTCCTTCCGCGAACGCGTGCTCGAACTGGTCGCCGCCCACCCCGGCCTCAACAACCCGGTGCTGCACGCCGGGCTCGACGAGTTGGTCGCGCTGGTCGACCAGGTGTCGGCGCAGTTCCCGGGTCGCATCGTCGCCGACCTGTCGATCGCTCGGGGGCTCGACTACTACACCGGCCCGGTCTTCGAGGTCGAGCTGGTCGGGCACGAGAGCCTGGGGGCGATCTCGGCCGGCGGCCGCTACGACGCCCTCGCCAGCGACGGCAAGCGCACCTTCCCCGGTGTCGGCATCTCGATCGGCATCACCCGCATCCTCGCGCCGCTGCTGGGCAGGGGAGTGCTCACCGCCTCCCGGTCGGTGCCCAGCTGCGTGCTGGTGGCCGTCGACGACGAGGACGAACGCTCGTCCGCCGTTGCCGTCGCCCAGGCCCTGCGCGCGCGGGGCATCCCGTGCGAGGTGGCGCCCAAGGCCGACAAGTTCGGGCGCCAGATCAGGCACGCCGACCGGCGGGGGATCCCGTTCGTCTGGTTCGGCGGCACGACGGGCCAGGTGAAGGACATTCGCTCCGGCGACCAGGTCGACGCCGACGCCGGCTCGTGGCAGCCGCCCGCCGACGACCTGCACCCGCGGGTCGTCTCGTCCGACTGAGCCTGCGGACTGAACTGGCAGCCTGAACTAGGCTGGCCCCGTCGCGGTTGGTCGCAGGCCAGCCCACTCCCCACGCGGGCGCACTGTCGATGCGCACGCAACAACGAAACAAAGGAAACTCTCGATGCTCAGAACCCACGATGCAGGCACGCTCCGCGCGGAGCACGCCGGTCAGACCGTCACCCTCACCGGCTGGGTCGCCAAGCGCCGTGACCACGGCGGTGTGGCGTTCATCGATCTGCGTGATGCCTCGGGTGTGGCGCAGGTGGTCGTGCGGGACGAGATTCTCGACTCCTCGGGTGCCCATGACCTGCGCAACGAGTTCTGCATCAAGGTGACCGGCGTGGTCGAGCCCCGCCCCGAGGGCAACGCCAACCCCGATCTACCCACCGGTGAGATCGAGGTGGCCATCACCGACCTGGAGGTGCTCAATACCGCGGCCCCGCTGCCGTTCCAGATCGACCGGCGCATCACCGTCGGCGAGGACGCCCGCCTGAAGTACCGCTACCTCGACCTGCGCCGGCCGCGTCAGGCCGAGGCGATCCGGCTGCGCTCGAAGGTGACCCGCGCCATCCGCGAGGTGCTCGACGGCCGCGACTTCGTCGACGTCGAGACCCCGACGCTGACCCGCTCGACCCCCGAAGGGGCGCGCGACTTCCTGGTGCCGGCGCGTCTGCACCCGGGCAGCTGGTACGCCCTGCCGCAGAGCCCGCAGTTGTTCAAGCAGCTGCTCATGGTCGCCGGGCTGGAGCGGTACTACCAGATCGCCCGCTGCTACCGCGACGAGGACTTCCGCGCCGACCGTCAGCCCGAGTTCACCCAGCTCGACATCGAGATGAGCTTCGTCGACCAGGACGATGTGATCGAGCTGGCCGAGGCCGTGATGGCCAACTGCTGGAAGCTGATCGACGTCGAGCTGCCCTCGCCGCTGCCGCGCATCACGTGGCACGACGCCATGGACAAGTATGGCTCCGACAAGCCCGACCTGCGTTTCGACCTGGAGCTGACCGAGGTCACCGACTTCTTCGCTGACACGCCGTTCCGCGTGTTCCAGGCCCCCTACGTGGGCGCCGTGGTGATGCCCGGTGGGGCCGACCAGCCGCGCCGGCAGTTCGATGCCTGGCAGGAGTGGGCCAAGCAGCGCGGCGCCCGGGGACTGGCCTACATCACCGTGGGTGCCGACGGCGAGTTGGGCGGGCCGGTGTCGAAGAACATCTCCGACACCGAGCGGGCCGGCATCGCCGAGCGCGTCGGGGCCAAGCCCGGCGACTGCATCTTCTTCGGGGCCGGGGCCCGCGAGACCACCCAGGAACTGCTGGGCGCGGCCCGCCTCGAGATCGGCCGCCGCTGCGGCCTGATCGACGAGTCGGCGTGGAGCTTCCTGTGGGTGGTGGACGCCCCCCTGTTCAAGTCGACCTCCGATGCCGTCGCCTCGGGTGACGTGGCCGTCGGTGCGGGCTCGTGGACGGCGGTGCACCACGCGTTCACCTCGCCCACCCCCGAGTCGATGGACACCTTCGACACCGACCCCGGGTCGGCGCTCAGCTATGGCTACGACTTCGTCTGCAATGGCAACGAGGTCGGCGGTGGCTCCATCCGTATCCATCGCCGCGACGTGCAGGAGCGGGTCTTCGGCGTCATGGGGCTGTCGCCCGAGGAGTCGCAGGAGAAGTTCGGCTTCCTGCTCGACGCCTTCCAGTTCGGCGCCCCGCCGCACGGTGGCATCGCCTTCGGCCTCGACCGTCTGGTGATGCTGCTGGGTGGTTTCGACACCATCCGCGACGTGATCGCCTTCCCGAAGTCGGGTGGCGGCTTCGACCCGCTCACCCAGGCGCCGGCGCCGATCACCGCGCAGCAGCGCAAGGAGGCCGGGGTCGACGCTTCACCCGAGAAGAAGGACGCGGAGAAGAAGGACGCCGATGCCTGAGATCACCATTCCCACCAATGCCCCCGGCCCCGGCGGCGTGAGCTCGATCCCCGCCCTGCTGAAGTGGTCGCCCACCGGTGAGGGCGCCGGCATCGTGCTGGTGCAGGAGATCTTCGGACGTTCCGGCTACATGCGGTCCCGCGCCCGCGACCTGGCGGCGCTCGGGTACACCGTGGCGCTGCCGCAGGTGTACTGGCGGGCTGGCGCCGATGCCGTCGACGAGACCAGCGACGACGCGCTGGAGCAGGGCATGGCGTTGATGCAGAAGGCCGACTGGAACCAGGCCGTCGACGACGTGCGACTGGTGGTCGAGTCGCTGCGTCGGGAACCGAAGACGGGCGGACGAGTGGCCCTGGTCGGCTTCTGCTACGGCGGCGGGCTCGCCTATGCCGCGCTGCAGGGGGCGCAGGGAAGCCAGCGCGCCGACGCCCTGGTGAGCTATTACGGGTCGGCCCTGCCGAACCTGGTCGACGGAGACGCCGTGACGGTGCCGAGCCTGCACCACTTCGGTGATGCCGACGCCTACCTCTCGTCCGAGGTGGTCGACCACATCGCGCAGGTGGTGCAGCACAACGGCGCCGAGGTGAAGTTGTGGCACGGTGCCGGGCACGCGTTCGATAACACGGCCCCGATGTTCCACCACGAGCAGGCCTCCGAGGAGGCGTGGCAGGTCACCGTGGAGTGGCTGCGGACCCACTTCCCGGCCTGAGGGGAATCGCCTCCGCGATCGGCACCTCACCGTCGTAGAAGTTGATGGTCTCGCGGCTGCCCGCCCCCGTGGTGACCACGTGGGTGATGACGGCGGCCACGTTGTCGCGCGAGGTGGCTCCGGTGGGATGGGCCAGGTCGCGGTCGATCAGGCCGGTGGCCTCGTCGAGGGTCAGGCGGCCGGGGCCCAGGATCGTCCAGTCGAGGTCGGTTCCGCGCAGGTACGCGTCGGCGTCGTGCTTGGCCCGCGCGTAGGGGAAGAAGCTGTCGGCCGGGTCGAGGGTGTCGACGTCGGTGTCCGCGGTGGCGTAGGAGACTGTCACGAACCGGGGGACCCCGGCACGGGCGGCGGCGTCCATGGAGCGCACGGCGGCCTCGAAGTCGACCGCGTGCGTGCGGGCGGGGTTGCCTCCGCCCGCCCCGGCCGAGAAGACCACGGCCTCGGCGCCGGTGAACAGCTCCGCCAGCTCGACGGTCGTCGCCCGTTCGATGTCGAGCACCACCGGGTTCGCACCGGCCGCGCGTACGTCGTCGGCGTGCTTGGGGTTGCGGATCACGGCGTCGACGCTGCGGCCCGCGGCCACCAGCCGGGGTGCGGCCAGCAGGGCCACCTTGCCGTGCCCGCCGAGGATCACGATGCGGTCGTCTCTCATGGGAATCTCCTTGTCCGGGTCGGGGTGGGGCCTTCATTGGGGCAACACCCCGGAACCAAGGTCTGTTCCCAGGCTGGGCTGTCGCCGTGGAGGAACGTGCGACGAAAACTGCTGTGGATTGCCCATGAGGAGGATTTCGGGCCCGATCAGTGAATCGAGCGCAGGTTTCGTCGCACCCGATGGCCGGACTGCCAGCCGGACGGGGCGCTGGCCACCACCACTAGACTGCTGCGGGTGACTGACCTGTTCGGCAACCCGGATCCCGGCACCGCGCCGACGGCTGGCGGATCGCTGGCCCTCGGGTCGCTGAGCGGTGGCGCCCACCAGGGTGGCCAGCCGCTGGCGGTCAGGCTTCGTCCGCGCACCATCGACGAGATCGTGGGGCAGGGCCACTTGTTGGGTCCCGGGTCGCCGCTGCGGCGGCTGGCCGACGGCAGCCAGGCGATGTCGGTGTTCCTGTGGGGGCCGCCCGGGGTCGGCAAGACCACCATCGCCTCGGTGGTCTCGCACTCCACCCACCGTCGCTTCGTCGAGGTGTCGGCGGTGACCGCGGGCGTCAAGCAGGTGCGCGAGGAACTCGACACCGCCTCCCGCGAGTTGGCCCGCGGACGGGGAACCGTGCTGTTCATCGACGAGGTGCACCGCTTCTCGAAGGCCCAGCAGGACGTGCTGCTGCCCGCCGTCGAGAACCGGCTGGTCACCCTGATCGCCGCCACCACCGAGAATCCGAGCTTCTCGGTGATCTCGCCGCTGCTGTCGCGGTCGCTGCTGCTGACCCTCAGGCCGCTGACCGATGACGACATCGGCACGCTCGTCGACCGAGGGATCAGCGACGAACGGGGGGTGCGCACCTCGTCGGGTGAGCCGTTCACCCTGCACCCCGAGGCGCGGGCGACTCTGGTGCGCCTGGCCCAGGGGGATGCGCGCCGGTCGCTGACCTACCTCGAGGAGGCCGCCGCCGGGGCCGATGCCCTGGGGCAGACCGAGATCACCCCCGAGATCGTCGCCAAGGCCGTCGACCGCGCCACCGTGCGCTACGACAAGGACGGCGACCAGCACTACGACGTGATCAGCGCGTTCATCAAGAGCGTGCGCGGGTCTGACGTGGACGCCGCGCTGCACTACCTGGCCCGCATGCTCGAGGCGGGGGAGGACCCTCGGTTCATCGCCCGCCGGTTGATGATCCTGGCCTCCGAAGACATCGGTATGGCGGCGCCGTCGGTGCTGCAGACGGCCGTGGCAGCCGCGCAGACGGTGCAACTGATCGGCATGCCCGAGGCGCAGCTGACACTGGCCCACGCCACCATCGCCGCCGCCGTCGCTCCCAAGTCGAATGCCGTCACCACCGCCATCGGCGCGGCCCGGGCCGACGTGCAGGCCGGCAAGGTGGGCGAGGTGCCGCCCTACCTGCGCGACGCCCACTACGCCGGTGCCAAGACCTACGGTCACGGCCAGGGCTACGTCTACCCGCACGATCTCGCGGCGGGAGTCGCGGCGCAGCAATACCTGCCCGACGAACTGGTCGGCAGCCGCTACTACCAGCCCACCGATCACGGCAACGAGGCGGCCATCGGCACCCAAATGGAGGCGATCCGCCAGCGGCTCGACGGCTAGAGTTGGGCTGCCCGCAATCCCAGCAGTTCAGGAATCCCATGAAGACCGCAGAAGTTGGCCGCCGCTACGTCGAGTTCTTCCGCAGGCACGACCACGCCGTCGTGCCCAGCGTGCCGCTCGTGCACAACGACCCCAACCTGCTGTTCGTGGTGGCCGGCATGGTGCCGATGGTTCCCTACTTCACCGGCGAGGTGCCGGTGCCCTGGAAGCGCGCCGTGTCGATCCAGAAGTGCATCCGCACCCTCGACATCGACGAGGTCGGCAAGACCACCCGCCACGGCACCTTCTTCCAGATGCTCGGCAACTTCTCGTTCGGCGACTACTTCAAGGCCGAGGTGATCCCGTGGACGTGGGAGTTCCTCACCGGCCCGGTGGACGACGGCAACCTGGGCTTCGACCCCGAGAAGATCTCCGTGTCGGTGCTGGGCCCCGGCTTCCACCCGGCCTACCCCGAGGGTGACGTGGAGGCGCTCGAGATCTGGCGCTCGATCGGCATGCCGGACGAGCGCATCTGGCGCCGCGACCTCTCCGAGAACTATTGGCACATGGGCGTCCCCGGCCCCGGCGGCCCCGACTCCGAGGTCTTCTACGACCGCGGGCCCGAGTTCGGCCCCGCCGGTGGCCCCGACGTCAACGATGAGCGCTACCTCGAGATCTGGAACAACGTCTTCCAGCAGGAGGAATTGTCGGCGGTGCGTCGCAAGGACGACTTCGACGTCGCCCGCGAGCTGCCCACCAAGAACATCGACACCGGTGCCGGGCTCGAGCGGATCGCCACCCTGCTGCAGGGCAAGCACAACCTGTACGAGATCGACCAGGTGGCGCCGGTCATCGACCGTGCGGCCGAACTGGCCGGCAAGTCCTACGGGGCGAATGCCGACGACGACGTGCGCCTGCGCGTGATCGCTGACCACGTGCGCTCGGGGCTGATGCTGATGAGCGACGGGGTTCGTCCGGGCAACGAGGCGCGCGGCTACGTGCTGCGCCGGCTGCTGCGCCGTAGCGTCCGCTCGATGCGGCTGCTGGGCTACACCGGCGAGTCGCTCGTCGAGTTGCTCGACGTGTCGCGCCGGGTGATGAACGAGACCTATCCCGAGATCGACGCCACATGGGAGCAGGTGAGCCTGGCCGCGGCCGCCGAGGAGGCGTCCTTCTCGCGCACCCTGGCCAGCGGCACCCAGCTGTTCGAGACTGCGGCCGCCGAGGTGCGCGGAGCCCACGGCAGCACCCTGGCCGGCGAGAAGGCCTTCCAGTTGCACGACACCTACGGTTTCCCGATCGATCTCACGCTCGAGATGGCGGCCGAGCAGGGCCTGTCGGTCGACCGCGACGAGTTCACCCGCCTGATGGGCGAGCAGCGGGCCCGGGCGAAGGCCGACGCCAAGGCGAAGAAGGGCGGCGCGGCGGTCAACGTCGATGTCTACCGTGGCCTGCGCGATGCCGGTGAGACCCCGTTCCTGGGCTACACCGATCTGGTCGTGCCCACGCGGGTGCGAGGCATCATCGCCGAAGGCAGCGTCGTCGACCACGCCGCGGCCGGTTCGGTCGTCGAGGTCGTGCTCGACGAGACCAGCTTCTACGCCGAGTCGGGCGGTCAGGATGCCGACGCCGGAGTGATTCGCGCGGGCGGCTTCGACCTCGAGGTGCTCGACGTGCAGCGCCCCGTGCCGGGGCTGGTGGTGCACAAGGTTGCCGTCAACGGTGACCTGGCGGTGGGCGACCAGGTCGAGGCGGCCGTCGATGCCGCCCACCGACTCGGCTCCTGCCAAGCGCACACGGCGACCCATGTGCTGCACGCCGCGCTGCGCGAGCTCGTCGGTCAGGGCGCGACCCAGGCCGGCTCGTACAACAAGCCCGGCTACCTGCGCTTCGACTACGCCGCCCAGGGGGGCCTCTCGGACGCGCTGCGCGCCGAGATCGAGGAACGCTGCAACCTCGCCATCAAGGAGAACCTGGTCGTCACTGACGCCCAGATGCCGCTGGAGGAGGCCAAGGCCCTCGGTGCCATGGCGATGTTCGGCGAGAAGTACCCGCCGATCGTCCGCATGGTCGAACTGGGCGGGCCGTGGTCGCGTGAGTTGTGCGGTGGCACGCACGTGCAGACGTCGTCCCAGATCGGGCTGATGACCCTGCTGGGCGAGCAGTCCATCGGGTCGGGGGCGCGGCGCGTTGAGGCCCTGGTGTCGACCGACGCCTTCACCCACCTGGCCGGCGAGCGCGCCCTCGTGCACGGGCTCAGCGAGATTCTCAAGGTGCAGCCCGACCAGTTGACCGAACGGGTCAGCAAGCTGGTGGCCGACCTCAAGCAGGCCGAGAAGCAGATCGCCGACCTCAGGGCCGAGCAGTTGAAGGCCGAGGCGGGTGCCCTGCTGCAGCAGGTGCGCACCGTGGGTCAGTACCAGCTGTTGGCCGTCGAGGTGCCCGGGGTGGGCGGGAACGACCTGCGTGGACTGGTCACCGACCTGCGCGGACGACTCGGTGAGCAGGCGGCCGTGGTCGCGGCCGTCGGCGGCACTGCCGACAAGCCCGCCCTGGTGGTCGCCACCACCGCGGCCGCCCGCGAGTTGGGCGCCAAGGCCGGCCAGCTGGTCGGCGTCGGCGCGGTGCCGTTGAGCGGTCGGGGCGGCGGCAAGGACGACCTGGCCCAGGGCGGTGGCACCAACGGTGCCGGTGCCGCCGACGCCCTGGCGGCCATCGCCGCGGCGCTCGGCTGACGGCAGGGCGCCGGGCATGGAGCTACCCGAGGTGGGGGCCGCCCTGGGGGACCAGCGCGGCATCCGGCTGTGTTTCGACTGGGGCAAGGCCCGCGTCGGGGTCGCCTACTGCGACCCCGACGGGCTGATGGCGTACCCCGTCGAGACCATCCCCGCCAAGGACCAGCCGTTCCGCAGGGTGGCCGCCCTGGTCGCCGAGTACGACCCCGTCGAGGTGGTGCTGGGCTGGCCCAGGAACCTGGCCGGCAAGGAGGGCCCGGCGGTCGAGTTCATGCGCGGCGTGCTCGCCGAGTTGCGGACGACGGTGGCCCCGGTGCCGGTGGTGCTGGTCGACGAGCGGATGAGCACCGCGGAGGCGTCACGTAGACTCGCCCAAGCGGGCAAGAACGCCCGCCAGCGGCGCGGGATCATCGACCAGGCGGCCGCTGTCGGCATTCTGGAGCAGGCGTTGGAGGCACGGCGCCAGCACACGGGCCAGAGCATGGGTCAGAACGCGGGCCACGACATCGGAAGGGGCGCCGAGTGAGCGGACTGTTCGTCGACAACGAGCGCAAGTTCAACTGGAAGAAGGTGTTCTACCACGCGCGGAGCACCTTCGCCGTGCTGCTCTCGCTGGCGGTGCTCGTCGGCGGCGGGTGGGCCGGCTACCACTACGCGAACAAGGCCTACATCGCCTACCGCACCACCGACGACTACCTCGGCTCCGAGGGTGTGGCCACCATCGAGGTGACCGTTCCCCGCGGCGCGGGCATGAACCAGATCGGGTTCATCCTGCTCGACGCGGGCGTCATCAAGTCGATGAAGCCGTGGCGCAAGGTCACCGCCGCCGAGGCCGGCTCGAAGGACATCCAGGCCGGTCGCTACAAGATGCGCACCCAGATCTCGGCCGAGGCCGCCTTCAACTACCTCGCCGATCCCCAGAACATCGAACGCACCCGCGTCACCCTGCCGGAGGGCCTGCGCCTCACCGAGCAGTGGCCCATCATCGAGAAGGCCACCAAGATCAAGCAGGCCGACATGGCCGCGGTCGAGAAGAACACCAAGGCCCTGGGTGCGCCCGCCTGGGTTCCTGCGGGCAATGCCGAGGGCATCATGTACCCCGAGACCTACGAGGTCGACGACTCGCCCACGGCCGCGGAACTCGGTCAGGCGCAGGTCAAGCAGTTCACCACCGTGCTCACCGAGCTGAACTTCGAGGATCGCGCCAAGGCCGCCGGCGTCACGCCGTACCAGGCGCTGATCGTCGCCTCCATCGCCGAGAAGGAGGTGCGTGGCGAGAAAGACCTGGCGCTGGTGACCGGGGTCTTCTACAACCGCCTGAAGGCGGGCATGCCCCTGGGCTCGGACGCCACCATCGTCTACGCCAACAACATCAAGGGCCGCCTGACCACCACCGACGCCGAGCGCCAGGTCAAGTCGCCCTACAACACCTACACGAACAAGGGGCTGCCGCCGGGGCCGGTGAGCAACCCCGGCAAGTTGGCCCTGACGGCGGCCGTGAACCCGACCAAGTCGGACTACCTGTACTTCGTGGTGATCGACCCCGACACCGGCGAGACGGCTTTCGCCAAGACCTTGGCCGAGCACAACGCCAACGTGAAGAAGTTCCAGGCCTGGTGCCAGGCTCACAAGGGCAAGTGCTGACCCCGAACGCAGGGGGTGACGCGGCGAGCGCCCCCACCACCTGTGCCGTCATCGGCCACCCGGTCGGGCACTCGCTGTCTCCGGCGATCCACCGCGCCGCCTATGCCGAGGTGGGGCTCGACTGGCACTACGAGGCCGTCGACGTCGCCCCCGGGCAGGTGGCGGACTTCGTGCGGGGCCTCGAGCCCCACTGGCGGGCCCTGAGCGTGACCGCCCCGCACAAGGACGATCTGGTCGCGCTCGGCGAACCCGACGACGTCGTCCGGCTCACCGGCGCCGCCAACACCTGGGTGCGTGACGCCGGCGCCCGGGGCGGGGCGATCGTCCGCAACACCGACGTACCCGGCTACGGCGTCGCGTTCGCGGCCCACGGGCTGGGCGACCTGTCCACGGCCACCCTGGTCGGCAACGGCGCCACGGCCCGTTCGGCAATGGTCGGGTTGGCCCGGCTGGGCGTGCGTGCAGTGGTCGTGCTGGCCCGCGACCCCGGACGAGCCCGCGGCCTGGTCGAGCTCGGCGCCGAGTTGGGGGTGCAGGTGACCCCGCGCGCGCTGGCCGAACTGGCCGAAATGGCGGGTGGCGCGTCGTCCGATCTCGTGGTGTCGACGGTGCCGGCGGTCGGGGCAACCCCGTACGCCGAACTGCTCGCCGCGCTCGCGCCGGTGGTCTTCGACTCCGTCTACGACCCCTGGCCGACCCCGTTGGCGCAGGCCGCCGCGGCCCGCGGTGCCCTGGTGCTCAACGGGCTCGACCTGCTGGCGGGGCAGGCCGTCGAGCAGGTGCGTTGGCACACCGGCGCCGAGGTCACGTTCGCGTTGCTGCGCGGCGCCGCGCAAGACGCGATGACGGCCCGAAACCACATCTGAAAGACTCAGCCCATGTTGCGTTACCTGACGGCGGGGGAGTCCCACGGCCAAGCGCTGGTCGCCACGATGGAGGGCATCCCGGCCCACGTGAAGATCTCCGGCGCCGACATCCAGAATGACCTCGCCCGTCGCCGGCTCGGCGTGGGTCGAGGTGCGCGGATGAAGTTCGAGGCCGACGCCCTCACCCTGCTGGGCGGCTTCCGCCACGGTGAGACCCTGGGGTCGCCCATCGCGCTGACAATCGGCAACACCGAGTGGCCCAAGTGGGTCGAGGTGATGAACCCCGAAGAGGTCGACGCCGAGGTGCTGGCCGAGCAGGCCCGCAACGCCCCGCTGACCCGCCCCCGGCCCGGCCATGCCGACCTCGCGGGCATGCAGAAGTACGCCTTCGACGAGGCCCGCCCGATTCTCGAGCGCGCGTCGGCCCGCGAGACGGCCGCCCGGGTGGCTCTCGGCGCCATCGCGAAAGCCTTCCTGCAGCAGGCACTCGGCGTCACGGTGCTCAGCCATGTCGTCGAGCTCGGGCCCGTGAAGGCCGCGAAGGGGCTGTACCCGACGCTTGGTGACCTCGCGGCCATCGACGCTGACCCCGTGCGCTGCTTCGACCCCGAGGCATCGGCCGCCATGCAGGCCGAGGTCGAGGCCTGCCATCGCGAGGGCGACACCCTCGGCGGGGTGGTCGAGGTGCTCGCGTGGGGGCTGCCGCCGGGCCTGGGGTCGCACAGTTCGGGCGACCGGCGGCTCGACGCGAAGCTGGCCTACGCACTGATGGGCATCCAGGCGATCAAGGGGGTCGAGCTGGGCGACGGCTTCGACCTCGCGCGGGTGCGCGGGTCGCAGGCCCACGACGAGATCGCGCCTGCGGGCGAGGGCGACGGCATCCACCGACTGAGCCACCACTCGGGCGGCACCGAGGGTGGCATGAGCACCGGAGAACTGCTGCGGGTGCGGGCCGCCATGAAGCCGATCGCGACCGTTCCCCGGGCCCTGCGCACCATCGACGTCGCCACCGGTGAGGCAGCCAAGGCCCACCACCAGCGCTCCGACGTCTGCGCCGTGCCGGCCGCCGGCGTGGTGGCCGAGGCCATGGTGGCGTTGGTGCTGGCCGAGGCCGCGCTGGAGAAGTTCGGGGGCGACTCCGTCGACGAGACCCGCCGCAACCTCGAGGCCTACCTGGCCGACGTGGATGCGCGGGGACTGGCATGACCATCGTCTTCGTGGGCCCGCCCGCCTCGGGCAAGACCACCCTCGGGCGAGCCACCGCCGCCCGGCTGGGGCTCGAGTTCGTCGACGTCGACCAGGTGATCGAGAGCCGCGCCGCCAAGACCATTGCCGAGATCTTCGTGGACGACGGTGAGCCCCACTTCCGCGCCCTGGAGCGCGACACCACCCTGGAACTGCTGGGGCCGGCGGGGGAGCCGACCGCGCGCGTGCTCTCCCTGGGTGGGGGTGCCGTGCTCAACGACGACATTCGCTCCGCCCTGGCGGGCCACGACGTCTTCTGGCTGCAGGTCTCGGTCACGCATGCCACCCGTCGGGTGGGCATGAACGTGATGCGGCCCCTCGTCCTCGGAGACGTGCGCGCCAATCTTGAGCGCCTGCAGACCGAACGCGAGCACCTCTATCGTGAGGTCGCGTCCCATGCCCTCGACACCACCGATCGCCGGCCTGATGTCTTGGTCGACGAGATCGTCTCGCTGCTCCCCGCCTCCCGCCAGCACGCCGGGGACGAGGCGTGAGCACCGTCGAGGTGCGGGCCGAACAGCCCTACCGGGTGGAGATCGCGGCCGGGGCGTCGTCCGGCCTCTTGGAGTTGGTCGCCTCGGATGGATCGCGAGCCGCGAGGGTGGCGATCCTGCACCCGCAGGCCCTGACCGAGCGCGCCGCCGGGTTGACCGAACAGCTCGAGGCGGCCGGCATCCAGGTGCTGCCGCTGATCGTGCCGACCGGTGAACACGCCAAGTTCGCGACCACCCTGACGGGTTGCTGGGACGCTCTGGCGGCCGCAGGCTTCACCCGCAGCGACGTGGTGGTCGGCCTCGGCGGTGGGGCGACCACCGATCTGGCTGGATTCGTGGCCGCCACCTGGCTGCGCGGCGTCGGCTACGTCGCGATGCCCACCTCGATCCTGGGCATGGTCGATGCCGCCGTCGGCGGCAAGACGGGCATCAACCTGGCCGCCGGCAAGAACCTCGTTGGCGCCTTCTGGGAGCCGCGCGGCGTGCTCTGCGATCTCGACACGTTGGCCGACCTGCCGCCCGCCGAGGTCAGCAACGGGCTGGCCGAGGTGATCAAGTGTGGGTTCATCAGCGACCCCGAGATCCTGCGTCTCGTCGAGGACGACCCGGCGGCCGCCCAGGATGTCAGCTCACCCGTGGTGGCGGAGCTGATCACCCGGGGGATCGCGGTGAAGGCGAGCACCGTCTCGGCCGACCTGCGCGAGCAGACCTCCACCGCCGGTCGGGTGGGCCGCGAGGCGCTGAACTACGGCCACACCCTGGGCCATGCGATCGAGAAGGCCGAGAACTTCGGGTGGCGGCACGGCGAGGCCATCAGTGTGGGCATGGTGTTCGCCGCCGAACTGTCGGCCCGCACCCTCGGGCTCGATGCCTCGACGGTGACCCGGCACCGAGCGGTGCTCTCGTCCGTGGGGCTGCCCGTGCGCTACGCGGGCTCCGACTGGGCGTCGCTCCGCGCCACCATGAGCCTGGACAAGAAGACCCGCGGCTCGTCCCTGCGGTTCGTGGGCCTGCCCGAGGTGGGTCGGGTCGACCTGATCGAGGCACCGCACGAAGACGTGCTGCGCGAGTGCTTCGAGCTCATTCGATCCTGATGCCCAGCTCGGCCGCCAGTTGGTGGGTGAGTTCCAACAGGTCGACGGGGTCGATCACCATGCCGCGCAGACCAGCGATCGACTTCGCGCCCGTCAACTGACTGCCGCGGATCGCACCCCGGGTCGTCCGCAGTTCGTGGAACTGCACCTCGGAGAGATCGCAGCCCTCGAAGGTGACGTCGACCAACTGCGCGGACGAGAGGTCAGCCCCCCGCAGGCGGCAGTCGACGAACCTCACGCGGGTGAGCTTGGCGAACCGCAGATTGGCGAGGTCGAGCAGGCAGCCCGTGAAGGTGGCGTCCTGCACCACCGACTGGGCGATGTCGAAGCCGGTCATGCGACAGTCGGTGAACGCGAGCCGTCGCAGTCCGGGCTCGGTGAGGCGCGCGTTGGCCAGGTCGACCCCGGTCAGGGAGAGGTCGTACCAACTGGGCTTGAACCAGTCGGAGTTCGCCGCCGTGCCACCGGCGACGGTGCTGGCGCCCCATTCCACGAACTCGCTGCTGTGCCACTCCAGCGCCAGCGATTCCACCGCCAGCCTCTCGACGAGGGCATCGTCGGGCACGCCGTCGGGGCCCAGTTCCGCCTGCTCGGTCAGCGAGTCGTGGCGGGGAGGAAAGGGGGGCTTGGTGCGTGGGGTCATCGCTCACGAGAGTACGGGAAAGGGGCTACGGGAGGTCGGCGCCCAGCGAGTACACCCGCCTCGCCGTTCCCGCCAGGATCGCCTCGGCCTCGGTCGGGGGCAGGGTGTCGATCCAGCCGCGAATGGCCCGCCAGTGGGGCAGGTAGCCTCCGGCGTCGAGCGTGGTCATCGGCCAGTCGCCGCCGTAGAGCAGCCGATCGGCGCCGAACAGGTCGAGGGCGAGGTCGAGCACCGGTCGCAGCGCCTCGGTGGTCAGCGGTGCGCTCTGCAGGGTGGTGGTCGGGCACTGCAGCCCCGAGACCTTGGCGACGACGTTCGGACGGGCGGCGGCGCCGGCGAGGGCCTCGGCCCAGGCGTCCAGCTCGTCCGGCGCGCCGGCACGCGGCGGCTTGGCGAGGTGGTCGACGACCACGGTGAGGTCGGGGTGACGCTCCGCCACCCTGGTCAGCTGCGCCAAGTGCCGGGGCCACGCGTCGGGCACGTCGAGCGGCAGGCCGGCGGCGGCAACCAGGCGCAGCGCGTCGTCGACCTCGTCGAGGAAACCGGCGTCGGGATCGTCGTGCACGAGGTGCCTCACCCCCACCAGCGGGCGGGAGTGGTAGCGGGCCAGCGCGGCCCGGGTGGCGTCCGGATCGCGCAGCGGCAGCCAGCCGACCACCCCGGCGATCCAGTCGTGGCGCTCGGCCCAGTCGAGCATCAGGTCGGTCTCGGCGAGGGAGTCCTCGGCCTGCACCAGCACGGCTCGATCGACGCCGGCCTGGTCGAGCACCTGCCGCGCCTCGGCGGGCAGGTGGTCGCGGAACAGGTCCCCGTGCTGCGGGCCGAGCCACGGATACGCGCCGGGGTCGTCGGTACGACGCCCGAGATCCCACAGGTGCAGGTGGGTGTCGATGACGCTCATGCCGCCAGCTCCCGCCAGAAGTCCTCGGGCACGGGCGACCGCAGCAGGTGCAGGTTGCGGGCGACCTGGTCGGCGGTGATGCCGCCGACCACCACGCGGACGACCGCCGGGTGCCGCAAGGGGAACTGCAGGGCAGCGGCGGGAAGGGCGACCCCGTGAGCAGCGCAGAGGGCCTCGAGCCGCTTCACCACGGCGGTCTTCCCGGGGCTGATCGGCTCGTAGTCGAACAGGTTCTCCCGGTCGGGCAGCAGGCCGGTGGCGAGCACCCCGCCGTTGAAGATGGCGGCCGCAGCCACCCGGGTGTCGGTCTCGAGGGCACGGTCGAGCACGCGGGTGCCGTCGCTGGCCAGGGTGTGCACGCCGGCCACCATCAGCTCGTCCCAGTCGCCGGAGTCGGCGGCGCGCAGCAGGGCGGCAGCGTCCATCGAGGCGAACCCGATGGTGTCGACCAGCCCTTCCTGCTTGAGCAGCTGCAGGCCCTCGAGGGCCGTGGTCAGCCCGGCCTCGAGGTTGTAGCGCTCGGCGTCGTGCACGTAGGAGATGTCGACGCGGTCGAGGCCGAGGCGATCCAGCGACTCGTGCAGGCTCCGGCGCACACCGTCGGCGCTGTAGTCGGGCACGCGGCGGTGATCGGCGGGCACCAGGAAACCCTCGTCGTCGAGTCGTCCGGCAGCGTCCTGGGGCACGAGCAGTCGTCCGACCTTCGTCGCGACGAGGGCCTGCTCGCGCGGGACCCCCGCCAACAACCGGCCCAGCCGGCGCTCCGACAGACCCAACCCGTAGTGGGGGGCGGTGTCGAAGGCGCGCACGCCATGGTCCCAGGCCCCGGCGAGCACCGCGTGGGCCTGGTCGTCGGTGAGCTCGATGCCGTGGTTGCCCAGCGGGGCGCAGCCCAGTGCGAAGGTCATGCCGGGAACTCGTAGCTCGCGATCGAGTCGGGGTGCATCTCGGCCCCGGCGCCGGGAGCGAGCGGGGCGAGGTAGCGACCCTGGCGCACCTCGACGGGGGTGACGAAGTGCTCGTGGAGGTGGTCGACGTACTCGATCATGCGGCCGTCGTCGGATCCGCTGACGGCCACCAGATCGAACATCGCCAGGTGCTGCACCGCCTCGCACAGCCCGACCCCACCGGCGTGGGGGCAGACGGGCACCCCGAACTTGGCGGCGAGCAGCAGCATCGCGAGGTTCTCGTTGACCCCCGCGACCCGGCTGGCGTCGATCTGCAGCACGTGCAGGGCGCCGGCCTGCAGGAACTGCTTGGCCAACACCCGGTTCATCAGGTGCTCGCCGGTGGCCACCCGGGTGGGCGCGACCCCCCGGGCGATGGCGGCGTGACCGAGCACGTCGTCGGGGCTGGTGGGTTCCTCGATCCAGGCCAGGTCGGTGACAGTGGCCAACTGTCGCACCCAGTCGATGGCCTCGGCGACGTCCCACCGCTGGTTGGCGTCGATGGCGATCGGCAGGTCGGGCCCGACGGCCTCGCGGGCCAACCGCAGTCGGCGCAGGTCGTCGTCGAGGCTGCCGCCCACCTTCAGCTTGATCTGCGTGAACCCGTCGGCCTTGGCCTCGCGGCACAGACGCACCAGCTTCTCGTCGGAGTAGCCGAGCCAGCCGGGGGAGGTGGTGTAGGCCGGGTAACCGTGCTCGAGCAGGTGGCGCTCCCGCTCGGCGCGGCCGGGTTCGGCCGCCTTCAGCAGGGCGAGGGCCTCGTCCGGCGTGAGCGCGTCGGTGAGGTAGCGGAAGTCGACCAGGTCGACGAGTTGCTCGGGGCTCATGCGGGCGAGCAGTTGCCACAGGGGCAGCCCGGCGCGCTTGGCCTTGAGGTCCCACAGGGCGTTGATGACGGCACCCAGCGCCATGTGCATGACGCCCTTCTCGGGGCCGAGCCAGCGCAGCTGCGAGTCGCCGTTGAGCTCGCGCCACAGGCCGCCGAGATCGTCCAGCACGGCGAGGTCACGGCCGACCAGCCGCTCGGCGAGGAGGGCATTGGCGACCGTCTGCACGTCGTTGCCGCGCCCGATGGTGAACACGAATCCGTGGCCGGACTCCCCATCTGAGGTCTCCAGCCGCAGATAGGCTGCCGAGTAGTCCGGGTCGGGATTCATGGCATCGGAGCCGTCGAGGAACTCCGAGGTGGGAAAGCGGATGTCGTGGGCCCGGAAACCGGTGATGGTGGCCATGCCTGCACGCTAGACATCCGATGTCTGGGGCGTCAAGATGGGCGGGCCGCGATCACCGCCGCTCAAGTCACCGCTCGTCACCGCTCACGTCACCGCACAGCACCAAGGAGATCTGATGTCTGAACAGTCAACCCCAGCCCGCGAGTTCGACGGCCTCGTGGCCGTCGTCACCGGCGGAGCGAGCGGCATCGGGTTGGCGGTGGTGAAGCAGCTGGTCGCCGCCGGCGCCAAGGTGGCTGCGCTCGACCTCAACCCCGTCGACCTGCCCGAGGGGGTGCTGCCGGTGCGGGCCGACGTCGCCGACGACGCCTCGGTCGTCGCCGCCATCGCGCAGGTGACCGATCACTTCGGCGGTCTCGACATCGTCATCAACAACGCCGGCATCGGCGCCCAGGGTGACGTGGCCGCCAATGACGACGCCGAGTGGGCGCGCGCGTTCGACGTCAACGTGGTCGGCATGGCCCGCGTCACTCGCGCCGCCCTGCCGCACCTGCGCGCCAGCCAGCACGCCGCCGTCGTCAACACCGGATCGATCGCCGGCGACGCCGGCCTTCCCCAGCGCGCCCTCTACTGCGCCACCAAGGGCGCCGTGCACGCGCTCACCCGCGCCATGGCCGCCGACCACCTGCGCGAGGGCATCCGCGTCAACGCCGTCGCCCCCGGCACCGCCGACACCCCCTGGGTCGGACGACTGCTGCAGAAAGCCGACGACCCCGAGGCCGAGCGCGCGGCCCTCGAGGCGCGTCAGCCCCACGGCCGTCTGGTCAGCGCGGACGAGGTGGCGCACGCCATCGTGCACCTGGCCAGCCCCCGCTCCGGCTCGACTGCGGGAGCCATCCTGGCCGTCGACGGAGGCATGGGCGGGCTGCGGCTTCGTCCGGTCGGCAGCTGAGCCGGCGCCGTGGCCGTCACCGACGACGCCATCGAGGCGATCCGCACCATGATCGCCACCGGCGAGCTGAAGCCCGGCGACCGGCTGCCGCGGGAGGCCGATCTGGCCGCCTCGCTCGGCCTGTCGCGCAGCTCGCTGCGGGAGGCGGTGAAGGCGCTGGCGCTGATCAGGGTGCTCGACGTGCGACGCGGCGACGGCACGTTCGTGGCGGCCCTGGAACCGGCGTCGCTGGTCGACGTGATGGGCTTCGTCACCGACCTGCACCAGGACTCCAGCGTGCTGCAGTTCCTGCAGGTGCGCCGACTGCTCGAGCCCGAGGTGACCGCGCTGGCGGCGACCGAGATGGCCGCCGCCGATCGGGAGGCCCTGCTGGGCTCGGTCGACGAGCTGGACGACCTGGCCACCTCGGCCTCGTCGGCGGGCGAGGTCGACCGCCTCGTCACCCACGACCTGGAGTTCCACCGCCGGATCGCCGAGACCTCCGGCAATCCGCTGGTGGTCTCGCTGCTCGACGCCGTGTCGGGGCGCACCCAGCGGGCCCGCGTCTGGCGGGGCATCACCGAGCACGAGGCCGTGGGCCGCACGGTGCGCGAGCATCGTGAGATCGCGCGGGCGATCCTCGCCGGCGATGCGCAGGCGGCTCGAGCCTGGGCGACGGTGCACATCGCGGGCGTGGAGCAGTGGCTGCGTCGGTCGCTCGATTCTGCCGCTGACGGGTCGCCGGTTTAGAATCGCTGGCTGTCATCATCTTTCGAAAGGCGATTCCCCCGTGGCTTCCACCAACGATCTGAAGAACGGCATGGTGCTCGACCTGGACGGTCAGCTCTGGCAGGTGCTGTGGTTCCAGCACCACAAGCCGGGCAAGGGCAACACCGTCGTCCGCACCAAGCTGAAGCACGTGCTCTCGGGCAAGGTCGTCGACAAGACCTTCAACTCCGACACCAAGGTCGACACCGCGACTGTCGACCGCCGCGACATGCAGTACCTGTACCACGACGGTGACGGCTTCGTGTTCATGGACACCACCACCTACGACCAGATCTCGATCGCGGACGACACGGTGGGCGAGGCCAAGGACTACCTGCTCGAGAACCAGATGGCCACGGTGGCGCTGCACGAGGGCAACCCCCTCTACATCGACCTGCCCGCCTCGGTCGAGCTCGAGATCACCTACACCGAGCCCGGCCTGCAGGGTGACCGCTCGACCGGCGGCACCAAGCCCGCCACCCTCGAGACCGGCAAGCAGATCCAGGTGCCGCTGTTCATCACCACCGGCGAGAAGGTCAAGGTGGACACGCGCGACGGTTCCTACCTGGGCCGCATCACCGACAAGTGAGCGCGCCCACCCCTCGTCCGCACTTCTCCACGCGGACGAAGGCCCGCAAGGCCGCTCTCGACGTGCTCTTCGAGGCCGACCTGCGTGGTGAGCCGCCGCTGGCGATCCTGCACGACCACGTGCTGCAGGCCGAGGTGCCGCTGCGCGAGTACACCGCCGACCTGGTCGAGGGCGTGGTGGCGCAGCTGCCCGCGATCGACGCCAGGCTTGAGGCGGCGCTCGACCAGGGCTGGTCGCTGGCGCGCATGCCCCGCGTCGACCGGGCGCTGGCCCGGATCGCTGTCTGGGAGATCGACCATGGTGGGATCGACGCCCGCGTCGCGATCGCCGAGGCGCTGGTGCTCGCGGGGGAGTTGTCGACCGACGAGTCGCCGAGCTTCCTCAACGGGGTGCTCGCGGGCGTCGTCCGTGCGCCGATGATGGACGAGGCGCAGGTCGCCGCCGTGCATGCCGAGGTGGTGGCCGATGCCGAGCAGGCCGGCGAGGCCCCCTCCGACGACCTGGACTGACGCACTGTCCTTCCCCTTTCCCTTCCGCGCGCGGGGGCCCGGTGGGAGAATCAGGCATGGGGGAACTGTCGGAACAGTCCCGGGCCGTCGCCGGGCTCTTCAGTGCACTGGCCGATGACTACGACCGCTCGGGTGTCGATTTCTTCGTGCCGATGGCGACGGGCCTGGTGGAGGCACTCGCCGTGCAACCGGGGGAGGCCTGCCTCGACCTGGGCTGCGGCCCCGGAACCGCCAGCCTGGTGCTGGCGCACCGCGTCGGCCCCACCGGCCGAGTGCTCGGCGTCGACCTGAGCGACGCGATGGTGCAGCGGGCCCGCCAGGAGGCGGCGGATCGGGGAGTGCGGGTCGACTACCAGGTGGCCGATGCGCAGGATCCCGAGGTGCCGCCCGGCTCCTTTGACGTGGTGGCGTCGGCCATGGTCATCTTCTTCCTGCCGGATCCGTGGCGTGCGCTGGGCAGGTGGGTCGAGCTGCTGCGACCCGGTGGGCGCATCGGGGTGTCGACGTTCGGCCCCGCCAGCCCCGGCTGGCTCGAGCTCAACTCGCTGCTGCAGCCGTGGCTGCCGAAACTCGACCCGAAGGCGCAGCGCGCCACGCCTGACGAGGTGGCCCCGAGCTTCGACACGGACGAGGGCATGGTTCTCGCGTTCGAACAGGCCGGCGCCACCCAGGTCGTCACCCACCGGATGCGCGTGACGCTGCCGCTGGCCGATGCCGCCCAGTGGGAAGCGTTCACGCGCACGCTCGGTCAGCGCCACGCGTGGATGCAGATGAGCCCGAGCGAGGCCGACGGCGTGCGCGAGAAGGCGGCCGCCCTGATCGCCGGTCTGGGGCCCGACGACATCTGTCAGGACGTGCGGTTCACCGTCGGGGTGCGTCCCTGAGGTCGAACGACAGCCGCTGTTCGAGGGCACCTTCGGTGGTCGGCGCGGTGATCTCGGTGATCCACAACGTGCGTGGGGCCCCGTGGTGGTGTCGCGTCTCGAAAGCCCGGACGAGCACCCGCCCCGTGGCCACGTCGAGGCCGAGGGTGCCGTGTCGGCCCACCCAGCGGACGCTCAGCCCGTCGTGGACGGGTTCCGCCTCACTCACGAGGCACCAGCCGGCCGTCGTCACCGGTCCCTCGATGACGTCGCGGACAGTCACGGTTGACACGCCGTCGGCCCACTCGACGCGACGGCTCACCCGGCTGGGCTGCGCATAGGCGCTCGTCAGATCCAGCTCGAAGGCACCGGCCGACTGGTGGGTGACGACCGCGCGAGCGTTGTCGCCGAGAACCTGCTGGGCGTCGTCCAGCATCGGCGCGTTGTGGGCTCGGCCCGACGGCTCGAAGAAGTCGTAGCGGGTCGCCGCGTCGAAGTACTCCCGGGTGTAGACCCCCGAGCCCGGGTCGAGCAGCAGTTGTTCCCCGCCGATCCACAGGCACACCTGCCCGAGATCGAGGTGGTTGTGGGGCTCGGCGTTGTGGCCGCCCTTGACCGCCAGGGCGAACGGGTCGGCGGCGACCACCAGCCAGCCCGTGTGCTCGAGCAGATCTGTGTGTCGCCCTCCCGTGGCCCCGTCATGGCGCTCGTCTGGGTTCACGGCGGGGGGCAGCCACAGCGGTGCTCGGGAGATCGACAGCCATCGTGCGCACGGATCCTGCCCGACCACCTCGATGGGGGTCGCCGGGGTGGCCAGGCCGCGCGCGTGCCACCAGCCGGTCGCGCTCGAGGCGGGCGGATCGTCCGTGGTGTCGGAGAACGTGACCTGGGCGCCGCCGGGCAGGGCCACGCGGCCGGGGAAGGAGGCGGCGGCGAGCGCGCGGGGATCGTCCGCCAGCCTGATCGAGCCCCCGGTGAGCCGTTCGACGAGGTCGGCGAACGCGATGAAGTGCACCATGCCGTACGACCAGTAGCCCATGCCTTCGGCGCAGCCACCGTCGGCGCCGAAGCCCGACAGGTAGGCGTCGAGGGCGGCCAGCACGCGGGTGAGCACGCGGACGAGCCGCTCGTCGTCGCCTTCCAGCAGCAGGGCGGCGACGCCGCTGGCTCCGGCGCAGACGGCCGACCAGTTGTGGGTGGCAGCCTCCCACCAGAAGCTGGTGGCGGGATCGGCGAGCGGGTCGAGCACGCGGCGGCTGACCTCGGCCCGCACCAGCTCGGGGACGCGAGCATCGAGTCGGTCGCCGAGCACCGTGACCAGTTCGGCGAGGGTGGCCGAGGTCTCGGCGGCGAACAGGTCGATGACGGTCGCGCCGGTCGGCTCCCAGCCTCCGTGGGCCGGGAGCGCCCAGGCGGGTTCCTCGCAGACGGCGGCGATCCGGTCGGGCAGGGCGGCCAGCGCGCGGTCGTCGCCGGCCAGGGCCGAGAGTCCCAGGGCCGCCAGCCGGCGTCGGCGGGCGAAGTAGGCATCCTCGAAGGGCATCCGGGCGCCGGTGTCCTGGAACTGCCACACCGACGAGCGGGGGAGGGTTGGCTCCGGGGTCGCGAGCGCCTCGTCGGTGGCGGCGGCCAACCTCGTCCAGTACTCGGTGAGGCGCGGGTCGTCTGTGTGGTGCCGCAGGTCGAGCAGGCGGCGGTGGTCGTGCAACCGCGATCGGTCGAGGGCCGCGACGAGGTGCTGCGCCGTGATGGGATTCTGGGCGGTGAAGGTCCAGCTCATGCCTCCAGCCTGCCCCCTCGGCCCCTGAAGGACGCACCTGCCCACGTTGCGCGCATCTGCCCCCGGGCCCGGAGAAAAGTGTGTGAAATGCGCACCCGAAACGGGGTTCGTTCCCCACCTGAGCTGTGAACCCCGATTCAGACGCGCGTTTCCCACACCTGAGGGCGCGATCCTCTCCGGGCGCCCAGCCGCCCCGTGGGGCTCGGGCCGTCTGCCGTGGGCAGATGCGAAGGGGGGTGGCGGCCGCTGGTAGTCTCCTCCCGACACTTCCACGCTTGACCTGCGAGAGCAGGGGAAGGACGGCCATGCCCGAAGCAATCCTGGTTCTGGAGGATGGCCGCCGTTTCCGCGGTGAGGCCTACGGCGCGATCGGCGAGACGTTCGGGGAGGCCGTGTTCGCCACCGCGATGACCGGCTATCAGGAGACGCTCACCGATCCCAGCTACCACCGGCAGGTCGTCGTGATGACCGCGCCGCACGTCGGCAACACCGGCTGGAACGACGAGGACGACGAGTCGAGCCGCATCTGGGTGGCCGGGTACGTCGTGCGCGACCCCGCCCGGGTGGCCTCGAACTGGCGCTCCCGCCGCAGCCTGGACGATGAACTGCGCGCCCAGGGCATCGTGGGCATCTCGGGCATCGACACCCGCGCGCTCACCCGACACCTGCGCGACAAGGGCGCCATGCGGGTGGGCATCTCGTCGGCCGACACCGACGCCGACGCCCTGCTCGCGAAGGTGCTCGACCAGCCCTCGATGAACGGCGCCAATCTGGTCGATGACGTCACCACCGAGCAGGCCTACGTGGTGCCGGCCGAGGGCGAGAAGCGGTTCACGGTCGCGGCGGTCGACCTGGGCATCAAGGCCATGACCCCGCAGCGCATGGCGCAGCGCGGCATCGAGGTGCACGTGCTGCCCGCGTCGTCGACGCTGGACGATCTGCGTGCCGTCAACCCCGACGGCGTGTTCTTCTCCAACGGCCCCGGCGACCCCGCGGCCGCCGACCACGCCGTGTCGCTGCTGGGCGACGTGCTCGCGGCCGAGATTCCGTACTTCGGCATCTGCTTCGGCAACCAGATCTTCGGACGAGCCCTCGGCCTGGGCACCTACAAGCTGCCCTTCGGCCACCGCGGGGTGAACCAGCCGGTGATGGATCTGGGCACCCGCAAGGTCGAGATCACCAGCCAGAACCACGGGTTCGCCGTCGATGCCCCCATCGGGGAAGACATCGCCACGCCCCACGGCACCGCCCGGGTGAGCCACCTCGGCCTCAACGACCAGGTCGTCGAGGGTCTGGAACTGCGCCGCCCGAGCGCCGACGGAACCGACCGGTTGGTGGCCTTCTCGGTGCAGTACCACCCCGAGGCCGCCGCCGGCCCGCACGACGCCGCCTACCTGTTCGACCGCTTCGTCGATCTGCTGGCCGATGCCCAGACGTGGCCGACCCAGAGCCGGTCGACCCAGAAGGAGAACTGATGCCCAAGCGCACCGACATCTCGACGATCCTGGTGATCGGCTCCGGCCCCATCGTCATCGGCCAGGCGGCCGAGTTCGACTACTCCGGAACCCAGGCCTGCCGCGTGCTGCGCGAGGAGGGGTTCCGGGTCATCCTGGTCAACTCCAATCCGGCCACGATCATGACCGACCCCGAGTTCGCCGACGCCACCTACGTCGAGCCGATCACTCCCGACTTCGTCGAGCGCGTGATCGCCAAGGAACGCCCCGATGCCGTGCTCGCGACGCTGGGTGGCCAGACCGCCCTCAACACCGCCATCGCCCTGCACGAGAACGGCGTGCTCGAGAAGTACGGCTGCGAACTGATCGGCGCCTCCGTCGACGCCATCCAGCGCGGTGAGGACCGTGAGCAGTTCAAGGAGATCGTGCTCGGCCTCACCGGCATCGCCGGCGGCACTGCCGAGGTCGCTCGCTCGGTGATCTGCCACACGTTGGACGAGGTGGTCGCGGCCGCCGACGAGCTCGGCTACCCGGTGGTGGTGCGCCCCAGCTTCACCATGGGTGGGCTCGGTTCGGGCTTCGCCCACGACGAGACCGAACTGCGCCGCATCGCCGGCACGGGCCTCGACGCCAGCCCCACCACCGAGGTGCTGATCGAGGAGTCGATCACCGGGTGGAAGGAGTACGAGCTCGAGGTGATGCGCGACAAGGCCGACAACGTCGTGATCATCTGTTCGATCGAGAACTTCGACCCGATGGGCGTGCACACCGGTGACTCGATCACCGTCGCCCCGGCCATGACGCTGACCGACCGTGAGTACCAGCGGATGCGCGACATCTCCATCGGCGTCATCCGGGCGGTGGGCGTCGACACCGGTGGCTGCAACATCCAGTTCGCCGTCAACCCCGCCGACGGCCGCATGATCGTCATCGAGATGAACCCACGGGTGTCGCGTTCGTCCGCGCTGGCCTCCAAGGCGACCGGCTTCCCGATCGCCAAGATCGCCGCCAAGGTCGCCGTCGGATACACCCTCGACGAGATCGACAACGACATCACCCTGAAGACTCCCGCGAGCTTCGAGCCGACCCTCGACTACGTCGTGGTGAAGGTGCCCCGGTTCGCGTTCGAGAAGTTCCCGTCGGCCGACAAGACGCTGACCACCCACATGAAGTCGGTGGGTGAGTCGATGGCGATCGGCCGCAACTTCACCGAGGCGCTCGGCAAGGCGATGCGCTCGCTGGAGGCCGGTCACCAGGGGTTCTGGACCGACCCGGACGACCGCGCCCCCTTCGGCCCCGGCGCCGGCCGCAACGTCGAGGAGATCCTCGAGCAGCTGCGCCAGCCCCACGACGGCCGCATCCTCAAGATGGTGCGCGCCCTCGGGTGGGGGGCCACCCCCGAGCAGGTGATCGAGGCCACCGGGCTCGACCCGTGGTTCATGGACCAGCTGGTGCTCATCCATGAGGTCGGGCGCGAGGTCGCCGAGGCCCCCGAGCTCACTCCCGGCCTGCTGCGCAAGGCCAAGCGCCACGGTCTGGGCGACGCCCAGATCGCCCGCCTGCGCCACCTCTCCGAAGACGTGGTGCGTGGGCTGCGGCACGCGCTGGGCATTCGTCCGGTCTTCAAGACCGTCGACACCTGCGCCGCCGAGTTCGAGGCCCACACCCCTTACCACTACTCGTCCTACGACGAGGAGACCGAGGTGGCTCCCCGCGACAAGCCGGCCGTACTGATCCTGGGGTCGGGGCCCAACCGCATCGGCCAGGGCATCGAGTTCGACTACTCGTGCGTGCACGCCGCGATGGCGCTGTCGGCGGCCGGCTACGAGTCGGTGATGGTCAACTGCAACCCCGAGACGGTCTCGACCGACTACGACACGGCCGACCGGCTCTACTTCGAGCCGCTCACGCTCGAGGACGTGCTCGAGGTCTACCACGCCGAACTCGCCGCCGGCCCCGTCGCCGGGGTGATGGTGCAGTTGGGTGGGCAGACCCCGCTCAAGCTGGCCGCGGCGTTGAAGGCCGCCGGGGTGCCGATCGTGGGCACCAGCCCCGAGGCGATCCACCTGGCCGAGGAGCGCGGTGCCTTCGGTGCCGTGCTGGCCCGCGCCGACCTGCCCGCCCCCAAGCACGGCATGGCCGAGTCGTTCGAGCAGGCCCGCTCGGTGGCCGCCGAGATCGGCTACCCCGTGCTGGTGCGCCCGAGCTACGTGCTGGGCGGTCGCGGCATGGAGATCGTCTACGACGAGTCGTCGCTGGCCCGCTACATCGAGCAGTCGACGCTGATCTCGTCCGATTCGCCGGTGCTGGTCGACCGGTTCCTGGACGATGCCGTCGAGATCGACGTCGACGCGCTCTACGACGGACGAGAGCTGTACCTCGGTGGCGTCATGGAGCACATCGAGGAGGCCGGTATCCACTCCGGCGACTCGGCGTGCGCCCTGCCACCGATCACGCTCGGCGAGGAGGTGGTCGACCGGATTCGCACCTCGACCGAGGCCATCGCCCGCGGCGTGGGGGTGCGAGGACTGATCAACATCCAGTTCGCGTTGGCCAGCGACACCCTCTACGTGCTGGAGGCCAATCCGCGCGCCTCGCGCACCGTGCCGTTCGTCTCGAAGGCCACCGGCACCCAGCTCGCGAAGGCGGCGGCGTTGGTGATGATGGATCGCACCATCGCCGACCTGCGCTCCGAGGGCATCCTGCGGGCCGAGGGCGACGGCGCGGTCACCGTGCCCGGGGCACCGCTGGCCGTCAAGGAGGCCGTGATGCCGTTCAACCGGTTCCGCACCCCCGAGGGTTCCGGCGTCGACACGGTGCTCGGCCCCGAGATGCGCTCCACCGGTGAGGTGATGGGTCTCGACACCACGTTCGGTACCGCCTTCGCCAAGTCGCAGGCGGGTGTCGGGCAGGGGCTGCCGACCTCGGGTGCGGTCTTCGTGGCCGTCGCCAACCGTGACAAGCGGCACGCCATCTTCCCGGTGAAGCGGCTGGCCGACCTGGGCTTCACGCTGTACGCGACCGCCGGCACGGCCACCGTGCTGCGCCGCCACGGCGTCGAGGTGACCACGGTGCGCAAGTTCTCGCAGGGCCGTGGCCCGAACGGGGAGCCGACCATCGTCGACCTGATCCTGGACGACCAGATCGACCTGATCTTCAACACCCCCCAGGGCCAGACTCCGGGCGGCTCGCCGCGCGCCGACGGTTACGAGATTCGCACCGCCGCCATTCGGCAGGGCGTGCCGTGCGTCACCACCGTGCAGGGCCTGTCCGCGGCCGTGCAGGGCATCGAGGCCATCCGGGCCGGTTCGGTGACGGTGCGCTCGCTGCAGGAGTGGAACGCCTCGTGATCCAACCCGACCCCGATCGACTCTCCACCGCCTGGACCCGCACCCTCGCCGTCGGGTACGAGCGGGTCGCTCGTCCGGGCCTGTTCACCGCCGATCCGGAGGTGATCCACGAACGGATGATCACCACCCTCGAGCGCACGCCGGCGGTGGTGAACCGTGCCCTGCGGGCCGCCGTGGCGGGGGAGAGGTGCCCGGTCGAGGTGGCCGGCATCGCCTTCGACGGGCGCGTCGGGCTGGCCGCCGGCCTCGACAAGGACGGACGAGCTGCCGCCAGCTGGGCCGGCTTCGGTTTCGGGTTCGCCGAACTCGGCACCGTCACCCCGGTCGCCCAGCCGGGCAACGACCGTCCGCGGCTGTTCCGGTTGCCCGAGTCGAAGGCGATCATCAACCGGATGGGCTTCAACAACTCCGGGTCGCCGGCGCTGGCGTCGCGGCTGCGCCGGCGCGGCGTGCGGCGCGGCAACCGGGCCCTCGGACTGCCGCTGGGCGTGAGCATCGGCAAGAACAAGGTCACCCCCAATGAGCGCGCCACCGACGACTACCGGGCCGCGCTGGCCGACGTGGTCGACGTCGCCGACTACGTGGCCATCAACGTCTCGAGCCCCAACACGCCCGGGCTGCGATCGCTGCAGGCCGGTCGCGATCTCGAGGCGCTGGTCTCCGCCGTGGTGCAGGCCGCCGGCCAGCACGACCCGCTGCACCCCGTGCCGATCTTCGTGAAGGTGGCCCCCGACCTCGAACCGGACGACCTGGCGGTCTCGGTGCGGGCCGCCGAGGTCGGTGGCGCGGCGGCGCTGATCGCCACCAACACGACGCTGGCGCGCGACGGCGTGGCCGAGGCCGATCGTGCGGTCACCGCAGAGGCGGGGGGACTGTCGGGCGCACCGCTGAGCACGCGGGCGCTGCAGGTCGTCGAACGTGTCGTCGGGCTCACCGACCTGCCCGTCGTGGGCGTCGGCGGACTGATGACCGCGGACGACACCCGGCGCATGTTCGCGGCCGGTGCCACGCTCGTGCAGGTCTACACGGGATTCATCTACTCGGGGCCGGCGCTCGTCCGCGCCGCCAACCGGGTGTCGAGAGAGGCGAACGCATGAGTCACACCTACGTGCAGCGGCTGCGGGCAGCCATCGACCTGCGCGGCGGGCGCAAGCTCTGTGTGGGCATCGACCCGCACCCGTCGCTGTTGGAGGCCTGGGGGCTGCCGATCGACGGCGAGGGCGCGGAGCGCTTCGGCAGGCGGGTGGTCGAGGCGCTGGGTGACGTGGTGCCGGTGTTCAAGCCTCAGGCGGGCTTCTTCGAGCCCTTCGGTTCGCGGGGGATCCTCGCGCTGGAGCGCATCCTGGCCGACCTGCGCGAGGCCGGGGCGATCACGCTGATGGACGCCAAGCGCGGTGACATCGGCTCGACCATGGCCGGTTACGCGCGGGCCTACCTGTCGGACGAGTCGCCCCTGCGCTCCGACGCCGTCACGGTGACGCCCTACCTGGGCTACGAGTCGCTGCGTCCGGCCATCGACCTGGCCGCCGAGACCGGCCGCGGGGTGCACGTGCTCTGTCGCACGAGCAACCCCGAGGGGGGGCACGTGCAGTTGGCCACCTCCGAGGGGGTCTCGGTCGCGCAGAGCGTGATCGCCGCCGCCCATGCCGACAACGACCGGGCCGGGCTCGACCACGTCGGGCTCGTGGTCGGGGCGACCCACGCCGACCTGCAGATCGACCTGACCGGCTTCACCGGAGCGGTGCTGGCTCCCGGCGTCGGCGCCCAAGGGGGCACCCTTTCGGGGGTTGCGGCCCAGTTCACCGGCGTCGAGGGGATAGTTTTGCCGAGTGCATCGCGGGAGGTGCTGGCCGGGGGGCCGAGCCTGGCCGGGATGCGCGAGCAGGTCGAGGCACTGCGCTGACGGCGGCCGCGGAAGTTCGGTCGACGCGCCGTTCCGAATAGGGTGAACACCGGTACGCCGGTGGTCACGATCCACTAGCTTGAGTCACTGTCGCGACGCGGAACCCGTCGTGACCACCGAGATGGAAGTAGGGGCCATGGCAATTCCGACGCTCACGCCGGAGCAGTTGCAGGCTGCACGCGCCGCCGCCACCAAGGCACGTCGCGAGCGGGCCGAGCTGAAGGAGAAGATCCGCACCGGTCAGCTGTCGCTGCCCGCCGCGCTCGACCAGGCGGCCAGCAACGAGGTGATCGCCCATCTGAAGGTCGTCGACCTGCTGAAGTCGATGCCGCGCGTCGGCGAGAAGCGGGCCGCCGAGATCATGGAGCGCCTCGAGATCGCCCAGAACCGCCGCCTGCGCGGGCTGGGACGCCACCAGATCGCCGGCCTCAAGGCCGAGTTCAGCTGAGGTGACCTCACCCGTCGTCCCCGGGGCGAGCCCCCTGCACAGCCTCGCCCCCAACACCTCGGGGGTGATGGTGGTCTCGGGCCCGACCGCGGTCGGCAAGGGCACCGTCGTGGGTCGCCTGCGCGAACGACACCCCGAGGTCTTCGTCTCGGTCTCGGCGACGACGCGGCCCGCTCGTCCGGGCGAGATCGACGGGGTGCACTACCACTTTCTCTCCGAGGACGAGTTCGACGCCCTCACCCAGGGCGATGGGCTGCTCGAGTGGGCGGTCGTCCACGGCCGACACCGCTACGGCACTCCCCGCCGGCCGGTGGTCGAGGCCGTCGCCCAGCATCGTCCGGTCATTCTCGAGATCGATCTGCAGGGCGCCCGGCAGGTGCGTGACACCTACCCCGACGCGCGGCAGGTCTTCCTGTCGCCGCCCAGTTGGGACGAACTCGTGCGCCGCCTCATCGGACGAGGAACCGAGACCGCCGAGCAGCAGCAGCGACGTCTGGTCACGGCCGTCGACGAGCTGGCCGCCGCCGAGGAGTTCGACTGCGTGGTGGTCAACGGTGAGATCGATGAAACCGTGGCACGTTTGGTAGAGTTGCTCAGTCTGACCAGCCAGTGAAGAGGTAAGTGTGAGCGTCAACGCCGCAGAAGGCATCATCAACCCGCCGATCGACGACCTGCTCGACAAGGTCGACTCGAAGTACCGTCTGGTGCTGTTCGCCGCCAAGCGCGCGCGTCAGATCAACGCGTACTACAGCCAGCTGGGTGAGGGCCTGCTCGAGAACGTCGGCCCGCTGGTCGACTCGGGCGTGACCGAGAAGCCGCTGTCGATCGCCATGCGCGAGATCCAGGCCGGCGTGCTGGAGTGCAACGAGATCGACCCCGAGGCCGAGGCTGCCGCCCGTGCCGAGGCCGACGCCGCGACTCCCGACCTGACCTTCGGTGATCCGTTCGCCGATCTCGATCCGGCCTGATCGTCCCGATCGCCTGATCAACCCTCGGAGGGCAAGCGTTTTGCCCTGCTCCGGCTCGTCCCTGGTGGGGACGGGGTCGGAACCGAGGTCCCGGCGGGCAGAGTGCCCGCCGGACAGCGCTGGGCTTGTTGCCCGGCAGACAAGGAAACACTCGCGTGACCCGTTTGTTCACGTCCGAGTCCGTCACCGAGGGGCACCCCGACAAGATCGCGGACGCCATCTCTGACGGTGTGCTCGATGCCCTGTTGGCCGAAGACCCCGCGAGCCGCGTGGCGGTGGAGACGCTGGTCACCACCGGCCTGGTGGTGGTCGCCGGTGAGGTGACCACCGAGGCCTACGCCGATGTGGCCCGGATTGCCCGCGACACCATTCTCGAGATCGGCTACGACTCGTCCCGCAAGGGTTTCGACGGCGCCTCGTGTGGTGTCTCGGTGGCGCTGGGAGCCCAGTCGCCCGACATCGCCCAGGGGGTCGACTCCGCCGTCGAGGCGCGCGGCGGTTCGGTCGACGCGTTCGACCTGCAGGGTGCCGGCGATCAGGGGCTGATGTTCGGGTACGCCTGCACCGAGACGCCCTCGCTGATGCCGCTGCCCATCGACCTGGCCCACCGCCTCGCCGAACGGCTGACCGCGGTGCGCAAGGACGGCACCCTCGACTACCTGCGCCCCGACGGCAAGACGCAGGTCACCATCGAGTACGACGAGGACTTCCGACCCGTCGGCCTCGACACCGTGGTGCTCTCGACGCAGCACGCCCCCGGAGTCGACCTCGCGGCGACGCTGGAACCCGACGTGCGCCGGCACGTGATCGAGCCGGTGCTGGAGCGTTATGACCTGCGGCACACCGACTACCGCGCGTTCGTGAACCCGACCGGCACCTTCGTCATCGGCGGGCCCATGGGCGATGCCGGTCTCACCGGCCGCAAGATTATCGTCGACACCTACGGCGGCATGGCTCGCCACGGTGGCGGCGCCTTCTCGGGCAAGGACCCGTCGAAGGTCGACCGCTCGGCCGCCTACGCCATGCGCTGGGTCGCCAAGAACGTGGTGGCCGCCGGGCTGGCCACCCGCTGCGAGGTGCAGGTGGCCTACGCCATCGGCAAGGCGCAGCCGGTGGGGTTCTACATCGACACCTATGGCACCAACGTCGTGCCCGAGGAGCAGATCAAGCAGGCGGTGCGCGAGGTGTTCGACCTACGACCGGCGGCGATCGTCCGCGACCTCGACCTGCTGCGACCGATCTACTCGCAGTTGACGGCCTATGGCCACTTCGGTCGCGAGCTCGAGTCGATGACCTGGGAACGCACCGACCGCGCCGAGGCGCTGGCCGTGGCCGTCAAGGGCTGACTCAGTCGCCGACCCCACCGTTGCACCGGTAGGGCGAGCGCCGAACCCACGAGCAGGCCACTGGCGATGCCCACGATCAGCATGACCACGGTGGCGATGGCGGTGACCGACTGACCGTTCGCCAGCCCGGTCAGCCCCAGCACCCCGAGGGTGCCGGGCACCAGCAGCCAGAAGCTGGGCAGGAAGGTCACCAGCCTGGGAATGGCCGGGCGCCAGGCCGCCAGGGCGGTCGATCCGAAGGCGGCCACCATGGCGCCCAGGAAGGGTCCGGCGGGAATGTCGGTGGTCCAGGCGCGGCCGAGATTCTGCACGACGGCGGTGACCACCGTCAGCAGGGCCACGGGCAGCACGTGCGACGTGGGCAGCCCTTCCGAGACCGTGATGCCGAGCGCGATGACGATGATGCCGAGCGGCAGCGCCCACCAGCCCAACTGGGCGACCCGGGTGTCGGCAAGCGCCTCGTGGGGCACCCGCAGCACGGCCGCGGCGGCCACGATGCCCAGGGTGAACAGCAGCAGTTGGGTGAGCCCGAAGAAGGTGCGCGACGATCCCGCCACCATCTGACCCGTGGCCAACTCGGCCATGCCGGTGGCGAGCACCGCTCCGGGCAGCAGCACGGCGATCGCGCAGATCATGGTGCGCACCGGGCCCTGGATGAAGCCAGCCTCGAACGCGGCGAAGGCGATCAGGCTGGCCAGGGCAGAGGCGGCGATCGGCAGCAGCGCGCCCAGCAGGCGGTGGCGGGCGGCCAGCCGCATCAGCGCCGAGGTCACCACGGAGCACAACGCGATGACCGCCAGGTTCGTCCAGCCCGGTTGCAGCACCAGTCCGATGCCGAGGGCCACCGCGAGGTCGCCCGTGTGGCGCACGAGCCAACCGTGGCGGTGCCGGAGTCTGGTGACGGCGCCGAGCTGCTCCATCAGTTCGGGCACCGAGGGGGCCTCGTCCGCCGATCGGTGCAGGCCGGTGAGCACGTGTGACAGCGCGAGCGTCTGGTCGAGGCGAAGGCTGCGGGGAACGCGGGCCTGGCTCGAGGGTTCGCCCTCGGCCAGGGCCAGCTGCACCAAGGTGGGGGCCGCGCCGATCACGATGCCCCGGTGGCCGATCCTGCTGGCGGCGGCCGACACGTTGAGCTCGACCTCGTGCACGGGCATGCCGCTGGCCACGAGCAGCGCTGCGAGCTGCAGCAGCATCCGCAGGTCGCGCTTGTCGCGCAGCTGGCGGGCATCACCCGAATCGGGGGCATCGATGGTCACGAGTCCGCACGGTATCGCGCGCGCCGCGCCAACTGGGGCGCCCACGAGGGGGTTCGGGAGCTGTGGGCTACGAAAGTGCCTCGTGGCTGCCCCAGTTGGCGCGTTGGACCCGAGGCGGGGAGCCGAAGGGGCGGGGCTGTCGGAGGCGTTCCCTAGAGTGTCCGCGTGGAGCAGGAACAGTTGATCGAGGTGCCGGGCGAGCCTGCATCGGCGGGCGGGGTCGCCTCCGTCGTCCTCGATGTGCCCCTGGCCCACGTCGACCAGACCTACGACTATCTGGTGCCGCCCGAACTCGAACCGTCCGCCGTTGTCGGGGCCCGCATCCGGGCACGGTTCTCCGGGCGTCTGGTCGACGGCTTCATCGTGGCGCGACCCGCCTCGTCCGACTTCGCAGGCAGGCTGGCGCCGCTCGACAAGGTGGTGTCGGACGAGCCCGTGCTCACGCCCCAGCAGGTGCAGCTAGTGCGGGCGACCGCTGACCACTACGCGGGCACGTTCGCCGACGTGTTGCGCATGGCGGTGCCGCCCCGACATGCCGCCACCGAGAAGGCCGAGCAGGCGACCTGGCCGACGCCCGACCCTGGCCACCCACCGTCGACCGGGGGGCTGCTGACCACCTCGACCGGGGCGGGCTACCTGTCCGCCCTCGAGCGCGGGGAACCGGCGCGCGCCTTCTGGCAGGTGCCCGCGGTGCACCACCCGGCGGGCGACCTGGGCACGGGGCTCGTGCAGGCCACGGCGGCGACGCTGCGGTCGGGCCGGGGGGTGCTGATCCTGGTGCCCGACGTCAAGGACGTCGCCCGGGTGCGGCCCGCCCTGGAAGGGGCGCTGGGCGCCCGCACGGTCGCCGTGCTGCAGGCCGAGTCGGGGCCGGCCGCGCGCTACCGCAACTACCTCTCGGTGCTGCGCGGGCAGGCCCGTGTGGTGCTCGGCACCCGGTCGGCGATGTTCGCCCCCGTGCAGAACCTCGGATTGGTGATCGTGGTCGACGACGGGGACGACCTGCACGCCGAACCGCGCACCCCCTACCCACACGTGCGCCAGGTGGCGGCCATGCGGGTGCCGATCGATGGCTGCGCGTTGCTGCTGGCCTCACGCGCCCGCAGCTGCGAGACGCAGGCGTGGGTCGAGGCCGGCTGGCTGCACACGCTTGAGGTGCCGCGCACCGAGCTGCGCCGCCTGCTGCCGCTGGTGAAGGTGGCCGCCGACTCCGACCGGGCCATCGCCCGCGACCCCCTGGCCGCCCAGATTCGCCTGCCGCAGTTGGTGTTCGAGACGCTGCGGGTGGGGCTCAGCCAGGGTCCGGTGCTCGTGCAGGTTCCGCGCGGCGGGCACCTGCTGGCGCTGCGCTGCGAACGGTGCCGCGAGCCGGCCCGCTGCCAGCACTGTCACGGACCGCTTCAGTCCCGGCGAGCGGGCCAAGCCGCGACGGAGCCCCTGGTCTCGTGCCAGTGGTGCGGGCGCCCCGTCGGTCAGTGGCGTTGCCGGGTCTGTGGCGGTGACCATCTGCGCGCGCCCCTCGTGGGGGCCTCCCAGACCGCGGCCGACTTCGGACGAGCGTTCCCCGGTACCACGGTGGTCGACTCCTCCCGCGATCACGTGGTCGACGAGATCGGCGAGAAGCCCGCCCTGGTGGTGGCGACCCCCGGGGCGGAGCCCTACGCCACGCACGGCTACGCCGCGGCGGTGTTGCTCGACGCCACCCAACTGCTCGGACGAGCCGACCTGCGCGCCGGTGAAGAGGCGCTGCGGCGCTGGCAGCTGGTGGCCGGGCTCGTCCGACCCGCTGCCGACGGTGGCACGGTCGCGATGGTCGGGCCGATCGACGACCCGACGGTGCAGGCCTTCGTCCGGCAGGATCCTGGCGCGTACGCCGCCCGGTTGCTGGCCGAGCGGGCCGAGGCCGGATTCCCGCCGGCGGTGAGTTTCGTGACGGTCGAGGGCACGGCCGCCGCGGTGCGCGAGCTGGTCGAGTGGGCCGACGTCACCCACCTGGACGGGGTCGAGCAGTTGGGCCCCGTGCCCATCGACGGGCCCGGGGTCGGGGGAGCGACGGAGGGTCTCGTGCGGGTGACCCTGCGCACCCCGCGGGCGCGGGGTCGCGAGCTGGTCAGCGCTGTCAGCGCTGGGCTGGAGCAACGCGCCGCCCGCAAGGCAGCTCCGGTGCGGGTACGGGTCGATCCCGCCGAGTTGGAGTGACGAGCGGGCTAGGCTGATCAGTCGTGACAGCCCTCAGGATCGGATTCGCTGGCACGCCCGAGGTGGCGCTGCCCTCGCTCACCGCGCTCGCGGCCTCCCAGCACGAGCTGGCCGTCGTGATCACGCGCCCCGACGCGCCCGCGGGCCGGGGCAAGAAGCTCACCGCCTCGCCCGTGGCCCAGGTGGCCGACGAGCTCGGCATCCCGGTGCTGAAGCCCGCCCATCCGCGTGATCCGGAGTTCCAGGAGGCTCTGGCGGCCCTCGGCCTCGACGCTGTCGCCGTCGTCGCCTACGGCGCGCTGCTGCCGCAGAGCGCCCTCGATCTGGTGCCCCATGGCTGGATCAACCTGCACTTCTCGCTGCTGCCCCGGTGGCGTGGCGCCGCGCCCGTCCAGCGGGCGGTCTGGGCCGGGGACGAGACCACCGGCGCCACCACCTTCCGCATCGTCAAGGCCCTCGACGCCGGCCCGGTGCACCAGACCATCGAGACTCCGATCGGGCCGGGTCAGACGGCGGGGGAGTTGCTGGACGAGCTCGCCCACTCCGGCGCCACGCTGCTGGTCGACACCATGACGGCCATCGCGGACGGCGCCGTCGCCACCCCCCAACCCGACGACGGGGTCACCCTGGCGGCCAAGATCACCACCGACGATGCCCGCGTCGATTTCGCACGCCCCACCGTCGAGGTGGATCGGCAGATCCGGGCGGTCACCCCGGCCCCGGGCGCCTGGGCCGAGCTGACCATCGGCCACGACGGCCCCGCCCGCTTCAAGATTGCCGCCGCCGTTCCGGCCACCCCGGACGAGCCCCTGTCCCCGGGTGAGCCCTTGTCCCCGGGTGAATTGCGCGCCACCAAACGCCAGCTGCTGGTGGGCACCGCCGACGGGGCACTCGACCTCGTCCGGGTGCAGCCCCACGGCAAGAAGCAGATGGCTGGCGCCGACTGGGCGCGCGGGGTGCAGCTGCTCGGGGCCAGGCTCGCGTGAGCACCACGCTCGAGGTCGCCTCGTCGGTGCTGGCGCGGGTCACCCGCGACGGGGCCTTCGCCAACCTTGCCCTCGACGAAGTGCTGGCCCAGACCCGCGATGCCGACGCCGTCGCCGCCGAGACGACCGAACTGGTCTACGGCACCTGCCGCCTGCTGGGCACCCACGACCAGATCATCGAGCACGCCTCGGGGCGGCGCCTGAACCAGCTGCAGCCGCAGGTGGTCGACCTGTTGCGCCTGACCAGTCATCGTCTGCTCGCCATGCGCACCAAGAACCACGCGGTGGTCACCCAGTCGGTCGACTTCGCCAAGCGGCGCATCAACCCACGCGTGGCCGGGCTCGTCAACGCCGTCAGTCGCCGCATCAGTGAGCGCTCGCTCGACGACTGGCTCACGCTGCTGAGCCGTGGGCTCGACGAGGTGGGGGTGTTGGCGGTTCGCACCCACCACCCGCGCTGGATCGCCGAGAGTTACGTCGACCTGCTGGGGGACGAGGCCGAGCAGGCGCTGTTGGCCAACAATGTGCCGGCCCACCCGACGCTGGTGGTTCGTCCGGGGCTCGCCGACCGCGACCGCCTGGGCGAGCCCACCCGCTGGTCGCCCTTCGGCTTCACGACCGACCGGCGGCCCGGCGTGATCCCTGAGGTGCGCGACGGACGCGCCGGCGTGCAGGACGAGGGCTCTCAGCTGGTGGCGGCCGCCCTGGCTCACACCGTGGGGCAGTCCGTCGGCCCAGCGGGTTCGCCGTGGCTCGACCTGTGCGCCGGCCCGGGCGGCAAGGCAGCCCTGCTCGCGGGACTCGCCCACCAGCAGCACGGGTGGCTCCTCGCCGGCGAGGTCGCCCCTCACCGGGCGGGGCTCGTCCGGCAGGGAACCAGGGCCTATCCCGACGGTGTGCAGGTGATCTGCGCCGACGGCACCGCTCCGGCCTGGGCTCCCGGCAGTTTCGCCGCGGTGATGGCCGATGTTCCGTGCTCAGGACTGGGGGCGCTGAGGCGTCGTCCCGATGCCCGGTGGCGCAAGGACACCGCCGATCTCGACGGGCTCACCGAACTGCAGTTGCGGTTGTCCCACACCGCCGCGGACGCCCTGATGGGGCCGTCGAAGCAGGCAGCGGGCGCGGTGATGGCCTACGTGACGTGTTCGCCGCACCGGCGTGAGACCACCGACATCGTCACCGCCCTGCTCGCGGAGCGGGACGATCTCGAGTTGCTCGATGCCCCGGCGGTGTTGCGGACGATCGCCGGCGCCGCATTGCCCGAGCCGTCCGTTCCCGGACACCCTCGGATGGCGCAGCTGTGGCCGCATCGGCACGGCACCGATGCCATGTTCCTGGCGCTGCTTCGCCGCCGTCTCGCCTGACCTGATCGCTAGGCTGAGCCCATGACGCGGCCCGCCATGCAGATCACCCCGAGCATCCTGAATGCGAACTTTGCTGCCCTCGGGGCCGAGATCGCGAGGATTCCTTCGGCCGACATGGTGCACGTCGACGTCATGGACGGGCACTTCGTCCCCAACCTCACACTCGGTCTGCCCGTGGTGGAGTCCATTCGCCAGGCCACCGACAAGCCGCTCGACATCCACCTGATGATCGAGGACCCAGACCGGTGGGCCCCCGACTACGCCGCGGCCGGGGCCGAGTCGGTCACCTTCCACGTCGAGGCCGCGAAGGCGCCGATCCGGCTTGCTCGCGAGCTTCGCAAGCTGGGCGCTCGCGCCTCCATGGCCCTGAAGCCAGCCACCCCCATCGAGGCCTACGCCGAGATGTTGACCGAGGTCGACATGGTGTTGCTGATGACCGTCGAGCCCGGTTTCGGCGGCCAGAGCTTCCTCGATCTGGTGCTTCCGAAAATTCGGCGCACCCGTGAGCTCGTCCGCAACACCGGGGCCGAGATCCTGGTGCAGATCGACGGGGGAGTCTCCGTCGACACCATTGGACGAGCCGCCGAAGCCGGCGCCGATGTCTTCGTGGCCGGGTCCGCGGTCTACCGTGCGGACGACCCCGACGCCATGGTGAACGAACTGCGCGACCTCGCGGTCAAGGCCTGCCGGCACTGACAGTCCGACTCTGACCTGGGTTTGCGGTGGGGGCCCCCACGACGTGCCGACGATGCCGGCCACGTGCATGAGCTGAGCGCCGGCCGAGCGTGGATCAACGCCTGTCCGGGCCGGGCCGGGACCTGCCCAACCAGCGCTGGAACTGGGCGGCGATGTCGTCGCCGGTCGTCTCCTTGAGGTCGGCGTCCTGGGCCGCCTCGAGATCAGCGATGTAGCGCGCGATGTCGGGGTCGTTCTCGGCGAGGCCATTGATGGTCGCCTCCCACTCGGCCACCTGCTCGTCGAGATCGGCCTCTTCGATGTCGATCTCCAACAGGTCGGCCAACCGGCGCAGCAGCGCCTGCTTGGCCTTGGGGCAGTCCCGCTGCGGTGAATAGTGCGGGCTCGAACCCCACAGTGACGCCGCCGGAATGCCGAGGTCGGCGCAGGCCCGGTGCACGAGCCCGGTCATGCCGGTCGGGCCCACATAGGTCTCGGGCTCCACCCCCAGGGCCTCGGCGAGCTCGGGGGTGCTGGCGTGACCCATCACGGGCAGAGGTCGTGAATGCGGGTCGTCGGTCACCATGCAGCCGATCGTGACCACCATGCTCGGCCGGAAACTGGTCACCACCTCGGTCAGCTCAGCGAGGAAGCTGCGCCACTTCAGCGCGGGCTCAGGGCCGAGCACACAGATCACCGGACGCTCGGGGTGCTCGACCCGCCACACCTTGATCTGTGGCCAGTCGATGGTGCGCTCGCCCGCGTCGTCCTTGCGGATCTCGGGGCGCTGCTCGGTGTAGTCCCAGTAGTCCTCGTTGTCGATCACGGCCACCACCTCGGCCGGGTCGTAGACGTCGACGAACTGGCCGACGGCACCCGTCGCAGCCTCACCGGCATCGTTCCAGCCCCAGAACGCGATCAGCACCACGGGCTCGACGGGCCTGCGGCCGGTGTCGGGTGCGGTGGGGCGAGCGCGGCTGGACATGGGTCGAGACTAGCGCTGGAACACGCCTAAGCTGCCCTCATGACCTCTGCCCTTCGTGAACTCCTTGGCCGCCGCGTGCTGATTGCCGACGGAGCCATGGGCACGATGTTGCAGACCTACGATCTCGACATCGAGACCGACTTCCAGGGTCACGAGGGCTGCAACGAGGTGCTGTCGGTCACCCGCCCCGACATCATCGCCGAGATCCACCGCGCCTACTTCGATGCCGGGGTCGATCTGGTCGAGACGAACACCTTCGGGACGAACCTCGCCGCGCTCGCCGAGTACGGCATCACCGAACGCCTCGACGAACTCGCCGAAGCCGCCGCGCGGATCGCCCGTGAGGTGGCCGACGAGGTGAGCGCAGAGACGGGCAGGCAGCGGTTCGTGCTGGGTTCGATCGGCCCCGGCACCAAGCTGCCGACCCTGGGCCACATCGGCTTCCGCGAGGTTCGCGATGCCTACCAGGCCCAGACCGCCGCCATGATCCGTGGCGGCATCGACGCCGTGCAGATCGAGACGGCCCAGGACCTGCTGCAGGCCAAGGCCGCCGTGATCGGCGCCAAGCGTGCGCGGGCCGAGGCCGGCGTCGACCTGCCCATCTTCGTCAACGTGACCGTCGAGACCACCGGCACCATGTTGCTCGGCTCTGAGATCGGCGCTGCCCTGACCACCCTCGAGCCGTTGGGCATCGACGTGATCGGGCTGAACTGCGCCACCGGCCCCGCCGAGATGACCGAGCACCTGCGCCATCTCTCCCAGCATGCGCGCATCGGCATCGGCACCATGCCCAATGCCGGCCTGCCCGAGCTCACCGCCGATGGCGCCCGCTACCCCCTCACCCCGGCCGAGTTGGCCGAGGCGGCCACCCGCTTCGTCCGCGACTACGGGTTGAGTGTGTTCGGAGGCTGCTGCGGCACCACTCCCGAGCACCTGCGCCAGGTGGTCGAGGCCCTGGGTGAGCACCCGGTCGAGCCGCGCACGCCGACCAGGCAGAACGCCGTCAGCTCGCTGTACCACGAGGTGCCCTTCGCTCAGGACGCCTCGTACCTGGCCATCGGCGAGCGCACCAACGCCAACGGCTCGAAGGCGTTCCGTGAGGCCATGCTCGCCGGCAACATCGGCGAGTGCGTCGACATCGCCCGCGCCCAGACCCGCGACGGTGCCCACGTGCTCGACCTGTGTGTCGATTACGTCGGACGACCGGGCGCCGATGACATGCGCACCCTGGGGCGGGAGTTCGCCACGGCGGTCACCCTGCCTGTCGTGCTCGACTCGACCGAACCCGAGGTGGTCGAAGCGGGTCTCGAGACCTTCGCCGGTCGTTCGGTGATCAACTCGGTCAACTTCGAGGACGGCGACGGTCCCGGTTCCCGGTACGCCCGGGTGATGCCGATCGTGGCCGAGCACGGTGCCGCCGTGGTCGCGCTCACCATCGACGAGGAAGGGCAGGCGCGCACCGCCGAGTGGAAGGTGCGGGTCGCCAGCCGGTTGATCGACGACCTCACCCAGAACTGGGGGATGGACGTCGGCGACATCCTGGTCGACTGCCTCACCTTCCCGATCGCGACCGGCCAGGAGGAGACCCGCAAGGACGGGCTGGAAACCATCAACGCCATCCGCGACCTGAAGGCGGCCTACCCCGGTGTGCGCACCACCTTGGGCGTCTCGAACATCAGCTTCGGGCTCAACCCGGCCGCTCGCATCGTGCTCAACTCGGTCTTCCTGCACGAGTGCGTCGAGGCGGGCCTGGACTCGGCGATCGTGCACGCCGCCAAGATCGTCCCGATGGATCGAATTCCGGACGAGCAGCGCCAGGTCGCGCTCGACATGGTCTACGACCGGCGTCGTCCGGCCACCGACGACCAGCCCGCCTACGACCCGCTGACCCGGTTCCTGGAGCTGTTCGAGGGTGCGACGGTCGCCTCGATGAAGGCCGAGCGCGAGGCCGAACTGGCGGCACTGCCGCTGGCCGAGCGCCTGCAGCGGCGCATCGTCGACGGCAATGCCAAGGGCCTGACCGACGACCTCGACGAGGCCCTGGCCGCCAAGCCCGCGCTCGAGATCATCAACGAAGACCTGCTGGCCGGCATGAAGACCGTCGGCGAGCTGTTCGGGTCGGGGCAGATGCAGTTGCCGTTCGTGCTGCAGTCGGCCGAGACGATGAAGACGGCCGTTGCTCACCTCGAGCCCCACATCGAGAAGGTGGACGACGACGAGGGAGGCAAGGGCACGATCGTGCTCGCCACCGTCAAGGGCGATGTGCACGACATCGGCAAGAACCTCGTCGACATCATCGTGTCGAACAATGGCTACACGGTCGTGAACCTGGGCATCAAGCAGTCGATCGCCGACATCATCGCGGCGGCCGAGGCCGCCAAGGCCGACGCCATCGGCATGAGTGGGCTGCTGGTGAAGTCGACGATGGTGATGAAGGACAACCTCGCCGAACTCAATGCCCGCGGGCTCGCCTCGCGCTACCCGGTGCTGCTGGGCGGCGCCGCCCTGACGCGTGCCTACGTCGAACACGACCTCAACGACATGTTCGAGGGCGAGGTGCGCTACGCCCGCGACGCCTTCGAGGGTCTGTCGCTGATGGACGCGGTGATGGCCGTCAAGAAGGGCGTGCCGGGCGCGAGTCTGCCCGCCATTCGCGAGCGGCGGGTTCGTCCGACCGCAACCGTCGAGATCGCCGAACCCGAACTCGGAGTGCGCTCCGACGTGGCTCGTCCGACGCCCGCCGGCGGTGTCGACGTGCCCGAGCCGCCGTTCTGGGGTTCCCGGGTCACCAAGGGCATCGCGCTCAACGACATCGCCCAGTGGTTGGACGAGCGGGCCACCTTCATGGGCCAGTGGGGCCTGCGCGGCAGCCGCGACGGGGACTCCTACGAGGCGCTCGTGGAGCGTGAGGGACGACCGCGACTCCGCGCCTGGTACGAGCGGATCCGCGCCGAGGGTCTGGCCGAGTTCGCCGTCGTGCACGGTTACTTCCCGGTGGTCAGCCGGGACGAGACCCTGGTCGTGCTCGATCCCGCCGACCACTCGCGCGAGCTGACCTCGTTCACGTTCCCGAGGCAGCGGCGCGACCGCAAGTTGTGCCTGGCCGACTTCTTCCGGGACGAGTCCGAGGCCGAGGAGCTGGGCCCGGACACGTTCGCGATGCAGCTGGTCACGATGGGTGCCCGCGTCGCGCGGGCGACCTCGGAGCTGTTCGGACGCAATGCCTACCGCGACTACCTCGAGCTGCACGGGTTGTCGGTGCAGCTGACCGAGGCGCTGGCGGAGTTCTGGCATCACCGGGTGCGCGGTGAGTTGGGGCTGTTGTCGGACGACGGCGACGTCGACGCGGCGATCCGTGATCAGGCCTACCGCGGCTCCCGGTACTCCTTCGGATACCCCGCCTGCCCCGACCTGGAAGACCGGGCCAAGCTGGTGGACTTGCTCGAGCCCGGTCGCATCGGGGTGGAGTTGTCGGAGGAGTTGCAACTGCATCCCGAGCAGTCGACCGATGCGATCATCGTCCACCACCCGGAGGCGAAGTACTTCAACGCCCGGTGAACCAGCGTGGTGAGCCGGCGACGGCGTTTGCCACCGGCGGCGGGGGACGAGAGGCTTCACCCATGAGCCTTTCGTCCGAGACCACTCCCGAGATCCCGACCGAGACAGGTGGCGTCGAGGCCGTGCTGTGGGACTTCGATGGCACCCTGGTCGACTCGGAGCCGTTCTGGATCGAGGCCGAGTTCGAACTCGTCGCCGAGCACGGAGGCACCTGGTCGATGGAGCAGGCCCTCACCTGCGTCGGCGAGTCGCTCCCGAGTTCTGCCGACAAGATGCTGGCCGTCATCGAGCCCGGGCACGGCTACGCCACCTGGGACTGGGTGGACCTTCTTGTGGAGCGCGCCGGCGGAGTGATGGCCCAGCACCCCATCAATTGGCGTCCCGGTGCCGAGCGGCTGCTGACCGAACTCGCCGAGGCAAACGTCACCCAGGCGCTGGTGACCTCGTCGCCGAAGGACTTCATCGCCGGTGTGATCGAGCGACTCGACCCCAACCCGTTCGCGTTCATCGTCACCGCCGAGTCGGTGACCAGGCACAAGCCCGACCCCGAGCCCTACCTGTTGGCCGCCTCGACCCTGGGCGTCGACCCCACCCGCTGCGTGGTGCTGGAGGACTCCCGCGCCGGCACCGCCGCCGGCCTCGCCGCCGGCGCCAGGGTGGTCACCGCTCCCAGCGTCGCTGGCACCACCTACGTGCAGACTGACATTCTGCTGCCCTCGCTGGCCGACGTGACCGTTGACCAGTTGCTCCGCACCTTCTGGAAGTGAACCACCCCACCCCGTGACCGAACCCACCCAGCCCCAACCCAACAACTCAGGGCCCAACTACTCCGGCGTCCGCACCGGCCCCCTGCAGCCCGGTGAGCGGATCACGCTGACCGACCCCAAGGGGCGCCGCCACAGCATCCTGCTCGGCGAGGGCAAGACCTTCCACACCACCAAGGGCGGTATCGACCACGACGCGCTGATCGGCGGCCCCGAGGGAGTCGTCGTCACCTCGACCGGCGGCATGAAGTTCCTGGCCCTTCGTCCGATCATGAACGAGTTCATGGTGTCGATGCCCCGCGAGGCAGCCGTCATCTACCCCAAGGACGCCGGCCAGATCCTGATGTGGGCCGACATCTTCCCCGGGGCTCGCGTGCTCGAGGCCGGCGTCGGCTCCGGCGCGCTCAGCATCGCCCTGCTGCGCGCCATCGGCCCGACCGGCACCCTCAACTCCTACGAGCGCCGCGCGGACTTCGCGGAGGTGGCCCGCAAGAACGTGGAGTGGTTCATCCAAGGCCAGCATCCCGGCTGGAACCTGAGCGTCGGAGACCTGCAGGACACCATCAGGGACGAACCCATCGACCGCGCCGTGCTCGACATGCTGGCCCCGTGGGAGTGCGTCGATGCGGTGGCGAAGGTGCTCGTCGCCGGGGGAGTGCTGTGCTGCTACGTCGCCACCGCCACCCAGCTCGGCCGCACCATGGACACCATTCGCGCCCACGGTGAGTTCACCGAACCGAAGGCCTCCGAGACGACGGTGCGCGACTGGCACGCCGAGGGGCTGGCGATCCGCCCCGGTCACGGCACCACCGGGCACACCGGCTTCCTCGTCTTCGCCCGCCGCCTCGCCCCCGGGGTGCAGGCACCGATGCGGAAGCGTCGTCCGGCACCGGGCGCCTACGGGCCCGACTACGCTGGCCCTCGTCCGGCGAACCTGCCGATGGAGAACCAGGAGATCCCGCGGGAGCAGTGATGGCCGACGAACTCGAGCTCACCCAGCGACGCCTGACTGAGGCGCGCACGGACGCGCGCCAACTGGCAGCCCAGAACGAGACGCTCAACCGCACCCTGCGGGAGGCGCGCAGCCAGCTGGTGTCGCTGCGGTCGCAGCTGGACGCCCTGCAGCAGCCGCCGCTGGGTCGGGCGCGCGTCGTCGGGCGCGCTGGCGACCTGCTCGACGTGCTCCATCTCGGACGACACCTGCGCGTGCCGACCGCCCCCGAGGTCAAGGCCGAGGACTTCGAGTTGGGCGAGATCGTGCTGCTCAACGAGGCCCTCGTCGTTGTCAGCGCGCTCGATGACCGCGTCGCCAGCGACCTGGGCGACCTCGCCTCGGTCATCGAGGTGTCGGGCGAGTTCGCGATCGTCACCACCGGCACGGACGAGGCCCGCGTGCGCCTCGTCCCTCGCCTGATGGCGGCCGAGATCGAGGCCGGCGACACCCTGCTGGTCGACCGATCCGCCCTGCTCGCCCTCAAGGTGGTCGCCCGCCGACGCGCCGACGAGCTGGTGCTGGGTGAGGTGCCCGATGTCAGCTACGCCGACATCGGCGGGCTCGCCGACCAGATCGACCGCATTCGCGACGCCGTCGAACTGCCCTTCCTGCACCAGCACCTGTTCGCCACCTATCAGCTCAAGGCACCCAAGGGGGTGCTGCTGTACGGGCCGCCGGGGTGTGGCAAGACGATGATCGCCAAGGCGGTGGCGAAGTCGTTGACCGATCAGCTGGGGCTGGGCGACCGGGCGGCGGGGGAGAGCTGCTTCATTTCGGTGAAGGGCCCCGAACTGCTGTCGAAGTACGTCGGCGAGACCGAACGTCAGCTGCGCCGGGTGTTCGAGCGCGCCCGCGAGCAGGCCACGGCGGGGCTGCCGGTGATCGTGTTCTTCGACGAGATGGATTCGTTGTTCCGCACGCGCGGTTCGGGCGTCTCCTCTGACGTCGAGTCGACCATCGTGCCCCAGCTGCTGGCCGAGATCGATGGCGTGCAGGAACTCGAGAACGTGATCATCATCGGTGCCTCGAACCGCGAAGACATGATCGACCCCGCGATCCTTCGACCCGGTCGGCTCGACGTGAAGATCAAGCTCGATCGGCCCTCGAAGGCCGGCGCCGACGAGATCATGGCGAAGTACCTGGTGCCCGAGATTCCGCTGCACGTCGACGACGTGCGCGTGGCCGGCGGGCAGCACGCCCGCGCCGCGTCGGAGCTGATCGCCGCCGCCGTGACCCGCATCTACGACCGCACGCCCGAGAGTCAGTTCATCAGGGTGACCTACGCCTCCGGCGACACCGAGGTGCTGCACTACGCCGACTTCGTGTCGGGGGCGATGCTGCGCAATGTGGTCGACCGGGCCAAGAAGTACGCCATCAAGGAAGAGCTCGCCGGACGACCCGGTGGCGTCAGCCGGCAAGGGCTGTTGCAGGCGGTGAACGATGAGTTCCGCGAGAATGAAGAGTTGCCCAACACGACGAACCCCGACGATTGGGCACGGATTTCGGGCCGCAAGGGTGAGAAGATCGTTTTCATCCAGCCGCTCTCCGGTGAGCGTGCCTGACTGAGGTGAGGTGAACGGGTGTGCTGATCATCGCGCTGGGATCGCGCGGCGACGTGCAGCCGATGGCCATCCTCGCCCGGGCGATCGTCGCCCACGGCACCCCCGTCACCATCGTGGCGTTGGCCGAGTACGAGTCGCTGGTGCGTTCCCACGGTGCCGACTTCGTACCCGTTCCGGTGGCCCTCGCCGAGGTGATGAGCGCCGACCAGCGCCGCCTGCGCGGGCCCTTCCTCGGTAGTCAGCCCGTGCAGGCGCTGGTGTTGCAGCGCTGGTTGATGCGCACCTCGGGCCTGCTGGCCGACGCCATGCTGGCGGCCGCCGCCGACCACGACGTGGTGCTCGGCGGCATTCTGGCGGCCGAGGCGACCGCCGTGCTGGGCGCCAACGGCTGGCGCTCCGCGACGGTGCTGTTCGCCGGGCTGCTGCCCACCTCGACCGCCGACAGCCACTTCCAGGGGCGGGCGTTCACGCCCTCGGCCCGCTACAACCGCATGGCGACGGGGGTGGCGTGGCGGTTGTCGTGCCGGCTGGGACGATCGGCCGCGCATGCCTTGTCGCGGCAGGTGTCGGGCGACCGGGCCCGAGGCAGTCAACGGCCCGACGTGCACCCCCTGCTGGTGGCGGCCAGCCCCACCCTGGTGCCTCCCGCGGACGACTGGCCCATGACCGTGCGCCAGACCGGCCACCTCGTCGAGGACGATCCCGCCGCTGCAACGGCCCTCGCGACCGACGACCCGGGGCTGGTGAGCTTCCTCGCTGCCGGGCCGCCGCCGGTGCACATCGGGTTCGGGTCGATGGCGGTGGCCATGGGCCACGACGACCAGGCCGAGATCATCAAGGTCGCCCGGTTGACCGGCCAGCGGGTGGTCACCCCGATGCTGCCCGGTGCTCGTCCGGGTCTGGTCGCCGACAACGTCTACGCCCACGCACCCACGCCGCACGCCGGGGTGTTCTCGTCGATGGCTGCGTTGGTGCACCACGGAGGTTCGGGCACGACCTTCGCCGGCCTGCGGTCGGGGGTGCCGTCGGTGGCCATGCCGTTCGCCTTCGACCAGCCCCATCACGCGTGGCGGCTGCACCGCCTCGGTGTCGGTCCGGTGCCGATCTCGGCCAAGCGTTTCGGCGCGAGCACCATTGCCTGGCAGGTGGATCAGCTGACCACCGGCCCTTCGGCTCGCCGGTACGCCGAGCGGGCCGCCGAGGTGGGGGAGCAGTGCCGAGCCGAGGACGGTCTGGGCGACACGCTCACCGCGCTGGACGAGTTGGCCCTGCTGCGCTGAGTAGCCCTGCTGCGCTGAGCACCGGGATACGCGACAGGCGTCAGTCGACCGTGTCCGCCGGGGGTTCCTCGCCTCGTCCGACCACCTGACGGACGAGGCGCCAGCCGATCAGCAGCACCGCCAGCACCACGGTGGCGACGATGATGAAGGGCACCGCCGTGCCGTCCCCCGACCAGCTCCGCAGGAACATGCCGCCGGCCACCGTGCAGATCCACACGAAGATGCCCGCAGCCACAGTCGCGGTGGGTCGGCGCCGCAGCAGCATCACCGCCCACGACACCAGCAGGGCGGTCATGAACGGCCACGCGGTGTGGAAGATGCCCGCTGGGGTCAGGGACTCGCCGTGGCTGGCTCGTCCGACGGTCGCGAAGATGGCGACCAGAACCAGATCGATGACGATGAAGTGCTGCGTGCGCACGGCGTGTTCCTGGGGCATGGGTCGAACTCCTGGAGCCTGGGCTGACCACGTGAGCCTACCGGCCCGATAGCGTCGACCCGTGAGCGAGGTGGGCCCATGAGTGTGGCGGGAATCGAGAACGAGTACGGCGTCAGTCTCGACGGTGTGCACGGCGACCGGGTCGACCCGATCACGCTGTCGGCGGCCGTGGTCACGGCCGGCACCTCGCTGGCCTCGCGGTGGGACTACGCCACCGAGTCACCGCTGCGCGACGCCCGCGGATACCACCTGCCCCGCGACGAGGCCGTGCCCGACCTGCTCACCGACGAGACCCGCTACGCCAATCGGCTGTTGGGCAACGGTGCCCGGTTCTACGTCGACCATGCCCATCCCGAGTACTCCGGCCCGGAGGTCACCTCGGCCCGTGACGCCGTCGCCTGGGATCGTGCGGGCGACCAGATCGTGCAGGCCGCCGCCGGTTCCGCGTCCGAGACCCTCGGGGCCAGGGTGCGGGTCTGGAAGAACACCACCGACGGCAAGGGGCAGTCCTACGGCTGCCACGAGAACCACCTGGTGCCCCGGTCGGTGCCCTTCGACGCCATCGTCGACGGTTTCACGACGCACCTCGTGAGCCGGGTTCCCTTCACCGGCGCCGGACGGGTCGGGCTGGGTCAGCGCGGTGACACCGCCGGGTTCCAGATCAGCCAGCGCGCCGACTTCTTCGAGGCACGGGTCGGGCTCGAGACGACCGTGAACCGCCCGCTGGTCAACACCCGCGACGAACCCCACGCCGATGTGCGCCGCTGGCGCCGGTTGCACGTGATCACCGGCGACGCCCTGGTGGGGCAGTGGGGCACCTGGCTGAAGGTCGGCGCGGTCTCGCTCGTGCTGCAGGCCATCGCCGCCGGGGTGAGGTGGCCGAAGGTGCTCAACCCGGTCGCCGCGTTCCGGGCGTTCTCGCACGACCCGACGCTGCAGCAGCGCTGGCCGTGCAGCGACGGCGTCGAACGCACCGCCCTCGACCTGCAGGACCTGCTGTGGCGGGCCTGCTCGCCGGGCACCGAGACGTGGCTGGACGATGACCATGACGTGCACCGAGCCTGGGGGGAAGCGATCGCTGATGCCCGCCGCGATCCGGCCACCCTCGCCGACCGCGTCGACTGGGCCGCCAAGTACCGGCTGCTGCAGGGGCTGGCCCGTCGCGGGGGACTTGCGTGGACCGACGCTCGCCTCGCGGCCCTCGATCTGCAGTGGGCCGATCTCGACCCCGAGAAGGGCATCGGACTCACCCTCGAACGGCAGGGGGCGTTGCGCACCGTCGTCACCGAGGCCGAGGTGGCCCACGCCCGGGTCGAACCACCCTCGACCACCCGGGCCTGGTTGCGGGGCTGGGTGTTGCACCACTTCGCCGGCAGCATCGTGCAGGCCACCTGGGACCAGTTCACCGTGCACGCCGGCGGACGAGTCGTCACCGTGCGGCTGCCCGAACCGCTCGACCACACCGCCGCCCGCTGGGACCACGCGCTGGACGACGTCACCGACCCCGCTGAAATGCTGCGGGTGCTCGAGTCGGGCGGCGCTAGGCTGGAGCGATCATGAGCGAGCAGGAACAGTCCAGGCCGCAGGTGCAGCGCACCTCGCAGGGCTTCGGCAGCCCCGCCGGCGGCCAGGGTCAGGAACAGGTGCAGCGGCAGACGTCGGAGTCCGACGCCTCGTTCGACGCGCTGCTCGACCAGATCGACGCGGTGCTCGAGACCAATGCCGAGGAGTACGTTCGCTCGTTCGTCCAGAAGGGCGGGCAGTGACCGCAGCCTCGTCCGTGGTCATCATCGGGGTGGGGCTGGTCGGTGCCAGCATCGGACGAGCCCTGGTGACGGCCGGGCGCACCGTTCACGTCGAAGACCGGGTGCCGAGCCATGCCATGGTGGCGGCCTCGCTCGGGGCCGGCACCGTGGAAGCCCCCGATCCCACTGGGGTCGCGCTGGTGGTGGTGGCCGTTCCCCCCGACGTCACGGCCGCCACGGTGGCTCAGGCCCTCGTCCGGTTCCCCCACGCGGTGGTGACCGACGTCGCCAGCGTGAAGAGCCGCGTTCTGCGCGAGTTGGCCGACCTCGGCGCCGATGTCTCCCGCTACTGCGGATCGCACCCGATGGCTGGCTCCCAACACACCGGCCCGCTGACCGCGGATGCCGAATTGTTCGTCGACCGCACCTGGGTGGTCACTCCGCACCGCCGCATGGAGGCCTCGGCCCAGCGCGTGGTGGAGCACCTGATCGCCGACTGCGGAGCGCGGGCCGTCGAGATGCTGGCCGAGCTGCACGACGAGGCCGTCGCGCAGGTCAGCCATGTGCCCCAGTTGATGAGTTCGCTCACCGCGGGGCACCTGCGCAGCGTGCCGGCCACCCATCTGGCTCTGGCGGGGCAGGGCATTCGCGACGTCACCCGGATCGCCGGCTCCGACCCGGTGCTGTGGCGCCAGATCATCGGGGCCAACCGTGAGGCGATCCGCACCGAACTGCTCGCCGTGCGCGACGACCTCGACGCCCTGCTCGCCGACTTCGACGACCCGCAGGCCATCGAGGACTTCATCGCCCGCGGACGAGTCGGGGCGCTGAGCCTGCCCGGCAAGCACGGTGCGCCCGCGCGGGCGTTGGTGCCCGTCGTCATCGCCATCCCGGACGAACCGGGTTCCCTGGCTCGGCTGTTCCAGGACATCGAGGCGGCCGGGGTCAACGTCGAAGACCTGCAGATCGAGCACGACCCCGAGCGTCAGGTGGGATATCTGGCCGTGCAGGTCGTGCCCGAGGGTGTCGATCGGTTGACGGCGGCCATGCAGGACGCCGGCTGGCAGTTGCGCTGAGCGCGACCTCGGTAGGGTGCTGCCGTTCGCCGAAAGTTCACCTGCCCTTGGGCAGTTGTCCCCCCGCGGCAACGTGTCGTTCGTCCTCGTGACAGATGGGAAACCTACCGTGACCAGTGTGACCGCTCCCGTGACCGAGAGTGGGGCTGTCGAGCCCCTGCCGCCGCTGGTGGTGGCCATCGACGGCCCCTCCGGGTCGGGCAAGTCGAGCACCGCGAAGGGGGTGGCCCAGCGTCTCGGGCTGGCCTACCTCGACACCGGCTCGATGTACCGGGCCGTGGCGGTCGCCCATCTCGAGAGCGGGCTCTCGTCCGACGACGCCGACGGCATCGCCGCGCTCGTCGACGCCCACGACTACCAGGTCGGCACCGATCCGACCGGTCCCACCATCGCAATCGACGGACGAGACGTCACCGAGGCCATCCGTGACCCGCAGGTGTCCGCCCACGTCTCGGTGGTCGCGACCAACCTGGGGGTGCGAGCCGCCCTCACCGAACGGATGCGAGCTCTGGTCGTGCAGCACGCTGAGCGCATGGTGGTCGAGGGTCGCGACATCACCACCAAGGTGTGCCCCGATGCCCACGTGCGGGTGCTGCTGGTGGCCGATGCCGACGCCCGCATTCGCCGGCGCGAGGCCGAACTGGCCGGCCGTGCCGACACCGAGGCGGTGACCGACCAGATCGTCCGTCGTGACCGGGACGATTCCACCGTGAGCCAGTTCGAGCAGCCCGCAGAGGGGGTCACGCTGATCGACTCCACCCACCTCACGCTGGCCGAGGTGATCGACCGGATCGTGGCGCTCGTCCCGGAACCCGATCCCCACCCCACGACCTGACCGTCCGACCAGGGAGCAACCATGTCACTCGACCTCAACGGAGCTGGCGCGGCAGCGCGAGAGCTGGTCGCTCTCGACCTGATTCGCACCGACGTATTGCCCCCGTTGCGGACGAGGACCATCGATTCCCTGCGGACGCCGTTCGCGGCTGGCCTGCGTCGCGTCTACGACATCCACGTGCACGGCGCCTCCAACGTGCCCGCGCGTGGGCCCGTGATCCTCGCCGCCAACCACATCGGCACGCTCGACGGGCCGTTGCTGGTGGCGTTGAATCGTCGCTCGCTGGCGCTGGCGAAGGCGGAGTTGTTCACCTCGAAGGTCGGGCCGCTGCTGCACCTGGCCGGGCAGATTCCGGTCGACCGCACCCATCACGACGTGCGGGCCGTGCGACGCTGCGTGCAGGTGCTGCAGCAGGGTCGTCCGTTGGCGATCTTTCCCGAGGGGCTGCGCGGCAGGGGAGACATGACCCAGATCAGGCCGGGCGTGGCCTACCTCGCGATGGTGACCGGCGCGCCGATCGTGCCCGTCGCGATCCTGGGTACCCGGCTCCCCGGGGCGGGCATTCGCTCGACCCCGCCGGCAGGGTCTCCGTTCCACATCGTGTACGGTGACGTGGTTCACATTCCCGCGCGGGAATGGCCTCGCCGCAAGACGGACGTTGCGGAGGTGACCAACGAACTGTCGGCGATCTTCGCCGATCACGTGCGCTGGGCAGAGCTCAAGACCGGGATGCGCCTGCCAGCTGTGTGAGGCGCTCCCTCACACAACAGGAGACACTGATGAGCGAATCCCCCGAGGGTTCGGAACTCCCCGATCAGGCGCCCGCCGATCTCGACCTCGACGAGTTCGAGGCAGACCCGAGTGACCTCGAGTACGTCGAGTACGAACTCGAGCAGGTCACCCCCAAGCCCGTGCTGGCCGTCGTCGGACGACCCAACGTGGGCAAGTCGACGCTGGTGAACCGCATTCTGGGGCGCCGCGAGGCCGTCGTGCAGGACGTGCCCGGCGTGACCCGCGACCGCGTCAGCTACGACGCCGACTGGAACGGCCGCGAGTTCGTGATCGTCGACACCGGCGGCTGGATGTCCGATGCCAAGGGCATGGCCCAACAGATCGCCGAACAGGCCGAGATGGCCATCTCGCTCGCCGACGCCGTGCTGTTCGTCGTCGACGCGACCGTCGGCACCCTCGACGAGGACGAGGCCGTGGTGCAGGTGCTGCGCCGCTCGAAGAAGCCGGTGATTCTCGCCGCCAACAAGGTGGACGACCAGCGCCGCGAGCTCGAGGCCTCCTCGATGTGGAACCTCGGGCTCGGCATGCCCTGGCCCGTCTCCGGCATGCACGGACGAGGCACCGGTGACCTGCTCGACGCCATACTCGAGGTGCTGCCGACCGAGCCCGCCCACGGCCAGGCCCGTCCCACCGGCCCCCGCCGCATCGCCATCGTCGGCAAGCCCAATGTGGGCAAGTCGTCCCTGCTGAACCGACTGACGAACTCGCAGCGGGCCGTCGTCTCCGACGTCTCGGGCACCACCGTCGACCCCGTCGACGAGCTGGTCGACATCGCCGGGACGACGTACCGCTTCATCGACACCGCTGGCATCCGGCGGCGGGTGAAGGAGGCCTCGGGCCACGAGTACTACGCCTCGCTGCGCACCCAGACCGCGATCGAGCGGGCCGAGGTGTGCGTGGTCGTCGTCGATGCGCATGAGGAGATCACCGAGCAGGACCTGCGGATTCTGTCGATGGTCGAAGAGACCGGTCGCGCCCTGGTGATCGCCTACAACAAGTGGGATCTCACCGACGAGGAGCGCCGCCACTACCTGTCCCGCGAGATCGAGCGCGACGTCTACGCCTTCGCGTGGGCGCCGCACGTCAACATCTCGGCCCTGACCGGGCGCAACGTCGACCGTCTCGGCAAGGCCATCGAGGCCGCTCTCGAAGGCTGGGAGACCCGCATCTCGACCGGCAAGCTCAATGCCTTCCTTGGACGAATCACCGCCGCCCACCCGCACCCGGTGCGCTCGGGCAAGCAGCCCCGGGTGCTGTTCGGCACGCAGGCGCAGAACTGCCCGCCGACGTTCGTGCTGTTCACCTCAGGGCAGCTCGATCAGACCTACGAGCGGTTCGTGCAGCGACGGTTGCGCGAGGAGTTCGGGTTCCTGGGCACCCCGGTGCACCTGTCGGTCAGGGCCCGGGCGAAGCGCAAGGATCGCTGAGCTGGGCTCAGTCTCGTTGGGCCCACGGGGCGCCGGGCACGAGTCCGAAATCGAGGACGAGTTGCACGGGTTCCCCGTCGGCCGCCAGGCCCCAGTAGGCCGGGTAGGCGCCGTCTCCGTAGCCTGAGTGGGCGATCACGCCGAACGGCTGGTCGCCCACCTGCAGCAGGGCGACCTCCTGGTTGCCGAACCCCTCCCACGCGCCCTCCTTGTCACGCACGGTGAGGCGGTAGGCGCCCTCGGCATCGATCACGGAGAGATTGCCCGCGTCGACCCCGTAGACGTAGCCGCCGCCGGCAGCATCGGCGCGGGCCCACGAGGCCACGGGCTCGTCCGCGAGGGTGACTCGCAGCGCGCCGCAGCGTCCCTCGACGAGTGCGATCTCGGCGCGGGCGGTTCCCGGACGAACGCGTCGCGCCAGCGGCACCAGGTCGCGAAGCTTGTAGCCGAAGTCGCCGACCGCCAGGATGCCGGAGTGCTCGAAGGTGCCCACCGCAGTGGGGGAGTCGCCGAGCGCCTGCCCGGGGTCGGGACGATCGGACTCGCCGAGGTCGCGAAGCTCGGCCTCGTTGGTGGCGGTGGCGAGGGCGGAGGCGGCCTGGTCTGGATCGATGGCAGGGGAGTCGGGGTCGGCGAGATAGTCGCTGATCCGGGAGATGCGCCAGTCGTCCGCCTGCCGGGTGAGGTGGTACTCGACGAACCGGTAGCCGGCTCGGCGGTTGCGATGCACGCTGACGATGGCCCGGTCGCCCGTGATCTGCTCGCCCATGACGGCGTCGATGTCGGGGTGGTGGGCCGGAGGGATCGAGAACCCGGCGTTCTCGACCCGGTAGCCCTCGACACCGTGCCGGCTGGCCACCTGCGCGAGGCGCTCACCCCACTCGGCGAAGGGAGGCGGACCCTCGCGTTCAGGGTCGTCGAACTGCGGGGCCAACGCCTCGGCCTGCTCGGCGAAGTCGGCGATGAAGGCGGTGACACGGTCGCTGGGCGAGGGGCTCATGGGTCAACGCTAGGGCGTTGGTGGGCCGGTTTGAGGGACCGGGTCTGCTTCCGGTAGTGTTCATCAGCGGGTCGCACGAGAGTGAGATCCGGGCGGGCTGTAGCGCAGCTTGGTAGCGCACTTGACTGGGGGTCAAGGGGTCGCAGGTTCAAATCCTGTCAGCCCGACGCCTGGTCAGAGCCGGTTTCAGAGCAATCTGGAATCGGCTCTGACTGTCTTCAGGGTACGCCCACACCTCTGCGGAACGAGACGCTTGTCGCCGGAGCCCGTGCTTCCTCCCGGTCCCGAACCAGCATCTGCCGCGTCCCTGCGAGAAATGCAGGTCAATCGTCCCCCACCGGCCTGCATTTGGCGCCCAGATGCGAGAAGTGCAGATTTGGGTCGGCCTCGGAGCTGGCAAGGGCTGGGGCAGGCCAAGGGGCAGATTCGGCGAGTGGGAGGCGTCGGAATTGCCGCAGGACGTGGAGGTTTCGTCCTCGGGAAGCCATGATGGAGTGGTGGCGTCATCGATGACGTGGGGCGGTGTGCCCCGTGCTGGTGGCCTGCAACGACCCATCGCTGAACGACCCCGTCCTGTGAACAAGGAGTCCGCGCAATGAAGCGCTCCGACCACCCGCACGCCCTTCCCCTCCGACCCCGCCGCGGGCGGTCCGCTGCCGTCGTCGCCGTCCTGCTGGCGATGGTGCTGGGCGTGGTCGGCCTCGCCACCCCCGCCCATGCCGACGAGTTGGACACCGACATCGCCACCATCGTCACGCGGCTGCAGGAGTACTACCTGGCACAGGGCGACGAGGTGCAGATCGCCAACGGTATCTACTTGGCGCAGACGTCCGCGGCGCTCGACTACGTGGCCTCACAGAACACCGACGGATCCTGGTCCGACGTCGACTACGCCGACACCACGAGTTCGGCGAACGGGAAGACGTGGGATGCGTACAAGGCCCTCTACCGCATGGTCGCGATCGCGCAGGCGTACCGCGACGAGTCCGTCGAGGGCTACCAGGACCCCGCTCTGGTGGACTCACTGCAGCGGGCCCTGAGCTACTGGGATCAGGTCAATCCCAGCAACACCAACTGGTGGGAGACCGAGATCGGCGAGTCGATCGCCATGGGGCGCATCTCCATCTTCGTGGGGGACGAGCTCACCCCGGCGGCGGCCGCGCTGGCGATCAAGCACAACCAGGGCAAGCTCGACCCCGCCGGCGCCAATGGCGCGTGGCGCACTTCCGACTACCTGTACAAAGCGCTGGCCACTCGGAACGCCGACCAGATCAGGGCGGGGTTCGCGACCATGGTGCAGACCGTGGCCGTGGACGACTCTGGCACCGTGCAGGAGGCCGTGCAGCCGGATGCCACCTTCTGGGCACACGGGGCGCAGCTCTACAGCGAGGGCTACGGCATGGCCCTGTTCACGATGGTCGCCATGTGGGCCGATTCGGCGCGTGGCACGAGCCTCGCCTTCGATCGCCAGCAGTTGGACACGATCGCCTTCTACATCGTCAACGGCACACGCTGGCTCATTCGCGGCGACGTGCAGATGCTGTACCTGCTGTACCGTCCTGCGACGACCGTCGATGGGGTCAAGAGCTACGCGGCGGTGTTCCTCGACCCGCTCGACCAGATGGCACGAACCGACGCGCTCTACGCGACCCAGTACCGGGCCATCGCCGACAACATTCGGAGCCGGTCGGCCAGCAACGGCGCCATCGGGAACGCCTACTTCTGGCGATCGGAGTTCACCAGCCACCAGCGAGCCGCATACGGCATCGTGACGGGGTTGAACTCCAACCGCACGGTCGGCAGCGAGTACCGCTCCACGCTCCGCAAGGACGTCGGCAACGAAATCGTGTGGAACCGCACGGGCACGACGGCCATCCAGGTCACCAACACCGAATACACCGAGCTCGGCCCGGCCTTCGACTGGTACCACTACCCGGGGACCACCGTGCCCTACGTGAAGGAGACCACGCTCGGCCCGAGTGGGCGTTCGTCCAACGGTGGCGCGTTCACCGGTGGGGTCTCCGACGGCGCGTACGGCGCCAGCGTGGAGAGCCTCGACAGGGCCGGCACACAGGCCCAGAAGAGCTACTACTACTTCGACGACGAAATGGTCGCCCTCGGGGCGGGCATCCGGTCGACGTCTACGGCGCCCATCCACACCACCGTGAACCAGGTCGCGGCCAAGTCGAACGCGAGCATCGACGGGCAGGCGATGGCCGCCGGCACCAGCGGGAAGGTCGTGACCAACCCTTCGTGGGCGTACAACGACAGGGTCGGCTACGTGTTCGGGGCGAACCAGACGGTGACGGTGTCGAACGCAACCCAGACCGGCAGCTATCTCGGCGAGCAGCCCGAGAGCCACGACGCCTTCACGCTCCACCTCGACCACGGAGTGGCGCCCGCCGACGCCGGGTACCAATACATCGTGCTGCCCGCGAAGACCGCCGAGCAGACGCAGGCCTACGCCGCGCACCCGGCGGTCACCATCCTCCGGAACGACAGCTCGGTGCAGGCGGTTCGGCATGCCGGGCTCATGCGGACGATGGCGACGTTCTACACCGCCGGCTCCCTCGACCTCGGCGAGGGTCGCACCCTCACGGTGAGCCAGCCGGGGATCCTGATGCTGAACGAGTCGTCCGGAGTGCCGGTCGTGAGCCTGGCGAACCCCAGCCAGCCCGGCCTGCTGGCCGAGGTGACCCTGGCCGGAGCTGGGGCCGCGTGGCGCGGCACCTTCGTCCTCGGGGCCGGGGCGAACCTGGGCCGGACCGTGACGGCCCCGCTGGCCGTCGACGACTCGTCCGGGTCGCCCTACGCCGCGAGCGGCTCGGTCGCCGGGCACGGTCCGGCGTTGGTCGGCGACCATGACCCGACCACGTTCTGGCAGTCGTCCGGTGACGCGCCATGGCTCAGCCAGCGGCTGGCACCGGGGTCGTACGCGGTGGGTGTCGACATCGACTGGGGGACCAGTCCCGCGAGCAGGTTCCTGGTGCAGACCTCCATCGACGGCCTGACCTGGGCCGACCAGGCACTGGTCCAGAGCGGCACCGGGGCACCCCAGCACGTCGACTTCCCGGCCACTTCGGCGAACTTCGTGAGGATCGTCCCCCTGGACGGACCCGGCGACGGCACGTACACGGTCACGGAGTTCACCGCAATCGCCAGCGTGAACCTCGCTCTCACCGCGCCGACCACGGCCTCCGACGGCCAGAGCCCTGGCAGCGCCACCGACGGCAACCGCACCACCCGCTGGATCGCCGACCGCACCGGCTCTCCCGACACCTCCTGGGTGCAGGTCGACCTGGGCAGTGTCCGGCAGATCGGCGCGGTCCGGCTGTTCTGGGAGGCGTCGTACGCCAGGCAGTACGCGATCCAGGTCTCGGACGACGCCCTTACCTGGCACGACGCATGGACGACCCCGAGCGCCGGGAGCGACGGCGGGACCGACCTGGTGCCCGTGAACGCGGCCGCACGCTACGTCAGGATGCAGACGGTGGCGCGCGCGCTGACCTCCTATGGGGTGTCTGTGTGGGAGTTCGAAGTCTTCGGCGACAACGCCATCGCCGAGGCTCCCGCCACGTCGACCCGGCCCAACCTGGCGCTCGGCAAGCCCACCACCGCGGACAGCGTCTACAACAACCTGTCGACGATCCAGCCATCCGCGGCGACCGACGGCTCGCTCACCACCAAGTGGTCCTCGGCACGTCCGAGCGGCACCCCACCGTGGACGAACCTCAACTGGCTTCAGGTTGACCTCGGGGGTGTGCAGCCCGTCACGCGCGCCGTCGTCGACTGGGAGACGGGGAACTCCACGGACTATCGGCTCGAGGGCTCGGTCAACGGCACCGATTGGACACAACTCGCCCGCGTGCAGAACCCGGGCACTGCCAACCACCGGCGCGACGTCATCGACGTACCGCCCGCCGACGTGCGGTTCGTGAGGGTGATCGGTTCACCGGCCACCAAGTACGGGCTCAACATCTGGGAGTTCGAGGTCTACCGCGGCTTCTCCCTGGCCTGCGCGGACCCGGTCACGGCCAACCGCCACAGCACTTCGACCCTGAGGGCGACCATCACCCCGGCGGCCACGGACGACACCATCACCGCCTACTCGCTGGATCCGGGTGTCGCCTCGGTGGCGGGGGCCGCGCAGGTGGCGTCGGACGGCACCGTCACGGTGCCGGTGACGACGGGGGAGCCGGGCCGAACCTCCATCGTGCTCACGCACAGTGGCGGGGACGAGTTCGTCCGCTGCCCGGTGACCGTCGCGGTGGACGTGGGCGACCTGCGGGCCCTGGTGGAGCGCGCCAATGGCCTGGACTCGACCCAGTACACGGCCACCAGTTGGGCGCCTCTGCTGCCCGCGCTCGAAGCAGCGAAGGACGCACTGGGGGCGGATGACGCCCGCCAGGACACCATCGACCGGCGTACGGCTGCGTTGAGGGCGGCCCTGGACGGGTTGAGGGCGACGAGTTCGGTGAGCGCGCCCGACGTGTCGGTGCCATGGGGAACCGCGGCCACGGTCACGGTGACGGTGACGTCGCCCATGCCCGTGACCGGGCAGGTCACCCTGACGGAGGGAACGACCAGCGGGGGGGTGGCGACACTCAGCGGTGGCGTCGCCTCGTTGACGCTGCCCGTCGGGCTGTCCGGGGGCGAGCATGTCTTCACGGCAACCTACTCGGGCAGCACCACCGTCGCGCCCGGCAGCACCACCCTCACCGTGACCGTGATGCTGCCACCCGCGTGGGTCAGGACGACCTCGTACAAGAAGGGAGATCTCGTCAGCCTCGGCAGCTCTGTGTATCGAGCCGCCTGGTCCACGAAGGGAGAGCAGCCGGGGACCAGCACCACCGGGGCCTGGCAGGAAATGGCCATGACCGAGGACGGTCGCGCCGTCTGGACGGCCTCGCGGATCTTCCAGGAGGGCGACACGGTCGTCCACGGGGGCAAGACGTTCCGCGCCGCCTGGTTCACCCGCAACGAGGCCCCGGGCTCGGTCACCGGCCCGTGGGAGGAAATGGCAACAGCCCCGGACGGGACGGCACTGTGGACCCGGACGCGCATCTTCCGAGCGGGTGACCGGGCGAGCCACGACGGCGTCGTCTACGTCGCCAAGTGGTACACCCGCAACCAGGAACCTGGTGAGGCCGACGGCCCGTGGGCCGTGTCTGGGTGAGGAGGGCTCAGTCGCCAACTCGCGCGAACTGCGGGTGTCCCAGACGGCGCGCTCGTCCAAGGTCGCGGACGCGAGCCGAACCCTTCCGTCGCCACCCTCGAACGCCGGATGAACAGCGGATCGCCAACGACAAACTGGCCCAACTCCATCGGACCGCTGACTCTGGCGGGGAAAGGGGAAGGGGCGGCCAAGAGCTTCATTCAGTCCTTCGGCTCGGATGCCGTGGCGGGAATCGTTCTTGGTTCCTTCCGCTCGTGGCGCTTCCTCCCCTGAGCCAGCCTCTCATCACCGTGTTTGGTTCGCACCTTGTCGGCCGAACACGCGAAGGGCCTTGTCAAGGTAATCACCGTTCCGGCGGGCCCGTATTCGTGCCACTGTCATGCCCGCTGCGCCCGTCTACCGGTCGTGGGGTGTCTCGAAGTCCCAGATGGCCCGGTCGAGGGCTCGAGGAGTGACGTTCAGTTCCGCGGCCGCCTCGAACAGCAGCGCACGGGCCTCCCTCTCATTGAGCGCGTCCGACCGGCCGAGTTTACGGGTCAGGTATCGAGTGACCTTGACGTCAGGCTTGACCATCTCGTCCACGCCCGCGTTCATGAGCAGGTAGGACCAGGACAGAGGACCAAGGCCGAGCACGCCGACCCAGGCGGACCGCACCGGCCCTTCCTGCCAGCGCTGGCGCAGCGCAGAGGTGTCCGTGACCGCTGACTCGAGCTCGGCCAAGCGGGTCAATGCCTCATGGATGCCCTCGGTGCGGAACCTACTCGTTCCCGGCAACTTGCTCTCGTTGCCCAGCACTTCGGCTGCGAAGCGAGCTGGGCCACCGGCGTTGTCCATGGCGGTGATCAGATCGGACGACGAATCCGTGGCGGCGCTTGGTCGCAGGGCTCGGTAACGATCAAGTACTCGCCGGGCCGCCGTGCTTCTGCCTCGAGTCGAGTAGGCGCTGTTCAAGGCACTGAGTGCGAGGGAGTCTCGGAACTCGACGGGCGGGCGCCACGTGGCGGGGTCGCCCAGATCGCGGAGGAGGTCATCTGCGTGCAACGTCATGGTGGCCATGTTGACCCGTTGGGCAGGAGTGGCTGCCGTCAACGCGCCGACGCTGTTGAGAAAATCCGCGTCACCGAATGCCTGATTCTCGAGATTGAATGGGCATGTGCATGGCGGTCGCCTGGCGCACCGCTAGAGTGCTGGCGACAAGGGCAAACCAATGGAGGCGATGTGCTCTCGGAGGATCGATGGGTGGAGGTCACCCCGTCGAACCATGAGCACGAGCGCGCCGGTCTCGAGATCCTGCGCGAACTGCTGCCCGATGAGGCCCCCTTCCGAGCCTGGACGAACTTCGAGTTCAAGGACGGCCACGGGGGCTGGCACGAGGTGGATGCCCTGGTGCTCGGCCGGAACCGACTGCACCTCGTCGAGCTGAAGTACTACTCGGGCCTGCTGCAGGGCACCGACACCGACTGGTTCCGCAGCGCCCATCCGGCGGAGAAGTCGCCGCTGCTGTTGGCCCGCCGCAAGGCGCAGCGCTTCGCCTCGAAGATGAGGGAACAGCTCGCCGCGCTGGAGCGCGAGCTGGGCGCCCCGCCCGGCACCTACACCCGCCTCACCCTGTGGGTGCAGGAGTCGGTCTTCATCCACCACCCGGGCATTCGCAGTGCGCTCACGGGCAGTGCCGCCGTGGGCATCTTCGGACTCGACGGGCACGAGCACACCACGCATCTGGCGCCCATCTCGGAACGGCTCCTGGAGGCGCCGCAGGGCAAGCCGCAGTTGCCGGACGACATCGTCGCCCACCTGCTCTCGAGGATGGGGCTGGTCGAGCGTCGGGAACTCACCGCGGGCAGCTGGAACCTCTACGAGCGGCGGGAGCCCTCCGGCACCTATCAGGAGTGGGAGGCGTCGCACATCGCGGTTCCCGAGAACCGTGCCCGCGTGCGGTTCCCGCTCCTGCACGACAACGACTCGGCCCAGTACGTCGCGGACGTGAACAAGGTGGTCGACCACGAGTACAAGGTGATGGCGGCCCTCTGGAACAGCGAATTCTCGCTGTTCTTTTTGCCAACCAGGTGGCCGCCACCCACTGAGCGGAGCCCAAGACGGTTCCGGACGACCTCGTCGACGTGGGTCGAGCCTCACCGCGCATGGCTTCTCCCACCCCAAAGGGGGGAACTCACTACCGCTCGCTGACACCGTGAAGTGCCGTGAGTAGCCTCACAGACATGGCGACCAGGAAGAGCCCGTCCTCATCGGGCAGCAAGCAGAACACCTCCACTCGCGCGTCGTTCACCGTCCCCGGTGTCGATGCCACCAAGGGTCAGCAATTGGCCGAAAAGCTGCAGTTGCGCCTGCACGCCCTCAATGACCTTCACCTGACTCTCAAGCACGCCCACTGGAACGTGGTCGGACCCAAGTTCATCGGCGTGCACCAGATGCTCGACCCCCAGGTCGAGGCCGTCCGCGCCATGGTCGACGTGGTCGCCGAGCGCATGGCCACCATGGGCGTCTCGCCCAACGGCTGCCCCGGCGCACTGGTCAAGGCCCGCACCTGGGACGACTACCCGATCGGTCGCGCGCAGGCGGCCGAGCACCTCGGGGCCCTCGACGTCGTCTACAGCGGGATCATCGAAGGCCACCGTGAGGTGATCGACGAAGCCGAGGACATCGACCTCGTCACCCAGGACATGTTGATCGCGCAAGTCGCGGAAATGGAGAAGTTCCAGTGGTTCATCCGCGCCCACCTCGAGGACGACAGTGGCAAGCTCGCCACTGATGGCGACTCGAGCCTCACCCAGGCGGCTGCCGATGCCTTGGCAGCCGACCGCAAGGTGGACTGACCACCCGTTCGACTGACCACCCCTTCGAAGGGAATGTGATCGCTCAGGAGGAGGGCAGAGGCTGGCAGCGGGGGCAGAAGTAGAGCTCCCGCTGCTGCGGTGCCTCGCCGATGCTCGACTTGGTGAGGGGTGTGGCACAGCGCGGACAGGGTCGTCCGGGCTTGCCGTAGATGTACAGAGGGTCGCGCCAGTTTCCGGTCGAGACCGATGACCGGAAGGCCAGGGTTCCTCTCAACAGCCGATGGGCACGATCCACCGCCGCGGCGAGGGTCGCCTCGTCCAGTGTGCCCACGGTCAGCCATGGGCTGAGCTTCTCGAGGAAGCAGATCTCGGCCGCCCACATCGTGCCGATGCCGGCCAGATTCGACTGGTCGAGGAGTGCGGCGCCAAGAGGCTGGTCGGGATGGGAGGCCAACCGTCGAACTGCCTCCTCCTCGTCCCAGTCGTCCCCCAACAGGTCGGGGCCGAGGTGCCCGACCAGTTCGTGCTCCCGATCGGTGGGGACGAGGTCGACCATCCCCAGTCGGCGGCCGATCGCGGTTCGCTCCGCGGTACCGACGATCACACGAATCGTGGGATCCGAGGCGGTACCGCGACCCCGCGGCGGACGTCGTGCCACCCAGCCACCAGACCCGGAGCCACCAGACGCCGACGCCCCCACTCCTGACGCGCCCACTCCTGACCGCACAGGAGTCACCGCCCACCGGCCGTCCATCCGCAGGTGGGTGTGCAGGGTGGAACCGTCGTCGAGTCGGTGCAGCAGGTGCTTGCCGCGCGCCACGACCTCGAGCGTGGTGCGTCCGCGTTTGTCGGAGGCGCCCAGATGGCCCCAGCGGAGTTCCCACTCGGTGATGGCGTGGTGGGCCAGCGCATCGTGGAGCAGTCGCGCGGCCCGCCACACCGCATCGCCCTCGGGCACGGATCAGCCCACCTTCCCGATCAGGCCCGATCCCGATCAAGCCAGTCTCGATCAGGCCAACTTCTTCTCGCTGAGCCAGTCCTTGGCGATGGTAGCCGCGGGGAGTTCCTCCTTGACGGAGCGTCCGTTGAGGGCGATCAGGGTCTTCGGGGGTCATCGCCGCAGAGATGGTGTTGATGATCGTGGCGGCGGCCTCGTCCACGTTCTTTGACGCCAACGGCACGACGTGCGAAGCCAGGAACAGGCCCTTGGTGTAGGTCAGCGAGACCAGGTAGGCCAAGCTCGTCCAGGTGGGCATGAAGGTGGTCGACCTCTACGCCGACGGGGCGGGTGCCGCGGCCCGGGTGCGGGGAGTCGTGGACGAGGCCTACGTCGACGAGCTGGCGGCCGCCACGGGGGGCCGACTCGGCGGACAGGTGGGCGTCGCGCCCCGCATCTTCATCAAGAAGCTGGTGGGCGAGGTGCTCGACCGGGTCGACCAGTTCCCCGATTTCGACCCGCAACACGACTACGCCCTAACCGTGCGCACGGACGAGCTCACCGACGCCGAACGGGCCGCCATGGGTGCGGTTGCGCCGCGCCCTGCTGCCGGTGTCGACGACACCGACCTGGCGCTGGACGAGTGACGTGAGCGGCTTCGATCGGCTCACCCCGTCGTTGCAGCACCACATCGTCAACGACCTCGGCTGGGGAACGCTTCGAGCACTGCAGGAGCAGGCCGTCGAGCCCCTGCTGGCGGGGCATGACGCGCTACTGCTGGCGCCCACGGCCGGTGGCAAGACCGAAGCCGCCCTGTTCCCGCTGCTCACCCGGATGAGCGGCGAGAACTGGCGCGGCACCTCGGTGCTCTACATCACCCCGCTCAAGGCGCTGGTGAACAACCTGCAGGTGCGGGCCGAGCGCTACACCGGCTGGCTGGGTCGCACCTCGGCGGTGCGCCACGGGGACACCACGGCTGGCCAGCGCAAGCGGAGGCTGCTCGACCATCCCGACGTGCTGCTCACCACACCCGAGTCGATCGAGGCGATGCTGATCTCGACCACCACCGACCCGCGCGCCATCTTCTCCGGGGTGCAGGCCGTCGTCATCGACGAGATCCACGCCTTCGCCGGGGACGACCGCGGCTGGCACCTGTTGGGGGTGCTGCAGCGGCTGGAGGACCTGGTGGGGCACCCGCTGCAGCGCGTCGGGCTGTCGGCCACCGTGGGCAATGCGGAGTGGTTGCTGGGCTGGCTGCAGGGCAACAACCGGGACGCTGGCGTGCCCGGGGTCCTGGTGAATCCCGCGGTCACCGCCGGCGGGCCGGCCCCGGACGTGCAGCTCGACTTCGTCGGCAGCCTTGCTAACGCGGCGACGGTGATCGCGTCCCTGCACCAGGGTGAGAAGAGGCTGGTCTCCTGCGAGTCCCGGCGCCAGGTGGAGGAGCTGGCCGAACGGCTCGGTGGGCTGGGGGTGACCACCTTCGTCTCCCACTCGTCGGTGTCCCCGGACGACCGTCGACGTGCTGAGGAGGCCTTTGCCCAGGAACGCGACTGCGTCATCGTGGCCACGTCCACCCTTGAGCTCGGCATCGACGTCGGCGACCTCGACCGCGTCGTGCAGATCGGGTCCACCCCCACGGTGGCGTCCCTGCTGCAACGGCTGGGTCGTACCGGACGACGCCTCGGCACCGTGCGCAACATGCTGGTGCTGGGCATCAAGGACGACGACTTCCTGCGCGCCGCCGGCATCGCGTTGCTGTGGGGCGAGGGCTACGTCGAGCCGCTGGTGCCGCCGCCCGAGCCGCTGCACATCGTCGCGCAACAGGCGCTGGGCATCACGATCCAACAGCGGACGATCGGCCAGGCCGAACTCGTGGCTCGACTGCAGGGGCTCGGCTGGGTCGACGATGCCCTCGTCGCCCGGATCGTGCGGGGGCTGGAGGAGTTGGGGCACCTCGACCGTGACCGCGACCTGCTGTTCATCGGACCCACGGCGGAGGGCCGGTACGGCCGTACCTACTTCCGCGACCTGATGGCCGCGTTCACCGCGCCACCCCAGTTCCTGGTCTTGCACGGACGAGCCGACATCGGCTACCTCGAGCCATTGACGCTGCTGCGCGAGGTGGAGGGGCCTCGCTTCATCACGCTCGGTGGTCGTCCGTGTAGGGTGACCCACGTCGACTGGACTCGTCGTCGTTGTCACGTCGAGCCAGCCGACCACGGGGGAGTGGTGCGCTGGCAGAACTCCCTGCCCATGGACTCGCCCCAGCTCTGTTATTCCATGCGACGAGTGCTGCTGGGTGTAGACCCGGTGGGTGTCAGGTTGTCGCAGCGGGCGGCGGCCGCGCTGGCCCGGCTTCGCGAGCAGCGGGCCGACGAGGTCGACGCCACCTCCACTCGTGTGGTGCAGCGGGAGAGCGATGCGCGCTGGTGGAACCGGGCCGGTGGGCGGCGGAACCTGGTGCTCGCCACCGCTCTCGCGAGGGTGAACCCGGAGCTCATGGATGGGAAGACCAGCTTCGGCGATGCCTGGATCGGCCTGCGCGCGGGAACCACCATGTTCATGGTGCAGGAGGCGCTCGTGCTGGCCCGCCTCGAGTTCGGCGCCGAGTTCGAATCGCTTCCGATCGACATCGACGACGATGCCCTCATGGGGCTGAAGTTCTCTGACCTGCTCCCCGACGTGCTCGCTCGGTGGGAGCTGGAAAGGCGGCTCCGCCGTTGAGGCCGTGTGAACATCGAACCGCCGCCTGGTTCACCCGTAACGGTGCTCCATGATCAGTGACCGGTCTGCGGGAGGAAATGGTGGCTGCCCCCGATTCCGACCACGACGTGAGGTACAGGCTGGTGGCGGTGCGAACCGCCAAACGGTCTATGTTGATACCGTTGAGAGCGACATCGGCGCATCGTCGCGCCGCGCGAATTGGGGGTGCATTGACCGTGGGATCTGCGGACACGCAGGAAAGGGTCGTCACCCCTAATGAGCTACTACGCCTGAGACAGGAAGGGTGGGGACGGCGCCTGGGCGTCGTGTCGCTGGTCGCCGAGGATCTGGCCAAGGCCGAACACGCCGAACAGGCCCTCGAGGTACTGGGAGGTAAGTTCCTTGCGGCACGAGGGCGGGATCGCAGCTGGTTGTTGCGCCGCTGGCCAGCGGTTCACGTGATGTCGACAGTGAGCATCGCCACCCACCACTACTCTCACGGCACGTTCTGGCCCAAGTTGACGGGCATGCTTGGGATCCGTGGGGATCAGAGCTTCCAGCAGGAGTGGGGAACTGCCTTCTTGGAGAACCTGCGAGCGCTGGGACTTCCGGACTTCGGCGAGATTGAGGATTCTGGAGCCCGATTCGTCGGCCCGATCCTCATGCATTCGGGGATTCCCACCCACTGCCTTGCGGACTACTTCAAACTCGTCGGTGAACGCCGCAGCCGAGACGAGGGGATCACGCCTGACGAGTTCGTGGCGTGGGCGGCCAGCAAGGCCGCCGAGGGAAAGTTGTTCAACATCGACAAGCCTGTCGAGCGGTTCCTGCGCTACGGCGGCGACTTCGCCATCGACGTCAGCGACCGCGTGTTTGAGCTGCTCGACGTGGTCGCGGCCGGTGGTACGGGCGAGGAAGTGCCGTTGCCGGACAGGTTCCGCGTCGCCGCTGTGGCCCTTCGACAGGCTGGTGGGATCAGCGAGAGGCGGCCAAGGGGCCACTCCGACGGACACGAGGCAGAGCGGCCAGGCTTGGTGCTCGATCCCTATGGTCGCGGGCCACTCCTGAGACTGCCGCCCGTGGACGAGGTCGGCCAGGCAACGTGGACGGTGACGGTCGGCACCCAGTCGGAACACGTGCACAGCGAGGCGGCCTGGCCGGGAGAGCCGGCCCCGCCGACGGATGTGCCAGTCATCGGTCCAGTCCGAGCAGTGACGGCTGCCCTCCAACGGCGCCCCGACCTCACGATGACCGTGCCGGTCGTCGACGACAAGGACCCCCTCCTCGCATTCTCCGAGGAGGGCCGGCAGCTCCTCCCGGGGTTGCCTCTTCCGGGCTTTCCGGTGTGGTTGCTCTTTCCGGGCGGCCCTGATGACCTAGTGGTTGTCGGCGAGGCAGTGGTCCTGGCCGAGGGCGCACTTCCCCCGGGCTGGAGCGGCTGGACCCTGCGACTCCTCGACCTCCGGGGCGCCAGCATGGTCAGGTCCTCCAGATGCGAGCGTCCACGCAGTGTGCGCAGGGTTTCGTCCGTGCGGATCGCCGCCGGGGAACCGATCCAGGGCCTCCTGCACCGCGGCGGGCCAGTCTTTGGGCAGGTTCCCCAGATCGAGCTGCCATCCGCTGCTAGCACTGACAGCAGCTGGTCCCTGACGATCACTGATGCTGGCGGGCGGGTGCTCGTTGACAACCGCATGCTTCACGCCGGCGACGACCTCCGCGAAGGACTGTGGTCGGGCGTTCCTCGACCGTTGTTGGGCACGTACCGAATCCGGGTGCGCGGCCCTTGGGGGCGAGGGATCTCTCGCGACCTGGTGCTGGCCGAGGGAGTGCGCATGGCGTCTCAGCCCCCGTGGCGTCGGATCGCCCCCGATGGGCTGGTGCCCGCGACGATCCGTCTCAGCCTCCCTCCTGGCGTCGAGGCCGAGCAGTCGTCGTTCGAGCTCGCGGGGCACGAGACAGAGCAGCAGGTGACACTGACCGCGCACCACACGGTTCTTCGAGCCGTAGTGCGACCTCCTCACATGTCGATGTCCTACCAGTCGAGTGAACGCTCCACGACGGCGGGCGTCCGGCCGGTACCGCTGTATGCCGAGGACCTTCGTGAGCTGGGCGGGACGCTGACGATCGACCTGGACGCGGTGGGTGATCCAACCCTGCACGTCCTAGTGGGTGACCGTTGCGTCCAGGAGCTTGTGACCTTCGGCCGCAGCCGCGACGGCGTCTATCGATTCAACCTTGCTCAGGTGGGCGACACGCTGGCAGCTCACCCCCGCGCACGACTGTCACTCGACGAAGCAGGCCTCCTCGTCGTGAGTCAGGTGAGCCCGCGAAGGCTGTACTCGGAAGTGAAGCTGACCGGTGACATCCTCGAGCTCGTCGACAGCGTCGACGTGGAGGGACTCGTCGCGCTGGTGTACCCCGTGGTCGCACCTTGGCGAGGCGGGACGCGACTCGAGGTCCGGCATGGACAGGTCGAGCTCCCTGAAGAGCTGCGCGACGCGGGACCCGTCGTCGTGACCGTCCGGGTCGATGATCCGTGGGCTCCGGCATCGGTTCCGGCATGGCCGGCCCCTCAGAAGGCCTGGCTGCTCAGTGCGCCGGGTTGGCTTTCGAGCGAGGACGCCGAGGAGACATCGCTCTCCCGGTGGCTGGCAGGCGCGGGGCCACTCCCCGCCGATATTGCTGACCTGTCGAGGGTCTGGGCGGTCACTGGCCGGCTGCCGTGGCTCGGGCTGATGGGCGAGCGCCTCGCCGAGGTGGGGAAGGCCTGCCGCAACGTGCTCACCCAGGATCCTGTCTCCTCACTCCTCGCCTTGGACTCGAGCGGCATCGAAGCCGACCGCGTGCCCGAGGCGATCATCCGTTCCGGGCTCGCATGGACGCCGACGGCGTTGCCGTCTCGGGGCAGCGTGGCGTGGACCCGCGCAGGAGCGTTACCAGCGGCACTCCTGACCGCTCCAGGACTGGTGGACGATGTCAGGCGGGGTTTGGACACTGCTGCCAACGCCCGGGTGGTGTGCGGAGACGGTGTGGACAGCCTCCTGCGTGGGAACGACCCGTGGCCAGGTCTGGGCCGTTTCGACACAGCGGCCGATCGGTATCTGGCGCTTGGCTCGACCGCGCAACTGGACTTCCGGAATCAGTTGAGGCTGGTTCCCCAAGGCCTTGTCGATGGCGACACGCGAGTGCAGGCGTCTCTGAACCTGCTGGATCGACGGCGCGACGCATCTGCGGGGCTCCAGGAAAACGGCCCCCGGTGCCTCCAGCTGCTCCGCGCCTACCTCAAGTCCGTGGGGGACTTGGCAGGTGTCGACGCCGTCGCAGCCCGATGCCATCCCACCCGGTCAGATGGGTGGCGGTGCTATCCGGCCCTGTCCCTGAGCCTCGCCTGGATGGCACGGCGCGTCGCGCGCGGCGATGCCCAGGCGCGCCAGCTGGTGGCACAGCAAGGGCGACTCTGGGCCGATCTGGCGCGCATCGCGCCCGACCTCGTCACGATCGACCTGATTGTGGCCGAACTGCTGCAGGCTGCGGAGCAGTCGAGCGCGAGCCAGGAGGACAAATGACCGAGCACTCCGACCCGGTGAGGACCTCTGCGGAGATCAAGGCGTCCTACCGCAGGTATCTGGGCTCGCTCATCGCCGCTCGTGACCCGAAGATCGCCGCAGCGCTGGCGAGCGCCATTGACACCTCGCCATCTCTCGACAAAGGGCCCTATCTGGAGGCCACTCCGCCCTACGCGACCGGGTCCAGCATCCGCGAGCTCATTGACTCTGGGTTGCTGTCCGCCGGCTTCGCAGGTTTGGCCAGCCCGGCGCTTCCGCTCGACCGGCCGCTGTACCGGCATCAGGAGGCCGCCATCCGGAAGGTCAGGGATGGCCGCAACGTCGTGGTGGCCACCGGTACGGGGTCCGGGAAGACCGAGTCATTCCTCATGCCGATTCTGGACAGTTTGGCCGCCGAGAACGAGCGGGGCGCCTTGGGTCCTGGCGTGCGAGCATTGCTCCTCTACCCGATGAACGCCTTGGCCAATGACCAGATGAAGAGGCTCCGGGCCATGCTCGCCGACACTCCGCACATCACCTTCGGTCGCTACACCGGAGACACCGAGGACGACCCGCGTCGCGCGAGCGAGCGTTTCGAAGAGCTCAACCCTGGTGAACGCCTCCTGAGCAACGAGTTGCTCAGTCGTCAGGAGATGCGCAAGACGCCGCCCCATCTGCTGCTGACCAACTACGCGATGCTGGAGTACCTGCTCCTCCGCCCGCAGGACATGGGCCTGTTCCCCAGCGACGGCGACGCCACCTGGCGCTTCCTGGTGATCGATGAGGCCCACGTCTACGACGGAACCCAGGGCGCCGAAATCGCCATGCTCGTGCGTCGCCTGAGGGATCGCGTGGCACCTGACCGGCCGCTGCAGTGCATCGCCACCTCGGCCACTGTGGGCGCCGACACCGATCCGTCGTCGGTCACCGAGTTCGCGTCCCGTCTCTTCGGAGTGCCCTTCGAGTGGGTGCACGACGACTCCGCGCGGCAGGACTTGATCACAGCCGAGCGCCGCCAGACTCCGACCGGGCCGACGTGGGGCCCGTTGACTGCCGAGGACTATCTTCGGCTGGCGCAGAGCACTGCCGTGGACGACGAGGTTGTAGCGCTGGCTCGCAGCCACGACTTCACGGCACCGGATGCTCGCTCTGCCCTGGCCCACGAGGGCAGTCTCGTTCAGCTCAAGCGGCTGCTGAGCGTCGGACCACAGCCCTTCGACGCCCTGCCGGCACGGGTCTTCCCAGACGACCCCCGTCGGCAGGAGGGGCTCGTCGCGCTGGTGGCTGTCGCCAGCGCGCTGAGAGGGCCTGACGGGTCGTCCGCTCTTTCGTCCCGGTACCACCTCTTCCTGCGCGCCACGGAGGGAGCGTTCACCTGCCTCTCTCCGTCTGGCCCCCACGTGCATCTCGCTCGACACGAGCTGTGCCGTGACTGCGCTGCCCCAGTTTTCGAGGTGGGGGCCTGCAAGCGGTGCGGCGCGGTTCACCTGCTGGGCGTCCTTGAGTCGCGCGACAGGCGTCTGCGCCTCGCGCCCCGCAAGGCGGACGCCCCGACGTCGTGGCTGGTGCTTGATGACGGTCTGGATCGGGTCGACGAGGATGAGGAGGCTTTGGCAGAAGACGGCGGCGCCGTGAACGGCGCTGAGGGCAAGCTGTGCACCCAGTGCGGCGTGCTCACCACGGCCGATGCCACCTGCTGCGCTGACCCCGGTTGCGGCAGCTCGACGCTCCGGCGTGTTCGCAAGCTCAAGCAGCGTGGCCAGGAGCTCGTCGGTTGTCTGGTGTGTGGCGCCCGGGGAGCCGGCACCGTCCGTGCCTTCGAGACGGGCGCGGACGCCGCTGGCGCGGTCATCACGACCTCTCTGTACCAGAGTCTCCCCGCCAGCGAGGACCCTCGGGACGTCGCTCGGCCCGGCGAAGGACGCAAGCTGCTGATGTTCAGCGACAGCCGGCAGGCGGCTGCCTACTTCGCGCCGTACTTGGAGGATTCGTACGGTCGGCTTCAGCGCCGACGTCTGATCATTCAAGGGCTGGAGTCGGCTGGTGCCGCCACCTCTGGGGTGAACGTCGCTGACGCCCGGTACCACGTTCGGCGGAGCGCGGATGCGGTGCAGGTGTTCAGTCCTGGCATGTCTGCGGCGGGGCAGGAGAGGATGATCGCTCCGTGGATCATGGCCGAAGCTGCGAGCATGGACGATCGCCAGTCGCTCGAGGGGGTCGGATTGGTCCGCGTCACCCTGCGGCGCGAGCCCGGGTGGAAGCTCCCGGAGCCACTCCTGCGCCTGGGCCTCACGACCGAACAGGCTTGGGACTTCGTCGCGGAGCTGGTCAGGACGTTGAGGCTCCAAGGCGCGGTGACGATGCCGGACGACGTCCCCCCCAACCATGAGATCTTCGCCCCGCGACTGGGGCCCATCTACGCGCGCCTCAGCGGGCCGGAGCCGAAGCGAAAGGTGCTCTCATGGCTCCCTGGGCGCGGAAGCAACCGGCGTGTCGACTACGTGAACCGCGTGCTGGCGGCGATGGGTAGCGACACCGACCCCGTCGGGGTGCTCAACGGTGTCTGGCGCTTCCTCACCGACCCGGGAACCGAGGTCGACTGGTTGGTCACCAGTACCCCAAAGGGGTTGGGTGCCGTCAGCCAGGTCGATCACCGCATGCTCCGGTTCGCGCTCGTCGATGCAAGCACACCCGTCCATCAATGCTCGACGTGCCAGCGCGTGGCTCCGGTGTCGGTGGCGGGAGTCTGCCCGGCGTTGGGGTGCCCGGGGGAGTTACACACTCTCGTTCCCCCGCCGGCGGACGAAGACCGCGATCACTACCGGGCCATCTACCGGTCGATGCTCCCAGTCCCTTTGACGGCACGTGAGCACACCGCGCAGTGGCGCAACACTGAGGCGGCTCGCATTCAGCAGGACTTCATCCGGGGCGAGATCAACGCACTGTCGTGCTCGACCACGTTCGAACTGGGGGTCGACGTGGGCGAGCTGCAGTCGGTGATGTTGCGGAACATGCCGCCCACCACAGCAAACTACGTCCAGCGTGCTGGGCGAGCCGGCCGTCGTGCGGGCGCTGCTGCCCTCGTGGTCACGTACGCACAGCGACGGTCGCACGACCTGACCCAGTACGCAGCTCCGGAAGCGATGATGGCGGGTCGCATCCCGGCTCCCTACGTGCCTCTCGACAATGACCGCATCGACAGGCGACACGCCCACTCCGTAGCGCTGGCGGCGTTTTTCCGCTGGTACTTGGAAAGCCTCCACGGCATCTCCAGGAAGGCAGGCGAGTTCTTCATCGGTGACGGGGTGGATGAGCCGCCGGTCGCGGCCGTCCGCACCTTCCTGAACCCCGTGCCTGCTGAAGTCCAGACCTCGCTGCGTCGCGTTCTGCCGGTGGGAGTCCAGAAGGCCATCGGAGTCGACTCCGGCGAATGGGTGCCGGTGCTGCTAGATCTGCTGGAGGAAGTGCGGCAGGGGCTCGCTGCGGACGTCTCGACCCTGCGTGGTATCCAGGACGAGGCGGTGGCCGCGCGGAACTTCCTTCTGGCCGACCGGTACGAGGGCGTCCTGAAGACGCTCCGCGGCCGGGACCTCCTGGGCCACCTCGCGAACCACAACGTGATTCCCAAGTACGGCTTCCCGGTCGATTCGGTGGAACTCCGGACTGACTTCAGCGCTGCCGAGCACTTCCTCGGGGCCAAGCTCGACCTGTCGCGTGACCTGTCGCAAGCGATCCACGAGTACGCCCCGGACGCGTCGTTGGTCGCGGGGGGCTTGGAGTGGATGTCTCGCGGCATCTACCGACTCCCGGGAAAGGAGCTCGTCGGGCTGAACTACCGGGTCTGTCGGCGGTGCGGTCAGTACTGGGAATCCTTCGGCGACGTCGAGCCGCAGTGTCCTACGTGCGGCGACGTGGCTGCCGCGGCCGCACGGACGCTGATCATCCCCGAGTTCGGCTTCGTGGCGGCGCCCGACCCGAAGCGACCCGGCTCCCGGCCCCCACGCGGAGCTTGGGGGGGCGCCACGCACGTGGTCAAGCTCTCGGATGTCTCCCGCTCACGTTCGTTCGAACTCCCCGGCGGGAGCATCGAGGCGTTTGTGGGTCCCAGGGGTCGCCTCATCTCCATCGCCGATGGGCCTTCAGAGAGTGGCTACTTGGTCTGTCGGTGGTGCGGCTGGGGCACGGCCCTGACCAACGTCGGGACTCGACGTCCGACCAAGCATCAGCACCTCCTCCGGGCGGGGCACGACTGCACAGGCCCCTTGGATCTGGTCGACCTCGCTCATCCATACGAGACTGACCTTCTCTGGCTGGACGTCAGGCCTAACCAGATCTTTCGGGAGGAAGCCGTCTGGAAGTCCGTGCTCTACGCTTTGCTCGAGGCAGCGTCGGACACCTTGCAGATCTCCCGAGACGACATCGGGGGGACCTTGTCGCCCACGGGGCCTGTCACCAGGTCGTTGGTGCTCTTCGACACGGTTCCAGGCGGTGGTGGGAACGTGCTGCGGATCGAGGAGAGGCTGGAGGATGTTCTCGAGGCGGCCCTACGGCGGGTCACGACGTGCGACTGTGGGCCGGAGACATCCTGCTACGGATGCCTGCGGGGTTACCGGAACCAGCGAGACCACGAGATTCTCTCCCGCGGGGCAGCCGCAGCCCTGCTCAGTTCGCTGGGTGTGGGGCTCGGCTCAGCGCTCGGTTGATTGCGAGCGGACACGTCGAGGTCGACACCGCTGGGTGTTTACCTGCTGACCGTGCCTTTGCCCTCGACCGAACAGGGGCAAGGGCATGTTCAGGAGGTGAACGCGGGAGGGGGACGATCCCGGAATTGCGGACTGACTCCGAGTGCCTGCAAAGTCGTCAGGCGCTGCTGTCGGCCCGCATGACCTCGATCACTGCATCCCTGAGCCGGACGTCGTCTGGGCCCAGTCCGGCCAGGACCTCGTCCAGACCCACCCTGGTCTGGTGCATCACGTCGCGCGCGTCGCGTCCGGCCGACCGCATGACGAACACCCGGCTGTAGTCCGGATCTTCAGGAGGACGCGCAAACTGGCCATGTTCGGCGGCGGCGGTCGGCCCGAACACCAGGAACAGTGTGGGCTGGCCGTCTTCCCGAGGCAGCGAGATGCACCATTGCCACTGGCCTTGGAAGCCCACACTGGCAGTGGAGATGCGCCCGATGGTGACGGCCTCCGCCACCTGTGGAATGAGGGTGCTGCGGGCGAAGCTTCGTAGCGAATTCTTGATGGTCTGGAGGGCGCTCTTCGCCTCGATGAACTGTCGCTTGGCGTGCTCGGCAACCAGGTCCGCGAACTCCTGCGCCACCTGCTCCTGCTTGTTCAACGCGAAGCGGTTCCATTCACCGGCGTCGCACATGGCGGAGATGAAGTCGACTCTGTCCTGATCGGTCATGGCTCCGGGTACCTCCGTGAAGTAATCGATCAACTCGTTGATGAACGTGCTCTGACGTGGATGAGCCGAGACCCATGCCGGATCGCCCTTCAGGTGTGTCCGAAGGTCGCCGAGGACATCGGCGTAGGTGACGACGGCAGCGTCCTCCCAGCCTTCGCGTTGACGGTGCGGCTCGTGTCGCCGGCACATCAGCACCACGACGCCGCGGCCTCCGTCCGCTGTGCCGTGCTCCAGGTAACCGTCGAAGCTGTGCCCGTGCCCGTCGGAACTCTCGTAGTTCTCCACCACCACCTTGGCGTGCTCGGAGACCATGAGGATGTCGGCGATGTCCCTGCCGCTCTCGGAGCCCTTGGCGGTGTCGACCTCTTGGCTGATGCGATAGCCGCTCAAGGGGAGCTGCTCGTCGTCGGGCAGGTGCTTGTTCACCCGGCCCATCAGGATCGTCTGGAAGGTGTCACCGAGTTCGTGGCTCGCGTCCGATCGCAGCAGCCACGCAAACACATTCGAGAGTTGCTTCTCGTGTGTGCCGTGGTGCATGACCTCGAACACATTGAACTGTGTGGACAGGCTCGTGGCCAAGGAAGGGACGAGCGGGGTGACCAACCCGTCCAGAACGTCGTTGTCCATGGTCTGGAGACTAACCGAACTCCCTGCGGGCAGCTCAGGTGGCGGTCTGAAAGTCGGGGTGCTCCCAGACGGCGGGCTCGTCCAACGTCGCGGACGAGAGCCGCACCCGCTCGTCCCCACCCGCGATCCCCGGCCGGATCTCCGCCAGGCAGACCAGCAGCGAAAGGGTCGGGTAGCCGTCGCTGCGGTTGTCGCGAATGATGGCGCGGTCGTCGTCCACCGGCAGCGCCGCGGTGCCCTCCAGCACGTCCAGCCACCGACGGCGCCAGTCGACCTCGGACGAGCCCCCCGCCTCCGCCGCGGCCCTGAAGGCCGGCAGCCAGGCCTCGATGCGGGCGGTCCGCGGGTCGTCCACGTCGTCGTGGGCCACCATGTGCACACCGGGGGCGAGCACCGTGCGGGTGAGCGTGGCACCGTCCCAGCTGGTGACGGTGGCCACCCCGCCGGCCACCTCGACGAGGTTGAACCCGGCCGTGCGCGGCACCTCCGGCACCGCTGACCCGACAGCCGCCTCCAGCACCAGTGAGCCGCGAGAGGCCAGCCCGTTCGGACCCGCCGGCAGCCCGCCCGAGAACACGTCGGCCCGGTTGAGCACCACCGCCAGCCTGCCCTCGCCGGGATTGGCCGCCAGCCACGCCCCACCGGCCAGACGGTCGCGCACGCCGACCACCCCGGGGAGCTCCGGCCACCAGTAGCCGGGCGGGTCCCAGAGTCGGGAGGGGTCCTCGTCCCTGACGGCGAGCAGGCGCACCTCCTCGTCCGCGGTCTCGGGCACGTGGATGACGACGGTGCACATGCGCGCAAGGCTAGCCACGCAGCGAACAGGGCTGCGGGCAGCGTGGGACCATGGCTCGGTGAACATCCTGCTGGGAGTCTGCGGAGGCATCGCCGCCTACAAGGTGGTCTCACTCGCCCGACTGTTCGTCGAGGGCGGCCACGAGGTGCACGTCGCCCCCACCGACGACTCGCTCAAGTTCGTGGGGCTGTCGACCTGGGAGGCCATCAGCCGCAACCCCGTCACCACGTCCGTGCACGACGACGTCGCCCAGGTGCGCCACGTCGCCCTCGGACAGCAGGCCGACATGGTCGTCGTCGCCCCGGCCACGGCGAACACCCTGGCGCGGATGGCCGCCGGACTCGCCGACGACCTGCTCGGCACCACCCTGCTCGCGACCCGCGCGCCCGTGCTGGTGGCGCCCGCCATGCACACCGAGATGTGGCAGCACCCCGCGACCCAGCACAACGTCGAGACCCTGCGCGACCGCGGCGTGCACGTGGTCGGGCCCGAGAGCGGACGACTGACCGGGTCCGACTCCGGGCCGGGACGCATGAGCGAGCCCGAGGAGATCTTCCGCCGCGCCCTCGAGCTCGTGGGCGAGCCCGTCGCTGATGAGAACGGACGAGGCGACCTGGCCGGGGTCAAGGTCGTGGTCAGCGCCGGCGGCACCCGCGAACCGCTCGATCCCGTGCGCTACCTCGGCAACCGTTCGAGCGGACGCCAAGGGGTGGCGGTGGCTGCCGAGGCCGCCCGACGCGGAGCCGAGGTCACGCTCGTGGCCGCCAACATTGAGGCGGCCGTGCTCGACGGCGCGAGTGGGGTCACCGTGGTTCCCGTGGGTTCGGCGGCCGAGCTCGACGCCGCCATGCGCGAGGTCTCCGACGCCTCCGACGTGCTGGTGATGTGCGCCGCCGTCGCCGACTACCGCCCGGCCGACATCGGCCAGGGCAAGCTGCGCAAGGAAGACGTCGGCACGCCTGAGCTCACCTTGTCGCTCATCGAGAACCCCGACATCCTGCGCGGGCTCGTCGAACGACGCGCCTCAGACCAGGGGAGCGCAGCCCAGGTGATCGTCGGCTTCGCCGCCGAGACCGCCGACAGCGAGGAGCAGCTGCTCGACCTGGGACGCCGCAAGCTCGAGCGCAAGGGTTGTGACCTGCTCGCCGTCAACGCCGTCGGCTGGCATCAGGGCTTCGAATCGTCCGACAACGCAATGGTCATCCTCGGGTCGGGAGGCACCGTCGTCGGCCGGGCGAGCGGCACCAAGCAGCAGACCGCGGCCGCCCTGGTCGACGCCATCGTCCAGCTGCGGGCAGCCGCCGACCCGGCCTGAGCCCCCCGCTCGGCAACCCCCAGCTCAGGCGGCGGCTCGTCCTCGGTGCACCAACCGCCGCACCAGCTTCACCAGCTCCTCCGCCCACAGCACCACCGAGCCCATCGCGAGGGCGATCAGCCAGTGCTCCAGGTCGAGCGGCCGGGTGCCGAACGCGGTTTGCATGAACGGCACGTGCACCACCGCGATCTGCAGCAGCAGGGTCAGCGCGATCGCCCCCCACAGCCACCTGTTGGTGAACAGCCGCGAGAACGCCGAGGCGTCGGCCGCCCGCGAGTTGAGTGCATTGAACAGCTGCGCCACCACCAGCGTCGTGAACCCAGCGGTGCGCGACACCTCGAGGGAGTCGTGGCCCTCGACCAGTCCGCCGGGCAGGAAGATGTCGATGGTCACGAGCATCGAGAACCCCATCACCAGGCCGATGAACAGCACCCGCATCCACATGGCCCGGTCGATGATGGGTTCGTTCAGGTTGCGCGGGCGGCGCTGCATCACGTCGGGATCGGGCTCGTCCACGCCCATCGCCAACGCCGGCGCCGAGTCGGTGACCAGGTTCACCCAGAGGATCTGCGTGGCGAGCAACGGCAGCACGATCCCGCCCGAGCCATCGGTGAGCCCGAACACGCCGGCCAGCACCACGCCGAAAAAGATGGCGACCACCTCGCCCATGTTCGAGCTGAGCATGTAGCGCAGGAACTTGCGGATGTTGTCGAACACCCCGCGACCCAACCGCACCGCCGTGACGATGGTGGCGTAGTTGTCGTCCGCCAGCACCATCGTGGCCGCCTCCTTGGTCACCTCGGTGCCGGTGATGCCCATGGCCACCCCGATGTCGGACGACTTCAGCGCCGGCGCGTCATTCACCCCGTCGCCCGTCATCGCCACCACCTGGCCGTCGGCCTGCAGCGCGTCCACAATCCTGAGCTTGTGCTCCGGCGCCACCCGGGCGTACACGTTCACCTCGCGGGTCGCCCGGCGGAAGCCCTCCTCGTCCAACTCGTCGAGCTCGAGGCCGGTCATGGCGCGCGGGCTGTCGGCGATGCCGAGGTCGGAGGCGATTCGGGCTGCGGTGACCGGGTGGTCACCGGTGATCATCACGGTGCGGATGCCGGCGCCGTGCGCCTCGGCGATGGCGGCCGAGACCTCCTCGCGCGGCGGGTCGATGATGCCCGCCACTCCGACGAAGGTCAGCCCCTCCTCGTCGTCCTCGTCCACGACGTCGTCATCGTCGTCGATCTGGCGGAACGCGATGCCCAACGTGCGGTAGCCCTCGCCCGACAGGTCCTCGACGACGGCGGCGATCCGCGCGCGACCCTCGTCGTCCAGGGGCACGATCTCGCCGTCGACCCACTCGGAGTCACAGTGGACGAGCAGCACGTCCGGGGCACCCTTGCTGTAGAGCCGGTTGCCCTCCTCACGCTCGACACCGACCGACATCATCTTGCGGTCGGAACTGAACGGCACCTCGCCGAGGCGGGGGAGCGCGGCGGGGTCCTTCTCGTTGGCGAGCTTGGGCCACGCCACCAGGAAGGCCGCCTCCGTGGGGTCGCCGACGATCGTCCACTCGCCGTCGGAGTTCTGCTCGAGCTGGGAGTTGTTGGCCACGGCGCCGCCGAAGACGGCCAGCCGCGCCCCCTCGAGAGCCACCTCCGACGACGTGGTGTCGACCTCACCGGTCGGCGCGTAGCCGACGCCGGACAGATCGGTGCGTCCGTGGGCCGTGACCACCGTGTGCAGGGTCATCTCGTTGCGGGTCAGCGTGCCGGTCTTGTCGGAGCAGATCACGCTGGCCGACCCCAGCGTCTCGACCGAGTGCAGGTTCTTCATCACCGCATTGCGCCGCGACAAGGCCTGCACCCCGACGGCCAGCACCAGCGACAGGATCGCCGGCATCCCCTCGGGCACCGCCGCGACCGCCAGCGACACGCCGATCAGCAGCGTGTCGACCAGGTCCTGCGGGTCGTGTACGCCGTTGACGACCAGCAGCGCGCCCATGGTGAGGATCGCGATGGCGATCACCAGACCGCCCAGCATCTTCGAGACCTTGTCGATCTCGCGGGTGAGCGGGGTCTCCTGCGCCTCGGTGGAGTCGAGCAGCGTGGCGATCGTCCCCATCTGGGTGCCCATGCCGGTCGAGGTGACGACGGCCCGCCCGACGCCCTGCACCACGGCGGTCCCCTTGAAGACCATGTTCGTCCGGTCGCCCAGCGCGGTCTCGCCCTCGATCGGGTCGGGACGCTTCGTGACCGCCTCGGACTCACCGGTCAGCGACGACTCCTGCACCTTCAGGGCGGTGGCGCTCAGCAGCCGCGCGTCGGCGCCGACGGCGTCGCCCTCGGCGAGCACCAGCACGTCACCGGGCACCAGTTCGCCCGAGGGCACCGTCTTCTGCCTGCCGTCGCGCACCACGGTGGACGACGCGCGCGTCATGCGCGACAACGCCGCGACGGCGTTCTCGGCCTTGGCCTCCTGGCTGAGTCCGATGGCCGCGTTGGCCAGCAGGATCGCGAGGATGACCACCACGTCGATGGGCACGCCGTGGGCACCCTCGACCGCCCAGGCCGCGAGCGAGATCGCCATCGCCACGAACAGCAGGTAGACCAGCGGGTCCTGGAACTGTCGCAGCAGCTTGCGCCACCACGGCTCCTGCGCCTGGGGGCGCAGCTCGTTGGGGCCGTGGCTGGCCAGCCGTGAGGCGGCTTCGTCCGAGGTGAGCCCCTGCTGCTCGTCGCTGTGCCAAGCCTCCAGGACAGCGGACGAGGTGGCGCTCACGGGGTCGAGCTCAGGCGTGGTCATGCGGCTCTCCTAGGGCGGTGGCTCCGTGGGGTCGTGCACTCGTGTTCACCGTAGCGGCGACGGCTTCGCGCGAGGCGAGCGGGGGCACCGAACACCTGTTCGGGCCGGCTGGGGGCGAGTAGCGTGGGGTCATGGTGGCCGATGTGATCCTGATCAGTGGACCCCCCGGTGCGGGCAAGTCGACGGCGGCGCATGCGCTGGCGTCGACCATCCGGCCCCGGGCCGTCCACCTGCACTCCGATGACTTCTGGCGATTCATCGTGTCGGGGTCCATCACTCCCTACCGGGCGGAGTCCGATGCGCAGAACCAGACCGTGATGGTCGCCGTGCGGCAAGCCGCGTGGGCCTACGCCCAGGGTGGCTTCACCACCGTGGTCGACGGCGTCGTCGGCCCGTGGATGCTGCATCACTTCACCGATGGCGCACCCGACGCCTCGGGCCCGGCACCAGACCTCAGCCCGAGACTGCACTATGTGGTGCTGCGGCCAGCCCGGGACGAGACCCTGCGCCGCGCGCAGCAGCGCACCGGCCCCGACGCGCTCACCGATGCCGACCCCGTGCTGTCGATGTGGGACCAGTTCGCCGAACTGGGTCAACTCGAGCGGTGCGTGATCGACACGTCGGCGAATACCCCGCAGCAGACGCTGGCCGTGGTGCGTGACGCCGTTGCCTCGGGCGCCTACCTGCTGCCCGGCTGAGCCGCAGCCCTCAGCTGAGCTTCTTGCTCGCCAACCAGTCCTTCGCGATGGTGGCCGCGGGCAGTTCCTCCTTCACCGAGCGGCCGTTGAGCCCGATCAGGTCTTCGGGGGTCATCGCCGCCGAGATCTTGTTGATCACCGCGGCGGCGGCCTCGTCCACGTTCTTCGAGGCGACCGGCACGACGTGTGAGGCGAGGAACAGGCCCTTGGTGTCGGTCAGCGAGACCAACCCGTTGGCGGCGATCGTGGGGTCGGCGGTGTAGATGATCGCGAGCTGGATGTCGCCGTCCTTGAGGGCCTTGACGGTCAGCGGGCCGCCGCTGTCTTCGATCGGCTTGTATCCGACCGTGACCCCGTAGGTGGCCTTCAATCCCTTCGGCCCGTTGGGGCGCGATTCGCCCTCGGAGTTGCCTCCCATGGTCATCGGGTCGGTCACCTTCGCCAAGTCGTCAATGGTGGTCAGCCCCCACTTGTCGGCGAACTCCTTGGTGACGGTGTAGGAGTCCTGGTCGGTGGCCGGCGACTGGTCGAGCACCCGCAGCCCGTCGGGGGTCGCCTTCTGCAGCGCCGCGTAGACGTCGTCGGCGAGGCGGGCCTTGGTGTCCTTCACCCAGTACTGCAGCAGCGGGCCGCTGTACTCGGGGAACAGGTCGATGCGCCCCTGCTCGATGTCGGGAACGTAGGCCTCGCGCTGGCCGGTGCGGAAGTCGCGACGCACCGTGCGCCCGGCGCCCTCGAGAGCCTGAGCGTAGATCTCGGCGATGATCTCGTTGGAGTAGTAGTCCTGCGACCCGATCACGAGGGCGGCCGAACCACCCGAACCGGACGAGGAGCTTTGCCCGAGCGGGTCCTGGGAGCCACAGGCGGCCAGGGCGGCCACCCCCGCGAGCGCGAACAGCGAACGGCGGGCGAGAGGGGGAACGGTGGTCATGGGCGGATCCTTTCGGGGTGGGTCACCCGTTGGGTGACGAGTCGCTGGCAGGCTGCCAGCAGCAGTTCGAGAACAAGGGTGAGGACGAGCACCAGCAACGCTCCACCGAGCATCTGCGCGTAGTCGCGGGTCTTGAGGCCCGCGAACAGGTAGCGCCCGAGCCCCGTGTCGGAGGTGTACGCGGCCAGGGTCGCCGTGGCGACCACCTGGAGGGTCGCGGCGCGCAGGCCACCGATGATCACCGGCAGTGCCAGGGGCACCTCGACCCGGCCGATCACCTGCAGCGGGGTCATGCCGATGGCCTTGGCCGCACGCGGCAGCGCCGGGTCGACACTCTGCACACCCGAGTAGGCACCGGCCAGCAGCGAGGGAATGGCCAGCACGACCAGCGCCGCCACGGGCGCCCCGAGCCCGATGCCCCACCACAGTCCGAACAGGGTCAGCAGGCCCAGGGTGGGAATCGCGCGGGCGCCGCCGACCAGGCCGCCGATCAAGGCCGAACCGCGACGGGTGTGGCCGATCCAGACGCCCAGCGGAAGCGCGATCACGGCGGCGATCAGCACCGCCACCGCGGTCACGGCCAGGTGCTGCCCCAGCCGCGTGGGAATGCCAGCGGCGCCCCGCCAATGGGCGATGTCGGTGAGCCACGTGATGGCCTGCGAGAAGAGGTTCATGCCGCCACCCGCCTCGTCCAGGGTGTGAGCAGACGCCCGACCAGCACGAGCAGCCCGTCGAGCAGCAGGGCCACGACGACGGTCCCTATGACGCCGGTGGCCACCTCGCCGGTGATGCCCCGCTGGAAGCCGTCGGTGAGCAGGGTGCCCAGGCTCGAGACGCCGATCAGGGCCCCGATCGTGACCAGGCTGATGGTCGACACGGTGACCACCCGCACGCCCGCCACCAGCACCGGCAGAGACAACGGCAGGTCGACCCGCCACAGCAGACTGCGCGGAGAGTAGCCGACGGCGATCGCGGCCTCGCGGGCACGGTCGTCCACCGAGGCGAAGGCGTCGGCGGCGCTGCGCACCAGCAGTGCGACGCCGTACACGGTCAGCGCGATCACCATGGTGGCGGGGGAGCGCAGCGGCGTGCCGACCAGCGCCGGAATGATGATCAGCAGCGGCAGCGCCGGCACCGCGTACAGCAGCGAGGCGGCACCGAGCAGGGGCGCGCCAACCCGGGGCCGCACGTGGGCGAGTCGTCCGATGGGCACCGCGATCAGCACACTCAGCATGATCGCGGGCAGGCTCAGCACCAGGTGGTCGAGGGTCAGCGACACCACCTGCGGCCAGTTGAGGCGCAGCCAGTTCACGGGCGATCACCCAGCAGGCCGACGGGTCGTCCGTTGCCGTCGACGACGACCGACCGCCCGTCGACGTCGGTGGTGGTCAGGGTGCGTTCGGCGCGGTTGGCGCCGATGAAGTCGCGGACGAAGTCGTCGGCCGGGTGCGCGAGGATCTGCTCGGGCGTGCCCTGCTGGGCGATCTGGCCGCCGTGACGCAGCACCACGACGTCGTCGCCCAGGCGGAAGGCCTCGTCGATGTCGTGGGTGACGAACACGATGGTCTTGCCCAGGTCGGCCTGCAGCCGCAGCAGTTGGTCCTGCAGGTCGCGCCGCACGATGGGGTCGACGGCGCCGAAGGGTTCGTCCATCAGCAGGATGTTGGGGTCAGCGGCCAACGCCCGGGCCACGCCCACGCGCTGTTGCTGACCGCCCGAGAGCTGGGTGGGATAGCGCCGGCCGACCTCGCGAGGAAGCCCGACCCGCTCCAGCAGGTCGAGGGCCTGCCCGTGAGCCTGAGCGCGCGGGGTGCCGGTGAGCATCGGCACGGTGGCGACGTTGTCGACCACGGTGCGGTGGGGGAGCAGCCCGCCCTGCTGCAGCACGTATCCGATGCTTCGCCGCAGCTTGACCGGGTCGCTGGTGCGCACGTCGACACCGTCGATCAGCACCCTGCCGGCACTCGGGTCGACCATGCGGTTGACCATGCGCATCAGCGTCGTCTTGCCCGAGCCCGACGAACCGACGAGCACCACGGTGCGGTGGCTCGGCACGGTGAGCGAGAAGTTCTCGACCGCCACGGAGCCGCCTGGGTAGGTCTTCGACACGTTGTCGAACTCGATCACGGGGGGATCCCTTCAATCGGCTGGGTTCAGCAGGCTACTGTCTGCCGGGAAACTGTATGCATCGAATCGAGATAATCACCAGACCCAGTTGGGTGGTGTTCACGCAGGGAGGAAGCGCATGGTCGAACTGATGATCCTGGGCTTCCTCGCGGACGGGCCACTGCACGGGTACGAGCTTCGTCGAAAGATGGAGCAGTTGCACGGATACGCCCGAACCATCTCGGACGGCACGCTCTACCCGGCGATCACCCGAATGATCGCGGCGGGGCAGGTGCGCGCCGAGGACGAGGTGGGCGTGCGCTCGGGTGCCCGCCGGCGCCTGCACGTCACCGACACCGGGCTAGCCCGGCTGCGGGAACGCCTGCGCACGGCCGATGGCCACGACCTCAGCGACCTGAGCCACTACATCGTCGTGCTCGCCTTCCTGTCGCACCTGCCCGACGAGGACGAGCGTCAGGCGGTGCTGCGGCGCCGACTGACGTTCCTCGAGGGCGCCGCCAGCTTCTTCGTCGAAGGGGACGAGCCGGTGCGTTCGTCCGATCTCGACGACCCCTACCGCCAGGCGATCACGTCGCTGGCGCGCGCCACCCGGGCGGCCGACCTGCGCTGGCTGCGGGGTCAACTCCCCGCCGACACCGGTATCGACGAAGGAGATCGACCATGAGAGCAGTGGTGCTCAGCCAACCCGGGCCCGTGGAGAACCTGGTGCTGACCGAACGGGAGCTGCCCGAGCCGGCGGAGGGCTGGGTGAGGATTCGGGTGCGTGCGTTCGGGCTCAACCGCTCGGAACTGCACACGCGGTTGGGACTGGCCGAGGGAGTCACCTTCCCGCGGGTGCTCGGCATCGAGGCCACCGGCACCATTGATCGCGACGACTCCGGCACCCACCCCGTGGGCACCCAGGTGGTGACCATGATGGGCGGCATGGGCCGCACGTTCGACGGTGGCTACGCCGACTACACGTGTGTGCCGCTCGACCAGGTGATCCCGTTCCGGTCGCCGCTGGGGTGGGGCGTGCTGGGCGCCGTGCCCGAGATGCTGCAGACCGCGTATGGGTCGCTCTCCGTCGGGCTCGACGTGCGGGCGGGGCAGACGCTGCTGATCAGGGGCGGCACGTCGTCCGTCGGCCTGGCGACCGCGGTTCTCGCCAAGCAGCGCGGGCTGACCGTGCTCGCGACCACCCGCTCGGCCGACAAGTCGTCGGTGTTGCGCGACGCCGGGGTCGACCACGTGATCATCGACGATGGGCAGATCGCCACTCAGGTGCGTGAGGTCGTGCCCGACGGGGTGGACGCCGCCCTCGAACTGATCGGCACCCCCACGCTGCCGGACACGCTCGCGGCCACCCGGGTGCACGGCGTCGTCTGCTTCACCGGCATGCTCTCGAACCAGTGGACGGTGCCCGACTTCTACCCGATCGGCTACCTGCCGCGCGGGGTGCGGTTGACGGCCTACGCCGGCGCCGCGCACGACCTGCCAGCCGACGTGCTGCAGACCTACCTGGACGACGTCGCCGCTGGTCGCGCGGTGATTCCGCTGGATCGAACCTTCACGATGGACGAGATCAGGGCCGCTCACGCGCTGATGGAGTCGGGGCAGGCCCGGGGCAAGCTGGTCGTGGTGACCTGACCCGACGTGACCTGACCGGTCGCGGAGCCCTCAGCCCAGCTGACGCTCGAGGAAGGCGACCACGTCACGCAGTTCCTGCTCGATGATGGTGTGACCCATCGGGTAGTCGTGCAGGTCGAGGTCGAGGTGCTCGGGAGCCCACCGCAGGGTGGCGTTGGTCTTCTCGGGCGTGATCACCTGGTCGGCGGTGCCGAAGGCGACGAAACCCGGCAGTTGTCGGCGCGCGAGGTCGGCGTCGCGGCTCGGGCCGCCGTTGAACACGAACCCCGACAACGCGACCACGTAGGCGAACCGCTCCACGTCGGTGCGCACCAGCTGCAGCGAGGTCGCCGCCCCCTGACTGAAGCCGAGCACGCCCACACTCGCAAACGTCTCGGGGCGCGCATCGAGCCAGGCGAGCACCCCGGCCACCGAGGCTGCGATCTTGGTGGTGTCGGTGTCGTAGCCCGGCGTCACGTCGAACCAGCTGCGCCCGCCGTTGGGCCACGGCAGCGGTCCGGGCAGGCTCGCGAGCGTGAGGTCGGCGGGAAGGTGCGGGGCGAGACCGATCAGGTCGTGCTCATCGCTGCCGACACCGTGCAGCATCAGCAGCAGGTGGGAGCCGTCTCGTCCGCCCTCGGCGTCGCGCCACTGAACGCTGGAATCGTCGATGGGATGGATCGTCGTCATGGCAGTGACAACGCGGGACGCCGCCCCCTCATTCCACGAACGGTGACAGGATCGAGGCATGGCCGACCTCCCCTCGCCCCGCCTCGTCGTCAGCGGCTACCACCTCACCGACGACGAACGCGCCGCCCTGCTCGCCCTCGAACCCCGCACGCTGGTCGTCGACACCTGGGACGACATCACCGCGCCGTTGGACGAGGTGACCGGGGTGGCCGGCCCCCTGGGCAGGCCGCTCGACGCCCTGCCGCGGCTGACCTGGCAGCACAGTTGGGCGGCAGGGCCAGACTCGTATGTCAACGACGACCTGCGGACGAGTGGCGTCGTGCTGACCTCGGCGGTGGGCAATGGCGCGGTCCCGCTGGCCGAGCACGCGATGCTGCTCATGCTGATGCTCAATCGCGACGCGCTGCGCTGGGTCGACAATCAGCGAGCCCACCGGTGGGAGCGGTTCAGCCATGGCGAACTCGCCGGGTTGACCCTCGGGATCGTGGGGCTGGGGCACTCCGGCGCCGATCTGGCCCGCAAGGCGAAGGCCTTCCACATGCGCGTGATCGCGACCCGGCGTCGTCCGGAGTTGTCGGGGGACGTCGACGAGGTGCGTGGCGCCGACCAATTGCCGTGGCTGTTGGCCGAGTCGGATGTGGTGGTCGTCACGGCCCCGTTGACGGACGAGACCCGGTGCATGTTCGGCGTCGAGCAGTTCCGGGCGATGAAGCCCACGGCCACCTGGATCTGCTTCTCGCGCGGCGGGATTGCCGACGACGACGCCCTGCTGCAGGCCCTGCGGGAGGGGTGGATCGCCGGCGCCGGTATCGACGCCCACGGTGTGGAGCCGCTGCCGGCCGACAGTCCGTTCTGGGACGCACCGAACACCATCATCACTCCCCACAACGGCGCGACCTCGCACCAGACTCCGCGCCGGGGGGTCGAGATCTTCCTCGAGAACGTGCGTCGGCATGTCGCGGGGGAGGCGCTGGTGAACATCGTCGACCTCGACGCCGGCTACTGACGGATCGCAGCATGCACGCAGTGTTGGCCGCCGGTCCGCGCCACTCGGTGGGTCTCGGGAGCGGCGGCACCGTCGTCGCGGCCGGCGACCGTGACGCAGTGGGACGCGGATCGGGCTGGTCGGGACTGGTGTCGATCGCCGCCGGTGGCGTGCATCGTGCGCCGAACACCGGACGATCCCACACCGTCGGCCTGCGCGCGGATGGCACCGTGGTGGCGGCCGGCTGGAACGTCTCACGACAGTGCGAGGTGGGCGGGTGGTCGTCCGTCGTCGAGGTGGCGGCGGGCTGGCGGCGCACCCTGGGAGTGCGGGCCGACGGCACGGTGGTCGCCGCCGGTCGCACGGAGGAGGGCGCCTGCGCCGTCGAGGACTGGCGCGAGATCGTGTCGGTGGCGGCCGGGGACTGGCACTCGGTGGGGCTCCGCGCCGACGGGACAGTGGTCGCCGTCGGCAATGATCGGCGCGGCCAGTGCCGGGTGGGGCAGTGGCGCGATGTGGTGGCTCTGGCCGCCGGCCATCTGCACACCGTCGGGGTGACCTCGGCGGGACGCGTGCTCACCGCCGGCCCAGACCGACGTGGCAGCCACCCAGCGGTGGCGTGACGTGGTGGCGGTGGCCGCCGGCAGTCACCACACCCTGGCGTTGCAGGCCAACGGACGAGTGCTGGCCGCCGGTGACGACGCCTTCGGCCAGTGCCGGGTGGGGCAGTGGCGCGACGTGATGGCCATTGCGGCGGGGGCGGGGCACAGCCTGGGGGTGCGCCGCGACGGCACCGTGCTCGCCATCGGCAACAACGACCACGGTCAATGCACCGTCGGCGGCTGGCGGCTGTGTGCGGATTCGGTTCGGTAGCCCCCACAGTTGCCCTCTCGGGGGCAGAATCCCCGCCACGCGACGGATTCTGCACAACACTCGACGGGGAGCGCAGCCACCGCCGACCGAGCCACGAGCGGCGGACGACAGAGTTTGGTCTGGCCCTTCCGGCGCAAACCGGTACCAAAACATGCGACCCTCAGGAAAATTCCTACGGGTGCCACTCTTTCCTACGGGTTTGCGTAGTGATGGCCTGCGACCCACGAAAGCGGTGATCAGTCCTCGAACTCGATCATCAGGCCCACCATGCGGGCCAGGCTCTCGAGTTCCTCGGTCACGGCGGCATCCACCTCGGGCGGCCACGGTTCGTCCCGATGCACCGCGTGCACGCGCAGGAAACCACCCGAGCGATCCGACTCGGCATCGACCTTGCCCACCAGCCGATCCCCGCTGAGCACCGGGAGCGCGAAGTAACCCCAACGTCTCGTGGCCGCCGGCTTGTACATCTCGAGCGTGTAGTCGAAGTCGAAGAGTTCGTCCATGCGCTTGCGGTCGAAAACCAGCCGGTCCAGCGGCGAGATCACCGCGACTCGTCCGGCGAAGGCGTCACCCGCCACCTCACCCGTCACCGCATCGGCCAGCTCGGGATCGACCCGCCATCGTCCGCGCACACCCTCGACCACCGCCTCGACCCCGACCTCGCCGACGTCGTTGGGCTCGGTGGGGGTGCGGGTCGCCGATCGTCGCGCGACCCCTAGAGCCGCGAGCCGCCGCTCGGCCCGCACCCGGAGCGCCTCGTCCATCGGCAGCGCCGGCACGTCGGGATACACCCGCTCGGCGAGGTCCCAAACCCGTTCGCGACCCTCCCGGTGCGAGACCGCGACCTGCCCGGCTTCCTCGAGTCGCTCGAGCATCATGGGCACGTTCTTGCCGGAGTTCCACCCGGACGACCGCCACGGCTTCACGAAGTCGATCTCGGGAAGGTCGCGCGCCGCCATCGCCCCCTCGGACCGCAACACCTGGACGATCTCGTCGCGGGCGGCGTGGTTGGCCTCGACCCACGCTGGCGTGGGCAGCGCGTCCATCTCGGCCCGGTACAGGGCGATGTCGTCGGCCGGCCGCAGGAATCCGTGGATCTCGACCAGTCGCCGCTGGTCGAGCAACACCGCCAACTCGTCGGTGCTGAATCCATTCCCGAGCCGGCTCCAGAGCACGAGCTCGACGTTGGGGGCGACGTAGCTGGTCAGGTCGACCTGCAGGGCCGCCAGTCGCTCCGCCACCTCCATCACCGAGGAGGGCCGGGGGTCGTCCAACAGTTGGGCCCGCACCGCGATGCGCCGGGCCTGAGCGACGGTCAGTCGCAGCGAATCGGGCCGCTCAGCCATCGCTCGGGGCTTCCAAGAGATCCAGGTCTCGAACGCAGAACCCGTGGTGCAGCAGGGTCTCGTCGAGCACGACCGCCAGGCACTCACGCACGGACCGACCCCGGGAATGCGCGGGCCAGCCCTCGTCGAGCGGAACGGGTGCCTCCGCCGTGAGGTCGTCGGCCGACACCGTGGCCAGCCAAGCGGCCAGCTCGTCGGTCTGCTCGGCTCGGACAGCGAGGACGTCGTCCAGACGCCACGGCTGCTCGGCCGGGCTGGGCGACGGGGCGAAGGCCGCGCTCAGGCCCAGCTCGCTGAAGGGCTCGGACGACCCCAGGCAACACCGGCGGAACCACGAGTCGTGCACGAACACCAGATGCCGCAAGGTCTGCACCGGTGTCCACTCATCGTTCACGCTGCGCTGCTCGAGCCCCGGCGTTCGGCGCAACCTCTCGACTGTCGCTGCCCATCGGCTCGCCAGTTCGGCCCACGCCGCTCGCAGGTCGTCCGGGTCAGGGGATCGGACGAGCAGCCTCGTGGGGTCGCGCCGGTCGAGCTCGCGCTCGACGAAGCCCATCACCTCGACCCCGTTGACGACGAGGTTGGTGACGAGACCGTCGATGCTCGCGTCCTGCATCACCACCCCGACGAGCGTCGCGCGACTGAGGTCACACTCGCGAAACACTGCGCCCGAGAAGTCGTCATCACGAAACGTGGTCACCGGCGGCAGACTACTGCTCAGCCGAAGTCGACACCCTGCGCGAGCACCACGTGGCCGGAGTAGTTGATCGTCGTGGTCTGCCGGCGCATGTAGGCACGCCAGGCATCCGACCCCGACTCACGGCCACCGCCGGTCTCCTTCTCACCGCCGAACGCACCCCCGATCTCTGCCCCGGAGGTGCCGGCGTTGACATTGGCGATGCCCGTGTCGGCGACCGCGAGGTAGCGCTCCGCCTCGGACTGGTCGCGGGTGAAGATCCCACCCGACAGCCCCTGCGGCACGGCGTTGTGCAGGGCCAGGGCTTCGTCCAACTCGTCGTAGGTGAGCACGTACAGAATGGGTGCGAACGTCTCGGTGAGCACCACGCCCTCCTGGGCGGGCAGGCGGACGAGCGCCGGTCGCATCCACACGCCTCCCCACGCGTCCACGGTTTCCCGCGACCCGCCCACCACGGTGCCGCCCTGGTCGCGCGCCGCCGACAGCGCCGCGGCCATCGCCTCGGCCGCGTGCTCGCTGATCAGCGGCCCCACCAGCGTCGACGCCTCGAACGGATCGCCCAACGGCAGCGACGCGAACGCCTTCTCCAGCCGCAGGCAGACCTCGTCCGCCACCGAGTGGTGCACAATCAGCCGCCGCTGCGAGGTGCAGCGCTGCCCCGCGGTGCCAGCCGCCGCGAACACCATGGACGACACCGCCAGGTCGAGATCGGCACTGGGCGTGACGATGACGGCATTGTTGCCACCCAGTTCCAGCAGCGACCGACCGAACCTCGCAGCCACCCGCGGACCGACCTCGCGCCCCATCCGGGTCGACCCGGTGGCGCTCACCAGCGCGACGCGGGCGTCGTCCACCAACGCCTCACCGACCACCCGGTCGCCGAGCACGAGCCGGTGCACATCGGGGGAGTGTCCCTCCTCGACCAGCGCTCGTTCCAGCAGCGAAGAGCAGGCCAGCGCGCACAGCGAGGTCAGCTCGCTCGGCTTCCACACCACCGTGTCGCCGCACACCAGCGCGACCGCGGTGTTCCACGACCACACCGCCACAGGGAAGTTGAACGCCGAGATCACCCCGACCACCCCCAGCGGGTGCCAGACCTCCTGCAGCCGATGCCCCGGACGCTCCGACGGCATGGTGCGCCCGAACAACTGCCGCGACAGGCCGACCGCCAGGTCGCAGATGTCGATCATCTCCTGCACCTCGCCGAGCGCCTCGGAGGTGATCTTGCCCGCCTCGATCGTCACCAGGTCGGCCAATTGCTCCTTGTGTTCGTCGATGAGCGACCCGAGCCGCTTGACGACGCGTCCGCGCACCGGTGCTGGCACCGCCCGCCACTGCTCGAATGCCGCGTGGGCCCGCTCGATCTCTGCGGCGGCGTCGTCGGTCGCGGGCAGCGAGACCAGGGCTCCGCCCGAGATCGGCGAGCGTGCCGTCAGACTGCCGGCACTCGAGTCGGGCAGGTCGACGCCGCACGCCGACAGGGCTTCGCGGGCGCGGCGGACGAGGGTGTCGTGGTCGGTCATGCGGGCTCCTGGGTGGGGGTGGGGGGCCTCAGCGGCCCGAGCTGGTTGGTGAGGGCGGCCAGTGACTGGTCGCGCTGGCGGGCGTAGAGCTCGAACGGGTCGTGCAGGTCGCGCCGGAGCGCGTCGGCCAGCCAGGCCTCGTCGCGCAGGCTGCCCTCGGCGCCGACGTCACTGCTGCCGGAATCGTCGAGGTTCGAGGCGAAGATACCGGCCGCCGAGCGAGGCAGGAAGTCCTCGTAGACAATGGGGGTCGCCTCGACCCAGCCGCCGTCGATCAGGCCGGCCAGACTGTCGGGGCGCTTCCCATCAGCGCTGGCCCCGGTCGGCTGCACGCCGGTGAGCCGGTACTCGAAGAACCCCAGACCCGCGCGGTCGAGTTCGCGCTCGGACGACGGCAGCGCCTGCCAGGCGGCCAGCTTGGCCGAATTCTTCTCCTGGCCGGCGGCGACCCGCTCGTCCACCTCGACGACGAGCCGGTCGTACAGGTCGCGCCCGGCGCGGGTGAGGGCGACACCGCGCTGCTCGACCTCGCCGAAGCGCACGCTCAGGTGCCCGTTGACCACCGACCCATCGGCCTCCCGGAACCGGCGGGGCTCGGCCAGGGCCTTGAACGAGGTCTGCCGCAGCAGCACGTCGGGCCCCTCCCACCGCGGCGGACCCTGGATCTCGTCGATCATCGTGATGCCGAGCTCGGTCATGCGTCGATACAGGTCGTCGATGTCGAGCACCCGAGGGGTGAGGTGGTTGATGTGGGTCGAGGTGACCCCACCGATGTCGGCCGCGACCCCCGAGACCCGCGACAGCCCCTCGTACCAGGCCCGGTCGACGGGTTCGTCCGACAGTTCGAAGCAGGCCGTCGCCCGACGCAGGAACTCGGCCGCCGGCCCGTGGGTCTCCGACCCGTCGAGCCCGCCGTCACGTTCGGCCCGCTCGGCCAGGGCGACCACCTCGTCGGGGAACAACTCACGACGGTCGAGGAAGGCGTCCAGCTCGGCCTGCAGGTCGGCGTCGAAGTAGCGCCGGTCGTCGGTCACCAGCACCGAGGTGAACACGCGGAACGGGTTGATGGCCAGGGCCTCCCGTGTGGTCGGGCGAAAGGCCGTCGACACGATCGGCAGACTCGTCCGCTCCGATCCGCGCAGGTCGTAGAAGCCCACCGGGGCCATGCCGAGCGCCGCGAAGATCGTCGCCACCCGCGCCAGTTCCCGGGCCGTGCCCACGCGAATGGCGCCGTGCCGTTCGGCCGTCACCCGGTCGATGCGCCCCAGCCGCTCGGCGGTCTCGGGGTCGGCGGCCATCGCGTCGGCGTTCACGGCCGTCGACACGTCGACCAGGGTCGTGTACGCGGGCACCTCGGTGCCGTACATCGCCGACAGCGACCGGGCGAACGCGGCCCGCAGTTCATGGGTGTCCATGCCGTGCACCTCCCGACGAATCAGCCGGCCAGCGAGCCGAGCACCCGGTCGAGCGCGTCGCAGGTGCGGTCGATGGCCGCCCGCTCCACCGTCAACGGCGGACGAAGCCTGACCGATCGTTCGCCGCAGCCCAACATGATGATCTTCTCCTCCATCATCGCCGACAGCACCCGGTCGCGCAGGGCAGTGTTCTCGAGGGTGACGGCGCACATCAGCCCCAGCCCGCGGGGGTTGGAGGCCACCGCGTGGCGGGCGCTGATCTCGGTGAGTCGTCCGAGCAGGTGGTCGCCCTCGAGCGCCGCGTTGTTCATCAACTGATCTGACTCGATCACCTCGAGAATGCGTCGGGCGCGCACCATGTCGGTGAGATTGCCTCCCCAGGTGGAGTTGATGCGGCTCGAGACCGTGAACACGTTGTCGGGCACTTCGTCGACTCGGCCGCCGGCCATGATGCCGCACACCTGCAGCTTCTTGCCGAAGCTGACGACGTCGGGCTGCACGGCGTGGTGCTGATAGGCCCACGCCTTGCCGCTCATGCCCCCGCCCGTCTGCACCTCGTCGAGCACGAACAGGGCGTCGTGGGCGTGGCAGAGGTCGCGCATGGCGCGCAGGAACTCACTGCGGAAGTGGTGGTCGCCGCCCTCGCCCTGCACCGTCTCGGCGATGAAACAGGCGATGTCGTGCGGGTGTTCGGCGAAGGCGCGCTCGGCCTGGGCGAGGGCCTCGGCCTCGACGGCACTCTGGTCGCGTCCCTCGGCCACGTAGGGCGAGGCGATGCGCGGCCAGTCGGGGAACTTCGGGTAGCGGGCGACCTTGTTGGGGTCGGTGTTGGTGAGGCTCATGGTGTAGCCGGAGCGCCCGTGGAAGGCGTGCTCGAGGTGCATCACCTTGGTGCCCAGCTCGGGCGAGCGCCCGTTGGCCTCGTTGTGGCGCGACTTCCAGTCGAAGCAGACCTTGAGGGCGTTCTCGACGGCTGCTGCTCCGCCCTCGATGAAGAAGTAGTGGGGGAGGGCGTCGTCCCCCATCACCCGGGCGAAGGTGTCGACGAAGCGCGCCATCGGCTCGGAGTAGACGTCGGAGTTCGACGGCTTGTTGAGGGCGGCCTCGAGCAGTTCCTCACGGAAGGTCGGGTCATCGACCAGCGCCGGGTGGTTCATGCCGAGCGCACTGGAGGCGAAGAAGGTGAACATGTCGAGGTACTCCTCGCCGCTCACCTGGTCGATCAGGGTGGTGCCCCGGGACGCCTTCAGGTCCAGGACGAGGGGGAGTCCATCCACCAGCAGGTGGGCTCCGAGTCGGGTTCGGACGTCATCGGCCGCGTAAGTTTCCATGCCGCGACACTAGTCGTGAAGTCCGCCACATGCGAGAGAAACCACGTCGATGCAACGAAATTGAAACAAGATGTCTTGCGAGCGACCGTCCCGGCGCGAAGTGCTGACGCGTCAGGAGGCCGTGGCTGCCGCCCGGTGCTCCGCGCGCTTCTGTGCCTGTTGCTGCTTCTGGGCCAGTTGCTCCCTCAACTCGGGATCGTCCATCACCAACCACACGAGACCGCAGTCGTGGGGGCCGGACGCCCCGGGCACGCAGAGCGAGCAGCGGTCACCCGGCCTCAGCGGGCACCTCGGCTGCACGAAAGACCTGGCTCGGGCAGCCCCCTCTCGGGGTGACGTGTTGCGGGTGGTGGTCGGGTCGCTCATGGCGGGTCATCTCCTCGCCATCATGGTCTCACCGGCACCGCAGGCGCTCGCGAGCGGGGTGCCCTCTGGCTAGCGTGGCCGACATGAGTTCCCTGCCCGGTGACCCCGTCTGGCCCCACGTGCTGTTCGACCTCGACGGCACCCTCGCGAACACGATTCCGATGATCCTGGCCTCCTACCGCTGGACGATCGAGAGCCACGGGCTCGCACCGGCGGACGACGCGACCATCCGCTCGTGGATCGGCCGCACGCTGATCGACATGTTCACCGAGCTGGCCGGGCCCGAGCGCGCGCCCGCGTTGGTGGAGTCGTATCGCGGGTGGCAGCACGAGCATTTCGACGAGTTGTTGCAGCCCTACCCGGGTGTACTGGAGGTCGTGCACGATCTGGCTGAGGCCGGGGTCGGCATGGCGGTGGTGACCAGCCGGTACCGGCCCAGTGCCGAACGGGCGCTGCGGGCGTTGGGTTTCGACGACCACCTGCACGTGCAGGTGGGCATGGAAGACACCGAGGTGCACAAGCCCCGCCCTGAGCCGCTGCTGCTGGCCGCGCGGGCGCTGACGTTCGACCCCGGTCGCACCGTCTATGTCGGTGATGCCACGGTCGACCTGGTCGCGGCCGAAGCCGCCGGCATGGCCGGGGTGGGCGTCACCTGGGGGGCGGGACTGCCGGCAGAGCTCGCGGCCCTGCCACACGCCGCCCTCGCGGACGACGCGGCTGGGCTGCGCTCAGTCCTGCTCCGCTGACCTCGGGTGAACGGGGTGGGTGGCTGAGTCGCGCGCCGACACCTGCCGGGCCCGCAGCTCGGCAACACCCCAACGGACGAGATCGTGGTCCTCGTCCGAGGTGAGCCCCGATCCCGTGATGGCGGCCACCACTCCCACCCCGGTCACACGGATGGGGAACGAGCCGCCGCCCGGGGCGTAGCTGTGGTCGAGCCAGCCGATCTCGGTGGGATTGACGCCCCAGGCCTTGAAGCGTGCCCCCGCGAGCGCGCTGGAGCATTCGAGGCGAAGCGTCACCCTGGCCTTGCGCTCCGCCCAGACCTCCTGGTCGGGCCTGGTGCCCGGCAGGGCCGCCCGGAACAGCACGAGGTTCGGGCGGCGAATGTCGATCAGGACGGTCAGGCCCTCGGCCAGGGCACGTTCGGTGACCAGTCGGCCCAACTCCCAGGCGTCGGACTGGTCGAAGTGCAGCAGTTCGAGTGCCTCCTGGGCCTCGAGCTCGGCCAGCCGGTCGGCGTCGTGTTCGCTCATTGGTCGTTCTCCTTCCCCGCGGCCAGCACCTGGCGACGGGCCTCGTCGAGGGTGTCGATGATGGCGACGGTCTCGTCCAGACCGTGATGGGGCGACTCGGTGCGCCCGTCGCCGATGAACCGCGCGAAGGCGGTCTGTTGCCACGACAGCCCTTGCATGCCGGGGCGTCCGGTGGTGTCGCTCCACTCGGCGAGCACCCCTCGTCCGTACTCGGCGGCGATGACGCGCAGGGTGGTCGGGTTGTAGAAGGGGCCGTCGAACTCCAGTCGGGCCACGGTGCCGATGATCGCGGCGCGGTTCGGCGTGGGCGAGGTGATGCCCGTGGTCACGGTCGACGCGGCCAGGGCGGTGTCGTGGTCGAGCACCACGGTGGCCGCGGTGTCGACACCGTGCGCGACCCGGCCCACGGCGGTGATCGACGAGGGCCTGCCGAACACCTGCGAGACCAGTTGCACCGGGTAGATGCCCAGATCGAGCAGCGCACCGCCCCCCAGTTCGGGCTGGTACAGCCGATGCTCGGGCGTGAACGGGATCGACTGACCGTGGTCGGCCACGACGGAGTGCAGGTCGCCCAGGGCCCCCTCGGCCAGCACCCGCCTGATGAGGGTGGCCTGTGGCAGGTAGCGCGCCCACATGGCCTCGGCCACGAACACCCCGGACGACCGCGCCGCCTCGACCAGGCGACGGGCCTCGTCCCCGGTGCAGGTGAATGGCTTCTCGATCACCACGTGCTTGCCCGCCGCGATGGCTGCCAGGCCCTGGGTCAGGTGCTCGCTCTGCGGGGTGGCGATGTAGACGACGTCGACGCCGGGGTCGGCCAGCAGTTGCTCGTACGACCCGTGGGCACGCTCGATGCCGTGCTCGTCCGCGAACGAGCGGGCCCGCGCGAGAGAACGGGAGCCCACGGCGACGGGCACCTGCCGGGTGTGCGCCCTCATGGCGCCGACGAAGATGCCGGCCACCCACCCGGGCCCGAGCACTCCCCAGCGCAGGGCGGGTTCCCCGGCGTCGGTGGCGTGTTCCGGGGGTGCGTCGGCGGTGAACAGGTCGTTGATCAACGGGTCGGGCAGGTCGCACGACATGGGGCCTCCTCGGGCTGATGTGCGAGTAGGCTACCCGCAGAGTTAGCACGTGCCAAGATGTGTCCGGATGGAAGACTCACCACCATGACCGACCCCCTGTTCGCCATTGTCGAACCCCTCACGCCCGGGGTGGATCCCCTCGACGTCACGGCCGTGGCCGACGCGTGGGCTGTCGACCAACCCGACCGGCTCGCGGCCGCCGGTTCGGGCTCGATCGCCGAGGCGGTCGCGCTGGCGGAACAGGCGCGCTACGGCAACCCCCGGCAGTTGCCCGCGGGCGAGGTGGCCAGTTGGCGCGAGGTGGGCTACACGACCGAGCCGGCCGACGGGCAGGGCTGGCCCGATGTCGACCTGGCCGGGCCCGTGACCACCGGTTTCGATCGCGTGCGCGACTCCTACGACGTGGTGGTGATCGGGTCGGGCATCGGCTCGGTGGCCGCCCGGGTCGCGGCCGAGGCGGGGGCGCGGGTGCTCCTCGTCGAGGGCGGGCACTGGTTGCCCGCCGACCGCACCCGCCCCGATGCGCTGCGCAATCAGCGGTTCGTGTCGGGGCTCGAGACGCCCGCCGGCCCGGTGTTGGCCGGCAACCCGCGTGTGGTCGGCGAGCCACCGGTAGCCGTCGCCGCCACCGAAGGTCGATGGAGCAACAACGCGTTCACCGTGGGCGGCGGCACCCGCGTCTTCGGTGCCCAGGCGTGGCGGTTCAGCGCCGAAGATTTCCGCATGGCCTCGACCTACGGCACGCCCGAGGGCAGTGCGCTCGCCGATTGGCCGATCACCGCGGACGACCTGGCGCCCTGGTACCTCAAGGTCGAGCACGAGCTCGGCGTGAGCGGCTCCCGTGAGGGCAACCCGTTCGCCGGCACCGACGAGCCGTACCCGATGCCGCCGGTTCCGATGAACCGCTCGGGTGAGGTGATGGCCGCGGCCGCACACCGCCTGGGGTGGTCGACGAACCGGGTGCCGTTGCTGATCAATTCGGTGGCCCGCGCCGGACGACCCGCCTGCCGCAGTTGCGGGGCGTGTGTCGGCTTCCCCTGCCGGGCGGAGGCGAAGAACGGCACCCACAACACGGCCCTGCCGATCGCGCTCGCGACCGGCAACTGCACGTTCGTCACCGGTGCGCGCGCAGCCCGCATCACCACCGCCACCACCGGTGGCGCGGCCAGCACCGTCGACGGTGTCGACCTGGTCGACGTCGCCACCGGTGCCCGTCGCCACGTGCGCGCGGGTCGCGTGGTGCTCGCGGCAGGGGCGGTCGAATCGGCACGCCTGCTGTTGTTGAGCGCCCACGAGGGGGAGCCCACCGGCCTCGGCAACGGCACCGACCAGGTCGGTCGACACCTCCAGGCCCATGTGTACCCCGGAGCGGTGGGGCTCACCGACGACATCATCCAGGAAGGGCTCGGCCCGGGGCCCACCGTGGCCGTGTCAGGGTTCCGCCACGGCAATCCCGGCATCGTGGGCGGCGGCATGCTTGCCAACGACTTCGTGCCGCTGCCGCAGTTCACCCTCGGGGTGTTGCAGCGGGCGGGGGTGCTGCCCGCTCACGGCGCGGGCGTGCACGAGGGCCTCGTGCGCCACTTCCGCCGACACATCATGATCTTCGGGCCGATCCAGGAGGTGACCACGGCCGACGCCCGTGTGCGGCTGGCCGACGACGTGACCGACTCGCTGGGCCTTCCGGTGGCACGGTTGAGCGGCGCGCTCCACCCCGAAGACCAGCGCACTGCCGACTTCATGCTCGACCGAGCCGTCGAGTGGCTCGAGGCGGCGGGGTGCCGCGAGGTGCATCCCCTGCGGTCGGGGGGCACCGGAGTCGCGGGCGGCCACGCCGCGGCGGCCCGAGCGGCCGCCGGACCCTCGGTGGGGCAGCACCAGGCCGGTACCTGTCGGATGGGGGACGACCCGGCCTCGTCCGTCGTGAATCCCGAGGGCAGGGTGTGGGGGCACGACAACCTGGCCATCGCCGACACCTCGGTGCATGTCACCAACGGCGCCGTGAATCCCGTGCTGACGGGGCTGGCGCTGGGCTGGCGCACCGCCAGCCTGCTGATGGCCCACTGACGGGTTCGCGGCCGAACCGGCGTGGTGAACCCATCGATCGATTAGCGTCGATCCATGGGTAGGCGAGCTCACGCGTCAGAGACCCCGGCCACCACCGTGCTGCGCAGGGCCGGGGTGCCCTTCGACCCCCTCACCTACACCTACGTCGATCGCGGTGGCACGGCCGAATCGGCCAGGCAACTCGGGCTCGACGAGCATGCCGTCATCAAGACCCTCGTGATGCAGGACGAGGACGCCCAGCCGCTGGTGGTGTTGATGCACGGCGACCGTGAAGTCGCGACCAAGCAGTTGGCCCGCGAGCTCGGCGTGCGCAGCGTGACAGTGTGCACCCCCGCCGTGGCCCAGCGCCACACCGGTTACCTCGTCGGGGGCACGTCACCCTTCGGCGTGCGCAAGCCGCTGCCCGTCTTCGTCGAGGCGTCGGTGCTCGACCTCGACCAGATCGCCATCAACGGCGGACGACGCGGGTTCCTCGTGCGGATCGCTCCGAGCGTGCTGACCGAGGTGCTCTCGGCCACCCCCGTCAACGTCGCCCACTGAGCGAGGTGCGTCGGCGTCGTCCGAGTGCGAGAGACTGGGGCGCATGAGCGCAGGCGTGGGGTCCTCCGAGGCCGGGGTGGGTGAGGTGACGACCGGCAACGTGCGACTGTTCGACGCCGAGCATCCCCTGGTTCTGGCCAGCGGACGAACCCTCGACCCCGTCGATGTCGCCTACGAGACCTACGGCACCCTCAACGACGATCGTGACAACGCCATCTACATCTGCCACGCCCTCACCGGTGACGCCCACGCGGCGGGCTGGCACCCCGGCGACAAGCGGCCCGGGTGGTGGGACAACCTGATCGGCCCGGGCCGTGCCCTCGACACCGACCGCTGGTTCGTGGTCTGTTCCAACCTGCTGGGCGGCTGCCAGGGCACCACCGGCCCCAGTTCCACCAACCCGGCCACCGGGCAGGCCTACGGGCTCGACTTCCCGCTGCTGCAGATGAGCGACTTCGTCACCGTGCACCTGGCTCTGGCGCAGCATCTGGGCATCGAGCGGTTCCACGCCGTCATCGGTGGGTCGTTGGGCGGCATGCAGGCCGTGCAGTGGTCGCTGCAGGCGCCGCAGACTCTTGAGCGCGCCGTGGTGATCGCCGCCTCGAGCCGCCTGACCGCCCAGAACATCGCCTTCTCGGCGGTGGGACGGCAGGCGATCATGCGCGACGAGTTCTTCCACGGCGGCCAGTTCGCCCGGGAGGGCACCAACCCCGACGTCGGGCTGGCGATCGCGCGCATGATGGCGCACATCACCTACCTTTCCGAGGAGGCGTTCCAGGCCAAGTTCGGGCGCAACCCCCAGGCCGCCGAGCCCGCCCCTGGTTTCGGCATCGACTTCGCCGTGGAGTCGTACCTCGATCACCAGGGGGAGGCGTTCCTGTCGAGGTTCGATGCGCTGAGCTACCTCTACCTGACCCGAGTGATGGACTACTTCGACCCGTTCGCCGACCCCGACGCCCTGCAGGCCCTGTTGGCCGACCCGGTGGACTTCCTGGTGGTCAGCTTCGATTCCGACTGGCGATTCTCGACCGAGCACAGCCGGCGCATCGTCCGGGTGCTCGAGCAGGCCGGGCTGCCAGTCAGTTTCCGCGACATCACCTCGACCTGGGGCCACGACTCCTTCCTGCTCGACGTGCCCACCTACCACCCGACGATTCGCGCATTCGTGGAGGCGGGCTGATGGTGTTGCGCGCCGACCTTGAACTGCTGGCCGGGCTGGTTCCCGAGGGATCGCGGGTGCTCGACCTGGGCTGCGGTGACGGTGCCTTGTTGTCGCATTTGTTCCGGACGAGGGGCTGCCGCGGCACGGGCGTCGAGAAGGACCCCCAGGCCGTGATTGCCGCCATCGGCATCCGTGTGCCCGTCATCGAGCTCGACCTCGACAGCCAGCTGGGGGAGTTTGCCGACGCCTCCTACGACGTGGTGGTGCTCTCGCGCACCCTGCAGACGGTGCACCAGCCCGAACAACTGCTGCGTCAGATGGCCCGGATCGGGCATCGGTTGGTGGTCTCGATGCCCAACTTTGGGCTGTGGCGTCACCGGCTGCGGCTGCTCACCGGCCGCATGCCCGTCAACAAGGACCTGCCCTACCACTGGTACGACACTCCCAACCTGCGGATGTCATCGCTCTACGAGCTGGAGCTGTTGTTCGATCGGCTCGATCTGGTGGTGGAGCGGCAGGTGCCGTTGGCTGAGGATGCGCGGACCTCACGGTTCTCGAGGCTTCGCCCCAATCTGACGGCGGGGGCGGCGATCTACGTGCTGCACTCGCAGCACTGGCACGAGGCCTAGCAACCCCTGCAGGAAAGGGCCTGATGTCAATCCGTGCGACCGGAATCGTATTTGTGCATTCAATAATCGGCTTATTGCGGCAAGTATGTGGCGAGCGCTTGCCTGGAACCTTAGGAGGAAGATTTGAAACGCTCACGTGTGGATAGTGACGGTGGCGAACGCCCTCGGTCGATTGATGGCAGGGCAATGGGCTTTCTCGTGGCGCTACCAGGCGCATTTTGGAGTGGACTATATCTTGGCACAAAACTGTACGGCGCCGCTGCGGTCGGGGCATCTCCCTCTGCGGTGACCTTCAAGCAGATGTCGCTTGGTATTTGTCTGGCTCCTGTCGTGTTCATCCCTCTTTGTTCCCCCAAGCGGGTTGGACTTCTTCATGTTGTTCTTCCCGTCGCCGCTTTCGTGATTCAATTCTTCATGTGTATGTTGAACAGCTTCTAGCTGTTGCGGAGGTGAGGTTGTTTTCCCCCGGACGTGGGTCGTGATGGCGCGCAGGTCCTCGGCTGCAAAGTAAGGAACTCGAACAGGGCAACCGTCGCCTAGGGGTCTGTCATGAGCTCTGTGTAAGTGGTTCTCGGTGTGATGCCCGGCTGGGTCTGGGTGGATCGGAGAATCGGATCATGGGCGACCATGACGCAGTGGTGCGGCTGACGGGCCGGATTTGACGGGGTTGGCTGAGCAGATGGTGGCCAGGGCCCGGGAGTCGGGGATCGAGTTGGCGGGCAGCAGTTGGGCATGCGACGTTGCAGCAGCTATGCCAGTGTCGGGACGAGCGTCGACTGGGCGACCTTGCGTCAGGCGGGCAGTTCCGACTTCAGTGTCGAGTATGGGACCAGATTTGGGGCAAGGCGAGTGCAACTGCACTGCTAGGCGGCATGGGTGCGCCTGGTTCGCGGTGAGGCTCTGGTGGGCGGCGGCCTGGGGTGCGGCTGCTCGGTGGTTGTGCGCGGCGGAGGAAGGCGCGCGGTTTCCCGAATGTGAACCGTAACGCGCGCAAGATCCAAGGGTCCATATCGACCCCACTTCCGACTATGACGACAAGGAGTATCGACAGATGGCGACGTCTTCACCGCAATATCCCCACTACATGAGGTTGTGTTTTGGTAGTACTGGATCGAACAGTGGCTCGGTGGCTCAGGTTCTCATTGAGTGCAGCAAGTACCTCAGCAAGAAAGGGATTCGTGACGTCGGGGCGATCCGCCTGGACAGGTCCCAGGCTCTGCTCACGCAGCTAGTCGCCTACGCCGGGCCCGAAGAGCGGCGGCATGGCAGAGTTCATGATTTTGCTCCCCCATTGCCACCCATGGCGACCCTTCCTTCGATGGAGGAGATTTCGCTGGACGTCCTGGATGTACGCGTTGAAAGTGGTTACCATCCCTATCTTGAATTCGGCGTCTCACTTCCGGAGAGCGATTGCGACAAGGGGGTCGTTGCCCGCTTGCTTCGGCACGCGGCTGCATTGATCGGGCAGCTTGGTGCTGGCGTCTTTGTCCAAGACCTGTTCGTGAATCGGGAATTTGATGATGAGGGACTCCCGTGGCCGAGCCTCACGGTCTACGTATCGGCTCATGATTGACATCCGCAAGAGTACTGGTCCACATCCTCCGCGTGGTCGTGCCCGAGCTCGATGACCACAAGCAGTCTCGGCTCAGCACGGAGCGGCGTCTCCTCAAGCGCGGCCGGCGACCCAAGGGCCTGTGGGACACAGGCAACATGCCGACTGGCGCACAGGTTGCCGGTGACGTGTGGGCATCTTCGAACCGCTCGTGCCGGCTGTACGCTGATCTGCGCCTAGCATCGAGGTCCGTCAGTTGCGCTTCGTCAGTAACGAGGACGACCGACGAGTTGGTGGCGTCAGGTCTGGCTCCCCCCGATGTCGTACGAACCTGGCAGCGCCTCATCGACGACGAGCTGGCCCGACTACGAGCGCGGGCTCAGTGCCGCGGTGAGCCGCTCGGCCGACGTTCCCAATCCCCAGCGCTCGGTGAGCGCCGCCAGGCGCTCGTCGTCGCGCGGCAGCCGCTCCAGGTCGAGCGCCGCGGTGTCGAGCTCCAGATCGGTGACCACCTGCACGACCACCTGCGCCGGCCCCAGGTAATCGATGGCCCCCTCGAGCTTGCGGCGCAGGCCCGCCGACATGGCTGAGTTCGGGTCGCTCGCCGCGGCGGCGATGTCGTCCAACCCCCCATAGGCGGCGATCAACTGGGCGGCCGACTTCTCCCCGATCCCAGCCACACCGGGCAGCCCGTCGGAGGCGTCTCCCCGCAACACCGCGAAGTCGACGTACTGGTCGGCCCGCACCCCGTATTTGGCCTCCACCCACGCCGAGTCGACCAGGTCATGCTTGGCCACCCCCTTGCCGACGTAGATGACGCGCACGTACGGCTCGTCCTGGTCGGTGGTGGCCAACTGGAACAGGTCGCGGTCGCCGGTCACCACCAGCACCGGTCGATCCGCCTGCCGGGCCAACGAGCCGAGCACGTCGTCGGCCTCGTGATCGTCCGCTCCGATCACCGGGATGCCGAAGGCAGCCAGCACCTCGCGAATGATGGGTACCTGCACGGCCAGGGCCTCGTCTGCCTCCTCGGCCTGTCGGCTGACCGCACCGGCGCCGCCCGCCCCGATCACGTCGGAGTGGCGAGCGGGCGCGACCCGGTGCGCCTTGTAGGTGGGCACCAGGTCGACCCGCCAGGTCGGTCGCCAGTCGTTGTCCCAGGCGCAGGCGATCGCTGAGGGCCGGTACTGCTCGATCAGCCTGGCCAGCGAGTCCATCAGCCCGCGCACGGCGTTCACCTGGGTGCCGTCTGGCGCGGTCATCGAGCTGGGCAGCCCGAAGTACGAGCGGAAGTACAGCGACGCGGTGTCAAAAACCATGAGCGGTGCAGGGGTCACACGTGAAATGGTGTCACGATTGGCCGCATGGAGACCCTTGATCACCACATTCTCGCGCTCCTGGCCGCCGATGGCCGCATGTCTTACACCGACATCGGCAAGGCCACGGGGCTGTCGACGTCCGCTGCGCAGCAGCGGGTGCGGCGGCTCGAGCAGCGCGGGGTGATCACCTCGTATCGGGCGGTGCTCAGCCCCGAGCAACTCGGTCGCACGCTGACCGCGTTCATCGCGATCCGCCCCTTCGACCCGGCCGAGGACGAACTGGTGCCGCCGGCGATCGCGGCGATGCCCGAAGTGATTGATTGCTACTCGGTGGCGGGGGAGGCCTCGTACCTGCTGAAGGTGCAGGTGGCCACCACCACCGAGCTGGACGAACTGCTCACCCGCATGCGCCTGAACGCGAAGGTGTCGACGTCGACCACGGTCGCCCTGACCACCCTGTTCACCGATCGACCGCTGCTTGAACCCGCAGGGCACGGCTCGACGGGCGCGGACGAGGCGTGACCAGCGATCGGCTCAACCGCTGGCTGCGGGCGGTGCTGCTGATCGCCGCAGGCGTGGTCACGGCCGGGGGGTTCGCTCCGTTGCAGTGGTGGCCTCTGGCGATCATCGGGCCGGCGGCCTTCTTCTGGTTGGTGCGCGGCGGCATCGACGAGCACAGTCTCGGGGTCCGCAGCGGACTGTGGCGGGGGTGGCTGTTCGCCCTCGGCTTCTACGGAGCGCTGATCGGCTGGATCGGTGTGCTGGGTTGGTACGTGACCCCGGGTCTGGTCGGCCTGATGTCGATGCACCCGGCCCTGGTGGGTCTGGGCGTCGTGCTGGTGCGCAGGCTGCGCTGGTGGCCACTGTGGACCGCCGCGTGCTGGTCGTTGGGGGAGTGGACCGCCGGCCGGTTCCCGTTCGGCGGGTTCTCGTGGGGACGACTGGCCTGGACGACGGCCGACCAGCCCCTCGGAGGTTGGTTGGGGTGGGTCGGAGCATCCGGCGTCAGCCTGTTGTGCGCCGGGGTTGCCGCCGCGATCGCTCACCGGATCGAGGTGGCGCGGCGTCGTCCACTGATCGCCGAGGGCGCGGTCGTGGCACTGGTGCTGGCCGGCGTGGCTCTCGGCCGGGTTCCCGCCGTGCCTGCGACGGGGCAGAACGTGACCATCGGCATGGTGCAGGGCAACGTCGACGGGTCGGCCGGCCCCGACTCGATGGGCTACGCCCGATCGGTCACCAACAACCACCTCTCCGAGACCATCACGCTGATGGCCCGCGCGCGCACCGGTGTCGACCCCATGCCGCAGTTCGTGCTGTGGCCCGAGAACTCCACCGACATCGACCCCACCGTCGACGTCGAGACGCGCCGCATGATCACCGAGGCCCAGCAGCTCGTGGGGGTGCCGATGTTCATCGGCATCGTCCGCTTCGGACCGGGCCCGGACGAACGCCAGACCTCCGGGCTGTGGTGGACCGCCGACGGCCCCGGGCAACGCTACGACAAGCAGAACCTGGTGCCGTTCGGTGAGTACATCCCCTTCCGCGACCAGTTGCTGCCACGGTTCCCGATCCTGCAACAGGTCGGCGCGCAGGGGGTGCCCGGCACTCTGCCCGGGGTCACCACCGCGACCGTCGCCGGTCGTCCGCTCACAGTCGGCGACATGATCTGCTTCGAACTGGCCTACGACCAGACGGTGCACGAGATGGCCCGCCTCGACCCGCAGGTGGTCGTCGTGCAGTCGAACAACTCGACCTACACCCTCACCGGCCAGCCGGCCCAGCAGTTCCAGATCACCCGGGTGCGCGCCATGGAGATGCGCCGAGAGGTGGTCGTCGCCACCACCGGTTCGTTCTCGGGACACATCGATGCCCACGGACGAGTGCTCGACCGCACCCGCGAGGCCACCGCCGCCGCCCGCACCTACACGGTGCCGGTGCGCCAGGGGGTCTCGCTCGGGGTGAGGATCGCCCCTTGGGTGGAGTCCGGGGCGGCCCTGCTCGCCCTGGGGGCCATGGTGGTGGGGCTGGTGAGCGCGGTGACCGCGAGCCGCGCCCGGCGACTGGCTAGGCTGGAGGGCGATCGACCCGCCGTCGCCACCAATCAGCAGGAGTAGCCAGCATGACGAGGCCGCCCATCACGACCGTGCTCGTGGTCATTCCGACCTACAACGAGGCCGAGAACCTGGAGAGCATCGTCGGCCGCCTGCGCCGCGCCGTTCCGGTGGCCGATGTGCTGGTGGCCGACGACAATTCGCCCGACGGCACCGGAGCTATCGCCGACCGACTCGCCCAGGCCGACGACCACGTGCACGTGATGCACCGCGCCGGCAAGCAGGGCCTGGGTGCCGCCTACCTCGCCGGCTTCGCCTGGGGCCTCGAGCGTGGCTACGACGCCATCGTCGAGATGGATGCCGACGGCTCGCACCAGCCCGAGCAGCTTCCCCTGCTGCTCGAGGCACTGCGCGACGCCGACATGGTCAAGGGATCGCGCTACGTCAAGGGCGGCAGCACCGTGAACTGGCCCGCCACCCGCAAGGTGATCAGCCGGGGCGGTTCGCTGTGGAGCGCCGCCGTGCTGGGGTTGCCGCTGCGCGACGTCACCGGGGGGTTCAACGCCTTCCGCGCGGAAACGCTGCGCACCATCGGTCTGGACGAGATCGCCTCGGCGGGTTACTGCTTCCAGATCGACCTCGCCTGGCGCACTCACAAGGCCGGACTGGTGATCAAGGAGGTTCCCATCGAGTTCGTCGAGCGCGAGTTCGGCGACTCCAAGATGAACCGCTCGATCGTGGTCGAGGCCATGATCCGCACCACCCTGTGGGGGGTCGACCACCGGGCCAAGCAGGTCAAGCGGGCCCTGACCCGCGGGCACTGACGATGGCCCGAACGCCCCGCCGTTGGCTCACCCCGCTGTTGGTGGTGATCTTCGTCGGGCTGCCCATTCTCGAGGTCTTCCTGCTGGTCAAGGTGGGCGAACTCATCGGCGTGCTGCCGACCATCGGCCTGCTGGTGGTGACGGCCGTGCTGGGTGCGTGGCTGATGAAACGCGAGGGCGCCAAGGCCTGGCGGGGGTTGCGCGACGCGTTCGGTGAGGGCAAGGTGCCCAGTCGGGAACTCTCCGACGGTGCGCTGGTGCTGGCCGGCGGACTTCTGCTGACCCTGCCCGGGTTCACCACCGACGTCGTCGGCCTGCTGTGTCTGCTGCCGTTCACCCGGCCGCTGCCTCGTCGTCTGCTGAGCTGGTTCGCCGAGCGTCAGGTCGACCGCGCCGGGCTGGGCGGGATCGGCACCACCTTCTCGACGGGCATCACCCGCATGCGTGGCGACGTCATTCCCGGTGAGGTCGTGGACGACGCCACCTCACCCTCGACCGGCGCCGGGAATGGCGCGACCCCCGACGACCCGGGTCGGGCCATCGAGGGTCGGGTCATCGAGGGTCGGATCGACGACTGATCAGTACTGCTGATCCTTGCGGTGCAGGTCGAGGCGCTCCTGCAGCAGTTCTTCGAGGTCGCTGACCGACCGGCGCTCGATCAGCATGTCCCAGTGCGTGCGCACCGGCTTCTCGGCCTTCTCCTCGGCCTGGGTTCCATCGGTGCGCACGGCCTCCTTGCCACAGCGGGGGCACTCCCACACCGCCGGGAGTTCGGCCTCGCTCGCGAAGGTCAGCTCGAAGTGGTGTCCGTTGGGGCAGTCGAATCCCAGCTGCAGCCGGGAGGCGAACTCGATGCCCTCCTCGTCCTCGAAGCTCTTGGAGCCCAAACCCATGCCACGCAGAGCCCTGTCAGCCATCGTCCCCTCCTCAGGTCGGTACGGATGCACCCTGACTCGAGGGTAGCGAGGCCGGTCAACCGCCGGGGCGGATTCGCCGGGGAACGACTACGACCAGAGGCCGCGGCCGACCAACACCTGCTTGAGCACGTCGATGGCGTCACTGACGAGTCCGTCGACGCCGAGGTCGATCAGGCGGTGCATCTCGTCGGGGTCGTCGATCGTCCACACGTGCACCCGTCGGCCGGCCCGGTGTGCCCCGCGGACGAAGCCTCGGGTGACGACGGGCACGCGTCGTCCGGCCACCTCGTGGTGCGTCGGAACCTGGTAGGCCAGCCCCGGCCCGGGCAGTGGCAGGCCGACCACTCCGGCGGCCATGGCGGCCGCCACCTCGACGGGTCCGCACGACGTGGCCGCGGTGCCCTTCGGCAGGGGTGCCGCGAGCCGACGGTAGGTCGCCAGCCGTGACTGGCCGAACGACCCGACACACACCCGGTCGAACGCCGCGTGGGCACGCAGCAGGTCGGCAAGGGGAGCCTCGGCACCGGCGGCCTTGATGTCGACGTTGAAGCGGGCGTCGCGGAACTCGTCGACCAGGTCGGCGAACAGCGGGATGGGCTCACCGTTGACCCTCACCGCGCGCACCTGGTCGAGGGTGAGGTCGCGGATCAGTCCGGAGGCATCACTCACCCGGTCGAGCCGGTCGTCGTGGAAGGCGACCAGGTGGCCGTCCCGGGTGACGTGCACGTCGGTCTCGAGGTAGCGGAAGCCGAGCGCCACCGCGTTGCGGAAGGCGACCGCCGTGTTCTCGCGACCCACATTGGCCGGCAACAGGCTGCCGCCGCGGTGGGCCAGGGCCGCGAAGCCGACATCGAAGTAGGGATGAGTCTGCACGGGCACCATCCTTGCTGGAGCGATGCCCGAAGTGCTGGAAGAATGCCGCTGTGCTGGAAGAATGCGGGGGGTGACCCGCATTCTCTCGATCCAGTCGCACGTCGCCTACGGGCACGTGGGCAACTCCGCGGCCGTCTTCCCGCTGCAGCGGCTCGGCGTCGAGGTCTGGCCCGTGCACACGGTCACCTTTTCGAACCACACCGGCTACGGCGCGTGGCGCGGGCCGATGATCCCCGCGGACGAGGTGCGCGAGATCGTGCGCGGCATCGACGAACGGGGCGCCCTGGCCACCGCCGATGCCGTGCTCAGTGGCTATCAGGGCGGCACCGACGTGGGGGCCGCGATCGTCGACGCGGTCGACCTGACCAAGCGTCGCAACCCCCGAGCGATCTACTGCTGCGACCCGGTGATGGGCGACGTCGACACCGGCTTCTACGCGCTGCCCGGCATCCCGGAGTTCATTCGGGACTCCGTCACCCCACGCGCCGACGTGATGACCCCCAACCTGTTCGAACTGCAGTTCCTGACCGGTCGCACGGTCACCTCGGTGCCCGAGGCGCTGGCGGCCGCCCACGACCTGCGCTCACAGGGGCCCGAGACGGTGCTGGTCACGTCGGTGGTGGCCCCGGACGAGCATCTCGTGCGCATGCTGGCCGTCAACGGTGACGAGGCGTGGCTGGTCGAGACGCCCTTGTTCGAGGGCTATTTCACCGGCACGGGAGACCTGACGGCGGCGATGTTCCTGGCCCACCTGTTGCAGGGGGCCGGGTTGCGCGGAGCCCTCGAACGCACCGCGGCCATCGCCCACGGGGTGCTGCGCGCAACCGTGCTGAGTGGCGAGGCCGAGCTGGCGCTCGTCGAGGGGCAGGAACAGATCGTGGCCCCGAACGCATTGTTCGAGGCCACGAGACTGGGTTGATCAGCTCATTGGGTTGATCAGCTCACTCGTGGAAGACCTCGATGTTGGCCCCCAGCTTGTTCAGGCGGGTGGGCAGGTCTTCGTAGCCGCGGTTGATCACGTAGACGTCGCGCAGCACCGACTCTCCGCGGGCGGCCAGGGCGGCCAGCAGCAGGCAGACCGCGGGGCGAAGCGCCGGCGGGCAGACCATGTCGCGGGCACGCCACCCGGTGGGGCCGGTGACGATCAGGCGGTGCGGGTCGAGCAACTGCACGGTGCCGCCAAGCTTGCCCAGCTCGAGCAGGTGGATGGCGCGGTTCTCGTAGACCCAGTCGTGGATCATCGTCTGCCCCTCGGCGGCCGCCGCGATCACGGCGAAGAAGGGCAGGTTGTCGATGTTGAGGCCCGGGAACGGCATCGGGTGCACCTTGTCGACGGGCGCCTTCAACTGTGACGGGTGGATCGTGATGTCGACCAGGCGGGTGAAGCCGTTGTGGCTGCGGTACTCCTCGCTCAGGGAGAACTTGAGACCCATCTCCTCGAGGATGGCCAGCTCGATCTCGAGGAACTCGATCGGAGCCCGGGTGATCGTCATCTCGGAGTCGGTCACGATCGCCGCGGTGATCAGGCTCATCGCCTCGATCGGATCCTCCGACGGGAAGTAGTCGACGTCCTCGTTGATGTCGGTCTTGCCGACGATCGTCAGAGTGGTGGTGCCGATGCCGTCGATCTGCACCCCGAGCTGGGTGAGGAAGACGCACAGGTCTTGCACCATGTAGTTGGGGCTGGCGTTGCGCAGCACCGTGGTGCCGGCGGTCTGCGCCGCCGCCATCAGCGCGTTCTCGGTGACGGTGTCGCCGCGCTCGGTGAGGGTCACGTGACGCACACCCTTGATGTCGCGCGAGACGCGCGCCTGGTAGAAGCCCTCGGTGGCTTCGACGTCGAGGCCGAACTCGCGCAGCACCTGCAGGTGGGGCTCCACGGTGCGCGAGCCCAGGTTGCAGCCGCCGGCGTAGGGCAGCTGGAACTCGGTGTAGAAGCGCAGCAGCGGGCCCAGGAACATGATCACCGAACGGGTGCGGCGGGCCGCCTCGAGGTTCATCTGGTCGAGCCGCAGGTCGTCCGGTCGACGGATCGTGAGCAGGGACTTGTCGTCGCTCCACGTGCACTCGACCCCGATCGAGGTGAGCACCTCGAGAATGCGGTTGACCTCTTCGATGCGCGCGATGCCGCGCAGCCGGGTGGTGCCCTTGTTGATCAGGCTGGCGCACAGCAGGGCGACCGCCGCGTTCTTGGACGAGCGCACCTCGATCGAGCCCGACAGCTTGGTCTCACCCTGGATGCGGAAGTTCATGGTGCGCGAGTCGGCGCGGGTGATCAGGGGGGCCTCGAGGGCCTCGGCGATCTTGTTGATCATCTCGAGGCTGAGGTTCTGGTTGCCGGCCTCGATGCGGTGGATGGCGCTCTGCGAGGTCGAGAGCTCCTCGGCGAGCTGCTGCTGTGTGAGGCCGCGCTGCTTGCGTGCGTCGCGGATGAGGCTGCCGATGGCGGCGGGGCTGGTGGTAGTCACTCGACCACGATAACTCATTTACGATATGAAGCAAGCACCCGCGTGTCGAGCACTAGAGTGTGGGCCATGAGCTCGCATTACGACGTCGTTGTCCTGGGCGCTGGCCCGGGTGGTTACGTGGCCGCCATTCGTGCCGCCCAGCTTGGCAAGAAGACCGCCATCATCGAGAAGCAGTACTGGGGCGGTGTCTGCCTGAACGTGGGCTGCATCCCGACCAAGTCGCTGCTGCGCAACGCCGAGATTGTCAACCTGGTCACCAAGGAGGCCGACAAGTACGGCCTCGAGGGCCAGGTCACCGCCAGGTACGGCAAGGCGTTCAGCCGCAGCCGCGAGGTGAGCAAGCGCATGACCAACGGCGTGCACTACCTGATGAAGAAGAACAAGATCACCGAGTACGACGGCTGGGGAGAGTTCGCCGACGCCTCGTCGATCACCGTGACCAAGGCCGACGGCTCGACCGAGACCGTCACCTTCACCGACTGCATCATCGCCACTGGCGCCACCACCAAGATGCTGCCCGGCACCCAGGTGACCGACAAGGTCGTCACCTACGAGGAGCAGATCCTGGCCGAGGAAGTGCCCGGCTCGATCATCGTCGCCGGCTCCGGCGCCATCGGAACCGAGTTCGCCTACGTGCTCAACTCCTACGGCGTCGACGTCACGATCGTGGAATTCCTCGACCGTATCGTGCCGCTGGAAGACCCCGAGATCTCGGCCGAGCTGGCCAAGGCCTACAAGAAGCAGGGCATCAAGCTGATGACCGGCACCAAGGTCGAGTCGATCGACGACTCGGGCGACAAGGTGCGCGTCACCGTCTCGCCGGCCAAGGGCGGCGACCAGCAGGTGCTCGAGGCCGACAAGGTGCTCTCGGCCATCGGCTTCCAGCCCCGCACCGAGGGCTATGGGCTCGAGAAGACCGGCGTCAAGCTCACCGAGCGGGGTGCCATCGACATCGACGACTACATGCGGACGAACGTCGAGCACATCTACGCCATCGGCGACGTGACCGCCAAGCTGATGCTGGCCCACACCGCCGAGGCCCAGGGCGTCGTCGCGGCCGAGACCATCGCCGGCCACGAGACCTTCCCGATCGACTACATCATGGTGCCCCGCGCCACCTACTGCCAGCCGCAGGTGGCCAGCTTCGGGTACACCGAGGCGCAGGCGAAGGAGAAGGGCCACGAGGTCAAGGTCGCCAAGTTCCCGTTCTCGGCCAACGGCAAGGCTTGGGGCCTGGGCGAGGGAACCGGCTTCGTGAAGATCGTGGCCGATGCGGCGCACGGTGAGCTGCTGGGTGCCTCGATGATCGGCCCCGACGTCACCGAGCTGCTGCCCGAACTGGTGCTCGCCCAGAACTGGGATCTGACCACCGAAGAGATCGGCCGCACCATTCACGCGCACCCGACCCTGTCGGAGGCCCTGAAGGAGGCCGCCGAGGGCGTGCTCGGGTCGTCCATCAACATCTGAGTCACCACCCGGACGACCGCGCCGCCGGTCAGTCCTCGTCGGGGGCCTCGCCCGCCAGTGCTTTGGCGGCGAGGCCCTCTTCGTTCGCCACCTCCCAGACCTCCTTGGCCGCCGAGCCGTTGATCACGACGATCAGCACGCCGAGGACGAGATCGGGCCAGCCCGATCGGCTCCAGGCCGTGACGCCGGCCATGGCGATGATGGCGGCGTTGACGAACACGTCGTTGCGCGCGGCCAGGAAGGCGGCCCGTCCCATGCTGCCGCCGTGGTGGCGGATCCTCATCGGGATGAGGGCGCACACGCCGTTGACCACGATGGCGCCACCGGCCGTGAGCACCAGCGACAGCACCTCGGGAGGATGCGGGTCACGGAACTTGACCACCGCCTGCCACAGGGCGGCGATCGCGGGCACGAGAATGATGACCGCCATCACCTTGCCCATGCGCGAGCGCCAGTGCAGCGACCACCCCAGGGCGAGCGCGATCAGCAGGTTGACCGCGGTGTCCTCGAGGAAGTCGACCGAGTCGGCGAACAGTGACACCGAGCCGATGCGCACGGCGACGGCTGCCTCCACCACGAAGTAGGCGAGGTTCAGCAGTGCGACCAGCACCACCGTGTGGCGGAGCCGGGAAGGACTGACGAACGGCTGGTCGGACGAGGGTGCAGGGGCGGAGTTCACCGGACCAGTCAAGCACCGATGTAGCGTGAACCCCATGGACCCGCTGCTCCTGGCCCGGTTGCTGTTCGCGGTCACCGCGGGCGTCCACTTCCTGTTCGTCGTCACCACGCTCGGGCTCGCCCCGATCCTCACGTGGAAGTCGTGGCGCAACGTCGTGCGACCGACCGCGGCCGGCGACGGCGAGCTGCGCATTCTGGGCCGCATGTACCTGGTGAACTACGCCGTCGGCATCGTCACCGGGCTGGTGATGGAACTTCAGATGGCGATGGTGTGGACCGGCCCCGGGGCGGCCGGTCCCTGGAACCCGGTGGCCACCCTGCTCGGGCTCGAGACCATCGTCGCGTTCTTCCTCGAATCGACGTTCCTGGGCCTGTGGTTGGTCGGCTCGGGGGTGCTGTCGCGCCGGGTGAGGGCGGTGCTGTTCACCCTGGTGACAGTGACCGCGTACGTGTCGGCCACCTACGTGACCGCCGCCAACAGCTACCTGCACTTCCCGATCGGTGACGCCGCACCCACCCTCGGTTGGGGGTTCGTCGGCCGGCTCGTCTGGCGTCCGGCGACGCTCACGGTGCTGGCGCACATCGCCGGTGCGGCCCTGGTGGTGGGCGGCATGTGGGCGGCCGCCGCCGGGGCCAGGGTCATGCAGCGCGGCGGCACCCCGGCCGTGGCCAACCGCCTGATGAGGGGAGGGGTGATCACGGTGGCCTGGTCGTCCGTGGTGACGCTGCTCGCCGGCGGCCTGCAGTTCCCGTTCGTGCGACCCACCCTGCCCAGCCAGCAGACCACGCCCGTGTTCGGCGCCCTGTCGATGGCGCTGATGATGTTGGCCGGGCTCGCGATCGCCGGGGTGGCGCTGATGGCCCTGTTGCCGCTGGCGCTGCGCAACCGGCTGGTCACGCAGAAGACCGGCCGCGTGTGGTGGCCCTTCCTGACCAACAGCGTCGGGCTGGCGCTGTTGGCGACCTTCCTGGGCTGGCTCTACCGCGAGCAGATGCGCAGCCCGTGGTTCATCTACCAGCGGGTGCCGTTGGACGAGGCCCTCGCCCCCATCAGCGCCGCCCAACTGAAGGCCATGCTGGTCGTCTTCGGGGCACTGACGATCGGGGCGGCGGTGCTGGCGTGGTGGCTCATGCGCACGCTGATGCACACCGATCCACCCGAGGAGTTCGCCCCGGACGAGGCCCTGTCCGACCCGATCCGCTTCGACCACGCCCTGGTCGAGACCACGAGCGGGGCCGTGCGATGACGTGGCCGTTGTGGGTGCTGGTGGCCGTCGGCCTGGTGTGGCTGGTCGCCGAGGGGTGGACGATCCTCGTCTGCCTACGCGCCGGGTCGCGTGCGGGCGGCGATCGCCTCAACCGGCTCGGGTTCCGATTCCTGGCCACCGAGGCCTGGACGCTGCTGCTGCTCGGCGCGACACACGGCATCGTCCCCGATGCGGTGCACCGCCTCGGCGATGCCCTGCTGCTGTTCGTCGCCGCCTGGATGGTGCGCGACCTGGGGCTGTGGCTGGGGCCGCGCACCAGGCGTCAGGAGCTGTGGCGCCGGGTGATCGGGGGAGCGGCCATCGTCCAACTTCTGGTCATCGCGGCCGTCGCGTTCTCGGTGATCTTCCTGCGGTGGACCTGGCCCTCGTCGGATCCGAGTGCCTCGGCCGGCCTGCTGGCGGGGATGGTGGTGCCCGTCGCGATCGTGGGCGTCGCGCTGCAGGTCTGGTTGCTGCGGCTGCAGCGCGCCCGGGGGTTGGCGACGGGTTCCACCCAACTAGGGTGGGACGCATGACCGCGCCCCAGTCGAGCACCCCCGCGGCCCTGCAGCCGTCTCTGCGACAGCTCATCATCACCGTCGGCACCGTGGCCGTGGCCCTCGTGGTGATCGGCGCCATCAGTTGGACCGTGCTCGCGGACGTCGAATTCTCGGCCGGGCGCCTCGCCCTGGCGCTGGGCATCGTCGTGGCGACCGCCGCGGTCGGGCGCATCGTCGGACTGCGGGTCGAGCCGCTGCCCGCGAACCTGCGGGGTGACGCCGCCACGGTCGAGGCCCTGCGGCGCGTCCACCGGATCACGCTGCCGGCGATGGCCCTCGCCGAGGCGGGGGGCCTGCTCTGCTTCGCGCTGGGGTTCGTGCTGCCGATGAGCCGGATCACGGTGCTGGTGGCCATGGTCGTCTCGGCGGGCGCGACGCTGTGGGCGGCCCTGCCGATGGGGTCGCGGTTGCGCTCGCTGGTGGCCCGACTCGAGAGCGAGGGTGGTCGCACCGGGCTGCCCACGGGCGGGGAGAGGTCGGCATGAGCTGGCTGCACGACGCGGTGGACGAGGGCACCTCCTGACAGGAGGAGCTCTACAAGGACCTGCGCCCATCCCTGCGCACGGGCACGCTCGCGGCACTCGCCGACTGCCTGGCGTGGCTAGGCTGATCGACATGTACCTCACCGGCGACCCCACCGCGGACGACCTGCTGGCCACCTCAGACTTCGCCCTGCTGGCGGGCATGCTGCTCGACCAGCAGGTGACCATGGAGAAGGCCTTTTCGGGCCCCGCCGTGCTGCTCGAGCGGCTCGGCTCGATCGACCCGCGCGCCTGGGTCGACCTGGGCGAGGAGGAGTTCGTCAGGCAGGCCTCGATCCCGCCGGCGATCCACCGGTTCCCGGGCTCGATGGGCAAGCGCCTGTTCGACCTGTGTCGCGTGCTGGTCGACGAGTACGACGGCGACACGACCACGGTGTGGGCCGATGCTCAGACCGGGGCCGAGCTGAAGAAGCGGCTGACCTCGTTGCCCGGGTTCGGCGACCAGAAGGCGAAGATCTTCATCGCGCTGCTGGCCAAGCAGCGCGGGGTTCGTCCGCCGGGGTGGGAGAAGGCCGCCGGCGACTACGCCCTCGACGGCTTCCGATCGGTGGCCGACATCACCTCGCCGGAATCGCTGGTGAAGGTGCGCGCCACCAAGAAGGCGGTCAAGGCGGCTGCCAAGGCCGCGACCCATGGCGGCTGACCGCCGACGACTGGTGGTGGCCGGGCTGCTCGTCCGCGACGGTCGCCTGCTGGCCGCCCAACGTTCCTACCCGGACGACCTGGCCGGTCTGTGGGAGTTCCCGGGCGGCAAGGTCGAGCCGGGGGAGGAGCCGGGCCGGGCGCTCGTCCGCGAACTGCGCGAGGAACTCGGGCTGGAGGTCACCGTCGGCGAGGTGCTCGAGGGCCCCGACGACGGACTGTGGCCGATCAATGACCGCTGGGCGATCAAGGCCTTCTGGTGCGAGGCCGGCGATCGGGAGCCGCAGGCGCTCGAACACGCCGCCCTGAGGTGGGTCGCCGACGCCGACGAGGTCGAGTGGCTGCCGGCCGACGTGGCCATCGCGAGCGCGGCACTCAACGCAGCACCATGACGAGCACCGGCATGACCACGATGCTCACCAGGATCGTCAACGACGTCATGAACGCCGACAGTTTCACGTCACCCCCGATCTCGGCGGTGAACCCCGGGATCATCGAGGCGATCGGGGCGAAGCAGATGGTGGTGACGGCCAGGCGCACGTCGTCACCGAAGGGCAACAGGTGCCAGCATCCGAGGGCGAAGGCGATGCACCAGGCGTAGCGCACGGCCAGGAACCTGCCGGCGGCGCGCAGCTGGCTGGTGTCGAGATCCAGGTCGAGCCCGATGCCGATCATCAGCATCGCCAGGAATGTGTTGGCGGCCCCGACGGTCGACGTGAAGTGCATCACCTGGTCGGGAAGTCGCAACCGCAGCAGTTGCATGACCAGCACCGCCAGGTAGAGCACGAAGATGGTGGACGAGAACAGGCGCTTGAGACTGGCACCCATCGAGGTGCGGCCCGGGCGGGCGATCGAGAAGGCCCAGAATCGCCCCCAACCGGCGGCGACGATCGAGTTGCCGATGTCGAACAGGGTGGCGTTGATCAGCGCGGTGGGACCGCCGAAACCCGCGAGGTAGGGGGTGGCGAAGGCCCCCATGTTGTAGCTGCCGGTGTTGAGCACGCCGAAGGCCTGGGTTGTGCGCCCCTGCCGCCGACACAACAGGTACGCGCTCACCTGCTGGCAGAGGTTGAGCCCGACCGCGACCAGTCCGAGCGTCAGCATCGCGAACGGCACGGTGACCGTGTGGAAGCTGGTGAGAATGGCGCAGGGCAGGGTGAAGTTCAGCACGATGCGCGAGAAGATCATGAAGTGCCGGGCGTCGACCCACTTCAGCCGCCGCATGAGCTGGCCCAGCCCGATGATGGCCACCAGCGAGAGGGCCTGGATGACGACGTCGATCACGCCCCGAGACTAGTGCCGTGCCCGGGTGGCGGCGGTGGGGGTTTGCGATGATGGACCCATGCCCGACCCCCTGATGCTCGAGTTCACGGGCCTCACCAAGCGCTTCGGTGCCGTGCCTGCCCTGACCGACCTGTCCGCGCGCGTCGAGCCGGGGCGGGTCACCGGCTTCCTCGGCCCCAACGGGGCCGGCAAGACCACCAGCCTGCGCATTCTGCTGGGCCTGGTGCGCGCCACGTCTGGTTCGGCGACCATCGGCGGACGAACCTACGCCGACCTCGCCGATCCGCTGCGCACCGTCGGGGCCGCCCTGGAGGCGAGCAGTTTCCATCCCGGCCGCAGCGGAGCGAACCACCTGCGGGTGTACGCCCGGGCCGCGGGAATCGGCGATGCCCGCGTCGATGAGGTGCTCGACCTGGTGGGGCTCGCCGACGCCGCCGGCCGCAAGGTGGGTGGCTACTCCCTCGGCATGCGCCAACGACTCGGGCTGGCCACGGCACTGCTGGGCGACCCCGGGGTGCTGGTGCTCGACGAACCGGTCAACGGCCTCGACCCCGAGGGCATCAAATGGATCCGCGGGCTGATGCGCTCGCTGGCCGCCGAGGGGCGCACGGTGCTCGTCTCGAGCCACCTGCTCAGCGAGGTGCAACAGACGGTGGACGACCTGGTGGTCATCTCCCGCGGCAGGCGGGTGTTCCAGGGAACCCTCGACGAGCTGACCGCCCTCGCCGACCAAGCCACACTGGTCGACGCTCCCGACCGGGAGGCGCTGGTGGCGGCACTGCGGGCGGCCGCCCTGACCGTCGAGGCGACCCGCGCGGGCGTGCTCGTGCGCGGTGTCGACCCCGTGCAGGTCGGTGAGGTGGCGGCCCGGGCCGGGGTGGCGTTGGGCCACCTGCAGCGCAGGGGGACCGGCATCGAGGAGGTCTTCCTCGATCTGGTGAGCGGGGCGGTTCCCGGGGAGCCCGAGCGAGTGTCGGCATGAGCGCTCACACTGACGCCGTCCGTTCGGAATGGACGAAACAGGTCACCACCTCGGCCTGGTGGGTGCTCGGCCTGGTGTTGTTCGCCTACGTCGCCTTCACGGCCGGAACCCTCGGTTTCGTGTTCGCGGCCTCGGCCACCGGGCGGCTGACCGGCGACAATGCCATGCCGATGCCCGCGGACTCGTTGCCAGCGCTGCTCTACAGCACCGGCACCGCCATCGGGTACGTGTTTCCGCTGCTGATCGGCACCATGATGATCACCGGCGAGGTGCGCCACCAGACGCTCACGCCCACGTTCCTGGCCACCCCGCGGCGCTGGCGGGTGCTGGCGGCGAAACTGGTGGTCGGCGCCGTGCTCGGCGTGCTCCACGGTCTCGTCGCCGTGGTCGCTTCGGTGGCGCCATCCGCGGGCCTGCTCGCCGCCATGGGCCTGCCCACCGACCTCGACACCGAGCGCATCTGGGCGCTGCTCGCGCGCATGCTGGTGGCCACCGTGTTGTGGGTGCTGATCGGCATTGGCGTGGGGGCGCTCGTCCGTCATCAGGTGGCAGCCATCGTGGGTGTGATCGTGTTCACCCAGTTCGTCGAGCCCATCGTGCGGGTGGTGGCCGCGTTCGTGCCCGTGGCCGGCGATGTCGCCAACTTCCTGCCCGGCGCCGCCAGTGATGCGCTGGTCGGCGCCAGTCTGTACACGCAGATGACCGGCGCCTCGTCCGCCGCCGGACTCGACTGGTGGGCCGGTGCCCTGGTCATGGTGGCCTATGCCGTGGTCTTTCTGGTGTTGGGTTGGCGGACGAGCTGGCGTCGCGACATCACCTGAGCCTCATCAGACCACCGACAAGCCTTCAGTGTCGGCCAAGCACACCTGCCCAACCGCTGCCACGTACCCGTAGCGGTGCTAGCTTCATGTCATGGCTCTTCATGCGTCCGTGCAGGAAAATGGCCTTGGCTGCCGCTATAACCCCTGATCGGGGGTGGGCCTTCCGTCGCCTCAGGGCATTGCTGGTTGGGTTGCTGATCGGTGCTCTCACGGTGGCCGTGGGTGGCTGCCAGCCGACGAGGCGGCCCCAGCAGCCGGACCAGACCGTGGTTCGTCCAACCAGATACGAGGTACTGCCCGCGGAGCCTCAGCCTCGTCCTCCGTGGTTCACCAAGATTCGTGGCGACCTGCAAGGACCCTTTCATTGGGCGCGACTTCAGTCAGTTCCTGATGGCGATCTGTACCTCTTGGCGACGGACAGCGGAATTGAATGCCTGGTCGTCACCGGGTCCGCGGGAGTGGCCTACTCGTGCGGCGACCGAAAGGCGCCCGGGCCTCAGTTCCTGTTCTGGTCCCATGCGCAACCTGCCGAATCCATCTTGGTGATAGCCGTGCCGGATGGCTATCAGGACGTGCGAGTGGGAACCCAAGCCTGTCGCCCTGACAGGAATGTGGTCGTGCTGCTCAACCCCAGTACTTCCGCCGCCCTGTCAGTCCGAGGTCCCGGCAAAGAGACGCTGGCAGCATCCTTGCCTAGTACTGGCTCGCCGACCGAACAGCAGCCCTTCACGGACTATTGCCCCTGATCCTGACTCAGGAGGCCAGCTTCGCGTCCAGCGTGATCTCCGGAACCGAGGCGAGGGCCTGCGAGACCGGGCAACCGGCCTTGGCCTCCTCGGCCAACCGGACGAACTCGGCCTCATCGATGCCCTCGACCTGACCGACGACCTTCAGGGCGATCTTGGTGATGCCGGTGCCGGCCACGAACGTGACCACGGCCGAGGTGTCGAGCTGGGTGACGGTGTGCCCAGCCTTGGTGAGGCCATTCGAGAAGGCCATCGAGAAGCAGGTCGAGTGGGCGGCCGCGATCAGTTCCTCGGGCGTGGTGGTGCTGCCGGACTCCTCGCCACGCGCCTTCCAACCGACGGCGAAGCTGCCGGCACCGGAGGTGTCGAGGCGCACCTCGCCGGATCCGGAGAAGAGGTCACCCTTCCAGGTGGCGCTGGCGGTGTTGTCGATGGGACGGGGCATGGCTCACTCCTTGGATTGTGGCTTGGCCGACGGCCGATGCTGGTCACCAGCCAAGCACGAACTCACGACGAGCGGGGCCAGCAGGACAGTTCTCGCCGACTGCGGTAGTGGCGGGGCTCGCCGGTGACCGGGTCGGTGAACCACAGCTCCGAGCTGAGCAGTTGCAGCGGGCGGCTGAAGTCGCCGAGATCGGTGGTCGTCACCTCGGGGTAGAGGGGATCGTTGACGATCGGAATCCCGAGCCGCAGCAGGTGCAGGCGGATCTGGTGGGTTCGTCCGGTGTGGGGCGTGACCCGGTACCCGGCGAGCCCGTCGTGATGGGTGACCAGCTCGACGGTGGTGTGCGCGTTGGGTTCCCGGTCGGGCAGCTCGTAGGCCTGCACGGTGCCGACGTCCTTGACGATGTGGCTGGTCACCTCGGCGGGAAAGGTCAGCTCGGGACGATGCTCCGCCACCGCCAGGTAGCGCTTGCCGACCTCGCGGCGGGCGAAGACCTGCTGGTAGGCGCCGCGGTGTTCGCGGTGCTTGACCAGCAGCAACAGCCCGGCCGTCGCGCGGTCGAGCCGGTGGGCGGGGCCCAGCTCGGGCAGGTCGAACTGCCGCCGCAGCCGCACCACCACCGACTGCTGGATGTGTTGCCCGCGGGGGATCGAGGCCAGGAAGTGGGGCTTGTCGACGACCATGATGCGCTCGTCCTCGGCGACGACGCCCACCTCGAACGGCACCTTGACCTCGTCGGGCAGGTCGCGGTGGAACCAGACGAACCGGTGGGGCTCGTAGGGCTGGTGGGCGGGGTAGGGGTGGCCCTGCTCGTCGCACCAGCGGCCCTCGGCGAACATCTCGTCGATGCGCTCGGGGCTCACCTTGGGGATGCGCTCGACCAGGAACTCGCGCAGGCTCGTCCAACCGCCGGGTTCGGTGCGCAGCCACGCCGCCTCCAGACCGAAGCGCTGGGGGAGGGGGGAGCGGGGCACCGGCCCATCGTAGTGTCGGCCCCGTAGTGTGGGCGCGTGACCCCAGCCCACGGCCCCCTGCGCACGGTTCTCGGCCCCGACCTGACAACCCGACAGCTGCACGACCTGCTCGCGCTGCGCGTGCAGGTCTTCGTCGTCGAGCAGGGCGACCCCTACCAGGCCATCGACGGCGTCGACCTGGAACCGACCAGCCGTCACCTGTGGATCGAGCGGGGTGGTGAGATCGCCTCGGCCATCCGGCTGGCCGAGTGGACCGACAACCGCGACGGCCACCGCGGTGACCAGGCATGGCGCATCGGGGCCGTGATCACCGCCGAGTCGGCGCGCGGACAGGGGCTCGCCGGACGACTCATCCGCTCGGCGCTGGAACTCACCCAACGGGAGGCACCCCGGCGCGACGTCGTCCTGCACGCCCAGGCGCACCTCGCCGACTGGTACGGCCGGTTCGGGTTCGTTGTCGAGGGGGACGAACATCTCGACGGCCACATCCCGCACCTGTGGATGCGGCTGACGCGCTCCCGCTGACGTCAGGCTGGCGATTCAGTACCGTGGCCGAGTGGCCACTGATGACCTGAACTCCCAGCCGACCCAGGGCGATCACCCGGGCGACCTCGCCGACGACTTCTTCGCAGACCTGAGCTTCGAGTCGCAACGCTTCGCGGCTCGTCCCTCGAAGCTGCGACCGCGCGCGATGCGGCGCCAGCCGACCCCGGGCAGCATCGCGGCGCCTCCCTTCGAGGCCGACGGTCGCAACACCGCCTATGTCGCCTGGCTGGTGGAGCAGTCAATGCTCAAGGACGCCACGGTGCTGGCCCGGCAGCTGGCCGGGCACGCATCGATGTGGTCGAACCCGTACGCCCAGCCCGACCCGCGCGCGGCGCTTGACAAGGCCCAGGTCTGGTTCACCGCATACCCACTGTCGTTCGTCACCCGGCCGGGGGAGTCGTTCCTGTCGGCCCTCGGCTCGGACGACCTGTGGAGCGCCTTCGAAAAGATAGGCATCGACGCCGTGCACACCGGGCCAGTGAAGCTCGCCGGCGGCATCTCGGGTTGGACGCTCACCCCGTCCGTCGACGGCCACTTCGACCGAATCAGCATGGTGATAGACCCGATCTTCGGCACCGAGGAGGAGTACCGCGAGATGTGCGAGGCGGCCGCGCGCCACCACGGCACCGTCATCGACGACATCGTCCCCGGTCACACCGGCAAGGGCGCCGACTTCCGCCTCGCCGAGATCAACTACCAGGACTACCCGGGCATCTACCACATGGTGTCGATCCCCGAGGAGGCCTGGCACCTGCTGCCCGACGTGCCCGAGGGCCGCGACTCGGTGAACCTCGACGCCGAGACCGAGCAGAAGTTGGCCGACGAGGGCTACATCATCGGTGCCCTGCAGCGGGTCATCTTCTACGAGCCCGGCGTGAAGGAGACCAACTGGTCGGTGAGCCGCGAGGTGCACGGCGTCGACGGGGTCGCCCGCCGATGGGTCTATCTGCACTACTTCAAGGACGGGCAGCCATCGGTCAACTGGCTCGACCCGACCTTCGCCGGCATGCGCATGGTGATGGGCGACGCCCTGCACTCGCTCACCGACCTCGGCTCGGGCGGGCTCCGCCTCGACGCCAACGGTTTCCTCGGGGTCGAGAAGCGCGCGGACGACCTGGCCTGGTCGGAGGGTCACCCTCTGTCGCAGGCCGCGAACCAGCTGATCGGCTCGATGGTGCGCAAGGTGGGCGGCTTCACCTTCCAGGAGCTCAACCTCGCCATGGACGACATCGTCGCGACCGGTTCCGTCGGCCCCGACCTCTCCTACGACTTCGTCACCCGGCCGGGGTACCACGTGGCCCTGCTCACCGGCGACACCGAGTTCCTGCGGCTGACCCTGAACGAGTCGCTGGCCCTGGGCATCGACCAGGCCTCGCTGGTGCACGCCCTGCAGAACCACGATGAGCTCACCTACGAACTGGTGCACTTCGAGTCGGCCCACGCGCACGACACCTACACGTTCGCGGGCGAGGAGCTCACCGGCCGCGAGCTCGCCGAACGGGTACGCACGACCATGCGCACCACCATGGCCGGGGAGGCCGCCCCGTACAACGCGCTGTTCGTGCAGAACGGGATCGCCTGCACGACGGCCTCGGTGATCACGGCGGCGCTGGGGATCAGCTCGCTCGATGACCTCACCGACGAGCAGGTCGCCACGGTGCGCGATGCCCACCTGCTGCTCGCGAAGTACAACGCCTGGCAGCCGGGAGTCTTCGCCCTCTCGGGCTGGGACCTGGTGGGAGCCGTCCCGCTCGCGAGGGAGCAGGTGCAGAGCCTGATCGCCACCGGGGACACTCGCTGGATCGAGCGCGGTGCCTACGACCTGCTCGGCGTCAGCAGCGACGACACCGCAGCCAGCACCAACGTGCCCCTCGCACACGCGCTGTACGGATCGCTGCCCGCCCAGTTGGACGATCCCGACTCCTTCGCCCGCCGGCTGGCCGACGTGCTGGCCGTTAGGCGCCGACACGGTCTGGGCACCGGCACACTGCTCGAGGTTCCCGACGTTGACGAGCCCGGGCTGCTCGTGCTGATCAACCGGCTGGCCATCGGCGCCTGCCAGGTGACGGTGCTTAACTTCTCGAACCAGCCCGTGACCGCTCAGGTGCAGTCGGTGCACGTTCCCGCCGGACGAGTGCTCGACCTCGCGGCCCGGCGCACCGTCGGCACCGTCGAGGTGGGCGCGGCCGACGTCGAGACCGGCCTGTGCCAGGGATCTTTCTCGGTCACGCTCGAGCCCTTCGGCGGAAAGGCGCTGATCATCAAGGAATGAGGTATTGACTCCGGTATCGGCGCCGCGCACACTGAATCATGGGCCGAACTTCACGTCCACGCTCGAACTGGTGGGGACTGCTCGCGCTGATGACCTGTGTGAGCTTGGTACTCAGCGGAACAGCGACAGCCCAAGCGGAGACAAGCCCCCCGGCCTCGGCGCTCCCGATCAGGGACAAGGAGACGGGCGTTTTGGTCGCCCATGGCGAGCTGCTGCAACTGCCCGACCGATGCGTCGAGCTGTACTCCCCGGTGGTGTTCCTGGCAGACGCGCATTGGAGTGCGTTCGGTCCGCCGACGGTTGATCCAGATTCGTGCCTGGCCATGTTGCCCGCCAGCGATGAGGGCATGGCTCTGCTGCAACTCGCTGGTGCGGGCAAAGCCGAAGCACCTCTGGCTGAGGACGTCGCTCGAGCAGGCAAGCATGTCCGGCTGCCCAGAGTTGACCTGAGTTCTGTCACGACGGTTCGTATGGCGATCAGCCTGGGTGAAGCATGGGCGGCGGCCGATGCCGCCGCAGCTGCCATCAGGACGTGATCTGTGCGGTTGGAAAGTAGTATCGGTTGGCTATGTCGCCGTCGACTACTACGATCAAGGAGTTTATGTGGGAACGGCGAGGCGCATGTCGAAGGGGCAGAAGACAGGTTCGTGCACCGTGAGTGGCGACTCGGGAGGTCCCGTATATACCCAGTCCTCCAGCGGGAGGGTCTATGCCAAGGGTTATACCAGTGGTGGCGCCGGAGGTTCCACGTGTACCCATTACTACACGGATCAGATTCTCGCTGACCAAGCCTTTCCAGGCTCCGTCATTCTCGCCCCATGAATCGACGGCTGCTGGTGGCTGGCCTCGCTGTGACAATGCTGGCCGCCTGCTCATCGACCGAGTTCACGGACGTGAACTACCCCATCCAGTCGGCCCAACGAGGAGTCGATGACCGCCATTGGGAGGTGATCATCTTCGCTCCCAAGCCCGACTACGGACCATTGACATGCGCGATGGACTACTCCCGCTCCCAGGTGACGATCTGGGTGACAGACGATCCACCCAGGGCAGCGGAATCATCGCAGGACCCCGGATTGCTTCCGGCGTATGAGGCAAAGGTCGCCTGCGTCTTCGACGAGGGCCTCGGCGGACGAGAACTTGTCGCGGGGGGCACTGGGAAAACTCTTTATCGCTGAGGTCCTGCCGAACCCTGGGTCGGTCGCCGGTTCAGCTGAGGCGCAGCGTCTGACTGAGCACGTGGGTCTCACCCGCGGGCAGGACGACGGCATCGTCTAACACGTTGGCGGCCTCGATGCAGACCATCAGCGGCCACTCGTCGTCACCGAAGTCGCCCATGGCGGCGGCCTTCTCGATCCAGGGGTTCCACACCACCGTGTTGGCCGAGCCCTGCTTCGAGACCTCGATGTCACGCTCCCAGGCGGGGTCGACGACCCGCACGCTGCCATCGGTGAGGTAGATCCGGTCGGTCTCGGCGGTGAACACCACGTCGCCGGCCTGGGTGCAGTGCAGCTGCGGGGCATGCTTGGCGCGATCGAGGTAGGCGACACCATCGAGCCCCTGCACGCTGATCTGGGTGACGTCGGACACGGCCAGATAGGTGTGCAGGGCCTGCTCGAAGGTCACCTCGTGCTCGCCGGTGTTGGTGACCGACAACTCCACTCTGAACTCCTCGTTCGAGAAGTGGGTGGTCACCGCGACGTCGGCGGCGAAGGGCAGGTCGCCCTCGTAGGTGTGGCGCACGGTGAGGGTGCCACTGGCCGCGGTGTCGTCGACCACCTCGTCGCGGCGCCAGGCCATCGTGCGCACCGGGCCGTGGGCGGGCTGCTGGTCACCGGATCGTCCGTTGGCGAACCAGGGGAAGATCACCGGCACCCCACCCCGGATGGGCGAACCGTCGACGAAATTGGACGAACCGGAGAGCCACAGCACGGGGCGGTGGCCGGCGGGCTGCCACGCCCACGCGTGGGCACCGTGATCGGCGACTGCAAAGTGGGAGCCCTCGGCGGTGGTGACGTCAATGCCGGGCAGGTCGGTGATGTTCATGCGCCGATCCTCTCGCGAATGGCGGCCAGCGTGGTGGCGATGTCCGCATTCCCGTCGACCACGTGGGCGTGCGGACGAAGCGCCCGCAGCTCGACCATCGAGGCGACGAGGCGATCGGCATCGTCCGGCCCGACCAGCGTGGCGTTGTGGGCCTGCTCGGGTCGGTCGGGATTGGCGGAGCGTCCCGCCAGCCGAGTGCGCAGGTGGTCGGCCGAGACGTCGAGCACGATCTCGACGAACCGGCCACCGCCGGCGTGGGCGGCCTCTTCGAGGGCCTCGATGAACAGGGTGCGGGCCAGGTACTGGCCGAGCACCACCGGGTGCTCCTCGGCAAGCTGCTCGGCGATCAGGGCCAGCGCCAACCGTCTGGCCTGCAGTCCGGCCGCGTTGAGGTCGTCGCGCCAGCCGCCGAGGGAGAACTTCAGCTGGTCGATGTCGAGGGCCAGGGCGAGCGGCAGGTCGGCGGCGACCAGAGCCGCCAGCGTCGACTTGCCCGAACCCGGGGCGCCGTTGATGAGCACCACGGGGGGCCGGCCGGTCTGGGTGTCGGTCATGGCGTCATCCTCCAGCGTTCCAGAGTCGGGTGTAGTGGTCGAGCCTGGCGTGGTCGAGGGCGATGCCGTAGCCGTCGAGGAACAGGTCGCGACGGTGGGCGTGCAGGTCGGCGTCCTCACCGAAGTTCCAACCCAGGCTGAGGATCGCCGGGGCCAGATCGGCCCAGCGGTCGGCGACGCCGACGAAACCGAGGTCGACGTAGCCGGTGAAGGTGCCGTCGCCATCGAACAGGAAGTTGGGATTGCAGGCGTCACCGTGGCACACCACGCGGTTCGCGTCGTCGAGCGGCGGGGTGACGAGCAGGGTCTCGTCCGCGTCGATGGCCGAGCGGGGCAGGCGGGCGAGGCGTTCGTCCGCCGACCAGGTGTTGGGGCAGTCGGCCACGGGAACCGTGTCATGGAATCGGCGCAACGCCTGACCGAGACCCCGGACGATGGCCTCGTCACCGCAGGGGAAGTCGTGGCTGACGGCCGATCGCCCGGGCAGGGCGCGGGTGTGCAGGAATCTCAGGCCGTCACGTTCACCGAAGGAGAGCACCTCGGGAACCGGCACGTGGGTCGCCAGCCACCGATGCCGGGCCACGTCGCTCTCGACCTCGAACTCCCAGTGCGGGGGGCCCACCTTGACGTACTCGACCGGGTCACCACCCGATTCGGCAGCAGACGTGTCGTCGATGCGCCAGGTGGACGACCCGATGACGGGGTTCTGCCAGACGGGGGTCAGCGCTCGTCCGGCGGCCAGATCGACGACCAGGGGCGCGGGAGCCGCCGTGGGATCGGGTCGGTTGGGGCTGTCAGTCGGCAAGCTTGAACGCCAACTCTGTTTCCCACGTCGACATGTCGGGGTCGTCGTCGTTGGCGTAGAACTCCAGTCGAGCCGCCCACTCGCGCTGATCGGGGGTGCAGTCGAACGCGAGGCCCTGCTCGTCGGCCCAGGCGAGCAGTTGGCGGGTGACCTCCTCGAGTTCGTCGGGGTGACCGGTGTGGCTGACGGTGAGGTAGCGGCCCGCGGGCAGGGTGCCGGAGATCACCGTGCCGTCCCCGGGCTGCGGCTCCGGCACGGCGAAGCCCGCGACCACGGTCAGCTCGGCGGCCATGTCGATCACCTCGTACTTGTAGAACGGGGGCCCTTCGGGGGCGATGCCCCGCTCGGCCAGCCAGGCCGCGACCGTGGCGAAGCTCTTGGCCGGTTGGTCCATCTGCTGCATGGTCACCTGGTGACTGACGCCCACCCAGGGAACTTCGGGAGCCTCGACGATCTCGGGAGTGGCAATGGTGAAGGTCATGGGTTCAGCCTGCCTCATTGTGTGCGGTGGGGGGACTCGTCGTCCGAACCCGGTGGTCGGGCCTCGAGGCTGGCCAAGTATTCCTTCGCCAGGCGCTTCGGAGCCCGCGCGAGCCAGCCGTCGAGGATCACCTCCTGCAACAGGTCGCGATCGAGCTCTGGCAGGCGGCTCTCGCGCACCAGCACGGCGGGGTAGCCGTTGAAGTGGGGGGTGGTGAAGAACGGATTCTGGTCGTCGTCGACCAAAGCCGCCTTCGCATCGGCTCCCCGGGTGCGCAGGCAGATGACATCGGTCAACCGCTCGCCGGCGTCGTCGACGGCGTCGGGCCGGGGCTCACGGAAGAACACGAACGTCTTGTCGCGGAAGGCCCAGCTGGGCAGGTCGTCGGAACCACCCCGCACCACCTCGGGCAGGGCCTCGCAGAAGGCCTCGATGTCGGCCACGGTCGATCCTCGCTGAGACTGTGTCACAGCCCGACTCTAGGCTGAGGGCATGCATGGTGGTGGCAAGGACTCCGTGGTCGCGCGCATCGGCAAATTGTTGTCGAAGGCCGAGTCGACCGATTCGGTCGACGAGGCCGAGGCGCTGTTCGCCAAGGCCCAGGCCTTGGCGAGCCGTCATGCCGTCGAGTTGGCGGTGGCGCGCCATGCGCAGGCCTCGAGCCAGGCCCGCGAGACGCCCGAGGAGCGCAGCATCACACTCGGCAAGGCGGGTTCGCACCACCTCAAGCAGGTGGCATCGCTGTTCCTGGTGGTGGCCGAGGCCAATGACGTCAAGTGCCTGATCGCGGCCAACTCGTCCGTGGTGTACCCGCTGGGGTTCCCCTCCGACCTCGACGTCACCGAGGCCATTCACGTGGCTTTGGCCGAGCAGATGGTGCGCTGGGGCAATGTGTGGCTGCGCGAGGGTGCCTGGCGCGGTGAGCACTACCCGGTGGGTCACGACCGGTGGGGGCGACTGGTCACCAAGCCGATGACCGCTCGGGTCGCCCGGCGCAGTTTCTACGAGGGCTTCATCGCCGAGATTCGTCGGCGGTTCACCGAGGCGAGGGACGAAGCCGTGCGCGAGTCCGATGAGCGCCTCGCCGCCGAGCAGGCGCTCGCCGACGGCAAGCGGGTGTCGGTGACGACGCTGGCATTGCGGGAGAAGGCCGAGGAGGTCAACGAGTTCTACCGGCGCCGGGTGCAGCGCGACCGCATCCGATCGTCCTGGCGGGGGAGTTCCGCCCTGTCGATGCGCGGGCCCTCGACCGAGGCCGGGCGTCGGGCCGGTTCGAGGGCGTCGATGTCTGGGGCCAAGCAGGTGCGCGGTGCCTGAGGTGAGTGCCGCGGACCCCGACCGGGACGCCGTCTACCTGGCCGAGCATCGGCTCGAGGCCGCCCTCGAGCTGCTGCCCAGCGGGGGAGAGGTGACCGCCTTCGGACGAGTGCTGCGCCTCGAGCAGGCCCAGGAGTTCACCACCCTGGCGGCCGCCCAGGGGTTCGCGACGTTGACCTGCATCGAGCTCGGCGAACCGCCGGTCACCGTGGCTCACGCGCGAGGCCAGACCCGGTCGAGTTACGTGCCCGGGTCGACGGACAACGAGTCACCGGCCACCATCAGGCTGGCCCACTGGGGCGGCACGCGGGTGACGCTGTGCCATGAGTTGGCCCATCACCTGACCCGCGGCAGCACCCCGGCGCACGGGGCGCCGTTCCGGGCCGCGTTGCTGAGGCTGCTCGTGCACTGCGGGGCACCGGGTCAGGCGGAATGGTTGAGACTCGCCTGGGCTGAGGCCGGGCTGTCCCTCGTGGGATCGACGGTGCCGTGAGCGCGCTGCTGTACGACCCCGACTGCGGGTTCTGCACCCGCTCGGCGAGGCTGCTCGCGAAGCTCGGCCCGCGCGCAGAGGTGAGGCCGTTGCAGCTGGCCGGCCTCGACAGCGGTGGGCCGGTGGATTCGGCCCGGGCGTCCTGCGAGGTGCCCTTCGTGCGCGACGACGGCACGGTGGTCTATGGGGCCGCAGCCATTGCGGCGGTGCTGGTCACCTGCCGCCAGCCGTGGCGGCTGGTCGGCCGCGTGCTCGGGTCGCGGCCCGGGCTGTGGGTGGCTCGCCCGGTCTATGCGCTGGTGGCCACGAACCGGCACCGGTTGCCGGGCGGCACGGCCGCCTGCGACCTCACGGGTCGAGGCGGCCGCGCCGGCTGACGGCTGGGTCAAGCTGGCTGGGTCAGGCGGAGGCCGACTCGTTGGCCGCCACCACCACGGCGGTGAGCGCACGCGCCGCCGCCAGGGTCTCGTTCTCGGGGTTGCCCGACTGAATGTCGCGCACCCAACGGGCGAACGGCGGCTCCACGTCGTCAGGCACCTCGACGGAGCGGGTCTCGCCGCCGACGGTCACGGTCATGGTGCGACCGTCGAAGCCGTAGCGCAGGCCGCCCTTGGTGCCCTCGACCTCGATCGAGAATGGGCTCAGGCCCGACACGAAGCCGGTCTCGAGCACGCCGATCGCGCCGGCGGCGGTGGCGACCGTGACCGAGGCATTGTCCTCGACGCCGCGGCCGGTGACGTCGGTGTAGGTCGCGCGAACGCTGGCGTACTCACCGGTGGACTCCGGCCCGCCGAGGATCAGGTTGGTCAGGTAGATCGGGTGGGCACCGAGGTCGGTGAGCGCACCGCCGACCCCGCCGGAGATGCCGATGGTCTCGTCGGCGTCGTAGAACCGCGGCGGCAGCCAGTCGGCCACCGAGCCGTTGTGGCTGAGGCGCACGCGCGAGTAGGTGATGTCGCCCAGCTCGCCCGAGGCGAGCACCTCGCGCACGGCCTGGGTGTAGCCGTGGAACAGGCGGGGCAGCGAGACGGTGAGCGCCAGCTTCTTCTCGGCTGCCTTGGCGACCAGGTCGTCGACGTCGGCGAGGGTGGTGGCGAGCAGCTTCTCGGTGAAGACGTGCTTGCCGGCCGCGATCACGGCACCGATGACCTCGGGGTGGGCAGTGGTGGCGGTGGTGATGGTGACGCCGTCGAGGTCGTCACGGGCGAGCAGCTCGTCGAGCGAGGGGGCGAACTCGACGCCGAGCTTGTCGGCCAAGGCCTGCCCGCGGTCGGCGTCGTCGTCCCACACGGCGACGAGTTCGGTGTCGGGGTGGTCGAGCGCGGCGCGACCGTACTCCTCGGCGTGCACGTGCCACGCGCTGAGGACGGCGATGCGAAGGGGGGACGTCATGACTGGGGACACTCCTGTGTGTGCTGGGCTGGTGGAGGGTATTAGTCCACGTCTTGGACTAGTTTCGAATCTAGCGGGTGCCGGGCGACCGCGGAGCCGCGCCCGGCGGATTCGTCCCGACGCGACCATTAGAGTGCACGCGTGCCCACCCGTCCCTCCCTGCCCGCCACGTGGCTGGTGGTGACCAGCATCGTCTCGGTGCAGGTCGGGGCCGCCATCGCGAAGCACCTGTTCGGCACCGTGCCCGCGACCTCGATGGTGTGGCTGCGACTGGCCACCTCGGCCGTGGTCTTCGTGGCGCTCTTCCGGCCGGTGCTGCGCGGCCGAACCCGCCGCGACTGGGGGATCGCCCTGGCCTTCGGGGTGATGCTGCTGGGCATGAACTGGTGCATCTACCAGTCGTTCGCGCGGATTCCGCTCGGCATGGCGGTCACCTTGGAGTTCCTCGGTCCGTTGACCCTCGGCGTGGTGCTGTCGCGCCAGCGCCGCGACCTGATCTGGGTGGCGCTCGCGGCCGGAGGCGTGGCCCTGTTGGGCTTCACCCCGCACGGGCTGACCTGGGTCGGCGTCGGTTTCGCGCTGGCGGCGGGGGCCTTCTGGGCGGGCTACATCGTGCTCGCCGAGAAGACCGGACGATCCTGGCCCGGCATCTCGGGTCTGGCCGTGGCAAGCCTCGTCGGCACCTTCGCACTCGCAGGGCCCGCCATCGCCGAGGGCGGCTCGCGGCTGCTGGAACCGAAGGTGCTGCTGATCGGGGCGGCGGTCGGGCTGCTGAGCTCGGTGATTCCCTACAGCCTCGAGCTGGTCGCGCTGCGCTCGATCCCGCGGGGGGTGTTCAGCGTGCTGATGAGCCTGGAGCCTGCCGCCGCGGCTCTGGCCGCGATGGTGCTGCTGCACGAATGGCTGGCGCCGGTGCAGTGGGTGGCGATCGGGTGTGTGATCGCGGCGAGTGTCGGGGCCACGCGCGCGTCGCGCTAGGTTTCGGTCATGCCGAGAACCGCACTGATCACCGGCGTCGGGCGCCGCCGGGGAATCGCCGCCGCCATCGCCCGCGCGCTGGCCGCCGACGGCTGGGACCTCGGGTTGTCGTACTTCGCCGACTACGACCGCCGCGTGCACGGCGAGCCCGCCGACGTCACCGAGCTCGCGGACGAGCTGCGCGCCCTCGGCCGGCGGGTCACCCTGGTGCCGGGCGACCTGGCCGACCCGGAGGTGCCCTCCCAGTTGATGACCGCCCTGGCCAACGAGCAGGGCCCGGTCGGCGGCCTGGTGATGAGCCACTGCGAGTCGGTGGACTCCTCGATCCTGACCACCACCGTCGAGAGCTTCGACCGCCACTATCGGGTCAACGTGCGGGCCACGTGGTTGCTGCTCAAGGCATTCGCCGAGCAGGACCCCTGCCCGGGCGGCCCCGTGGTGGCCCTGACGAGCGACCACACCGTGCACAACCTGCCCTACGGCGCCACCAAGGGTGCGCTCGACCGGCTGGTGCTGGCGGGCACCCACGAGCTGTCGCACCTGGGCATCTGGACCAATGTCATCAACCCCGGGCCGATCGACACCGGCTGGATGGACGACGAGATCCGTGCTGCCGGTGCCAAGCAGACCCCGGCCGGGCACCTGGGCGAGACCCGCACCGTGGGCGACCTCGTCCGGTTCCTGTTCTCGGACGAGGGCAGTTGGCTGCGCGGGCAGTTGCTGTACTCCAACGGCGGGTTCGCCACCCCGGCCCTCTGAGCCTGCCCGCCGGCGTCACACCTTGGCGTGCCGCGCCCGCAGCACGCAGTACGCCGCGAAGCAGACGAACCCGACGGCCATCACGACCACCAGCACCCGCCCGAAGCTGACCGACAGCACGGCCTTGAACGCCCCGTCGAGGCCGCGGGCCTGATCGGTGTCGCCGCTGATGCCGGCCCAGGCGAGCAGGCCACCGGCCACCAGCAGGGCGACGCCCTTGGCGATGTAGCCGACGGTGCCGAGCACCTGCGCCGCTCGTCCGGGGTGGGTGACCAGGTCGTCCAGGAACTTCCGGGTGGCGCCCTTGTAGACGTGGTAGGCACCCACCCCCACCACGACCAGCCCGGCGGCGACCACCAGCACCTGCCCGCCAGGGGCGGACAGCACCGTGCGGGTGGTCTGCTCGGTCTGCCCGCCCGAGTCGGCACGATGACTGACCAGCAGGGTGACCGCCGGCGAGGCCAGCGCCAGATAGGCGACGCACTTGCCCAGCGGCTTCACGCGGTCCTTCCACTCCGAGGCACGCACGGCCTCGGTCAGTTGCCAGACCGCCAGCAGGGCCAACCCCACCACCATCGCGACCATCAGCACCACGCCCAGCGGGTTGCCCGCCAACGCCCGGAAGGCTCCCGACTGGTCGGCGTTCTCGGATCGTCCGCCCACGGCCAGCTGGGCGGCGATCCAGGCGATGAGCAGGTGCACGATGCCCGAGGCGACGTACCCCGCCCGGGCTCCGGCCTCGACCACCGGCGACTCGCCCACACGGTGGGCTTGCTTTCTAACTTCGGACGACATGCCGCAGACACTAGCGATGCCGGGCGACAGGCGGCGACGCCGCGGGCATACTGCTCGAATGCGTCGCGTTCGATCCTGGCAGGTGGGCCTGCCGTTGCTGCTCGTCTCGTTCCTGCTCGGGGTGGTGGCGGCTCGCTGGAACCCCCGCCGTACCGGCGAATGGCAGACGCTCGACGCCATCCGCGGCCTGCGGACCGCGTGGCTCGACCCGATCGCCCATGGGGTGGAGATCTTCGGCGGCCCCGCCTGGACTCCGTGGATCATCCTCGCCGTGGCGGTGGTGCTCTTCCTGCTGCGCCGACGGTTCGCCGCGGTCACGTTCGCGCTGGCCTCGGGGCTGGCGTGGCTGCCCGGGCACGTGCTCAAGAAGGTGGTGCATCGCCAGCGCCCCGAGCAGCTCGATGCCATGACCAGCTACAGCGACGGCATGAGCATGCCGAGCGGCCACACGGCCATCGTCGCGGCAGTGACCATCGCGGGCTGTCTGGTGCTGGCCAACGAGCGTCGCCGCCTTCGCTGGGTGGTGGTCGCCGGTGTGGCTTTGACCGCCTTCGTCGGCTTCTTCCGCATGTACGCCGCCGCCCACTATCCCCTCGACCTGCTGGTGGGAGCCGGGCTGGCGACCGGCGCGGGGCTGAGCCTGTGGCGCCCCAGCCTCGCCCTGAACCGACGCATCAATCGCGGCGGTGGGTTCTGGGCCTTGCCCCCCGCCGTCAACCCCGAGCGTCCCGCTGTCACGGCCTCGCGGGCCGAGCAGGGCCAGTAGGCTCGCTCGCGTGAGCGCAGCTGAGCAGAAGTCCACCGCCAAGGCCGACAGTCACGACCTGATCCGGGTGCGCGGAGCCCGCGAGAACAACCTGAAGAACGTCTCCGTCGAGCTGCCCAAGCGCCGCCTGACGGTGTTCACGGGGGTGTCGGGTTCGGGCAAGAGTTCACTGGTGTTCGGCACCATCGCCGCCGAGTCGCAGCGCATGATCAACGAGACCTACTCCGCATTCGTGCAGGGGTTCATGCCCACGGTCGATCGTCCGGAAGTCGATTCGATGGACGGACTGACCACCGCGATCATCGTCGACCAGGAACGGATCGGCGCGAACGTGCGCTCGACGGTGGGCACCGTCACCGACGCGAATGCCCTGCTCAGGTTGTTGTTCAGCCGGATCGCCGAGCCGAACCTGGGGTCGACCACCGCCTACTCGTTCAACACCCCGTCGGTGTCGGCCCAGGGTGGCATCACGATCGAGCGCGGCAACAAGACCAAGCGCGAGGTCGCCACGTTCAACCAGGTCGGCGGCATGTGCCCCCGCTGCGAGGGCATCGGCAAGGTCTCCGACATCGACCTCGACGAGCTGTACGACTCGTCGAAGTCGTTGGACGAGAACCCGTTCAAGGTGCCGGGCTACTCGATGGACGGCTGGTACGGACGCATCTTCAAGGGATCGGGCTACTTCGACCCGGCCAAGCCGATTGCGAAGTACACCAAGAAGGAGATGCACGACCTGCTCTACCGCGAGCCCACCCGCATCAAGGTCGAAGGCATCAACGTGACCTTCGAGGGGCTGGTTCCCAAGCTGCAGAAGTCGATGCTGTCGAAGGATCCCGAGCAGATGCAGGCGCACGTGCGTGCCTTCGTCCAGCGGGCCGTGACCTTCCAGGACTGCCCCGACTGCGGCGGCACCCGACTCGCCGAGCACACCCGCAACTCGAAGATTCACGGGAAGTCCATCGGCGACGTCTGCGCCATGCAGATCACCGATCTCGCGGCGTGGATCGCCGACCTGGACGAGCCATCGGTCGCGCCGATCGTGGCCGGGTTGCGTGAGCACCTGGACGCCTTCGTGCAGATCGGTCTGGGATATCTCAGCCTCAATCGTCCCTCCAGCACCTTGTCGGGCGGGGAGGCGCAGCGCACCAAGATGATCCGGCACCTGGGGTCGTCGCTCACCGACGTCACCTACGTCTTCGACGAGCCCACCATCGGGCTGCACCCGCACGACATCCAGAACATGAACCAACTGCTGCTCGACCTGCGCGACAAGGGCAACACCGTGCTGGTGGTCGAGCACAAGCCCGAGACGATCGCCATCGCCGACCACGTCGTCGACCTTGGCCCCAAGGCGGGTTCGGCCGGCGGTGAGATCGTCTACGAGGGCGACCTGGCCGGCCTGAAGGCCGCCGACACCCTGACCGGACGACACTTCGGTGATCGGGTCAGGCTGAAGGACGAGGTGCGCACCCCGACCGGGGTCATCGAGGTGCGGGGGGCAGACGACAACAACCTGCGCGACGTCGACGTCGACCTGCCGACCGGAGTGTTGCTGGTGGTGACCGGGGTGGCCGGCTCGGGCAAGAGTTCACTGATCCACGGGTCGGTCGCCGGCCGCGACGGCGTGGTCGCGATCGACCAGGGCGCGATCAAGGGGTCGAGGCGCTCCAACCCGGCCACCTACACCGACCTGCTCGACCCGATCCGCAAGACCTTCGCCAAGGTGAACGGGGTGAAGCCCGCGCTGTTCAGTCCCAACTCCGAGGGTGCCTGCCAGGCCTGCAACGGGGCCGGGTTGATCTTCACCGAGCTCGGCTTCATGGAGACCGTCTCGACCACCTGCGAGGTGTGTGGCGGGCGACGCTTCCAACCCGAGGTGCTCGAGCACACCATCGACGGCCGCAGCATCGCCGACGTCTTCGAGATGAGCGTTGACGAGGCGGAACAGTTCTTCTCCCAGGGGGAGGCGAAGACGCCGGCGGCGCACAAGATCCTCGTGCGGCTCAAGGACGTCGGCCTGGGCTACCTCACGCTCGGCCAGCCACTGTCGACGTTGTCGGGCGGCGAACGCCAGCGCGTCAAGCTGGCCGTGCACATGGGCTCCGACGGCGGCACCTACATTCTGGACGAGCCGACCACCGGCCTGCACCTGGCCGATGTCGAGCAACTGCTCGGCCTGCTCGACCGGTTGGTCGACGGCGGCAAGAACGTCATCGTGATCGAGCACCACCAGGCGGTGATGGCGCATGCCGACTGGATCGTCGACCTCGGCCCCGGTGCCGGGCACGACGGCGGTCGCGTGGTCTTCGAGGGCACCCCCGCCGAGCTGGTCGCCGACGGCAGCACCCTGACCGGACGACACCTCAAGGACTACGTCGGCGCTTGACGAAGCGCATACCCAGGGTATTCAATACTGGGAGTATCGATTGGAGCCCGCATGCCACCCACCCGCACCCGTCCGGATCGCAACCGCGTTCGCGAGTCGCTGCTCGACGCTGCCGCCGAGGAGTTCCTGGAGCACGGCTACCAGGGCACGACCATGAGCCGCATCGCCGCCCGGGCCGGCTACACCAAGGGCGCCGCGTACTCCAACTTCGAGGGCAAGCCGGCCTTGTTGGCGGCGGCGTGCCTGCGCCGTTCTTCCGTGACCACCCAGGCGGTCGCCGGTGAGGTGACCGGCACCCGCGACCCGCTGGAGATCGGACGACGCCTGGCCCAGGCGGCCGTCGACGGCAGCCCATGGGCGCAGACGCTGGCCGAGGTCGCCGCTGTCGGACGCCATGACCACGAGGCGGCGTCGGCCTACCGACACCTCCGCGACGCCCAACTGGCCGCGGTCGTCGAGCAGGTGCGTGCCCTCGATCTGCCCCTGCGAGCGACGGCCGAGACCTCGGCACGGGTGCTGCAGGCCGTGATGTCGCAGATCGGGCTCGAATACGCCGTGGTGCCCGAACGCTGGCCACTCGACGAGATCGAGAACACGTTGACCACCATGGTGAGGGGGCTGCTCGCGTGACCGGCGACGAGGAATCCACCCGGGTGGTGTTGCGCGCGCAGGGTCTGGTTGTCCACGGGCGTGAGGCGGTCGATCTCGAAGCCGAGGCGGGCCGGGTCACCCTGGTGGTCGCCCCCAAGGGGACCGGACGCACGAGCCTGCTGCTGGCGCTGGCCGGGCGGATGGCCGGGGTGCAGGGTTCGGTCACCGTCGATGACGTCGACGCGACCACCGAGCGGCGCCGGTACCGCCACCTGGTCTCCGTCGCGCGTGCCGGAGAGTTCGTCGACCTCGAACCCCGTCTGTTGGTGCGCGAGGCGGTCGTGGAACGCAGCCTGATCGACAACGTGCGGTCGTCGGCGGGGGAGTGGCGGTTCACGGAACTGTGCTCGGCCGTGGGCGAGGGGCGCGCGATCACCCTGCCCTCCGACAGCCTCGTCGAATCACTGGACGAAGCCTCCGCCACCGTGCTGGCCGCGATCCTGGCGCTGCTGCGCCCGGCGCGGGTCGTCGTCCTTGACGATGTCGATGCCCGGTTGACCACCGATCAATGGCGCACCGTGCACGCCGCCCTGACCGCGCTGGCCGAGCACGAACAGTGCGCCATCGTCTGCACGTCGTCGACCCCCGCGCCGCCGGCCCTCTCATCGGAGTCCTGAACATGTCCTTCCCCCTCTCGCGACTGGCGCGCTTCGAACTGCGCAGGTTCCGCGGACCCCTGCCGACCATCGCCCTGGTGTTCGTGCTCTGCGTGCCGCTGCTCTACGCCGCCATCTACCTGAGCGCCAACTGGGACCCCTACGGTCGCCTGGGCAACCTGCCGGTGGCCGTGGTCAACCAGGACCGGCCCACGACGGTCACCACCCAGACCGAGTCGGGGACGACCACCGAGACCATTCACGCCGGGTCGGACTTCGTCACCGAACTGCAGAAGCAGGCGACGTTCCGGTTCGTGCCCACCACGGCGGACGAGGCCGAGTCCGGTCTGCGGGAAGGTCGCTACTACCTCACGATCGTGGTTCCCCCCGACTTCTCGACCAACCTGGTCAGCGGGCAGACCGACAGCCCCGAGCGTGCCCACATCGTCATGCACCGCAACGACGCCAACGGCTTCGTCATCGGGTCGATCACCGACAAGGCCCGCGGGTCGGTCACCGAGGCAGTCAATTCATCGGCCATCGAGGCTTACTTCCGCGCCGTCTTCACCAACCTGCAGACCCTGCGTGCCGGCATGGTCGAGGCTCAGCAGGGCGCCAGCCAATTGGCCGCGGGGTTGGACGACGCCAAGGCCGGTTCCGCCAAGCTGGCCACCGGCGCGTCGCAGGCCGAGGCCGGCGCTGGCCAGCTGGCCACCGGGGCCGACTCGCTCAACACGGGCCTGGCCAAGGCCAAGCAGGGGTCGTCCCAACTGGTGACGGGGCTCGACCAGCTGAACACCGGCGCCGGGCAACTGACCAGTGGGGCCAACCAGGTGGCGGCCGGTACCCAGCAACTGCGCGACACCGTGGTGCCGCCGCTGACCACCGTGCGCGACACCTGGCCGAAGGTGAAGGACGACGCCACCACCATCGCCGATGACGCCGCCGCCATCACGCAGGTGGCCGCGGGAGGAAGCTCGTCGATCGCGGCCGACGTGACTCAGGCCAACGCCCTGCTCGACCAAGTCGAGGCCGACAACCCGGCCCTGAAGGACGATCCTCGCTGGCAGCAACTGCGCACCGCCACCACCAACGCCAAGACCCGCACCGGCGAGATTGCCACGAAGGCGGGCGCCGTCAACACCCGGGCACAACAGGTCAAGAAGGCGGTCGACAACTCCGACCAGCTGAGCGCCAAGGTGAACACGGCCATCACCGACGTCAACCGGCTCAACGACGGGGCCCACCAGGTCGCCACTGGTGCGACCCAGCTGCAGACCAGCATCAAGCAGGCCGACACCGGCGCCCGCAGCCTCGACCAGGGGCTGGGCACGGCCTCGTCCGGTGCCAGCCAGGTGGCCCAGGGTGCCCACACGCTGCAGACCGGTCTGGGGCAGCTGTCGACAGGGGCGACCCAGCTCGACCAGGGTCTGGGCAAACTGCAGTCCGGTGCGCACCAGTTGGCGACCGGGCTCGAGGCGGGCGTCAAGCGCATCCCGGTGCTCTCGTCCAGCCAGCAGAACGAGGCCGTGCAGGTGCTCTCGGAGCCCGCCCAGGTCGACATGACCGTCGAGAACCCGGCGACCTACTACGGACGAGGCCTCGCCCCGATGTTCTTTTCGATCGCCATGTGGGTGTTCGGCATCTCGGTGTTCCTGGTGGTGCGCGCCATCACCGGACGAGCGCTGGCCGGGCGCGCGTCGTCGCTCAGGGTGGCGGTGACGGCCTGGCTGCCGATCGGCGTCATCGCGGCGGCCGGGTCACTGCTGATGCTCGGGGTGGTGTGGCTCGGGCTCGGCCTCGACCCGGTGCACCCGGCATTGACGGTGCTGCTCACGGTGCTCGGTGCCTTGGCGTGGTCGCTGGTGGCCCACCTGCTGCGGACGGCCATGGGCACGCCCGGATCGAGCGCGCTGCTGGTGTTGCTGATCCTGCAGTTGGTGGGCGCCGAGGGCCTCTATCCGAAGGAGATCCTGCCGCCGTTCTTCGCAGCGATCAGCCCGTGGCTGCCCATGACCTACCTGATCGACGCCTATCGGGTGGTGATCTCCGGTGGGCTGATGGGTCACCTCGGACGAGACCTGGCCATTCTCGCCGCGTTCTCGGTGGTCAACCTGGGGTTGTTGTGGCTCGTGGTCAGCAGGCGGCGGACGCTGCGGATGAAGGACCTGCATCCGCCGCTGATGACTCCCTGACGGGTGGTCAGTTCTGGTTGCGCAGGTAGCCGTACTTGCGCTCCCACAGCTCACCGGCGTGGGTGAGATCGTGCCCGTGCTCGTACGGTTTCGGCAGGGTCGCGCTGTCGGGGGTGTGCGTGTACGGGTCGCTGAGGGCGTAGGGACGACCGATGGCGTCGGGCAGTGAGTCGGCGATGCCGTGGTCGAAGCGCTCCTGCGCTGCCGTCAGCGGATCGTCGCCGGCGTAGTAGCGACGCACCTGGGTGTCATTGGCGCGGGCAGTGACGGCGGCCGGATCGTCGCCATTGCGTTCGGCGACGTAGTTGACGGTCGACTGGCTGACGCCGGCGGCGTCGTAGGTGACCGCCGGCTGGCCCGAGTTCATCGCCGCGACGGCCGCGTGTCGTCCGCCCAGGGAGTGCCCCGTGTAGGCGACCTGGTCGCCGTTGGGGCTCTTCTCGATGGCATCCGAGATGGCGAGCACCCGCTGGGTCTGGGGCGAGACCGTCGCGCCACCGACCGCGTCCTCGATGATGTCGGGCCCGGCGGACTTGTCGCTGCCGGCGGTCGTGCCGGCGAAGGCGACGACATAGCCGCCCTCGGGGGTCTTGAAGACCTCGGCCTCGAGACCCTGGTCATCCTTGAGCATGTCGCGCGTGAGACCCAGGGACGCGAGGTCGGCATCGGTGGCGCGGGAGTACCCGGGCGGCAAGGGTTTGCTGGGGTCTCCGATGGCCTCGTTGACCGTGACCAGATCGCCGTCGCGGGCCTGCGGGTCGGCGCCCATCGCCTGGTCACCGTACGACCCACGCTGGGGGGCATCGGACGAGGTGCCCGGATCCGACTGCCCGCGCAGCAGGGCCGCAGCCCGCTCGGCCCGGGTGCCGGTCTCGGCGATCTGGCCGAGCGTCGTGTTCATGGTGTCGAGGTGGGTGCGGACGAAGACCGAGATCTGCTGCAGCTTCTGCCCGACCTTGCGCACCGCCCAGGCGACGAACTTGTCGAAGGCAGCCTTCAGCACGGCCTCGACATTCTCCTTGGCGCCGTCGACGGCACCATGGAAGCCGCCGGAGATCATGCCTCCGAGGCCGCCCTTGCTGAAGCCCTTGACCGCACCCTTGAAGCCGCCGGAGATGCCTCCGCTGACGGCCGCTCCGGCGAGCACCCAGACGCCAGCCGCGATGATCAGACCCAGATTGCGCAGGATGACGAACGCGTAGGCGCACAGTTCGGAGGCCAGATCCGAGGCGAGCTTGATGACCCCGTGCTTGGAATCGGCCAGTTGCCCGGCCAGCACCAGATGTCGCTCGGCATCGCTCGCGAGCACGCCCGCGACGCCACCGGTGGCTCGTCCGACGGACTGGATGCGGGTCGAGAAGGAGTCGAAGGCCTGGCCCTGCCAGATCTGGCCCACGGCCGAGCCGCAACCGGCGACGTTGGCCTCCTGGGCGGCGACGTCGCGCGCGGCCTGCATCAGCGCGCGCACATGACCGCCGATCTGCGACGTGTCACCGGTCAGGTCTTCGAAGGTCTCATGCACCTTGGCCAGCGCGTCCACGATCCATGTGAAGATGCTGCTCGGCAACTTGTCGGCCACCCACTGGGCGGTGTCGATGGTCTGGTCGATGACCGTGTCGATGCCGACGGCGGCGGCGCCGCGGACGTCACCGGTGAAGCTGGCCTGCTGGTTGTCACCGAGCAGGGCGACGGCCTGGTTGATCTGCGAGGTGGTGGCACCACTGGCCACGACGGCAACCGACATCAGAAGAGCCTCCGACCGATGCTGCGCATCACCAGGTCGATGTGGTCGCGCTCCACGTTCTGGTAGCAGGTACCGGTCGCCTCGAGCCCTTCCGAGGTGGCGCCGAAGAGCTCCGACAGGGCGGCGATCAGGTCGTTGTGCTGCTGGGTGGTCTGCGGCTCGGTGGTCTGGGCGGAACTGCCGACCAGCTTGCCGTACATGCCCGGGTCCGGCTCGGGCACGGTCGTGCCCGACAGGGTCGACTGGGCGTCCTGCAGGGGTGTGTTGGAGCGCAACAACGCGAAGGCGTCGATGCGGAAGTCGGTGACCATGGGGGACTCCTGGGGTGGACGGATCAGGTGGCGGGAAGGTCGATGCGAGCGCAGGCGGCGCGGTAGGCGGCCATCACATGGTCGTCCAGTGACGAGTGATCGCGCAGCGCCTCGGTCGAGGCGGTGGCGTCGATGATCACCTCGAGGGTGTTGACGGTGATCGTGACCCCGCCCGAGCTGGCGGAGAACGACGGGGGTTCTGCCTGCGCGACGGCGTTGCGCGCCGTCATCTCGGCCAGCTCGCGTTCCTGCAGGGCCCGAATCTGGGCGGCGACGACCTCCTGCTCGGGAGCGCGGGGGCGGTCGGACGGGCGCACTCCCGGTGGGCCGGGCGCCTCGGTGGGCACGACCAGGTCGGGCCGCTCCCACAGGGCCTGGGTGTAGGCCTCACCGAAGAAGTGGTTCCAGCGCTCCGGGGTGGTGGGCATGGGAGGGAAGTCGACCGCCACGAGTTGCCCTCGGGCGTTGACGGTGACGGTGGCCCCCTCATTGGTCGCCGTCGCGGTCTCGGAGGCGGCGGCGTCGAGGCGGGAGGCCTCGTCCAGGAAGGCTTGGGCGGTGCGCTCGAGCCGGGACAGCGCGTCCTCGTGTGCGGACCGGTGGGGGGAACTCATGGAGCGACCTTAGGCCCACGGCGGTTCAGGTGCGTGGGAGAGTGGCGTCATGCAGACAGACACCCCCACGCGCCCTCAGCGCCGCATCGGACAGTTCTCGGTCTCGGCCATTGGTCTGGGCGCCATGCCCCTGTCGTTCAAGGATCCCCTGCCGTCGGACGAGCAGTCCGACGCCACCATTCATGCGGCCCTGGACGCCGGCATCACCCTGGTCGACACCGCCGACATCTACGCCCCGAGCTGGGACACCATGGGCCACAACGAGCAGCGCGTGGCCCGGGCACTGTCGTCATGGTCGGGCGATCGCGACTCGATCGTGGTGGCCACCAAGGGTGGTATCACGCGTAGCCAGGGCAACGTCTGGGGGCGCAATGGCTCACCGGAGTATCTGCGTCAGGCGGTGGAGAACTCCCTGCGCAACCTCGGGGTCGACGTGATCGACCTCTACTACTGGCACCGCCCCGATCGCCACCGTCTGTACGCCGACTGCGTGCAGGTGTTCGCCGACCTGAAGGCCGAGGGCAAGATCAAGGAGATCGGCATCTCGAACGCCAACGTCGAAGAGATCGAGGTGGCCCTCGAGGTGTTGGGCGAGGGCGGGCTCGCGGCGGTGCAGAACGAGTTCTCGCTCAGGTTCCACCACACCTCGATGAACGAACTGCGCTTCTGCGCCGAGCACGACATCGCCTTCCTGCCCTGGTCGCCGTTGGGCGGCTCGGGGGGCGCCAAGGAGGTCGGGGGAGCGTTCCCCGTCGTCCGTCAGATCGCGGACGAGCGCGGCGTCAGCCCGCAGCAGGTGGTGCTCGCGTGGCAGCTGTCGCTGGCCGAGCAGGTGATCCCCATTCCGGGGGCCTCTCGCCCGGAGTCGATCGTCGACTCCGCCGAGGCGATGACGCTGGAGCTGACGGCCGACGAACTCGAGCGCCTGCACCTCTGAGTCGACCGTCGGAACCTGCTGCAGCCCCTCCCCGCAAACCGGCACCAAAACATGCGGCCCTCAGGAAGATTCCTGCGGGTGGCACCGTTTCCTAGGAGTGTGCGGGGAGTACTTCACTCTTGACTTATATAAGGCAGTGGTGAAGTATGAGGGTGTGCACGCGCTCGACGTCCTGGGCGATCCCGTCCGCAGGCGGATCCTCGAACTGCTGGCCGAGGGGGAGGCCCCGGCCGGCGACGTTGCCGCGCGCATTGCCGATGAGTTCGGCATCTCCCAGCCGGCGGTGAGCCAACACCTGCGGGTGCTGCGCGAGAACGGCTTCGCCCGGGTTCGTCCGCAGGGGAGCAGGCGGTTGTACAGCGTCGACCCCGAGGGTCCCCGCGAGGCCAGCGCGTGGCTCGGCATCTTCGATCGGCTGTGGCTGCCGTCGCTGGCAGCCCTCGACACGGAACTCGCGCGCGGCCGCCGGGCCGCTCGCACCCCACCACAGGAGTGACCATGGACGTCCAGGAACAGATTGGTGCCGTCACCCGCGCGTGGCGCCGCGAGGAACGCGACGGCGAGACCGTGCACGTGCAGACCCTCAGCCAGCTGTACCCCTCGCCGCTCGACGACGTGTGGGACGCGGTGACCACCTCCGAGCGGATCCCGCGGTGGTTCCTGCCGATCACCGGTGACCTCGAGGTCGGCGGTCGCTACCAGTTCGAGGGCAACGCGGGGGGAGAGGTGCTCGAGTGCGAGCCCCCGGCCGACGGACGAGCCCGGTACCTGGTCACTTGGGAGATGGGTGGCGTCACCTGGGTCACCGTGCGCCTGCTGGCGGAGGGGGACTCGTCCACCCGGTTCGAGCTCGAGCACGTCGCCAAGGAGGCCGACGTGCCCGCCGAGATGTCGGCCATGTTCGGGCCGGGCGCCACAGGCGTGGGCTGGGACGGGGGCCTGCTCGGGCTGTGGCTGCACTTGACTCGCTCCGGCGGGTCGATGTCGCCGGCCGACCTGGCCGCCTGGGTGGCCACGGACGAGGGCAAGGCCTTCTACCGTGGGGCAGCCGACGCGTGGGCGCAGGCCTCGATCGAGGCGGGCACGCCCGAGGAGCAGGCGCGGCAGCAGGCCGACGCCACCTACGGCTTCTACACCGGTGCCTGACGAACCTGGTTCACCGCAGCTGGTTCACCGCAGCTGGTTCACCGCAGCTGGTTCATGAGCCCGGCCACCCGGTCGATCATCGGAACCCCGGCATTTGCCAGCCCCGTTACCGTGGTGCTGGTCCGCGGGTCGTGACGGCTGACGGCACCCACCCCATGGTCGCCGCCCGACAGGATCAGGTCTCCGTCGGCGTGCCACACGCCTCGTCCGTAGTCATTCTCGCCCTCGGGGTGGCTGACGATCTCGGTGGCGAGGGCCGTGTGGTGCGCGTCGAGCAGCCGGCCGCCGGTCAGGGCGAGCCACAACGCGTGCAGGTCGGCGACGGTGGAGTAGGCGCCACCGTCGCCGGAGCCCAGCACGGGTAGCTGGAAGACGTTGGTGCGGCCGTCGTCCAGGTAGCCGGTGGCGGTGCCGGGTGGCAGGCGGTCGGTGCGGAAGAAGCCGGACCACGCCATGCCCGCGGGCCGGAAGACGCGCACGTCCACCAACTGCTCGAAGGGGGTGCCGGCAGCGCGCTCGGCCAGGAGGGCGAGCACGACGAAGCCACCGTTGCTGTAGGAGAAGGCGGTGCCGGCGGCGAACTTGGTGGGGTGGCCGTCCAGCACCCGCAGGTAGGCCGGGGTGGAGTCGAGCTCCTGCACGGGCACCGGCATCGGCGCCAGGGCGTCGACGTCCTCGTCGAGGTAGTCGCCGATCCCCGAGGTGTGGGTCAGCAGGTGGTCGACGGTGACGTCGTCGGCCACCAGGGGCAGGTCGTCGGCCAGGAGCTCGCGGGCCCGCGTGTCGAGGCGGAGACGACCCTCCGACACCAACGACAGCACCGTCAGCGCGGTGAACGTCTTCGTGCCGCTGGCCAGACCGAACCGGGTGGCGAGGGTGTTCGGCACCCCCGCCGTCCGGTCGGCCTCACCCACGGCCCACTCCGCGATGACGTCTTCTCCGCGTCGGACACTCAGCACCCCGACGAAGCCCTCGAGATCGGGCACAAGTTCCCCCATGGAGGAACGCTACCTCGCGCTCAGTACAGCTTCGACCAGTCGCGCTGCTGCCAGGCCAGCACGGCCATGATCTGCACCATGGCGGCGTTCTCGATCACTTCGGAGCGGGTCGGGTCGTCGTTGGGGAAGTAGAACAGGCCCGAGCTCGCATCGCGGCGGTTCGCCCACGCCCAACTGGCGTACTCGCCCATGCGACGGTGAGCGTCGACCTTGCCCGTCACCGACGCCAGCAGCAACAGGTTCTTGAAGTAGATCGAGTTGAAGAACGGCGGCTGCTTCTCCAGCGCTCCGTTGGCGTAGAAGGCCGCGGCGGCATCGGCGATCCGCTGGGCCTCCACCACGTACTTCTTGTCGCGAGTGGCCAGGTAAAGCAGCGTGTTCACGCCGATCGGCACACCCTGGTTGTAGCTCCAGATGGTGCGGTCAATGTCGCCGGAGAGCTTGATGTTGTCGTGGTAGAGCCCGTCGGGACGCTGCAGGGTGGCGTTCGTCCACTCGTACATCTTCAGCGACCACTCGAGGTAGCGGGCCTCGCCGGTGATCAGGTGCAGGCGCAGGCCCAGTTCGGCCCCGGGCATGTTCGACACGGTGTTGCGGTCGGTGCTCCACGGCGCCTGGGTCCAGAACACACCGCCCGGTGCCGGATGGGTCGGATCGGTGTCCCATCCGCTGACCACGAGCTCGAAGATCGCCTTGGCCTCGTCGAGGTCGGAGGGTGCGCCGCCGAGCATGAGGTGACGCTGCACGTCGATCAGGCCGACCCACTCGTTGTCGTCGTAGAAGAAGTCCCCGCCCCAACCCCACGGGTCCATGGGGTAGGAGGCATGCCCGGGCAGTCCGGTGGATCCGGCCTTGCTCCAGTAGCGGGACTGGCCGATCGCTGCGTCGGCGAGGGCGCCGTCGAACCGGCTGCCCGCGCCGACCATGCCGGTCAGGTCGAGGGCGGCGCCGTGCACCTGCGAGAACGGCCACTCGTAGGAGTACGGATTGTCGTTGTCGGGCTCGTAGGGGAATCGCTCCCGAACGAGGTGGCTGCCGTCGTCGGTGGCGAAGTGGCGTTGCAGTGACTCCCAGGACTGGGCGGCGCGCTGGCCCCAGACCGGGCCCGGGACGACTCTCTGCGCGCGGGCGGTGAGTGGGGTGGCGGCGAGCCCCGCGGCTGCGAGGCCGAGGGCACCCGCAGCCTTGGCGAAGCTGCGACGGCTGGTGCGCTTGGAGGTGGCGGTGTGGTGCGGGGTGGGGGGCAGCTCGGACGAGCTGGTGCCTGCGGTCACGCGAATCTCCCTTGATCGTCGTGTGGTGGATCAGTCGTGCTTGGCATGTTCATCCAAACCGTGGACTAATCGCGGCGTCAAGCAGTTCGGCGAAAGTTTCTACCCCTCAAGCGGTGCGTACGAGCCGCGGGCGAGCTGCCACTCCCGCGCCCAGTCGGGGGAGGGGCGCTCGGACGACCAGCCGCTCGGGTGGGCCGTGGCACCGGCGGCGAGGGCGCGGGTCAGGTCGTCGAGATGCACCTGCCAGCCGGCCGCATGCTCGTGCACCTCCTCGAGGGGGAGACCGCGGTCCTCGATGACCAGGCGGGCGCCGTCGCCCTCGGACGAGATCCACAACTCCAGTTGCATGGTCAGCTCGCCGGCCTGTTCGGTGAGCAGCAGGTGACGGGGTGCCTCGCAGGCGTCGACGCGGAAGGTGCCGGTGTAACTGCTGGTGAACGTGATCTCGACGAGGCCGCCGAGGCGCACGTCGCCATCGACCTGCGCGATCCAGCGCTCGAGTCGCTCCGGATCGGTGCAGGCCTGCCAGAGGTCGTCGGGGCTGGTGTCGTAGTGGTCCTCGGCCCGGACCATGGCCAGGGCGTCGTCCGATCGATGCATGGTGGCGGTGCTCATGACGGTGTCTTCTTTCCTCGGGTGATTTCGGTGTGCAGGGCGTCGAGGCGGTGCTGCCACAGGTCGCGGTAGCGCTCGAGCCAGTGGTCGAGTTCGGCGAGCGGCTCGGGTCGCAGGCTGTAGATGCGGTGCTGGCCTTCGTTGCGCACCTCGACCAGACCCGCCTCCCGCAGCACGCGCAGGTGGCGTGAGACGCCGGGGCGAGCGATGGGCAGTTGCTCGGCCAGTTGCCCCACGGTGGCGGGTTGGCGCCGCAGCGACTCGATCATCGTGCGGCGACTCCCGTCGGCCAAGGCGTGCAGAACGTCGTCCATGCACACCAATGTACCCATCTGGTTACGTACCCGCAAGGGTACGCATCGGTTCGTCTATTTTTTCGTACAAACGACCCATTGTTGGGCGGGGCGGGTGCAGACTGCTGCCATGAGCACACCCATCACCCAACTCATGGCCTTCACCATCGACACGCCCGATGCCGCCAAGTCCGCCACGTTCTACGCCGAACTGACCGGGGGAGAGGTGACCGGCAACTATCCCGAGTACGGCGTCGCATCGGCCGCGGTCTTCGGCCAGACGTTCAACTTCCAGGGGGTCGCCGACTACACCCGCCCTGAGTGGCCCGACCAGGCGCACCCGCAGCAGTTCCACCTCGACTTCCGAGTGGACGATCTGGACGCCGCCGTGGCCCACGCCACCTCACTGGGCGCGACGGAAGCCGAGCACCAGCCCGCGGCCGAACTGGGCGGCAGCTGGCGGGTCATGCTTGACCCGGACGGTCATCCTTTCTGCCTGTGCCCGCCCAGCTGACGCACACGTCAGGAGCGGACGTGCATCCGCTCGCCCTGAGGGCCGAAGATCGCCAGCACCTCGGTGATCGTCGGGCCGGGATTGCCGACCCAGTGCGGGGTGCGGGTGTCGAACTCGACCACTTCGCCCGGCCCCAGCGTCATGTCGCTGGGGCCAAGGATGAGTCGGACCAACCCGCTGAGCACGTAGAGCCACTCGTAGCCCTCGTGAGTCCGTAGCGGCGGGGTCGGGTCGTTCTCGACCGGCATCAGGATCTTGTAGGACTGCAGCCCGCCCGGCCGACGGGTCAGGGAGATGAAGGTGCGACCGTGCCTCACGACCGGCTTCGAGCGGATTCGCGGGTCCCCGGTCTCGGGCGCATCGACGAGCTCGTCGAGGGCGACCCGGTGGGCCCGGGCGAGGGGCAGCAGCAGTTCGAGCGTCGGCTTGCGCTGGCCCGACTCCAACCGCGACAAGGTGCTCAACGAGATACCCGTCTCCTCGGCCAGGTCGGTCAGGGTTGCCTCGCGCTCGAGCCGGAGTTGGCGCAGCCGCGGCCCGACTCCGCGCAGCACGTCGTTGTCGTCCATGGACAACAGTTTGCCATTACAGCAAGAATGTTTGTCAATACGGCAGAGGCGGTCCACCATGGGTGACATGAGCGATGACCTGAACTATGACGTGGTGGTGGTTGGTGGCGGAGCGGCCGGCCTGAGTGGTGCGATGGCCCTGGGCCGGTCGCGGCGGTCGGTACTGGTGATCGACGCCGGCGAGCCCCGCAACGCCCCCGCCGACCATGCCCACAACTACCTCGGCCGGGAAGGCGTCAGCCCTCGTGCGCTGGTGGAGATCGGTCGCGAAGAGGTGGCCCGGTACGGCGTCGAGGTGCGGGCCGACCGTGTGGTCGGGCTGTCCGGCGAGGCGGGCTCGTTCGCGGTCACCACGGAGCGCGGGCGACGCGTCAGCGCGCGACGGATCCTCGTGGCCGGCGGTGCCGTCGACGAGCTGCCCGACGTTCCCGGCCTCGCCGCCCGCTGGGGCAAGGACGCGCTGCACTGCCCCTACTGCCATGGCTGGGAGGTCCGCGACCAGCGACTCGTCATCCTCGGCACGACTCCGATGGCTGGCCACCACGGCCTGCTCTTCGGCCAGCTCTCCGACGACGTGACGCTCGTCGTCTTCGACGGCGTCGAGCTGCCCGAGGCCGAGCTGGAGAAGATGAGCGCGATCGGGGTGCAGATCGCCGTCGGGACGCCGCAGGAGGTGGTGACCGACGGCGACGCGCTGGTCGGGCTGCGATGGCAGGACGGGTCGGTGCTCGAGTGCGACGCGATCGTGGTCGCCTCGAAGGTGCATGCCCGCGCCGACTACCTCGCGCCGCTGGGCATCGAGCCGAAGCCCTTCGAGATGAACGGCATCCCCTTCGGCTCGGTCATCCCGGTCGAGCCGACCGGGGCGACGTCCGTGCCCGGCATCTTCGCCGCCGGCAACATCACCGACGTGGCGATGATCCTGATCGCCGCCGCCGCCCACGGCGTACGGGTCGGCGCCTGGATCAATGCCGAGCTCGCCGGGGAGGAAGCCGCGGCCGCCGTCGCCGACAAGCGCGCCCAGATCGCCGAGCAGACCAGCCGGGAGGGCGCTACTCCGACTGACCCGCCGAGCTGACGAGGGCGTAGGCCTCGTCCAACTTGCCCCACTCGTCGTTGTCGGGCCCGTCGTGCACCAAGGCCAGCGGGCCCGTGTAGTTCGCCTCGTTCAGCACGGTCAGGCACGCACGGAAGTCGTCGGCGTCGATCTCGCCGGCGGCATTCGTGGTGACCTTCGCCTGACAGGTCTCGGCCCGCGGAGCCACGGCGGCGAGCTCGGCGTACTTGCCCGGCCCCTTCCAGTTGCCCAGATCGATCAGGAAACCGACACGCCCCTCGGTGCGATCGAGCAGCCCGTTCACCGAGGCGGCGTCGGGCAGGAGCGCCAGCCAGTTCTCCGTGACGATCCTTGTGTCGCCGTGGCGATCGGCGAGTCGGACGAGACCCGCGGCGCTGGCGGCCAGGGTCGTCGGGCTCGGCAGTTGTTGACCCGCACAGACGCGGGTACGGGTGGCGCCGAGTCGTTCGGCGATGGTCACCCAGCCCGAGATCCAGTCGACCTGGGCGTCGGCTTCGGTCGGGTGGGCGGGGTCACCGTCGTCGATGAGGAACGCCTCGAGCTCGACGCCTGCCTCGGCGAAGGCCGCCCGGAGTTCGTCCACGTAGGAGTCGTCGAGTCGGGGCAGATAGAAGTGACACAGCTGAGCGGTGGCGAAGCCGTGGTCCGCCAGTGCGGCGGGGAGCTCGAGCAGATCGAGCCCCCCGCCACCACCCTCGGTCAGGCTCCTGTTCAGCGGCATCGAACCTGGGGCGACGAAACGCCCCATGGTGCGAAACAGCGACCAGGTGTGCACGGACTTCGCGGGCTTAGGGCTCATTCACCCAACCTAGGGCGACAAGCGGTGAAGGTCACGGGGGAACAGGGTGACCTCTCGAATGTTGGTCGCGCGCACCAGCCGGCCCACCCACCGCTCCAGCCCGATGGCGAACCCACCGTGGGGTGGCATGCCGTGGCGGAAGGCCTGCAGGTAGGCGGTGTAGGGCCCGGGCCGGTCGGGGACGACCGACTCGCCGCGCCTGGCCAGCGCTGCGAGGTAGTCGGGGTACCGATGCAGCCGTTGGCCGCCCGTCACCAGCTCCATGCCGCGGAACAGCAGGTCGAAGCTGTTGCTCCACCGCTCGTCATCGGGCTGCGGATGGGTGTAGAACGGCCGCTTGGCCATCGGGTATCCCTCGACCGCGAGCAGGTCGCTGCCGAACCGTTCCAGTGCCCACTCGCCCAGGGCTCGCTCGTGTTCGGGTGCCAGGTCGGGTTCGTCCTCATGTGCGCCCACGATGTCGAGGGCCTGCCGGAAGTGGATGACCGGAATATCGTCGGGAATGACGGGCAGGGTCACGTTGAGTCCGGCGACCGCTGCGGACGCCCGGGATCGGACTGCCTCAACCATGCCGGCGAGCACGGTTCTGAGCACCGCCAACACGTCGCGATGGTCGTCGATGAAGCCGAGTTCGACGTCGAGGGAGACGTACTCGGCCAGATGGCGCACGGTGTCGTGCGGTTCGGCGCGGAAGACCGGCCCCACCTCGTAGACGCGCTCGAAGACCCCCACGAGTTGCTGCTTGTAGAACTGAGGGCTCTGCGCGAGGTAGGCGGGTCGTCCGAAGTAGTCGACCTCGAACACGCCGGCACCCGATTCGGTGGCCGATTCCACGAGCTTCGGGGTGTGCACCTCGGTGAAGCCCTCGGAGTCGAGCGTCTGCCGGAAGCCGGCGAGGCTGGCGGCGGCGAGTTCCCAGCGGGCGCGCTGGGTGGGGTGTCGCCAGGTCACCGCGGCGTGGTCGAGCAGGGTCGGCAACGCCGTGGTCAACGCCGGACGCCACAGCTCGACGGGGGGAGTGGCCGCCGGTTCGGTCAGCAAGCGGACGACCGGGCTCGTGATCTCGACACCGCCGGGAGCCTGCGGGTTCGGGGTGGCGACGCCGGTCACCTCCACGGTGGTCTCCTCGGGCGGAAGCCCGCCCTCGGGCAGTTCGGACGACCCGAACACGGCCTGGGCCAGCCCGGTGCGGTCGCGCAGCACGAGAAAGCTGACGGCCGACAGTGATCGTCGACGGTGCACGTGGCCGAGCAGGCGGACGGGGGAGCCGCGCTCGGCGAGGGCGAGGTCGCGGGCACGGGTGCGTGGTGGTCTCATCATTCCTCCAAGTGGCGAAGCCCTGGAGGTGTGGGCGGGGGCAAAGTCGCGGTGCCACCACACCTTCGCCGACGTGACGCCGGCCTCTCGTCGGTTCGCCGTACGCGCGGGGGTCGTTGGTCCGGAGAGATCCGGGCGGAGGGTTGTCAGGCCTCACGACCGCCAGGGTCAAAGCTACGGGGCATCGGACGAGGGCCGCCAGCGAGTTTGTGAAACGAGGTAGGTGGCGAGCACGGCGACGGTCGCCACGGCCGCGGCGATGCCCACGAGCCACGAGATCGGACCCGACACGAGTCTGCCGTAGCAGATCCAGCCCAGCCCCCAGGCCATGGCGCCCCCGATTCCGGGTGCGGCTGCCATGGCTCGGGCGTACACGACGGCCAGCACCGTTGCGGCTGCGAGCACGGCGACCGCGACGCCTTCGGCAGCCCGGCCGAGGGTGACACCGGAGCCGACGCCGGCAGCCGCAACATTGGCGCACGTCGCCACAGTGACCCACCCCAGATACAGGCCGAAGGTGCCGTCGAGCAGGAACTCCTCGGTCATCCTGCGGGGGCGCGACCCGGCCAGCCGCACCATGGCCAGGCCCAGGGTGGCTGCGAGCAGGGCGATGTCGACCACACTCGCCCACAACCATCCGGCCTGAGTCAGACCCAGCCATGCCCCGTTGAGAATCATCGAGATGGCCGGTAGCCATCCAAGGCGGTCGGCACGCGAGGATCGTTGGCCGTCGGGCGTCCATCGCCACACCACGAAGGCGGCCAGTAGCAGGTAGATGGGAGTCCAGATCAGGAACGCCGGCGACCCGGGTGCCAGCAGGGTCGCGTCGGCCGCCAGCGCACCACCTGCGGTGTCCTCGACCGGGCTGCCGACCCATCCCAGTCCCCACAGGGTGCCGACGAGCATGATGGCCAGCGCTGCCGTGTCGGCGATTCTCCGAGTCATGCGGTCAGCCTAGACCCAACATTGAACAAACCCTGAACACCCTCGAAGGTGGGCGCTTTGTGGCGAGTGCGGTCCCACGAGACGGCCAGACAGGTGTTGCGGGCGCGCGGGCAGACGACCCAGGCAGGGTTCACGGCCGAGTGGATCCCGACCGGCTGGCTGAGACATCACCCGATTCTGCTGTCGCCCACCATCGGCCGGAAATGGAGCGCACATGCATCAATGACGAGCACCGGTTGGTCTACAAGGTGGTGGCTGACGAGGTGCGGGTTGCGGCCTGCAGGTACCACTACGAGGCCTGAATCACGCGCCTGAGCCGTTGTCCGATAAGCGACATTATGTCACTTCCTGTCGGCGAGTTGCATCAGATGGATCACCGCCGCCGCGGACCTGACCCACTCCCCGTTCAGCTCCGCCGAATCTTGGCCTGACCCGCTGCAGAGATGCAGGGCGCGTGCGGCACCATCGAGCACGCCCGAGCCATGGCCCGGCAAGGGATCGAACCGCAACGCACCCTCGTCGAGCTGGGCACGATGGACGCCGAGGCTGCCGAGATCCGGTGGCTGCAGGCCCACCGCACCCTGCTCGACGATCCACCCGGCTGACCAGCCCGCCGCCGATACCTCAGACGCCGATGCGTCCGTCGATGGACTCCCGGATCAGGTCGGCCTGCCCGAGATGACGGCCGTACTCCTGCACCAGGTGCAGCAGGATCCACCGCAACGAGCAGGGCTCACCGTGGGGCGAGTGGCGGGCGTGCTGGTCGAGGGTGTCGGCCTCGGCCACCGCGTGCTCCGTCAGGGCCCGGGACTCGTCCAACCGCGCCAGCCACTGCTCCACCGTGTCGTCGTCGGTGAGCTGGAAGGTCCAGCCATCGGCCTCCCCGGACGGACGCATTGCCCAGGCGGGGCTCCCTGACTCGCCCAGGAAGACGTCGTGCAGCCAGACCCACTCCACGAGGGCCGCGTGCTTCAGCAGGCCACCGAGGGTGAGCGTGCTGGGCGGGTGCTGCTGTCGGTGCTGACCCGGCAGCAGCCCCGAGCACTTCCAGCGCAGGGTGTCGCGCTGAAAGGCGAGCAACTGCATCAGCGTCGTGCGTTCGTCCGCCGAGTACGGGGTGCGGGCTCGTTGCGACGGGTCGTCGAGGGCACTCATTCCCCCACCGTAGGTGCCCTGATGGCCGAGGGCTCGGGGATCTTGCACCACTTCCTCCCATGGGCGCCCGCCTCTGCGAGGCTGGGAGGACCCGGTCGTCTCGCACCCGAGGCGCGGGCCGACAAGGAGAGCCCCATGGACGAGAACCAGCAGAAAATCCACGACCTGATCGACGGCATCCGGTTCGCGATGCTCACCACCCTTGACGGTGACCGGCTGGTCAGTCGGCCGATGACCCCCTTGCGCATCGAGCACGACCTGACCGTGTTGTTCATCACCCAGCGCCACACCGACGTCGCCGCCCAGGCCGACGGCCACCGCGTCAACCTAGGGTTCTCAGACGGCGGCACCTTCGTCTCGCTCAGCGGCACCGCCCAACTGCGCGACGACGCGGAGCTGAAGAAGCAGCTGTGGGGGCCCGCCACCGACGCCTTCACCGACGGCGGTCCTGAGAATCCCGACAACGTGGTGCTGGCCGTCTCGGCCGACTCGGCCAGCTACTGGGACTCCGCCCCCACCCCCGTCTTCGTGTGGGAAGTGATCAAGGGAGCGGTCACCGGTGACAAGCCCGCCGGCGGCGACCACGGGACCGTCGAGGTCTGAACCGCCTCTCGGGCCTGCGTGCGCTGCCCGAACGGCGTGATCGATGAGGACGACGACGGATGAGGGGAACTCCATGACCCAGCCCGAGGTGATCGTGGTCGGGGCCGGACTGGCCGGACTGGCCTGCGCGCGGGAACTGCGCGCGCAGGGCGTCGAGGCGCTGGTGCTCGAGGCCTCCGACAGGGTGGGCGGCCGGGTGGCCACCGACGCCGTCGACGGCTTCCTGGTCGACCGTGGCTTCCAGGTGCTCAACCCCGCGTACCCGCACCTGCGCCGGACCAAGGTGCTGCGGTCGCTGAACCTGCGGCCCTTCCCCCGCGCGGTGCGGGTGCGCCGCGGCGAACGGCTCGACGAGGTGGTCGACCCCTCGCGGCATCCGCGGGCGGTGGCCGCCGACCTGCGCACCGGGCTGGTCTCACCCCGCGACCTCCGCGTACTCGCCGTCGTGGCCCAGGTGGGCGGCTACGACCGATCCCGGCGCGAGGCCTTCGACCGGGCAGGGTTCGCCGGACCGCTGCGGAACAGCGTGGTTGACCCGTTCCTGGCCGGGGTGGTCTGCGAGGACGACGGCTCGACCTCGGCCAGGTTCACGATCTGGCTCGGGGGCATGTTCGCCGCAGGTACCCCGGGCCTGCCCGAGGGCGGCATGCAAGCACTACCGACAGCGCTCGCGGCGGGCCTGGACGTGCGGCTCGGGCACCGTGTCACCGGGATCGACTCCGACCGCGGGGTCGTCTCCACCGATCGCGGCGAGTTCCGGCCCCAGCAGGTGGTCGTTGCTGCCGGGCCCGCGGCCACCAGCGACCTGACGGACTCGGCCGTGGTGCCGACCCATCCGACCACCACCTGGTGGTTCGCCACCGACCGGGCGCCCTGCGACAGTGCCGCCATCCACGTCGACGGCGACCGCGGTGGCCCGATCGTGACCACGAGCGTGGTCAGTCACGCCGCCCCCGACTACGCCCCGGCGGGCCAGCACCTGGTCGCGTGCCTGACCTTGGCCGACGGCGAGCTCGACGAGCAGGTCGTCCGCGACCACGCCGCGCACGTCTACGGGGTCGACACCGAGGGCTGGCGCACGCTGGCCCGGCACCACGTGCCGCAGACCCTGCCCGCCGTCCCCCCGGGCAGCTTCCCTGGGGCACGCCTCAGCCGACACGGTCGCGTGGTGGCCTGCGGCGACCAGTTCGGAAACGCCTCCATCGACGGCGCCCTGTCGTCGGGACGGGCGGCGGCCGAGGCCGTGCTCCACGCACGTTCCTGAGGTGCGATCCGATCCGCCGACTGAGTCCGCGTGGCTGCGTTCGGGTGGCTGCGTTCGGGTGCCTGCCGCCGACGATCGAACGGGGCTCGGCGGCGTCACTCGTTGCGCGATGGCTGCCGACCGGCGTACAGGTCACGGATCAGCGCGGCCTCGGCCGCGTGGTGGGTGAACTCGTCGAGGGTGTGCAGCACCAACGCACGTCGGGGCTCCTCGGAGTGGGGGCCGCCGACCGGTCCGATCGCGGCATCGAGGTCAATGGCTTCGTCGCGCACCAACGCCAGGAAGGCTGCGCAGGCGGCGGCGACGTTCGCCACGGCCGTCGCCGCGGAGTCGGCAGGCGCGATCGCCGGGGCACTGCCGGCCTCGGCACCCAGCCACGCCCAGTTGCGCTCACCCGCCACCGCGTCGACGATGTGGTCGAGCCTCCAGCGCAGGGTGACCTCGTCAGCCCCCGGGATGGGCTGCCACGCCCACTCGTGGTCGGTCAGCCCAGACAGACGGTCGGCGAGGCGGTCGTTGACGGCCTCCACGGCCCCGTCGATCTCGGCTTGCTCGTAGGTCATGGGGTCCTCTCGATGTGACCGGTGTCAGTCGTCCAGCCGGGGGGGGGGGGGGGGGAACTCCCCCCCCTTTTTCCCCAACCGCCCAAGCCCCGAAGACCCTTTTCC
>NZ_JBPJSQ010000001.1:0-275160 GCF_051192575.1 Aestuariimicrobium soli | reverse complement strand
TGGGGGGGGGGGGGTTTTTTGGGGGGGGGGGGGGGGCGTTCGCCAGGGGGGGGGGGGGGGGGCGATCGCCGCCCGTTGTGCCCGACCGGCCAAGGCCCGGAGGCCTCTGTTCACATGTGCCGGATCATCGCTGCCCGTCGCAGCAGTGACGACCATCGTCGGGCAGATGGGGCACTGGCCGATCGTCACGGAGAGGCTTCAGGTGCGCCCCTACGAGCCGGTCGACCTGGCCGCCATGTGGGCGTTCGAGAGCGATCCCCGGGTGCAGCAGCGGCTGGGCTGGTCGCCGAGCTCGCCGTTCGAGCTGGCGTCCGCCCTCGACCCTGCCACCGGTTCGAACCTTCACCTGGTGGTGCTGCACGGTGGCGCCGTGGTCGGGCACGTGATGGTCATGCCCCGCGACGGATGGGCCCGGGCCGGCGCGCCGGAACACACCAGAGTCACCACCGATGGAGTCGAGGCCGAGCTGGGCTGGATGTTCGCGCCCTGGGACCTGACCTTCACGGCCCGGGCGGCGGACGAGCAGCCGCCAGCATGGGCTCCGGCGACCGACGGCTGGGAGCAGGCGTCCGAGGCGTCGGACCGGGTCTACGACCGCTGGTACCGGGCGGCGGTCTGGTCTCGGATCAGGTGGCTGCAGCTGGTCGCCGACGGGGGCCTCGACGTGATCGTGCCCGACCCCGATCCCGCCTGGACGAATAACCGACGGCGCGTGCTGGTCGACCTGCTCGGCGTAGGCCCCACCCCACGCACCTTGGTGACGGCGCTGTTCGGAGCCGCTCTGGATTGGCCAGATCTCACGAACAACTTGCCGTGTTGCTGTACCGCAAAACATGGCCACAACTCTGTTCAGCCTATCCGTCTCTCATGGGATCGGGCACCTGCCTCGTTGGTCAGAGCTTGCTGCGGACGAACGACGCCAAGGCGGCGGCGACCTCGTCCGTCGTGAGGTGTGTCGAGTCAATGACCGGCAGACCAAGCTGGCGATAGCTGGCCGCGTCGACGAGCACCTCCTCGATGTCGTAAGGTTCGCGGCGCGCCACCAGGCGTTCGCGTCGTACCTCGTCGTCGCAGTCGAGCAGCACCCAGCGTCCGTGGGGCCAGTCCGCGAGTTCTTCCGGGGTGCAGACGCCCAACAACACGACCTCGGCGGGTGCCACCAGGTCGACCACGGCGCGGACGAGCCGTCCGTACGCATCCCAAGTCGACGGCGTCTGTGGGATGGGCGCGCCAGCAAGTGCACCCGCGGGAGCCATCAGGGCGTCCCAATCGAGGACCACCCGACCGGACAGCAGCTCGCGCAGCCTCGGCACCACCGTGCTCTTGCCAGCTCCTGGTGCGCCCAAAACATAGGTGATCACCCCGGCGAGGCTAGTCCACGTCTCCCCTGTCAGCTGGCAGTGGAACACCAGCCCGCCCGGGGCAACCCACTCCGTCGTGTCACTGCCGCGTTCGATCAGCCGCGCACCCAAGGAGGTCAGTCGGTCCAGATCGGCGGCCGGCGCGTCCGACAACAACCGGAAGCGTTGGCGACTCCGCGTCGCCGGCTCGTCCGCCGGTGACTCGTCCCAGGCGTCCCACGACAGCGTCGTGCCGCCCGCGGGCAACTGGATCGCGGTCTGCCCCTCGGCGTCCAGCACCAGCGGCCAGCCCAGCACGGCGCTCCAGAATCGCCCGACCTCCGGTCCCCCGTTGCACGTGACCTCGCCGAGGAAGCCCGTTCCGGCAAGCCAGCGGTTGCCGGCCTCGATCACGCAGAGCTCATTGCCTGCCGGATCAGCCATGACCACGAAGGGTTCGTCCGGCGACTGTCCGACGTCGCGATGACGACCACCGAGTGCGAGCACTCGAGACACGGTGTTTTGCTGCTGATCGGCATCGGCGCTGGTCAGATGCAGGTGGAGTTGAGGTCGTCCGATCTGAGCGCCGGGCTCTGTGACGAACCGCAGTCCCACCTGGGTGCCGTCGCCAGGCAACAGCTCTCCCCCGGCGTCGTGCACCACCTCACGCCCCAGCAGGTCTGCCCAGAAGGCCGACATCGGAGCGACGTCGTCCACGTCTAAGGTGACCGCCTCGAGCCGAAGCGTCATCCCTCGTCCTCAGCGACCGTGAACCCCGAGATCGTCGTGCCAGGGGCCATCTGGGACACCTGACGCAGCAGCTGCCCGGTGATCGACGAGGCGACCACGTAGTCCATGACCTCGACCTTCTCCGGTGTCAACGCTCCCCCGATCTGCGGGTGCACGGCGAAGGTGAGCACCTGTACCGGGCCGGGCACCAGCCCGCCCCGCTGGGCCGCCATGGCGAGCCCTCCGAGCAGGAACTGGTCCTGCCCCTCGGCGGTGTTCAGCACCTCCTGCAAGGTCGCCATATTGGGCCACTGCCGCGTGAGGGTGGCCTCGAGCGTGTCCAGGAACCACACGCCGTCGGCCCCCTGCAGGAAGACGTCGCCGAAGATCGACGCGGCCACGGGCGTCAGGTCCTGGTCCCCGAGCACCCAGGCCCAGTCGTCCAAACCGCGCGCGAATGTTTCGGGCGAGAACTGCCTGATCAACTCCGCGCTGCCTAGCATCACCCCCATGGAGTCCACCTCACACGTCATCCGGCCGCTGACGCCCGACACGTGGCCAGCGTTCGAGGCCATGGTCGAGCGTCACAACGGCATCTTCGGGGGCTGCTGGTGCACCTATTTCCACCCGTCCTGCGAGGATCGCGCACCGGGTTACGAGGGCAGTCGGGCCTACAAGAAGTCGCTCGTCGAGGCCGGACGAGCCCACGCCGCCCTCGTGATGATCGCAGACGAGGCCGTCGCCTGGGCCGAGTTCGGCCCACCCGCGGAGCTGCCGAACCTGCACCACAGCAAGCAGTACCTCGCCGAGGCGGACCTGCTGCCCGACTACCGCGTGACCTGCATCTTCGTCGACAAGGCGCACCGCCGACAGGGCTTCGCGCGGATCGCGCTCGACGGCGCCCTCGACCTGATCGCCCAGCAGGGTGGCGGCATCGTCGAGGGATACCCCCACGAGGTCGGCGAGAAGCGCATGAACAACTCCTTCGTCTACAACGGCACCCGTGCCATGTACGAGCAGGCGGGGTTCGAGTTCATCCGCGCCAAGGGGTTGAAGAACACGGTCATGCGGCGCAGCGTTGCCGCATCGGTGGCTGAGGCATGAGCGCATGACCGGGGCCCGCATCGCCATCGTGGCCTTCGTCCTCGCCACGCTGACCAACCTCATCTCACTCGCCGCCGGCGCCCACCTCGTCTCGGAGTGGAGCCAGAACCTGATGATCCCCTGCCTCGTCGTGGCCCTCCTACTCTCCCCCACCACCCCGGACGCCCCCCTGCCCCGCCTGCGCCGCGGCACCCTCGCGGGGCTGCTGTTGTCGTGGCTCGGTGACCTGCTGCCGGGGTTCGTCCCAGACGACCTCGCTTTCCTGGTGATGGTGGGCGCGTTCCTGTGCGGACACCTCGCGTTCTGCTGGGCGTTCTGGCCGCTGCGACGAGCCAGCCTGCTCGGACGCCCCGGCGCACTCCCCTCGCTGGCGGCCTACGTCGTGGCCTACGTGGTGTTGATGGCCGCCGTCTGGTCCGGGGCCGGGGCACTGCGGGTGCCGATCCTCGTCTACGGACTCGTGCTCACGCTGATGGCCGTCCTCGCCACGGGCGTGCACCGGCTGGCCACCCTGGGCGGAATCCTGTTCATGGTCTCCGACTCCCTGATCGCGCTGCAGGCCTTCCGCGGCTGGCACGGTGCGGCGGTGCCGGTGGCCATCATGGGCACCTACGGGGCGGCGTGCCTGCTCATCCTGCTGGCCGTGCTGCGGCGTCTCCGTCGGCCATGATGGACGACATGACCGACACCGCCGGGACAGACACAGTCGCACCACCCACGGTCAGGGCCGTGCACCGCAGCCCGTCCCACTCCTTCAGCAAGCAGACCCTCGAGCAGGTCACCCTGGTCGAGGGCATCGGGGTCGAGGGCGACGCGCACGCCGGTGTCTCGGTCAAGCACCGGTCCCGGGTCGCGAAGAACCCGTCCACGCCCAACCTTCGCCAGGTGCACCTGATGCACCAAGAACTCTTCGACCAGCTCGCGCTGGTCGGGCACGAGGTTCGTCCCGGTGACCTCGGGGAGAACATCACGACTCAGGGTCTCGACCTGCTCGGCCTGCCGGTGGGGACGAGGCTCACGATCGGCGAGGCCGTGATCACCGTGACCGGCCTGCGGAACCCCTGCAACCAGATCAACGACTTCCAGCCCGGGCTGCTGAAGCAGGTGCTCACCACCACGGACGACGGCGAGGTCGTCCGGCTGGCGGGCGTGATGGGCATCGTCTCCCGCGGGGGCATCGTGGCGACGGGTGACCCGATCGAGGTGACCCTGCCTCCGGAGCCACTCCTTCCCCTGACTCCCGTGTGACCAGCCCCGTGAGACCGACCTCCCGTCCGGCGACCCCGGATCGGCCATGATGGGCGACATGACCAGCACCCCGACCCCTCGACGCGTCCTGATCACCGGAGCCACCGGCGGCATCGGTCGCCTGCTCGCCGAGCGCCTGCGCGACGACTACGACCTGGTTCTGCAGGGCCGGCACCGCCGCGACGACAGTCCCGACGACCTGCGCCTGGCCGACCTCACCGACTACGACGACACCCTGGCCCTCATGGAGGGCGTCGACACCGTGGTGCACATGGCCGGGTCGGCCGCGCCGGATTCCAGTTGGGACGACGTGCTGCAGGCCAACATCATCGGCCTGCGCAACGCGCTGGAGGCGAGTCGCGAGGCGGGCGTGCGCCGGTTCGTGTTCGCGTCGTCCAACCACGCAATGGGCATGTACGACCGACTCGGTGAGTGGCCCGTGCACGAGACGACGCTCCCCCGGGGCGACTCGCTGTACGGGGTCTCGAAGATCTTCGGTGAGGCGCTCGGCCGGTTCTACCACGACGAGCACGGCCTCGACTTCATCGCCCTGCGCATCGGCTGGAGCAGCCCCCGCACCAACCCCGGCGACCCCGACCTGCTGCGCGCCATGTGGCTGAGCGAGGACGACACCGAGCAGGTGGTGCGGTGCGCGATCGAGGCCGACGTCACCTTCGGCCTCTACTACGCCATCAGCGACAACCCGAACCGCCGCTGGGGCCTCACCAACACCATGCTCGAGCTGGGCTACCGCCCCAAGGACCGCTGGACCGACCACTCGGACGAGCCGGAGGACCCCCGACAGCCCAGCCCTACGCGCTGGCCGAACGGCTGATCAACCAGTCGCGCAGCACGGGCACCTCACTGCGATCGAGGTTGCGCGCCGCCGTGAGCAGCGTGAGTCTCGGCTGCCCAGCGAGGGCGGTCAGCGCCTCGTCCGCGGCCGGGTTGGCGTCCAGCTCGGCCAGGTAGCGACGGGTGAACTCGGGCCATCGTCCCTCGAGGTCGGCGTGGAACCACCGACGCAGGTCGTCGGACGGTGCGAGGTCCTTGTGCCAGGTGTCGAGGGCGGCGCGCTCCTTGCTCATGCCCCTCGGCCACAGCCGGTCGACCAGCCAGCGCAGGCCGTCGTCCGGGGTCGGCTCGTCGTAGACGCGCGACATCACGATCTCGGTCACGGCAATCCCTCCCCTGCCCTGCCACCACCAGTCCGACCCAGGCTGATCGTGCCCGAGGGCGTGACCAGGTAGCGGTACTTCTTCGGTGAGGTCCACAGGAAACAGCCGGGCACCGGTTGCGACACCTGCCAGTCGGCGAAGGTCTTGGCGCGATGGGCCTTCCGATCCAGCGGCCCCAGATTGTCCGTTCGAGTCTGGTGCAGATTCTGTTGCCTGCGATCGAGCCAGTCCTCGGTCTCGAGCACCTGATCGTCTGGTGGCCGATAGGGAACGGTGTGGTCGAGGTCGCACCTACTGGCCCGACGGGTCGAGAAGGGGAACACACTCACCGGGTTGCGCATCGTGATCGCCTCGCGCATGCGCTCGGGCACCTCGTAGGCGTCCGACGGCATCAGCGCGTCGACCTGCAGTACCGGACGAAGCGTCACCCGCTGATGCCCGAGCAGATCGCGCGCCCAGCCCACCAATTGCGGGCCGAGATCGCGGGCCCGCATCAGGTTCTGTTCGACCGACTCCCCCAGTTCCAGCGTGTGGTCGCTCAGGTGAACGACCAGTTCGGCCCGCGGCAACAGCAGTTCGGGATCGACGGTGATGGTGCCGCACGTGTGCCCACGCTGCCCACGAGCGGGGCACTCCACGTCGAGCGCCCCATCGTCGACGAGCGCCGGCGCCTCCGCCGCGGCGCTCGCCTGCAGCAGTTGCAGAGCTCTCGCGGGCGATGCCAGCAGGCCCAGTGCCTTGGATCGGCGCACGTCGAGGTCGTCGCCGTCACCACAGGTCTTCAGGATGGCTGCCAGCTGGCTGAGGCGCGCGTCGAGGTGCTTCGCGTCGACCGCATCGAGGGTCGCCAGGACGAAGGCCGTGGCCCCGTTGGTGGTGGCGTCGACCCGCACCCGCCGCCCTCGGCGCGCTGCATCCCGGTCACGAGTCGCCTCGTCCGGTACCGCCTTCGCCACCAGAGCGCGAGCATGCCGCAACAGTCTGCGGTGACTCATGCCCGTAGCGGTGGGAGCCAGCCGCGCGTCGACCCACTCGGCCTGATCGGCCGTCAACCCCTCGGTGACGTCGGCGATGTCACGGGCCTGCCACACCTCGAGCCGAAGACTCTTGACCAGGAACCAGACCCCGGGAAGGCGATGCTTCACGGCCAGGGCATGGCGCATCAGATGGAAGGCCGACTCCTTCGACATGCGCATGGCGGCGCCCACCTCGAGGGCGGCGAACTCCGCGACCAGCGGGCTCCCCTCCCCCGCGATTCGCACCAGCCGCTCACCGTGCATGGCTCCATGTCGAGGTCGTCCATCGTCGTCGACCATCAGCTCACGCCCGGACAGTTCCGCATACTCGGCCGCCGCCTGGAATTCGGCCAGCGCCGCCTGCCGCTTCAGTGTGCGAATGTGGGTCAGGGTGTCGAGTGCCTCATCGGTGGAATGGTGCACGACGCACACCAATGACAGCTCTCCCGCGAGCTCGTCCACCAAAGTCGTCGTCATGCATCCATTGTACGATTCGAAGCCGACAATTCCCAGAGGTCAGACGAGAAATCGAGCCCTGTTCAGGCACTATTTTCGAACACATTTCGGCCGATGTGCCAGGGCCCCCTGACAGACTGGTGCCATGACCGACCAGCCTCGCCCGCCCGCCGGCATCACCCTCGACGACGCTCCCCCACTGGCGGGGTCCCGCTCGGGGTCGGCGGTGCTACCGGGCCACCTCGGCGATCGACCCGTGGTGGTCAAGACCACCCTGCACGACTCGGACGAGGCCACCGCCCGCGCCGACCGTGAGCTGGCGGCGTTGCTCGAGCCGGGGCTCACGGTTCCTCGTCCGCCGGTGTTGTTCCACGAGGTCACGCAGGGGTGGACGACCATCGTGCTCCCCCGCCTCGAACGCGCCACCCTGAGCGACGCTCATTGGCGTCACCTGCTCGACGATCTGGCCTCGCTGCACGCCTCGACACCGCCCGACCGCCCGCGCTGGCACTCAGAACCCTGGCCGGGTCTCGACCCCGTGGCCGACCTGGCGCTGTTGCGTGAGCTGTGGGACGACGACGAGTCCGGGGCGGCGCTCGCGTGGGTGACGGACCATCGCCACGTGCTCGCCGACGACGCTTCCGCGGGCCCGGTGGAGTTCACTCACGGTGACTGCCACCTCGACAACGTGGTGCTCGACACCACCGACGCTCTCGCGGGACGACCGCTGCTGATCGACTGGCAGTCCGCCGGCTGGGCCAGGGGCACCGACGACCTCGCCTTCCTGCTGACCCGAGCCACCGCCGATCCCGGGCTGGCCGCCCTTCCGGGTCGCGACCTGATCGTGCGCTGGTACGCATCGGCCCGCGAACGCCACGGCCGAGGCCCGCTGGCCGCGGACGACCTCGACCGAGCCATCACGGCCCGGCAACTGCTGGTGCTGGCCTTCCAGTACCCCGCCTTCGCCGCCTACCTGTCCCCCGCGGCCACCGGGCGCCTGCGCGACGAGTTCGTCCGTCTCACCACCGGCGCCACTGCCGACTTCAGGCGTCGCCGACCGTGACGGCCTCGGCCTCGATCTGCGAATCGACCGGCTCGGCGCCGTGGCCGGGGGTGGCATCGAGACGCCGCAGGTCACCGCGAATGGTCGAGAGCACGATCACGGCGAGCAGCACGGCACCGGCGCCGACGTAGAACGGCACGTGCATCGAGCGCTCCCCGAGCTTGCCGGCCAGCCACGGGGCGATGGCGCCACCGATGAACCGGACGAAGCTGTAGGCCGACGAGGCGACGCCGCGAGGGGCGGGCGAGATCTTCATGACGGTCTCGGTGATCAGCGTGTTGTTCACCCCGAGCGCGCCGCCCGCGAGCACCACGCACACCACCAGCACCGTCTTCGCCTCCGTGTAGATGCCCATGATGGCCAGCAGCACCATGAACGTGACCAGCGCGCCGACGAGGCCGGCGGTCGTGCCGAACGTCCGCTGCACCCAGGGCGCCACCAACACCGATGACAGGGCGAGCAACAGGCCCCACCCGAAGAAGACGAGGCCGACACCGTGGGCATCCATGTCGAGGGGGAAGGGGGTGAACGCCAGCAGGGTGAAGAAGCCGAAGTTGTAGAGGAACGCGGTGATGCCCACCGTGAGCAGACCTCGGTGACCCAGCGCCTTGATGGGCGCCTTGATCGACGTGCGCTCGCCGGTCGGCTCGGTCGCCGGCAGCACCAGTGCGGTGGCGATCAACCCCACGGTCATCAGCACGCTCACCCCGAAGAACGGGAACCGCCACGACAGGGCGCCCAGAGCACCACCGAGCAGCGGCCCGGCAGCGATGCCCAGCCCCAGAGCGGCCTCGTAGAGCACGATCGCCTGCCCGACCGAGCCCTTGGCCGCGGTCACGATGGTGGTGAGGGCGGTCGCGATGAACAAGGCGTTGCCCAGGCCCCAGACGGCGCGGAAGGCGACGATGCCGGGGATGGCGTTCTGCAGGCCGGCGGCCCCGGCGCCGATGATGATGATGCACAGCCCTATCAGGAGCGTCTTCTTGGCGCCGATCCGGCTGGACACCCAGCCGGCGACGAGCATCGCGACGGCCATGACGGCGTTGTACGAGGTGAACAGCAGCGAGACCTGCGACGGGGTCGCGTTCAGTTCGTCCGCGATGGGCTTGAGAATCGGGTCGACCAGGCCGATGCCCATGAAGGCGATGACGCAGGCGAAGGCAACGGCCCAGACGGTCTTGGGTTGGCGGAACAAGAGATCAGTCCTTGTCAGGGTGTGGTCTGGTCAGGGTGAGGGTCGAGCCGGTCGACCAGCCCGCTGAGCACGGCCACTCCGGCACGGAGCCGATCGAGGTCGGCCGCGTCGAGCTGGTCGAGCAGCGGGGCCAGTCCGGCGGCGCGCACGCCCCGGGCCTTGGTCAGCGCCGCGCGGCCGTGCTCGGTGAGTTCCACGAGGCTGGCGCGGGCGTCGGACTCGTCCGGGATGCGGCGCACCAGTCCGGCCGACTCCAGGCGGTTGACCTGGGCGGTCACTCCCGGCTGCGAGCTGTGGTCGGCGAGGGCCAAGGTGGTGATCCGCACCGGCTGCAGGTCATCGATGTGACCGAGCAGTCGGGCCTGCGCGGTGGGCACGCCGACATCGGTGCGCGCGCTCACCCACCGGTTCAACCGGGCGGTCAGCCGCAGCACCTCGTCCGCGACCTCATGACTCATACATCACATTCTTATATAACTTACTTATCTTGTCCAGCCTGGCGGTCGAGTTCCGCCACCAGCCGCGTGCCCGCCGTCCGTCGGTACGACAGTTCCACCAGTTCGGCCACCTCGCGCCAGTCGACCTGGTCGGCGGGTCGCTGTGCAAGGTTGAGCCCGATCCATCCCGATGGCCCGTGGTAGGCGGGCACGAAGACCCGCCCGTCGCCCGCCTGCTCGCTCTGGGCCAGCAGTGCCGCGCGCTCGTCCGCATCGGGCAGCACGACCACCGCCTGGGCCCAGCGGTCGTCCCAGTGGTCGCCCTTGACCGTGGCCCCGAAGATGGCGAACACCTTCGTGGTGCAGAACACCGGACGACCGTGCGACTCCTTCTCGCTCGCTCCGGGCAGGCTCAGGCAGATCTCGCGGAGCCGAACCAGGTAGGGATCGTCCGCGGTGTATCGGGCCGGGTGCGCCATCGTGACCTCCTCGCTGTGGCGCTCACCAGTGTGCTGCAGCGCCGCTGGCGAGCGGCCGTAACGTGGCGATCATCATGATCGAACCTCGGAACCCCTGACCCATGCGTGTGTGGTCCCTGCACCCCCGTCACCTCGATCGGGCCGGTCTGGTCGCCTGCTGGCGCGAGGCGCTGCTGGCCCAGGCCGTGCTGGCCGGGCGCACCCGGGGCTACACCCACCGAGGGTCAGGTGGCGCTCGAACGCGACCACCTGCAGGCCAAACTGCTCGTCCGCTCCCCCGACGTGGGGCCACTGCCCCGCCGGGTCGACGTCCACCCGCTCTTCCGGGTCGTGCCCGGCGACGTCGAGCCGTGGGAACGCGCCCAACCCGTCACCGACGTCACCCTTCCTGACTAGGGTGCGACCTGTGACGGACACCACAGCCGAACACCACCGCCTCGCCTCTTCGGTGGACGACGACTCTGCCTGGCGCCGCTGGGGCCCCTACATGGCGGCCCGGCAGTGGGGCACGGTGCGCGAGGACTACTCGGCCGATGGCAACGCTTGGGAACACTTCGACTTCGACCAGGCCCACCTGCGGGCCTACCGGTGGGGCGAGGACGCCATCGCCGGGGTCTGCGACCGGTTCGGCTTCGCCAATCTGGCCGTCGCGCTCTGGAATGGTCGCGACGACCGACTGAAGGAGCGCCCCTTCGGGCTCACCAACCCGCAGGGCAACCACGGCGAAGACGTCAAGGAGTACTACTGGCCGCTCGATGCGCTGCCCACCCACGCGTTCGGCGAGTTCCTCTACCGCTACCCGCAAGCGGCCTACCCCTACACCGACCTCGTCGAGGCCAACGCGCAACGTGGGGCCACCGATCGCGAGTACGAACTGCGCGACACCGGCATCCTCGCCCAGGACCGCTTCTTTGACGTCACCGTCACGCACGCCAAGGCTCACCCCACCGACCTGTGCATGGTGGTGCGCGCCACCAACCACGGCCCCGAACCCGCCCCGCTGCACCTGATTCCGCAGTACTGGTTCCGCAACACATGGGCCTGGGGACGCGACGATCGGGTGCCGTCGATCACCGTCGGCGACGACCATGCCGACCACACCGAGGTGGTCAGCCGCCACGCCTGGCTCGGCGAGTACCGCCTCGCCGTTGACCACCCCGAACGGCTGGGGGCGCCGACGGTGCTGTGGTGCGACAACGAGTCCAACGCGCAGGCGTTGTGGGGGCAGCCCAACCCGAGCCCACACCCCAAGGACTCGGTCAACCGGGCCATCGTCCACGGCCAGACCGACGCGTGTCGGGCTCCGTCCGCCGACGGCAGCAGCGGCACCAAGGTTGCCTTTTGGTTCCACACCGACGCCGTCGCTCCCGGCGAGACCATCGAGGTGCGGGTGCGTCTCACCCATCACAGCCACGAACTCACCGACCCCTTCGGCGCCACGTTCGACCAGACCCTCGCCGACCGCCGTCGTGAGGCCGACGAGTTCTACGCGGCCGTGATCCCCGCCGAGGTCAGTGACCGCGAGCGCGCCCTCACCCGCCGCGCCTTCGCCGGCCTGTGCTGGAACAAACAGGTCTACCGCTACTCGGTGCGCGAATGGCTGCAGGGCGACCCGGCCCAGCCCGCTCCCCCGCCGTCGCGTCGCGCCCAGGAACCCTGGGGCCGCAACACGGACTGGACGAACCTCGATCTGGCCGACGTGATCTCGATGCCAGACGACTGGGAGTACCCGTGGTTCGCGGCCTGGGACCTTGCCTTCCACTGCGTCGCCTTCGCCCACATCGACCCCGCCTTCGCCAAGAACCAGCTGTTGCTGATGTGCCGTGAATGGGCCCAGCACCCCAACGGACAACTGCCCGCCTACGAGTGGCGCTTCTCCGACGTCAACCCGCCGGTGCATGCCTGGGCCGCCCTGCAGGTCTACCTCGCCGAGGGCGCCTGGGACACCGAGTTCCTGGTGCGCGTGATCACCAAACTGCTGCTCAACTCCGGCTGGTGGGTCAACCGCAAGGACGAAGCGGGCAACAACCTGTTCGAGGGTGGCTTCCTCGGCATGGACAACATCTCACTGTTCGACCGCTCGACCCAGGTGCCCGACGGGTGGCGCCTGGAGCAGTCCGACGCCACCAGCTGGATCGCCTTCCACACCCTGGTGATGATGCGCATCAGCCAGGAACTCGCCCGCAAGAGCCCCGCGTGGGACGAGATCGCCACCACCTTCTTCGAACGCTTCCTGTCGATCAGTCAGGCGATGGAGCGGTTCGGCACCGGCCAGGTGTCGCTGTGGGACGACGAGGACGGCTTCTTCTACGACGCCCTCGTCAGCGAGGACGGCCAGACCGAGCGGGTGCCGGTGCGCTCGCTGGTGGGGCTCGTGCCCCTGCTGGCGGTCGCCAACACCCAGTCGTGGGTGGCCGATGAACTGCCGGAGTTCAGCCGACGCCGGCGCTGGCTGGCCGAGAATCGTCCCGACCTCGCCCGCTGGATTCTCACCGAGAAGGCGGACGAGGGGCACCTGCAGACGATGTCGCTGGTTGACCCACCCCGCCTCGGCCGGGTGCTGCGACGCCTGTTCGACCCCGAGGAGTTCCTCTCCGAGCACGGCATCAGGTCGCTGTCGGCCGCCTATCGTGACGGCTTGCACGTGCGGCTGGTCGACCAGGACATGTTCCTGAAGTACCTGCCGGGTGAGTCCGACTCCGGCATGTTCGGCGGCAACTCGAACTGGCGTGGGCCCATCTGGTTCCCCCTCAACTGCCTGCTGATCGACTCGCTCCGCCACCGCGGCGACGGGGTCGGCGGGCACCTGACCCACGAGTTCCCCACCGGGTCGGGGCACCAGCTGACCTTGGCCGAGATTGCCGACCAACTCTCTGACCGACTGGTCGCCCTCTGGGCGCCCGACGACGACGGACGCGTCGTCAGCACCCCCCGCGACCACGGCAGCGGGCCGCTGTGGGACACCCACCCGACCTTCTCGGAGTACTTCGACGCCGACACCGGGGAGGGACTCGGCGCCAGTCACCAGACCGGCTGGACCGCGATGGTGGCACACCTGGTGATCGAGCGCGCCACCCACCAGGTGCAACACAACGAGAGTCGGGCCGCCAGCCCGCGCCCCGGTCACCAGGACACGACGCCTCCCACCTCGTCCACGCCCACCCCGACCACACCCACCCCCGACCCAGGAGCATGAGATGGCACCGAGCCGCACCCCCAACATCTATCCCAGCCTGAAGGACCGCACCGTGGTGGTGACCGGTGGCAACACCGGAATCGGTGCGGCCATCTGCCGCGCCGCCGGCGCGCAGGGCTGCAACGTCGTGATCGACTACCTGGGCGACGATTCCCCCAACGCCGGCCTCGTCCGCGACATCGAGAAGGCCGGCGGCAAGGCGGTGGCCGTGGAGGCCGACGTCACCAAGCTGGACGACCTCGCCAGATTGGTGGACGCCGCCGTCGAGAACTTCGGACGGCTGCACGTCTGGGTGAACAACGCGGGGGTCGAGACCCGCAGCTCACTGCTGGAGGCGACCGAGGAGCACTACGACCTGGAACTGGCCGTGAACCTGAAGGGCGCCTTCTTCGGCGCCCAGGCGGCGGCCAAGCAGTTCCTCAAGCAACGCTCTCGCGGCGTCATCATCAACAACTCCTCGGTTCACGAGGACTGGCCAATGCCAGGCAACGCCATCTACTGCTGCGCCAAGGGCGGGCTGCGGATGCTGGCCCGCAATGGGGCGGTCGAACTGGCCCCGCACGGCATCCGAATGGTCAACGTGGCGCCCGGCGCCGTCCGGACGCCCATGAACGCCGAGACCCTCGACAGCCCGGAGCTGGCCGAGGCCCTGGAGGAGGCCATCCCCCTGGAAAGGGTCGCCAGCCCCGCCGAGATCGCCGATGTCGTGCTCTTCCTCGCCAGCGACGGTGCCAGCTACATGACGGCGGAGACGGTGACGGTCGACGGTGGCATGATGCACGACTCCCCCGGACTCTGACGCCTGCTTCCCGGGCGCGGAAACGCGGGGCGGACGACCCACTCAGCCGACCTGCGGCTCGGTGGCCGCGATCGTCCGATAGGTCTGCGACACCTTGCGGTACACCGGGGACAAGAAGGCGAGGCCGGCGAACACGACCATCAGCAGCCCAGCCACCAGGAAGACCAGGGCGATCCCGCGCGCATCGCCTCGCCCCAGCAGCGGTGCCAGCGCGTCCGCACCGGCCGAAGTCCTCGACCAGGGAAGAATCCAGAATTGGGCCACGGGGGCGATCAGGAAAGCGGTGATGGGGGCGGCACTGGCCTCGAACGCCCCGGCGAACCCGAACACGCGTCCCTGTCGCTCCAGAGGTACGACCCGCTGGATGACGGTCTGCTCGGCCGCCTCGACCGCGGGTACCAGCGTCAAATAGAGCCAGATGCCCGCGATGTAGAGCCAGGCCCACTCGCGCACGGTGAACATCGCACCGAGCAGGCCCATGGCCATCACGGCCAGCAGCAGGGTCCGCATCGGATTGCGGCCGAGACCGAACCTGGCGACCAGCCCACCGCCGATGATGAAGCCGGTCGCGGTGACGGCGAACACCAACCCCCACGCCTGGACGGAGAACATCTCCAAACCGTAGGGATCCATCAGCGCCATGTAGACCCCACCGATCAGGTTGTTCATGGTGGAGAACAGGATCAGGGCGAACAGACCCGGCACCAACCGGACCGCCGCCATCGACCCGCGCAGGTCGAAGGCCCGCTCCATGCCGGAGGCGGTGCCCCCGGGGGTGGACGAGGTCGCCGACGGACGTGCCTCTTCGGGTATCGACAGCGTGAACAGGTGGGCGAGCGCAGCAGCCACCAGCAGCACGGCGATCACCAACGTCCATCGCATGCCGAGATAGCCGATCGACAGCCCGGACAAGACGCTCGTGACCATGAAGGCCACTCCCTGCACCGTTCCGACGGCCCCGTTGGCGTTGGCCCGCCGATCGGGTTCGACCAGGATCGACACCGTGGTCGACAGGGCGATGTTGCGGAGGTTCTCGATCACCGCCCCGACCAGGATGATCACGGCGAACAACCAGAACCACGGCTGGCCCAGGGCCGTGATGCTGTCTTCGGGGACGAGCAGGAAGACCACCAGGCCGGCCCCGAAACACGCCAGGGTGACCAGGGCCGAGAACCGCATCACCCGCACCTTGAGGTGCCGGTCGACGACCGTACCGAAGCTGATGCTGGTGGACGCCATCAACAACATGTAGGCGCCACCGACCACGCCCGTGGCGATCACGTTGCGGGTCTCGAGGTAGATCCAGAAGGTCAGAGAGAACCACAGGTAGCTGGTGGTGACACCGGCAACGGCGGTGTTCACCAGGATCTGGGTGAAGGTACGCATCCGGGCCGCGGCGGGTCGGCCCTTGTCCCCCACGACGGCGCCAGGGACCTCCGTCGCGGCGTCCCGGTGGCTGCCCTCGATTGTGTCGTCCGCACTCATGAAGTCAGGCTACGGCGGGCCACCGACATTTCCGAGGCCCCTGCTCGCCCACCCGGAGGGGTGGTTTTCGCCGCCGCTGTCGTCGCTTGGCAGCCGCCGAAGGCGGGGGTGGGCCACAGTGATGTCATGGAACCCCAGAGGAACCCGATCGGATCGGGCCGCCCGTGCCTCGCCTGAGACGGGTGTCGGTGAGGATGCAGGGCTGGACCCGGCAGCGTTCGGGGCGGGGCTTCCGCTATGTGGACGACGACGGCAATGCCCTCCCAGCAGACCAGGTCGAGCGCCTCAAGGCGCTCGCCATCCCACCCGCGTGGACCGACCTGTGGATCTGCCCCGTGGAGAACGGCCACCTGCAGGCGGTGGGCACAGACGACGCCGGCCGCCGGCAGTACCTGTACCACCCGCAGTGGCGGGAGCGCCGCGACCGCAGCAAGTTCGACCGGGTGACCTCCGCGGCGGCGCTGCTGCCACGGGTGCGGCGCCAGGTGTCCCGCGACCTCGAGCTAGCGGGCATGCCTCTCGAGCGGGCCTGCGCGACCGCGGTCCGGTTGCTCGACGTCGGTTACTTCCGGATCGGCAACGACGCCTACACCGATGCCCACGGATCGTTCGGGTTGACCACCCTGGAACACCGGCACGTGCGCCGTCGGGCAGGCGCCCTGGTCTTCACCTTCACGGGCAAGTCGGGCATCGCCCACCGCGTCGAGGTGGACGATCCGCCCGCGATCGAGTCGCTCGACCGGATGCGCTCCCGACGAGGAAGCACGAGATTGCTGGCTCACCGCGGGCCGGTCGCCGAACAGCGGCGTGGAGCCTGGCGTGACCTCACGAGCTCCGACGTGAATGCCTACCTGCACGACCTGTTCGACGGCGACTTCACCGCCAAGGACTTCCGCACCTGGCACGCCGGGGTGATCGCCGCCGAGGTGCTGGCGACCACCGACGAGCCGGTCGACACCGCGGCCGCGCGGGCCAGAGCCGTCCGACAGGCGGTGCTCGAGGTGGCCGCCTACCTCGGCAACACCCCGGCCGTGGCCCGCAAGTCCTACATCGACCCCCGGATCATCGACCTCCACGCCGCTGGCACCACCATCGGCGAGGTCGCCTCCCGACGGTTCCGATCCGCCACCGCCCGCCAGACCGCCCTGGAGTCGGCCCTGCTCGACCTGCTGGGCTGACGACACCCTCCGCCCGGCCTGATCGCGCCGAGGGACCGCCGGTCGGGGCGGATTTCGTCCGACTGCTGCACCGGGACCCCGGCGTGGGACACAGTGACCACATGGGCACTGCTGACCTGAGCACCACCGTCACCGAACTCGCCACCCTCGACGACGCCGACCTCGCCACCGTCGACGCCTGGTGGCGCGCCAACAACTACCTCACCGTCGGCCAGATCTACCTGCAGGCCAACCCGCTGCTGCGAGACGACCTCGAGCCGGCCCACATCAAGCCCCGGTTGTTGGGGCACTGGGGCACCTCACCCGGTCTGGCGTTCATCTACTCGCACTGCAACCGACTGATCCGCCACACCGGCCAGAACATGATCTACCTCGCGGGGCCCGGCCACGGTGGCCCTGCCCTGACAGGCGCGAGCTGGCTCGAGGGCACCTACACCCACAACTTCCCCCATGTCACCCAGGACGCCGCGGGGTTAGCCACGTTCTTCCGGCAGTTCTCCGCCCCCGGCGGCATTCCCTCGCACGCGTCGGTGACCACCCCGGGATCGATCCACGAGGGCGGCGAACTCGGGTACGCCCTGATCCACGCCTTCGGCGCCGTCTTCGACAACCCCGACCTGATCGCGCTGGCGGTGGTCGGCGACGGTGAGGCCGAGACCGGCCCGCTCGAGGGCTCGTGGAAGGGCATCAGCTTCCTCAACCCGGCCCGCGACGGGGCCGTGCTTCCCGTGCTGCACCTCAACGGCGGCAAGATCGCCGCCCCGACCGTGCTCTCGCGCAAGCCCCGCCACGAGGTGCGCAGCCTGTTCGAGGGCCACGGGTACGAGGTCATCGAGGTCGACGGTGACGACCTGCCCGGCATGCACCAGCGCTTCGCCGAGGCCCTCGCCCACGCCTGGGGCCGCATCCGCACCATCCAGACCGACGCCCGCGCCGGGAATGCGTTCGAGGGTCGTCCGCGCTGGCCGATGATCGTGCTGCGGTCACCGAAGGGCTGGACCGGGCCCCACGAGGTCGACGGTGTGCTCATCGAGGGCACCTGGCGGGCCCATCAGGTGCCGCTGGCCGGGGTCAAGGAGGACGACGCCCACCGTCGGCTGCTGCAGGAGTGGCTGCGGTCGTATCGTCCCGACGAGCTGTTCGACGCCGACGGTCGTCCGGTCGAGCTGGTGACCCGCAACAACCCCGAGGGCGAGCTGGCCATGACGGCCCAACCCCATGCCAACGGGGGCCTGCTCACCCGCGACCTCGACCTGCCCGACATTGACGACTACGAGATCGCCGTCGAGGCGCCGGCCACCACCCGCAGCGAGTCGACCCGGGTGCTCGGCGCGCTGATGCGCGACCTCTACAGCCGCAACCCCGACAGCTTCCGCCTGTTCTGCCCCGACGAGACCAACTCGAACCGCCTGGGCGCAGTCTTCGAGGTCTCGGACCGTACCTGGCTGGAATCGGTCACGGACGACGACGTGCAACTCTCGCGCGACGGTCGGGTGATGGAGGTGCTCTCGGAGCACAACTGCCACGGCTGGCTGGAGGCCTACACGCTGACCGGGCGGCACGGACTGTTCGCGACCTATGAGGCATTCGCCATGGTCAGCGCCAGTCAGACGATTCAGCACGCCAAGTGGCTCGAGGAAGCCAATCACCTGCCCTGGCGGGCGAAGGTGCCCAGCCTCAACATCCTGTTGTCGTCGACGGCCTGGCGCAACGACCACAACGGCTTCTCCCACCAAGGCCCTGGCCTGATCAACAACGTGATGCAGCACCGCGGCGACGTGGCCCGCATCTACCTGCCGCCGGACGCCAACTGCCTGCTCTCGGTGGCCCGCCACGCGTTCACCAGTCGCAGCCACGTCAACCTGATCGTGCAGGACAAGCAGCCACAACTGCAGTACCTGACACTGGCCGAGGCCCATGAACACTGTCGGCGTGGTGCCAGTGTGTGGGACTGGGCGGGCAACGAAGACCTCTCCACCGAGGACGATCCCGACATCGTGCTGGGCTGCGCCGGCGACGTCGTCACCATGGAGACGGTGGCCGCCGCCGAGATCCTCAAGCAGCACCTGCCAGGCCTGCGGGTGAGGGTGGTCAATGTCGTCAACCTGATGACCCTGGCGCGCCCCAAGGATCACCCCAACGGCATGACCCCGGAGCTGTTCCGCGAGTTGTTCACCGACACCGTCGACGTGGTGTTCAGCTTCCACGGATACCCGGGAACCATTCACCAACTGGTGCACGGACGCCCCGACGTCGACCGCTTCCACTGCCGGGGGTTCATCGAGCAGGGCACCACCACGACCCCGTTCGACATGGTGGTGCGCAACCAGGCGAGCCGTTACCACCTGGTGATCGACGCCATCCACAACTCGCGCCGCAAGGTGCGGGGAATGGCCGAGCTGAAGGCGTGGTGCCAGCGGCAGTTGGAGCGGCACGAGACCTACATCCGCGAGCACCTCGAAGACATGCCCGAGGTGCGCGACTGGGTGTTGGCCGGCGACCCCGCGGCCGAACCCCGCGAAGACCTCAGCGAGAACGGACAGCCCGCCGTCGCCCGCTGATGCCGCTCTAGGGTGAGGGGCGTGGACGCCGCCCCTCACCCCCTGCACGACACCCGGCGCAGTTGGGGCATCTACCTGGTGGCGGTGCTGGTCTACGTCTCGGCGATCTGGCAACGCTCGTCCTTCGGCGTGGCCGGGCTCGCGGCCACCGAGCGGTTCGGCGTGCTGGCAAGCGTGCTCAGTCTGTTCGTCGTGGTGCAGTTGCTGACCTACGCGGCGATGCAGGTGCCTGCCGGGTTGCTGGCCGATCGGTTCGGATCCCGGGTGGTGATCGGAGCGGGGGCAGCCATCATGGCGCTGGGGCAACTGAGTCTGGCCGGCTCCGAGGCGCTCGTGCCCGCCGTGGCGGCCCGCGTGCTGGTGGGCATGGGCGACGCCCTCACCTTCACCAGCGTCATCCGCCTGCTGCCCTCGTGGTTCAGCCCACGCCGGGTGCCCATGCTGGTGCAGTTGACCAGCATGTTCGGCCAGATCGGGCAGTTGCTGTCGACGATCCCGTTCGCCGCGTTCCTGCGCTCCCGCGGCTGGTCGCCGGCGTTCACCCTGTTGGCGGTGGTGTCGGCCCTGGCCGCCGTCACCGCGTGGACGCTGCTGCGCAACCGGCCGGACGGCCAGCGGGTGCACGGCGGCGCCGACCAGGACTTCAGTTTCATCGACACCGCCCGGCAGGTGTGGAGCAATCCGGCCACCCGCCTCGGCTTCTTCCTGCACGCCGTCGCCGGCTTCCCCGGACTGGTGTTCGCCATGATGTGGGGCTTTCCCTATCTCGAACGCGGGGTCGGACTGCCACCCGCTCAGGTCTCCGGACTGTTCGCGTTGCTCGTCGTCTCGGGATTGGTCGCCGGCCCGGTCATCGGCTGGCTGGCACCCCGCCACCCCCTGCGCCTGTCGAACTTCTCCCTCACGGTCGCCGGCGCCAACATCGCCACGCTGACCCTGGTGGTCGCCTTCGACCGGCCGCCCCTGTGGGCGCTGGTGGTGTGGATGATCGCCCTCTCGGCCAATGCCGCCGGCTCGAACATCGGCATCGAGGTGGCCCGCACTCGCAACCTCGCCAGCCGGATCGGCACCGCCACGGGGGTGGTGATCATGGGCGCCTTCAGCTTCGGCGTCGCCGGCATGCTGCTGTTCGGGATCGTCCTGGATCTGGCTGGCGGTTACACCCGCTCGGCCTTCCGCATCGCGTGGACGACGCAACTGGTCATGTTCGCCATCGGCCTGGTCGGCGTCTACTGGCTGCGACCGCAGGTGCGTCGGCTGAACGCGGCCGAGGGGCTGGCCGTGCCGCCGTGGCCCGATGCCCTGGCCAGGGAGTGGCGTCGCTGGCGGGCGCGCTGGTCGCGCCGCGATTCCTGACGCAACCCCTCCCCGGGGGCCCTGCGGCGGCTAGCGTCACCCTCATCGGCCGCACCTGCCGAGCGTCCCCGACAAGGAGTTCCGATGTCTGACCTCAACGACCTGCTCACCAGCCTGCCGATCGACCAGATCGCCAATCAACTCGGCGAGGATCCCGCAGACGTGCGTGCGGCAGCCGCCCAGGCCCTGCCCCAGCTGGTCGGTGGGTTGCAGGCCAACGCCCAGGAGCCCGAGGGCGCCCAGTCGCTCGCCTCGGCCCTCGGCGACCACGATTCCAGCCTCATCGACGGCGGCATCGACCTCGACGACGTCGACACCGGCGACGGTGCCAAGATCGCCCGCCACATTCTGGGCGATGTGGGGGGCGAGAGCCTCGTCAAGAAGCTGATTCCGATCCTCGCCCCGATCGTGATGGCCTGGCTGGTGAAGCAGGTGCAGAATCGCGGCGGTGCCCCGACCGCCGGGGCCGACGCCCAGGATGCGGAGGCATCGTCCGGCGGCGTCGGTGGCGTGCTGGGCGACATTCTCGGACGAGTGCTGGGTGGCGGCGCAGGCCAGAGCTCGTCCGGTGGCATGCAGCAGGTGCTCCTCGACATCCTGGGTCAGGCGCTGCGGGGCCGGTGACCGGGCTGGCCGGTAGGGTCGTCCTGACCCGCACCGCGATGGTGCGATCGGCGCAAGGAGGACAGCGTGTCGCAGGACGGTCAGAACCACGGTTGGGCCGCCCCCGGGGCCTCTCAGCAGCCCGCGCCCCCGTCGTATGGGCAGCAGCCTCCCTACGGTCAGCCCAGCTACGGTCAGCAACCTCCCTACGGTCAGCCCGGGTACGGCCAGCAGCCCTACGGTCAGCCCACCTACGTCCAGCAGCCCTACGGGCAACCCGCCTACGTCCAGCAGCCCTACACCCAGCAGGGGTACGGCCCTCCCCAGGGGTCCCTGCCTCCCGGGCGCACCCTGTGGAATGTGATCAAGCCGGGCATCCTGGCCATCAAGCCCCTTGACTTCGGGGACTTCTTCAGCGGGCCGGTCAATGTCATCCGGTTCAACCCCAAGGGCACCATTCTGGTGAGCCTGATGGTGCAGGTCGTCGCCCTGGCGGTGTCGATCCCGTTGGCGCTGCTCAGCGCCCAAGCCTTCTCGCAGTTCTCCTCGCTCGAGCCCGCACTGGGTGAGGCCATCGGCACGCTGGTCGGAATGATGTTCAGCGTGCTGCCGCTGACGCTCGCCACCCTGCTCGTGGGACCGATCGTGATGCACGCCACCCATGAGGCCGTGTTGGGGCGCAAACCCGGGTTCTCGGAATCGTGGGCCGTCGTCAAGGGACGACTGCTGCCCTATCTGGGCACGAGCCTGCTCGTGGGCCTGTTGGTGCTCGCCCCGATCCTGGTGGTGGGCGGCGTCATGGCCGGCATCATCGTGGCGGTGACCACCCAGGGGAACGCCGATTCCCAGACGATCGTGGTGCTCGTGCTCGTCACGGTCGTGGCCGTGCTGGCCGCCTGGGTCGTGGCAATGATCCTGCAGATGAAGTCGGTCGCGGCCGGCCCCGAGACGATCTGGTCGCGGCTGTCGCCCGTCGTCGCCATCCGCCAATCGTGGTCGCTCACCCGGGGGTCGTTCTGGCGCGTCGTGGGCGCCGTCCTGCTGGTGAGCATCGTGATGTCCATCGTCACCAGCATGGTGTCGACCCCCGTGCAGATCCTCTTGGTGACGCTCACGAGCGGCGCCGGCTCGTCCGACGGGGACGTCTCCTCCGCGGGCTACGCCATCACCCAGGTCGCGGCCAGCGTGCTGCCCAGCATCGTGACTGCACCCATCACTGCCGCCCTGATGTCGCTGATCACCCTGGATCTGAAGATCCGCAGGGAAGGCTACGACGTCGCCCTGCTCAACCAGCTGAACCACTGACTCGTCCATGCTTCCCCTGCTCGAGATTCCCCTGCGCCCGTCACCGGACGAGGCCAGACGCTGGCTCGCCGACGAACTGGGCCGCAGCGGCTACCAACGCCCGGTGTCGTGGCTGGAACGCTGGCTGCGTGACCTGTGGCGTCGCATCCTCGACGCCTCCGTGCCCGACCGACTCCCCTCCCCCAACAACGTGTTCGTCACCGTGATCGTGGTGGCCGTCCTGGCTGGGGTGGTCTGGTTCGTCTGGCGCTCCCGCCCCGAGGCACGTCGCTCCCGCCGTGAGGCGGGCGGCAGCGCGTTGGTCGACGCCACCCTCAGCGCCGCCGATTACCGATCGCGGACGACGGCCCTGCTCGGCAGCGGCGAGTACGACCAGGCCCTGATCAGCGCCTACCGGGCCATCGTTGCCGACATGGTGCGGCGCACCGTGCTGGGGCGTCGTCCGGGTGACACCGCCCAGGAGGTGGCGCTGCGGGTCTCGGAGGTCTTCGGCGATCACGCCCAGGCCATGCACCGCGCCGCCGACCTGTTCGACCGGGCCGCCTATCGGGAACGAGTCGCCGAGGGACTCGCCCAGGCGTCCGTCCCGCCCACGACGGCGGCCGACGTGGCGTTCGTGCAGCAACTCGACGACCAGTTGCAGGCCGCGCGGCCCCAGCACCGCACCGCGACGGCGGAGGTGGGCCGATGAGCAGCCCGTCGCCGAGTCGACCCGCACCCTCGGGCGTGGCCACGGCCCACCGCCCGTTCCTGGCGCGTCAGGGACGATCCCTGACGTTCTGGTTGGTGGCCGTGATCGCGCTCGCGGTCGTGGCAACCCTGGTGCTGTGGCCCGCGAAGCAGTTCGGCGACAACGACCCCGAGAACCAGAAGCGCGAAGGCATGCAGGCCCTCAGCCAGGTGCTGCAGAAGCAAGGCGTGTCGGTCACCGTCGTGCGCACGTCGGCGGAGCTGACCAGCCACACGCCCCCCGCGGGGGCGACGCTGGTCGTGACCAACCGCGACAACTACCTGATCGGCCCGGGTCTGGAGGCGGTGAAGGCGCAGGCCAGCGGGTATCGACGGGTGGTGCTGCTCGGTCAGGGAAGCGCCGTGCTGCGGGGCCTCGGCCTGACCGGCGTCAGCCAGAGCGGCGGCACCGGCGCGGTCGAGTCGCGCGCGGAGTGCTCGCTCGACGCGATCGGGCAGACCACTCGCGTCGCGCTCGAGGGCGAGTCGGACACCCTGCGGGGCTACCGGCAGTCGTTCGGTGCGCCGTTGGAAGGGTGTTTCCCCCTCGAGAGCGACTCGTCCTCGAACGCGCACGCACTGGTGCGCAAGCCCGGCAACCCCGAGGTGATCGCCCTCGCCGACGAGACGCTGCTCACCAATGGCCACATTCTCGACGGCGACAACGCCGCCCTCGGGCTGACCCTGCTCGGCAGCAGCCACGATCTCGTCTGGTATTCGTCGGAGAACGAGCAGATCGCGACCGACGAGCCCTCCGACCAGCCCGGCCTCGCGGGCATCCTGCCGCCGTGGTGGGACGCGGTGCAGCGGCTGCTGACGTGGACGATCGTGGTCGCGGCCCTGTGGCAGGCACGCCGCTTCGGGCCCCTCGTGACCGAGCGGATGCCCGTGGTGGTCAAGGCGATCGAGACCACCATCAGCCGGGGGCAGCTCTACCACCGGGCCGGGGCCCGGGACCGCGCGGTCGGCTCCCTGCAACGAGCCACCCGCGCCCGGCTTCGCCAGGTGCTGGCACTGCCCCACGACTCCCCGGACGAGGAACTCGTCCGCGCCGTGGCCGCTGCCACGGGGCGCGACCCCCGCGAGGTCGCGCAGGTGCTGACCGACACCGGAACCGTGATCGATGACGACACCATGGTGCTGCGCGCGCAGACCCTGGCCCAACTGGAGGAAGAGGTGCGACGTCGATGACGGAGCAACAACATGATGCCCAGAGCGACCACCAGGCGCGCGACGCCCTCTGGCGGGTCCGCGCCGAGGTGGGCAAGGTGGTGGTCGGCCAGGACGAGGCCGTCACCGGACTGCTGATGGCGCTGCTCACCCGTGGGCACGTGCTGCTCGAGGGCGCGCCGGGCACGGCCAAGACGCTGCTGGTCCGCTCCCTGGCGCGTGCCCTCTCCGTCGAGCACAAGCGCGTGCAGTTCACCCCCGACCTCATGCCCGGTGACGTCACCGGCTCGCTCGTTTACGACGCCTCGACGTCGGACTTCACCTTTCGTCCGGGCCCCGTCTTCACCAACCTGCTGTTGGCCGACGAGATCAACCGCACACCTCCCAAGACCCAGGCATCGCTGCTCGAGGCCATGGCCGAGCGCACCGTCACCATCGACGGCCAGCCGCGCGACCTGCCCGACCCGTTCCTCGTGGCCGCCACGCAGAACCCCATCGAGTACGAGGGCACCTACCCGCTGCCCGAGGCCCAGCTCGACCGATTCCTGCTGAAGGTCGACCTGCCGGCTCCGCCCCGTGACTCCGAGATCGAGATCGTGATGCGTCACGCCCGCGGCTTCGACCCGGGCGACCTCGAGGCCGCCGGTCTCACCGCCGTCGCCAGCGCCGACGACCTGCGGGCGGGCATCCGGGCCGTCCGCCGCGTGCAGGTGCACCCCCAGGTGATCGGCTACATCGTCGACATCGCCCGCGCCACCCGACAGTCGCCCAGCCTCGCGGTCGGGATGTCGCCTCGAGCGGCCACGGCCCTGCTGGCCACCTCCCGTGCCTGGGCGTGGCTCAACGGGCGCGACTTCGTCACCCCCGACGACGTCAAGGTGATGACCACCAGCACCGTCGCCCACCGGCTCACCCTTCGTCCCGAGGCCGACCTGGAGGGGGTGCGGGTCAGCTCGGTGCTGGCGAGTGCCGTCGACTCCGTGGTCGTGCCGCGCTGAACCGATGGTGATCACCGGACGAGCGGTGCTGGCCATGTTGGTTGGCATCGTCCCTTGTGTGCTGTGGCCCACGTGGGTGACGGCGCTGGCCTGGACCGCCCTCGTGCTGGTGCTGGTCGCCCTCGACGCCATCGTCGCGCCCAGCCCCCGTCGACTCGTGATCGAGCGGGAGCCGACGGCGCCGGGACGGGTCGACGAGCCCACGTCCACCAGCCTGCTGGTGACCAACACCGGCGGACGACGCCGCCGCGGAATGCTGCGTGACGCCTGGCAACCCTCGGCCGGGGCCCACCCCAACCGTCACCGGTTCTCGCTGCCCGCCGGGGAGCGCGAACGCTTCACCACACCGCTACTTCCGCGCCGCCGTGGCGACCTGGTCTGCCGATCGGTGACCATCAGGGTGGTCGGTCCGCTCGGCCTGGCGGCCCGGCAGGTGGGGTTCGACACGCCCGGTCTGCTGCGGGCGCTGCCGGCCTTCCCGAGCCGCAAACACCTGCCCAGCCGGATGGCCAAGTTGCAGCAACTCGAGGGTCGGGCCCTCACCCGCACCCGCGGCCAGGGCACCGAGTTCGACTCACTGCGCGACTACGTCGAGGGCGACGACGTCCGCTCCATCGACTGGCGCGCCACGGCCCGCAAGCAGAACGTGGTGGTGCGCACCTGGCGCCCCGAACGCGATCGGCGATTGATGATCGTGCTCGACACCTCGCGTGTATCGGCCGGTCGGGTGGGCGACGTGCCCCGCCTCGACACGGCCATGGACGCCGTGCAGCTGCTGTCGGCCCTGGCCGTGCGCGCCGGTGACCGCGTCGACCTGCTGGCCGGCGACCGCGAGGTGCTGGCCACCGTGAAGGCGGTGCAGCGCCCCGACGCCCTCCCCCGCATCACGCAGGCGATGAGCCAGCTCGAACCCGCACTGGTCGAGGCGGACTGGACGCGTCTGGGGTCGGCGATCGCCGAGGCCGGCACCAAGTTCTCCCTGCTGGTGCTGATCACCCCCCTCGAACCGGCGGCGGTCGAGGAATCGCTGGCGCCGGCGCTGCAGGTGCTCGCCCGCCGCCATCGGGTGGTGGTCGCCTCGGTCTCCGACGACGCACTGGTCGCCATGAGCGCCCAGCGCGAGTCAGCCCGCGAGGTCTACCAGGCGGCCGCCGCCGAGGACGCCACCGCCCGCAGGCAGCGCACCTCACGAGGGCTGCAGAAGTTGGGAGTCACCGTGTTGGACGAGCCACCCGCGACCCTGCCGGTGGCCCTCGCCGACCACTATCTCGGCTTGAAGTCGCGCGGTCTGCTCTGAGGGGTCAGTCGGCCGCCACCACCTCGTCACCGCGATCCTCGACCTCGAGGTCGCCGGTGGCTCCGGACTCGGCCGCCGCCCGGCCGACGACGAGGGCGTAGTAGAGGAAGGCCAACCAGACGACCACTCCGACCGCCAGCCGCGCCGACGGCGGCAGGGGGCTGGGGGTGATGAAGGCCTCGAGCAACGCGCTGACCCCGAACAGCACGATCAGGCCCAGCACCACGGCGATGCTCTGTCTCCCCGCGGCCGCCATCGCCGCCACCCGCGTGCGCGCACCGGGGTGGATCCATGACCAGAACAGGCGCAACCCCACTCCGCCCGCCACGAAGATGCCGGTCAGCTCCAGCAGCCCGTGCGGAAGGATCAACCCGAAGAAGAGCGTGCCCCGGTCATGGTTGACCATGATGGCGCCGGTGAACGCGACGTTGTAGCAGTTGTTCAACAGCACGGCCAGGGTGGGGAAGCCCAGCACGCCCAGGGCAATGCACTGCGCCGCCACCCAGGCGTTGTTGAGCACCAGTCGCACCGCGAACTCCTGCGCCGGCCCCGATGAGTAGTAGTCCTCGAAGTCGTGCTGGGCCAGCTGCTCGAGGTCGCCGGGGGTACCCAGTTTGGCCATCAACTCCGGGTGCGCCACCAGGTGCGCCCCGAGCACGAAGGCCAGTGCGATCCACACCACCCCGGTGATCACCCACCACCACCTCATGGTGTACAGCGCCCCCGGGAAGGTGCGCGTGAAGAAGCGCAGCAGGTCACCCCACGAGAAGACCCGCCCGGCACCGGCACGTCGCCGGGCCCGGGCCAGCAGGTTCGACAGGGCGGTGACCAGCACCGGGTCGGGGCTGGTCGATCGGATCACCGAGAGGTGGGTGCCGACCCGTTCGTACAACTCGATGAGCCGGTCGGTGTCGTCCGCGGACAGGTGTGACCTCTTCACCAGGGTTTCGAGTTCGCGCCACTGCCACGAGTGCGCGTCGATGTAGGCGTCGAGGTCCACGTCCAGAAGACTACTGAGCCAGTAGGGTCGCCCCATGACCGACATCCCCTTCACCCCCACCGGGCCGGTCACCGGTGACGCCGTCGAGCTGGAGATCCGACCGGCGAGCCTGGGGGCACGCATCGTGGCGATCATCATCGACATGCTCGTCCAGGTGGTGCTGCTGGTCTGCCTCGTGCTGTGGTTGGTCACGACCGCCGGCGACCTCTCGTCCAACCTGGTGCAGGCCGTCGTGACCGCCATCTTCGTGGGCGTCTTCGTGGCCTGCCCGGCCGTCGTCGAGACGCTCACCCGCGGACGATCGCTGGGCAAGGTTGCCATCGGGCTGCGGGTGGTGAGGGACGACCACGGCACCATCCGTGCCCGGCAGGCCATCGGTCGCGCGCTGATCGGCTACGTCGAACTGTGGATGCTCGCCGGTGTGCCCGCCGTGCTGACGTCAGTGTTCAACAAGCGCGGCAAGCGGCTGGGCGATCTGGCCTCGGGCACCATCGTCGTCTCGGAGCGGGTGCCCCTGCGCTGGCCCGCGCCGATGCCGATGCCCCCGAGTCTGGCCGCCTGGGCCACCCACGCCGACATCGCCCCGCTCGACCCGCGGGTCACCCTGGGCGCCCGGCAGTACCTGTTGCGTCGGGGTCAGCTCTCCCCCGTTGCCCGCCAGCGTCTGGCGGTGCAACTGGCCGACGAGTTGCGCACGCGGGTGTCGCCCCAACCGCCGATCTCGACCCCCGACGACCTGATCATGGCCATCATCGCCGAACGTGGTCGGCGGGATCGGGCGCGGTTGGCCCGCGACGAGGAGTTGCGGGGGCGCCTGTTCGGTTCGGGAACGCTGCCCACCGCGGTGCGCGACACTCCGTGGCTGCGCCAGTCGACGGACGATCGGGCCGCGGCGCCGCCGGTCAGCCGCTGACGGTGCGTTCGGCCGCCTCGACCACGTTGCGGAACAGCATGGCGATGGTGGTCGGGCCCACCCCGCCGATGCGCGGCGTGATGGCCGAGGCCACCTCGGCGCACGATTCGTCCACGTCGGGAAGCAGCTTGCGACCCTCGTAGCGCACACCACCGCCGACCACCACGACGCCCTCGGTGAGGTGCTCCGGGCGCAGGATGCCGGGCACCCCGGCAGCGGCGATCACCACGTCGGCGCGCTTGGTGTGCTCCGACCAGTCGGGCACCCCGGTGTGGACGACGGTGACGGCGGCGTTGGCGGTCGGCCTCTTCTGCGTCAGCAGCATCGCGAGCGGACGACCGAGCGTCGTCCCCCGACCGAGCACGACCACATGGCGGCCGGCGATCGGCACCTCGTGGAAGGCCAGCAGTGCCTCGATCCCGGCCGGCGTGCACGGCACGGGACCGGGCAGGCCGAGCGCCAGCCGTCCCATGTTCAACGGATGCAGTCCGTCGACGTCCTTGTCGGGGTCCATCAGGGTCATCGCCCGGTCGAAGTCGATCTGGGGCGGGGGCGGGTTCTGCACGAGAATGCCGTGCACGTCGTCGGCCCGGTTGAACTCGTCGATCACTGCTTCGACATCGGCCTGGGTCGCATCCTGGGGAAGGTGCACGTGCGGTGCCGTGAAGCCCAGCGACTCGGCCTTCTCGATCTTCATGCGGATGTAGCCGGCGCTGGCCGAGTCATCACCCACCAACAGGGTGGCGAGACCGGGGACGACGCCCCGCTCGGCCAGGGTCTTGACGCGGGGTTGCAGGTCGGCGAACACGGCCTCGGCCACGGGCCCGCCCGGAAGGAGTCTGGCAATCACGGCCCCCATTCAACCAGTGTTCACAGATCGGGAGTCTTCGCTGACCGCATAGACTCGACGTTTCACGGAACATCACCGCTGACGACCGTGTTGACTCGTGCAAGGAGCACACCGCCACGACGAGGAGGACTGCCGATGTTGGACCCCGCGACCCTGTACCAGCTCGAACCCCGGGTCGACCCGCGCACCATGCGCGCCCGCACCCTCGTCGTGACGCTGACCAGTTTCATGGATGCGGGGCGCGCCCAGGCGCAGTTCGACCAACACGTGCTCGCCAGCCTGCCCCACGAGCGGGTGGCGGAGTTCGACCTCGACCAGCTGATCGACTACCGCGGCCAGCGCCCGCCGATCACCTTCGATCATGACCACTTCACCGACTACCAGCCGGGGCGCATGGTGCTGCACCACCTGCTCGACGAGTCGGGTGCGCCCTGGCTGCTGTTGTCGGGGCCGGAGCCCGACCTGCAGTGGGAGCGGTTGGCGCGCTCGGTGGCCCAGTTGGTCGACCAGTTCGACGTGCAACAGGTGGTGCTGCTGTCGGCGATCCCGATGGCGGCCCCGCACACCCGGCCGGTGTCGGTGACCCGGCACGCGTCCGACCCCTCGTTGATTCCCGGGAACACTCCGCTGTTCCCGCGGGTGCAGATGAGCGCCTCGTTCCCGAGCATGCTGGAACTGCGCCTGTCGGAGCAGGGGTACAAGGTGATCGGGCTCACCGCCCACGTGCCGCACTACCTGGCCCAGGCCGACTACCCCGACGCCACCATCGCGCTGATTCGGGCACTGTCCGAGACGACGGGCCACATCATTCCGACCACGGCGCTCGCGCTGACCGCCGAGCAGACCCGCTCGCAGGTGGCCGAAGAGGTGCGTGGCTCCGAAGAGGCGCAGCAGTTGGTCGAGTCCCTCGAGGAGCAGTACGACCAGGTGCACGAGCATCGCCCCCGACGCGGCCTGGCGGCCGCGCCGGAGGACCTGCCCGACGGTGATGCCCTCGCCCGCGAGGCCGAGGCATTCCTGCGTGCCCACAACAGCCCGGACGACAACCCGGAGGTCAACCCTTGAGCCCGCTCGAGGCCACCCCCTCGATGACGTAGCGCTGCAGGAACACGTAGACGATCAGCACCGGCACCGCCGCCACCGTCGCTCCGGCCATCACCACCGGGTAGTCGGTGACATAGGCGCCCTTCAGCGTCGCCAGGCCCGGGGCGAGGGTCAACTTCTCGGGGCTGAACAGCACGAACAGCGGCCAGATGAAGTCGTTCCAGTGCCCCAGGAAACTCAGCGTCGCCAGGGTCACCAGCGCCGGCTTGCTGAGCGGCAGGATGACGCGGGTGAAGATCGTCCACTGGTTCGCGCCGTCGATCAGGGCGCTCTCCTCGAGCTCCCGCGGGATCGACAGGAAGAACTGGCGCAGGAAGAACACGCCGAACGCTCCCGCGGCACCGGGCACCACCAGGGCCCAGTAACTGTCGAGCCACTGCAGCTTGTCCATGGTCAGGTAATTGGGCATCAGGAAGATGAAGCCCGGAATGAACATGGTGCCGATCAACATGCCGAACAGCAGGTTGCGGCCGCGGAACCTCATGCGCGCCAGGGGGTAGGCCGCCAGGGCCGCCACGAACAGGTTCCAGATGGTGCCAAGGGTGGCCACCACCACCGAGTTGAAGAACCAGCGCGGCACCGGATTGGCCCCGGCGCCATCGCTGGCCGGGTCGAGCACCATCCGGTACCCCCGCAGCGAGAAGTGCCGCGGGATCAGCTGGATGGGAATGGCCCGGGTCTCCTCCGAGACGCGGAAGGAGGTCAGCACCATCCACAACACGGGCACGATGAACAGCAGGGCGATCAGCACCAGCACCAGGTAGAAGAGCGGTGAGTTGTGATCGCGGTTGTAGGCCCGCTTGTGGGTGATGCGCCGCTCCCGGCTCGGCTCCTCGGGTGGGGCCGGGTCGGTTCGGGGCGCTGTCGTCGCCGTCATTTTCTCTCCCTCATCACCATGAAGTTCGCCACCGAGACCACGGCGAGGAACAGGGCCAGCAGGTAGCTCATGGCCGACGCCGACCCCATGCGGAACTGCCGCAGGCCTTCCTCGGTCATGACCATGATCGCGGTGCGGGTGGAGTCACCCGGCCCACCTCCGGTGATCAGGTACGACTGGCCGAACATGTTGGCGCTGGCCAGGATCGTCGTGGTCAGGATGAAGATGAACACGTTGCGCAGACCGGGCAGGGTGACGTGTCGGAACTTCTGCCACCCGCCGGCACCGTCGAGCTCGGCGGCCTCGTACTGCTCGTTGTTGATGCCCTGCATGCCGGCCAGGAAGATGATCGCGTTGAAGCCGATCGTCCACCAGATGGTGACCAGCACCAGACCGATCCAGGCCGCCGGCTGGGTCGTCAGCCACCCGATCTCGGGCACCCCCACCCAACTCAACACCTCGTTGACCAGGCCGTACCGGGCGTCGAACAGGTAGGTGAACAGCAGCCCGATCACCGAGATGCCCAGCACGAACGGTGCGAAGATCAACGCGCGGAACACCGTTCGTCCCGGGAACTTGCGATTGAGCATCACGGCCAGACCCAACGGGATCACCACCAGGAAGGGAACGCTGATCACGGTGAAGATCAGGGTGTTCTTCATGCCAGTCCAGAACGGGCTGTAGGTGGTCGAGGCCGGGTCGAACAGGTTCCGGTAGTTCTGCAACCCGACGAACGGCTTCGACTCCAGCAGGAAGTCCCAGTCGTGCAGGCTGATCCAGAACCCGAAGACGGCTGGCCACAGCACGAAGCCGACGAGCAGCACCACGTACGGTGCGATGAACAGGTACGGGGTGACCGGGTGGTGATGCCGCAGCTTCGTCGAGAGTCTCGCTTCTGCGGCAGCCATCAGTAGCCGTACTTCTTCTTGTTGGCGGCCAGGATCTTGTCACCCTTCACTGCTGCGGCCTTCAGGGCGACGTCGACGGGCTGCTTGCCCAGCATCGCGTTCGACACCGCGGGACCCCACTCGGCCTCGGCATCGGCGACACCCGGCTTCAGCGGGCCGAACTGCACCCAGTCGATCATCTTCTCGAACTGGGTGACCTCGGTGTACTTCTTGAAGTCCTCGCTCTCGCGCACCGACGTGCGGGCCGGCACCATGCCCGCCTCGGCCCACCCGACCGAGTGGTTGCCCATCCAGTTCAGGAAGACGCGCGCGGCCTTCTGCTTGTTCGCGTCGTTGCTCTTCTGCACGGGCAGGGTGAAGCAGTGCGACCCGCCCCAGGTCTTCTCCCCGGCGCCCAGCACCGGCACCGGCGCACAGCCCCACTTCAGCTTCGAGATCTCCTTGCAGGGGGTCACCATCCAAGGGCCGTTGATCATGAAGGCGGCCTTGTCGTTCGAGAAGCTCACCCAGTCGGCGTCGCCGGCGGCGTTCTTCGGCGAGTACCCCTGGTCGATGAGCCCCTTGAAGAAGGTGATCGCATCGATCGCCGGCTGGTCACCGAACCCGGTCTTGGTGCCGGTCTCGTCCTCCATGTAGCCGCCGTTCTGGAAGATCACCGACTGGGCGATCAGTCCGCCGACGCTGAGCGCCGACACCCAGTAGCCCTGCACGCCCTTCGACTTGCACGCGTCCATGGCGGCCATGAACTCGTCCTTGGTGGTGGGCGGCTTGGTCGGGTCCAGGCCCACCTTCTCCATCACGGTGGTGTTGTAGTACAGGCCAGCCGGGTGCATGTCGAGCGGCATGGCGTACTGGGCGTTGTCGTAGAACGAGGCATCCCACACGTTCGAGGGGAAGTCGTCCTTGGTCAGGTTGAGGCCCTTGATGACGTCGTCGATGGGCTGGATGACCTTGCGGGCGCCCATCGTCGGAATGTCCGACACGTGCATGAGCGCCACCTCGGGGCCCTTGCCGTTGGACACGGCCGCCGGCAGCTTCTGGAAGAAGTCGGCCCACGCGATCGCCGTGGTGACGACCTTGATCTTGGGGTTGGCCTTCATGAACTCGGCGACGAGCTTCTTCATGATGGGACCGTCACCGCCGGTCAGGCCGTTCCAGTACTGCAGGGTGACCTCGGGGCCGTCGTAGCCCTCGGCGCCACCGGAGCCGGAGGCGGCCGTCGGGCCGGCCTTCTGGGGGGAGGAACTGCCGCCACAGGCGGACAGTCCGACCGCTGCGGAGGTACCGACGGCGGTGCCGATCAGGCCCCGTCGGGACAGGCCGAACACGGCCTCGTTCTGGGAGTGCGACATGAGTTGTCCCTTCGAAAGTGGTGGGCGTCAGCTCGGGTTCGAGGTGAGCCTGAGGCAGTGCCACGACATGGCCGCCAACTGTGCGGTGAGCACCCCGTCCGCCATGGACGAGACCCCCGCCACCGGAACCACCCGCTCGGGGTCGTCCGCGGTGTTGTACCGGTCGGGGTCATCAGCGGCCTCGACCGTCACGTGCTCGACCAGCGCGGCTCCAGCGAAGCCCGACAGGTCGAGGGTCCACTCGATCGACTGATCGACCGAGCGGTTGCAGCAGAAGACAGCGATGTCCCCCGACTGCGGATCATGGGTGGCGGTCGCCCAGACCTGGTCGACGGCGCCGAAACGCGGCGTGTCGATGGTGGGCGACGTGCCTGCCAGCTGCAGCACGGTGCCGCGGGCGTGGCGGGCGGTGAGCGCGAACGGCTCGAAGATGGCCTGCTTCCAGGCGCGGCCTCCCGCCTCGGTGAGGATGGGGGCGATCACGTTGACCAACTGCGCCTGGCAGGCGATCCCGACCCGGTCGGTGTGGCGCATCAGGGTGATCAGCAGGGAGCCGACGACGACGGCATCCATGGCGGAGTAGACGTCCTCGATCAATGAAGGACGGGCCGCGATCTCGACGGAGTTCTCACCGTTCCAGCGCTCCTGGAACCACACGTTCCACTCGTCGAAGCTCACCATGATGCGCTTGGACGACCCCTTCGCCGCCGCGACGGCGTCGGCGGTGGCCACCACGTCACTGATGTGCCGGTCCATGTCGGCGCTGCTCGCCAGGAAGCTCACCCGGTCGCCGTCGACCGGCTCGTAGTAGGCGTGGGCGCTGATGTGGTCGACGTGTTCGAAGCAGTGTTCGAGCACCACCCGCTCCCAGGTGCCGAACGTGGGCATCGCGTGGGTGGACGATCCGCAGGCCACGAGTTCGAGGTCCTCGTCGTAGCGACGGTAGGCGTTGGCCACCTCCTGGGCCAGCCGGCCGTACTCCTCGGGAGTCTTGTGACCGATCTGCCACGGGCCGTCCATCTCGTTGCCCAGGCACCACAGCCGCACGTTCCACGGGTCGGCGTACCCGTGCTCGACGCGCTGGTCGGCCAGCGTGGTGCCGGCCGGCGAGTTCACGTACTGCAGGTACTCCATGGCTTCCGTCAGGCCACGGGTGCCGAGGTTCACGGCCAGCAGCGGCTCGAGGTCGACGCGCCGGCACCAGGCCAGAAACTCGTTGGTGCCCACCTCGTTGGTCTCGATCGAGCGCCAGGCGAAGTCCAACCGGCGGGGACGCTCCTCAACCGGACCGACTCCGTCCTCCCAGTGGTAGGCGCTCACGAAGTTGCCACCCGGGTAGCGCACCAGGGTGGCACCGAGTTCCTTGACGAGCGCCTCGACGTCGCCCCGGAAGCCGTACTCGTCGGCGGTGGGGTGGTCGGGCTCGTGAATGCCCGTGTAGACGCATCGACCCAGATGCTCGACGAAGGTGCCGAAGATGCGTCGGTTCAGGGGCCCCACCACGAACGCCGGGTCGACCCGATGGCCTGAGCTCATGCTCGTCCTCTCATTTACAGCGTTGTAAATTACGAGCATTGTCACCGGGCGCGGGCCGAGATGTCCAGTGCATCCCCCGCGTGTCTCGCGAGCCGGTCAGACTTCAGCGGGCTCCCGGGAGGCCAGTCCGACCAGATTTCCCTCGCTGTCACGCAGGAAGGCCATCCACTCGTCGACCCCGGCATCGCCGAAGGTCCCCTCGGCGTCCGTGAAGATCACGTGCGGTTCGGTCTCGATGGCGACGCCGTCGGCGCGCAGGCGTTCGACCTCGTCACGCACCGAATCGACGCGCAGGTACACCAGAGCGGCCGGGGCGCCCGGCTCGAGCAGCAGCCGGGTCTCCCCCAGCCACAGGAACGAGAGGTCGCCGAACGCGGCGATCGGACGAGCGCCCAGTCGGGTCGTCCAGAAGTCGGTGGCGCGGGCAGGGTCGACGGCGCGCAGGGCCACCTGGTGCAGGAGTGCGGTCATGGGCGCCATTGTGCCCACGTGCTGGAAGGAGATTTGGACGACCACCGGAACAATGGCCCCGAGATATGCGTTACTTCAACTGTGAACAACATTGCAGCCACCGACCGCCAGCCCGTGCTGTACCTCTCCCACGGCGCTCCCCCGCTCGCCGACGACGCCATCTGGACCGGCCAACTGGCCGACTGGTCGGGCGCCCTGAATACCCAAGCCTCCAAGCCCAGCGCCATCCTGATGATCTCCGCCCACTGGGAGCAGGCTCCGCTCACCGTCTCGAGCACGGTGCCGGGCACTCCCCTGGTCTACGACTTCTGGGGCTTCCCCGAGCGGTACTACCAGGTGACCTACGACGCGCCGGTCGCCACCGACCTGGCCACCGACATCTCGAAGCTGCTGGGCGGCGAGACCCCGCTGTACACCGACCCCGAGCGCGGGCTCGACCACGGCGCCTACGTTCCCCTCGTGGAGATGTTCCCCGAGGCCGACGTGCCGGTGTTGCAGTTGTCGATGCCCACGCTCGCCCCCGAGAAGCTCTACGACCTCGGACGACGCCTGGCCCCGCTGCGTGACCAGGGCGTGCTGATCGTCGGCTCGGGTTTCACCACCCACAACCTGCGCGGCTTCAACCCCGCCGCCCCCGCCGATGCACCGGCGCCCACGTGGAGCACGGAGTTCGACGCCTGGGCCGCCGAGCGGATGGACGCCCACGACGTCGACGCGCTGCTCAACTACGAGACGGCAGCCCCGGCGGCGAAGATCGCCCACCCTCGCTCGGAGCACTGGGCGCCGCTCTACATCTCGCTCGGGGCGGCCATGGCCTCCAACCCGGCCCCGAAGGTCACCTCGACCGTCGACGGTTTCTGGTTCGGGCTGAGCAAGCGCAGCTGGCAGCTCGACTGACTCACTGAAGCCTGACGCCTTAGGATGACCGGGTGAAGTCGTCCACCTCAACAGGTTGGTTCGCGATCACCGCCGACCAGCGGCGGTCGCGCACCTCACCCGACCGCGTGCCCGCGGCCCTGTCGGCGCTGGCTGGCCTGCCCGGTCTGGCCCTCGCCTTCGAGCGCACGGCCGGTGACGAGCTCCAGGGCCTGACCGCCGACCCCGCGACCGTGGTCGCGGCCGTGGCCGCCCTCACTCGGGTCGGGGGGTTCCGCATCGGCATCGGCTTCGGCGAGGTGGACGAGCCCCTGCCCGCCTCGACCCGTGCCGCCCGCGGCCCCGCCTATCTCGCCGCCCGCGAGGGCGTCGACCAGCACAGCCAAGCGGTGCGGGTGGTGACCCACACGACCGGCACGGGCGCGATCACCGAGGCCGCCACCGATGCAGAGACCGTGTTGCTCGCCCTGAGCGGACTGCTCGAGCGGCGCACCGCCCAGGGATGGGAGGTCGTCGATCTGGTGGAGTCCGGCCTGACTGGCGCCCAGGCGGCCGCCCGCCTCGGCATCACCGCCTCGGCCGTGAGCCAACGCCTCAAGGTGGCCGACCACGGACTGGTCAAGCGACTCACCGCCCTGGCCGAACGACTGCTGGCGGGGGTGGCGTCATGATCTGGGCCCAGGTGGGCGTGGTCGTGGCCCTGGGACTGCTGGTCACCCTGCTCGGCGGCCGCGTCGTCACCGGGGTGTTCCGTCTGGCCGACCGCGTCACGGGTGCCCCCGCCGACGAGGCCCACGACGGCCCCCTGCACGCACAGTCGGCCGGCAGCACCCTGAGGGGCGGGGCCTGGATCGGCATGCTCGAGCGACTGGCCGTCTACGCCGCCCTGCTGGCGCACTACCCCGAGGGCATCGCCATCGCGCTCGCCGTGAAGGGCCTGGCCCGCTACCCCGAACTGAAGGCACCCGAGACCGGTGTCGCCGAGCGGTTCATCATCGGCACCTTCGTGAGCGTGCTGCTGGCCTGTGGAGCCGCCGGACTGGCCGGTTGGCTGAGGTCGCTGGTGTGACCGCGCCCACCGAGCCCACCGGCCCGGCGACCCAGCGCCGTCGCACACCCACCCCGGTGACTTGGTCATTGGTGATCGCCTGCCTGCTGGTGTGGCTGGCCCAGCTGACGTTCCCGCCCACCACCGAAGCCCTGCTGCTCTCGGCCGACACCGCCTGGTCGCAACCGTGGCGGCTTGTCACCTCGATGTTCACCCACGACCCGAGCCTGCCGTTCGGGCTGATGCACATCGGCTTCAACCTGTTTGCGTTGTACACCCTCGGACGAAGCCTCGAGCCCTTCCTCGGCTCGATCCGGTTCCTGTTGCTGCACCTGTGGTCGGGGCTGGCCGGTGGCGTGGCCTTCGTGCTGCTGATGCCCAACCCCGGCCAGTCGTTGCCCTGGGGTGGCGACTGGACGATGGGCACGGTCGGCGCATCGGGAGCGGTGTTCGGCCTGTTCGGCGCGATCTTCATGGCCCAGCGGGCGCTCGGTGGATCGACCTCACGGATCATCGCCGTGCTGGCGCTCAACCTGCTGATCACCTTCGGGGTCGCCGGGATCGCCTGGCAGGCCCACCTGGGCGGGCTGCTGATGGGTGCCGCCCTGACCTGGCACCTGCTGCGCCGGCCGCGGGCCACCTGGGGGTGGCCCGCGAGCCTGGTCGTGTTGGGCGCGCTGGTCGTCGTCCGTTACACCGTGATGGTCTGAACCGCCGTCACCCCGTTCACGGTCACGGTCAGTCGTGCCTGTCCGTGATCGACGGCCTTCACCGTGCCCGTGGCCGGGTCGACGACGATGACCGCGGACGACGTGTCGCCGCCAGCCACGGCCACGCCGTCGCCGCCCCAGACGGCGCTCACCGGCCATGCGACGGGCACCCGACGGGTGCCGTCCTGCAGCACGGTCGCCGACACCGGCGCGGTCTCGCCCAGCGCCAGCGTGCTCGGGGCGGTCAGGCTCAGTGCATCGACCCGGGCGTGGGTCTCGGCCTTCAGCCAGCCCGTGCGCGAGGTGCCGGCCGGGTCGATGCCCAGCATCGTCCAGCCGGTGAACCCGCCGCGGTCGGGCGAACCCGAGGGCGACTTGCCCGAGTTGCCGTTGACCAGCCGCGAGACGCCCTCGAGGGCGTCGGCGTGGAAACTGCCGATGTGCCCGTTGACCTGCGCCACCTGCTTGCCGGTGGTGCGCTGCCACTGACCGAGGGCCTCGGCGAGCGCGGCCGCCTCGTGGCGATCGGTGAGCTGCGAGGCCTGGTCGGGCTGGAAGTCGTCGACGGGGTGGTGGCTCACCACCAGCACCCCCGTCACCGCGGGATCGGTCGCGGCGGCGGCCAACTGCTCCTGGAGCATGCGCAGCTGGGCCGTCGAACCGCCCGGGTGCAGGGTGCCCGACGACGAGTCGAGGGTGACCACCAGCGTGCTGCCCAGCCTGCGGTGGGTCGCCGTGGCGCCGAAGACGGCCTCGAAGTTGCTGATCGGCCCGCCCATCACCTCGTGGTTGCCGGGCACGTACACGCAGGGCGTCGCGCCGGCGGAGCCCGGCACCCCCAGTTCCTCGTCCAGCACCTTCTTCGCCAGGGCAAGGTCGGCGGGACTGGCCTCGTCCACGAAGTCACCGACGAGCAGCACGAAGTCGGGGCGGGCGGCCACGATCTCGCGCAGGGTGCGCCGCGCCGCCTGCACCACCGGATGGTTCTCGCCGTTGCGGGCGACGAACTGGGAATCGGAGATCACGGCGATGCGCTGGGGCCGGTCGGCGACGGTCCCCTGGGTCAGGATCACCGGGTCGGCGACACTCACCGGGTCGGGCAGGTCGACCGCGACGGGCACCTCGGCGACCAGGTCGGCGATCTCGAGGTGGTCGGTGTAGGTGACGGTGGAGCGCGTCTCCATGAACCTGATGGCGGTGACGGTCAGTGGGTAGGCCGTGCCCACGGGCACGGGGAAACTGACCTTCCGCCAGCCGACCCAGTCGACCAGGGGGGCATCCAGATTGGTGGAGGTGCCGTCGCCCCGGGTGACCTGCAGTCGTGGCCACTCCGACTTCCCGTTCCCCTTGATCCACAGCGTGAAGGCCTGCGGCTGGCCGGCGACGGGCAGCGGTGTCACCGGCACCGCGTACATGCCACGGGTGGCCGTCGACGCGGTGAAGTCGAAGTCCAGCCCCAGGGCCGGGCCCCCGTCCGGGCCGGTCGTGGCCGACAGTGACCCGGTTGCGCGGGCCACCCCCACCTTCCACTGGGAGGCGTCGGCGAAGTCGGCGACGGGCACTTCGTCCACGCCGATGGTCACCGGCACGGTGACCGTGTGGCCGAGCACGCTCAGCTCGACGGACGAGGCCTTCGCCCCACCCGTCGCCGTCACGGTCAGGGTGTCCAGCCCCGTGGCCTGCACGCGAATGCCGTCGCCAGCCGTGACGCGGACGTCGCGGGTCTCGACGCCGACCCGGTGACCGTCGCCGTCAACGGCGGTGACGGTCAGCGTCTGGCTGTCGGCCGCATCGGTGAGGGCGACGACTGATCGGGAGGGTTCGATCCGTTGCACCCGACCGTCGACCGACAGGGCGAACGACGAGCGGCTGGGAGCACCTTGACTCGTGAGCTTGGCGAAGTACTCCACCGAGGTGGTTCCGGGCGCCACGGCGCGCACCACGCCGGTGTCACCCGACGGCTTGGTGTTCTCGACCCGTGCCACGGCACCATCCTTGGTGACGAGCTTGCCCCCGGCAACCGGGGCGGCCGCCAGGTTGGCATCCAGCCCGGTGACCAGCACCGTTCGGCTCAGCCCGGGAAGCAGCCGGGTGGCGTCTGGGCGGGTGAGCCCGGCGGCGGGCTGCAGGGCCGCGCGGGCGTCCACGCCGCGCACCGGGCCGGTGGCCGTGCTGGTGAACACCAGGGCGTTGGAGTCGAGTCGCTGGCTGCCGTCGGAGGGACGATTCACCAGCTGCAGCGCCTCGGTGCCGGCCGGGCGGGCCAGCAGCGTGGTGGAGCCGCCACCGTCGAGGTTGAGGGCGTTCCAGACGCCAAGGTCGCGCATGAAGGCGGAGAGTTCGCGAATGGTCATGCCGTGCGAGTCACCCGCGCGACCGTCGATGGTGACCACCTTCAGCCGGGTGCCGTCCTTCGACACCCCGATGGCGGTGCGGCCGGCGGTGGCCTCGTCGACCGTGGACACCACTCCGTCACGGATCATCCACTGGGAGCCGCCCACGGCCACGTCGACGGGCACGTCGGTTCCCACGGTGACGTCGACGGCGTCACCGACGCTGGCTGTGGCGAGTCGCTGCGCGGCCGTGCCTCGGGCCACCACCACCGACTCTCCCGGCTTGATCGCCGACGGCAAGGTGAGGGCGGATCGGTCGGTGGAGACCTGGGTGACCACGCCGTCGCGCACCCGGATCACCCGCAGGGCACCCTCATCGGCGGGCACCAGGGCGGCCAGACTGTACGAACCCCAGGCCTGGGTGAACAGGGTGGCCTGGTGGGCGGCGACATTCGGCGAGTTCACCGCCGTCAGCTTCTCGGTGCCGGTCGTGGTGGCCAGCGTCGCGGTCGACATCAGCGCCCGCACCGCGGCCTTGCCGTCGGCGACCGTGAACGACGGCCGGCCCGCGTTCGAGATCGTCCGCACCCCCGCCGACGAGACATTCGTGCCCACTGGGGCGTCGGTGGCGTTCATGTCGAAGTAGTCGCCGTTGACCGCGGCGACGGCGCGCGCGTCGGTGGCGAAGGTCTCGACGGTCGCGTTGGAGCCCGAGACCGTGCCGCCGTCGGCGACGTCGAGGCCGAGGCTCGGCACGGACAGGTCGGCGTCCATCACGTGCCCGGTCACCCAGCCACCCGGCTGCAGACGACGGAAGCTGGTGAGGTCGAGTCCCGGAGCCACGGCGGTGGTGCGGTCGACGACCAGGGTCGACTCGCCGGCCCGGATCGCGCGGGAGGTGACGGCCACCGCATCGGGATCCCCCGGCGGTGGAGTCGCGGCGGCGAGCCCGCCGCCCGTGATCGTGGGGGCGAGCAGCGCCAGAGCCGCCACGGCCGCCAGTGCTCGTCGGTGGTGGAACGTCATGATCTCTCCTCGTTGGGGGGACGGGGGACGGGTGGACGCGACGACGACATTCACCCCACGGCAGCGGCACGCCAGTCGGTCTGGCCGGCGACGTCGTGGCGCCAGCGCTCATGGTGGGTGATCAGGTCGGCCAGCACCTCGGGCCGCTCACCGGCCAGGTTGCGGGTCTCGCCGACATCGGACGACAGGTCCGACAACCAGTAACCGTCACCGAAGGGTGCGTGCTCGGTGGCCGCGATCGCGCGGGTGGCCTCGTCGGCGGCATCGCACCAGTAGAGCTTCCATGGGCCGCGGCGGATGGACCACTGGAATCCCGTCACCCAGTTGAGTTCGTCGTGCCCCGAGCCGTCACCACTCAACAGCGGCAGCAGGTCGCGTCCGTCGGTCTGGTCGGGCTCGCCCCCGGCGGCTCCCACCAGGGTGGGCACCAGGTCGAGGCTCGAGGCGAGTCCGTCGCGCACCTGACCGGCCGGCACACCACCGCCGGGCCAGCGGACGATGTAGGGCACCCGCACCCCGCCCTCCCACAGCGTGTACTTGGTGCCGCGCAGCGGTCCGTTGTCGCCGTAGTTGCAGGTCGAGCCACCGTTGTCCGTCAGGTAGACCACCAGGGTGTCGTCGGCGACTCCCTCGGCGTCGAGGCGGTCGAGCAGGCGTCCGATGGCCGCGTCCATGAGTTCCAGCTGTGCGAGGTAGTACTCGCGTCCGTGCTCGAGGTTGGGGTGGATGACGTCGTCGTACCACTCGGTGTAGGGCTGCACACTGGGGTCCCAGTCGGCGGCGGTGGGCAGCCCCCGCTTGCGCAGTTCCTCGGCCGGCAGCTGCCAGCAGAAGTTGTGCACCGCGTTGAACGCCACCATGCAGAAGAAGGGGTCGTCGTCGCCGGCGTGGTCGGCGATGAAGGTCTCGGCCCGGTCGGCCCAGATGTCGGTGAGGAAGCCCTCGGGGGCGACCTGTTGGTCACCGTCCCACAGCGTGCCGACGCCCATCACCCCCGCCGCCTCGCCATAGCGAGCGACCGCCTCGGTGCCGCGGTGCAGGTAGTTGGCACGGCCCAGGTGGAACTTCGAGAGGATGTAGAGGGTCTCGTCGAAGCCGTGTTCGGGCGGGCAGGGCCGCGCGCCCGGGTCGTCCCCCGAGCCGTAATGCACCTTGCCGAAGTAGCCGGTGGTGTAACCCGAGCGCCCCAACTGTTCCGGCAGGGAGGCCCCGTCGGGTGGGAAGGCCGCGCTGTCGAACCACTGCGCGCCCCAGCGGGCCTGGTGTCGTCCGCTGATCAACCCGGCCCGCGAGGGGCTGCAGATGGGGGCGGTGACATAGCCCTCGTCCAGCGTGGTTCCCTCGGCGGCCAAACGGTCGAGGTTCGGGGTCGAAATCGGCAGTCCGTGCGCCTCGGTGCGCTTGGACGAGCGGTCGCCCCAGCCGTGGTCGTCGGAGAGGATCAGCAGGATGTTGGGTCGACTCATGCCGCCCAGCTTGGCAGGTGAGGTCAGGCTGTGGCGTAACGCTTCGCGGATCGCTCGCGCGCCTTGGCCGCCTCGACCTCACGGTCCTTGCTGGGCGCCGTGGTGACCAGGTCTTCCATCAGGTGGCGGGTGATGTGGGCGATCTCGGCGACGGCGTGGTCGAAGGCCTCCTGATTGGCCTGACTCGGCTTGGTGAATCCCGAGACCTTGCGGACGAACTGCAGCGCGGCGGCCGAGATCTCGTCGTCGGTGACCGGCGGGTCGAAGTTGTAGAGCGGACGAATGTTGCGGCACATGGCCCCAGCCTGCCACGCGGCGACGGCCTGGGGCTGGTGAGACGCTCAGGCGAGGAAGCCCACCAGCATCGAGACGCCCAGCAGATTGCAGGCCAGCAGCGCGCAGGCCAGCTCGACCAGCATGCCCACGCCCACGGCCCGGACGGTGGCGGCGCTGGTGCGCACCGCCAACCGGAACTCCTTCACCCGGATCCATTCGCACACCAGCAGGGTGAGGACGAAGCCCACGAGCATGCCCACGACGGGCACATAGAAGCCAGCCACGACGCCCACCAGCAGGGCCACCAGGATCGTCCAGTTGGGGATGCCGCGTTTCTTCAGCTCTCCCCCGGTGAGCACGGTCGAGGCGATCGCACCGATCACGACCAACACCAGCCCGCCGGCGAACCATGCCCACGGCCAGGGCGCGTTCCCGAAGACGGCCCACACCAGCAGGCCCGCACCGACGAACACCGAGCCGGGCAGCACCTGACTGACGATGCCCGCGATCCCGACCAGACACAGGAGCGCGGCGGCCAGGGCGGCGAGTTCGGCAGGCATGCACCCAGCGTATTCCCCGAGGACTCCCTGACTCGCTCCCGCAGCACCCCATGGAGGCAGGGATTCGCGCGTGAGGGGCGCCGCAGAATGGACGACATGAGCACCTACCGCGACACCTCGTACCCCGCCACCACCGAAGCCCGCGGCGCCGCCGCCCTCGCCCACCTGTCCGCGATCATCGCCATGGTGGTCTCCGCCGGCTGGCTGACCTTCGTGGGCCCGCTGGTGATGTGGCTGCTGTACAAGGACCGCAACCGGTTCGTCCGCACGGCCGCCGCCGGGTCGTTCAACTTCAACATCTGGAACTGGGTGATCGGCATCGTCGGTTGGATCATGGTGATCACCGTCGTGCTGGCCCCGGTGGGCTTCGTGCTCTGGGGTGTGTCGGCGATCCTGACCCTGTGGTGCCACATCCGCGGCGCCCTCAAGGCCCTGCAGGGCGAGCAGTACCGCTACCCGGTCACGCTGAAGCTGCTCAGCTGACTCCGCTCATCCGACCTCGAAGGGTTCAGGGTCGCCCGCACCCAGGCGCCTGATCTCCGGTTCGTCACCCGACAGGTCGACCACCGTCGTCGGCTCGTGCCCGCACTCGCCGCAGTCCAACACTGCGTCGAGGTGCGGGCCGAGTTCGTCCTGCACCGTCCAGCCGTCGGTCATGGGTTCGGCCTCGCCGGGCAGGATCAGCGTGCTGGTCAGCAGCGGGGTGCCGAGCACCTCCAACAGCGCCAGCGGCACCGTGTGTTCGGGCACCCGCACCCCCACGGTCTTCTTCTTGGCATGCTGCATCAACCGCGGCACCTCCCGGCTGGCCTTCACGATGAACGTGTAGCGCCCAGGGGTGTTGCTCTTCAGGGCACGGAAGACCCAGGTGTCCATGTCGACGTAGGCGCCCAGTTGGGCGAAACTCGAGACCATCAGCGTGAAGTGGTGCTTGTCGTCCAGGTCGCGCAGGCGCTTGATGCGCTCCAGCGGCTCCTTGGCACCCATGGCACCGCACAGGGCGTACCCCGAGTCGGTCGGGATGGCCACCAGCCCGCCGTCGCGGACGAGGTCGGCCGTCTGGGCCATCAGCCGGGGCTGCGGATTGACCGGGTGAACGTCGAGATATCTCCCCATGGCGCGATGCTACGCCGGTTCAGCCGCGCGGAGCCGGGCCGCGGCCTGACCGCCGGCGGGCAAGCGGTCGATGCCGATCAGGCTCAGAAAGGTCGTGGGGCTGTCGTGGAGCACCCTCACCTCGATCACTCCGCCAGGCCGCAGTGTGACGGTGCCGCTCCGCCCCTGCGAGCGCAGACTGGCGCGCGCCGCCGCCACGGCGGCCGGGCCGCCGGTGCGTCCCTGCACGACGGCGGTCGATGACGCGTCGACGCCCACGCGGGCCGCCTGGGCCGCCACGGCTTCGGACTCGCGCTGGGCCGCGGCCCGCTGACCACCGTCGACGACCAGGCCGGCGACCAGCAGCAGCGCCACCACGACCACCGCGGTGAACGCGGACAGGCTCACCCCGCGCTCACGGTCGATGCTCGGCTCTCGTCCCATGACGACACCCCATCACGCCGACAGTCCACCCCGCTCGCACCTGTGGACAACCATGCATAGTGAACGGGTGGTCACATTGCTATACCCTCAGCCCATGTCACCGAACAGTTCCCCGGACGACACCACGGCGGTGCGTCGGGGCGGACGCCCCAGCAGGCGCACAGAGATCGTGGTTGCAGCGATGGAGGCGTTCGCGTCGACCGGCTACCACAACACGTCCCTGAACGACATCGCCGACCAGCTCGACATGACCGCCGCGGGCATCCTGCACCACTTCAAGACCAAGGAGAACCTGCTGGTCGAGGTGCTCGACCAGCGCGACGACTCCTCACCCAGCCCGGTCGACTCCTCGGGCCGCGCCATGTTCCAGTCGTTGATCGAGGTCACCGAGCGCAACGAGCGCTCCCCCGGCCTGACCCAGCTGTACGCGGTGCTGTCGGCCGAGTCGCTCACCCACGACCATCCGGCCCAGGACTGGTTCCGCGACCGGTACGACCGGGTGCGCACCAGCGTGCGCGCGGCCCTGGTCGACATCCTCGGCCCCGACGCCGAGAAGATCCCCGACCGGGTGGACGAGGGCACCCGGACGATCATCGCTGCCATGGACGGCCTGCAGATCCAGTTCCTGCTGGAACCGGAGTGCCAGCCCATGGTCGGGTCGATGCGACTGGTCATGGAGGCCGTCATCCACGAGCTGCAGCGGGCCATCGCCGAGGCCTGAGAGGGCGCCTGCCCACCCCCGGCGGGTGCCCTAGGCTGAGGCCGACACCCTCTGCGAAAGGTTCCTCATGGTCAACAAGGTTGCTCTGCTCACCGCGGGCGGTTTCGCCCCGTGCCTGTCGTCGGCGATCGGCGGTCTCATCCAGCGCTACACCGAGGTGGCCCCCGACGTCGAGATCATCGCCTACAAGCACGGCTACCAGGGCCTCCTGTCGGGCGACTACCTGACCGTGACCGATCAGGTGCGCGCCCATGCCGACCTGCTGCACCTGTTCGGCGGCTCGCCGATCGGCAACTCGCGGGTGAAGCTGACCAACGCGGCCGACCTGGTCAAGCGCGGCCTCGTCAACGAGGGTGACGACCCGCTGAAGGTGGCCGCCGATCGGCTGGTGGCAGACGGCGTCGACGTGTTGCACACCATCGGCGGCGACGACACCAACACCACCGCCGCCGACCTGGCCGCCTACCTCGCCGAGCACGACTACGGCCTGACCGTCGTCGGGCTGCCCAAGACCATCGACAACGACGTCATCCCGATCAAGCAGTCGCTGGGCGCGTGGACGGCCGCCGAGCAGGGTGCCCTGTTCGCGCAGAACATCGTCGCCGAGCACAACTCCGGCTCGCGCATGCTGATCATCCACGAGGTGATGGGCCGTCACTGCGGGTGGCTGACCGCCGCCACCGCCCAGAAGTACCGCGAGTGGCTCGACATCCAGACCTGGCTGCCCGAGATCGGCCTGTCCCGCGAGGCCTGGGACGTGCACGCCGTCTACGTGCCCGAGGCCGTCATCGACATCGCCGCCGAGGCCGATCGCCTCAAGAAGGTGATGGACGAGGTGGGCAACGTCACCATCTTCCTGTCCGAGGGCGCAGGCCTCGACGCCATCGTCGCCGAGCTGGAGAAGGCCGGGCAGGAAGTACCCCGCGACCCCTTCGGCCACGTGAAGCTCGACAAGGTGAACCCGGGTGCCTGGTTCGGGGCACAGTTCGCCGAACTGCTGGGTGCCGAGAAGGTGATGATCCAGAAGTCCGGCTACTTCTCCCGCTCCGCCGCCGCCAACCAGGCCGACCTCGACCTGATCAAGCAGTGCACCGACCTGGCTGTCGACTCGGCGCTCGCCGGCACCCCCGGGGTCATCGGGCAGGACGAGGAGAACGGTGACGAGCTCACCGCCATCGCGTTCGACCGCATCAAGGGCGGCAAGCCGTTCGACATCGGCCAGCAGTGGTACCGCGACCTCGTCGAGGGCATCGGCCAGCCTGCCCCCGTCGCCGCCGCGGCACACTGACCCCGCCGGGCACCTCGCCATGCACCGACTCGCCCACGCCAGCCTCGGCAACCGCGCGCTGATCGCCCTCGTCACCGTCTTCGTGATGGTGTACGGGGTGATCGCCACCAGTGGCCTGAAGCAGGAGCTCCTGCCCTCGGTGCAGTTCCCGCAGGTCTACATCATCGCGAGCTACCCGGGGGCGAGCCCCACGGTGGTCGAGGACACGGTCACCACCCCACTGGAGCAGGCCGTGCTCAGCCTGCAGGGGTTGGAGTCGTCCGAATCGACCTCGACGACCGGGCAGTCGGTGGTGATCGCCACCATGAAGTACGGCTCGTCCATGAACGCCGTGCAGCAGGACGTGCAGGCGGCCATCTCCCGCATCCGCGGGGTGCTGCCCGACGGCGTCGACACCCAGGTGATCACCGGTAGCTTCGACTCGTTCCCGGTGCTGGTGCTGTCGGTGGCCGACTCGACCGACGCCTCGCAGCTCTCCCAGCGGCTGGGTGACCTGGCCGTGCCCAAGCTGGAACGCCTCGAGGGCGTGCGCTCGGTCGAGATCAGCGGGGCGCCCGCCACCCAGGTGCAGGTGAGCCTCGACGCCACCAAGCTGGCGCGGGCGAGGCTAACGTCTGCCGATGTGATGGCCGCCCTCGGTGCGGGCGGGCAGGTGTCGTCGGGCGGCGAGATCACCGACGGCGACCAGACGATGTCGGTCACGCTCGGGCAGCGCTGGACAAGTGTCGACCAGGTCAAGCAGGTGATGGTCTCCCCGACCACGCCGAGCTCCGGTGCGGGAGCCCCGGCGACCCCCGTACGCCTGGATGCCGTCGCCACCGTCGAGCAGGCACCGGCCGAGGCGCGATCGATCTCCCGCACCAACGGGGCTGCGTCGGTGACCGTGAGCATCTACAAGGTGCCCGACGCCAACACGGTCGCGGTGGCCGACGAGATCAAATCCCTGCTGCCGCAACTGCAGAGCGAGCTCGGCCACGAGGCCACCTTCACCCCGGTCTTCGACCAGGCCCCGTTCATCAGCCAGTCGATCCACGACCTGCTGGTCGAGGGCGGTCTGGGACTCACGATGGCGATCATCGTCATCCTGGTCTTCCTGCTGTCACTGCGCTCCACGCTGGTGACGGCCGTCTCGATCCCGGTCTCGGTGCTGGCCACGCTGATCGGCCTGCAGGTCTTCGGCTACTCGCTGAACATCCTCACCCTGGGCGCGCTGACCATCGCCATCGGGCGCGTGGTCGACGACTCCATCGTGGTGATCGAGAACATCAAGCGCCATCTCTCCTACGGCGAGAACAAGCGCGCCGCGATCCTCACCGCCGTGCGCGAGGTGGCGGTGGCCATCACCTCGGCCACCATCACGACCGTGGCCGTCTTCCTGCCGATCGGGCTCGTGCAGGGCCAGACGGGCGAGCTGTTCCGGCCCTTCGCCATGACGGTGACGCTGGCGCTGCTCGCCTCGCTGCTGGTCTCACTGACGATCGTGCCCGTGCTGGCCTACTGGTTCCTGAAGGCGCCCACGAGTGCCGACGACGTGGCCGCGGCGCAGGCGGCTCGTGAGCGAGCCGAGCAGCGCGAACGGTCGGGGTGGTTGCAGCGCGGCTACCTCCCCGCGCTGCGGTGGTCGCTGCGCCACCCCGTGGTCGTGCTCATCGTCGCCGCCCTGCTGCTCGGTGCCACGGGCGCGGCCGCCACCCGGCTCAAGACCAACTTCCTCGACGACTCCGGTCAGAACACGATGTCGGTCAACCAGGAGTTCCCGGCGGCGCTCAGCCTCGCCGAGAAGGACAAGCGGGCGACCGTGCTCGAGAAGGAGCTGCGCGCCATTCCCGGCCTGCAGTCGGTGCAGTTGACCGTCGGCTCCGAGGGCTTCAATTTCGGGCTGGGCGGCAGCCAGGACGCGGCCACCTTCAACCTCACCCTCGACCCCGACGCCGACAAGGCCGCCATCGAGGCCAAGGTGCGAGAGATCGCCACCAAGCTCGCCGACACCGGTGAGATCACCGTTGCGGCGCCGGCGACCACCGGCAGCTCGCAGGTCACCATCATCGTCCGTGGCCCCGACTCAGAACGGCTGGACGAGGCCACCACCGCCATCACCGAGGCCATGAAGAAGGTCGACGGCGCCAGCGACGTGTCGTCGTCGTTGAGCGAGGGCCGGCCGCAGATCCAGGTCGTGGCCCGACCCGAGGCCGCCGCCCAGGGGGTCACCGGACCGCTGCTGCGGCAGGTGGTCAACGGTGCCCTGGTCACCCAGACGGTGGGCCGGGTCGAGCAGCCCAGCGGCGGCAGCCTCGATGTCGTCATCCTGCCCACCGACGAGCCGCAGAACCTGGCGGCCCTCAACGACCTGCCTGTGCCCACGGCCACCGGCCCCGTGCCGCTGTCACAGGTGGGCACCGTCACGCGGACGACCGTGCCCACCTCGATCGCCCACCATGACGGCCAGCGCGGCGCCACCGTCTCGCTGACCCCGACCGGCAACGACCTTGGGGCGCTCACCTCGGCGGTGAATGCCCAGCTCGAAACGGTGCAGCTGCCACCCGGGGTGACGGCCGAGGTCGGGGGCGTCTCGGCCGAACAGGCAGACGCCTTCCGACAGCTGGGCATCGCGCTGCTGGTGGCGATCGCGATCGTGTACGTGGTGATGGTCGCCACCTTCAAGTCGCTGGTGCAGCCCCTGATCCTGGCGGTGTCGATCCCGTTCGCGGCCACCGGTGCCATCGTGGGCCTACTGGCGACCGACACGGCCTTGGGCATCCCGTCGCTGATCGGCGTGCTGATGTTGGTCGGCATCGTCGTCACCAACGCGATCGTGCTCATCGATCTGGTCAACCACTATCGCGCCGGCGGCGACAGCGTCGACGAGGCGCTGATCGACGGGGCGAGGCAGCGCCTGCGCCCGATCCTGATGACGGCCGTGGCCACGGTGTTTGCCCTGGTGCCGATGGCACTGGGCCTCAGCGGCGGCGGTGTCTTCATCTCCAAGCCGCTCGCCATCGTGGTGATCGGCGGCCTGACTTCGTCAACGGTGCTGACGCTGCTGCTGGTACCCGTGCTGTACCACCTCGTCGAGGGGCGGCGGGAACGTCGCCTGCTGGCGCGCCAGTCGAAGGCCCCCGAACCGACACCCGTCGAGCCCGAGCAGGAACCCGACGTCGCCCGCCCCAGGCGCGCCGCCGACTGACGTCAGCGGCGCCTGCCGAGCCAGCCGACGAGCATGCCGAGCCCGACACCGGCTCCGGTGCCCAGGGCGAACCCGCGGCGCAGGGTGCGATGTTCGTCGACGGGTTCAACGGGCTCGGGCTGCTGCAACCGCTGCAGCGTCGGATTGACGTCGCGGCTGGCCTCGGCGAGCAGGGTCACCGGGATCGGATCCAACCCGCGCCGGTCACGATCGGCCAGTTCCCAGTGCCCCGGTGCCACGTCGGTGCGCGGATCGTGGCGCAACGGCTCGTCCGCCGGGGAATATCGGAAAGCGACCGCGGGTTGGGTCGACGTCGCGATCCACGCACCGACCAGCAGGATCAGCCGCCCGAACAGGTTGAAGAACAACATCAGGATGATCACCGGCCCGAACAGGGCGGCGGCCTTGTTCTGAGAGAACACCCCGATCAGGGCGCCGGCGCCCAGCTGCAGCGCGGTGAAGGCCACGGCCGCCATCAGTGCCCCCTTGGCCCGGGCGGGCCACGGCGCGGGCTCGCGCGGCAGCAGCCAGTAGACCAACGTGAACAGCAGCCAGGCGCTGGCCACCGTCAGCGCCAGCGCGAGAATGCGCATCAGCACCCGGCCGAGCAGCGACGACTCCAGGCCGATCCATCCGGCCACGGTGGTCGACAGGGTGGTGCCCGCCTGGCTGAGGCCGAACGTGAGCGCGACCCCCACCAGCAGCGCGAGCAACATGCCGACGTTGCGCAGGGTGGTCACGACGATGTTCGACTTCTCCTCGTCGTTCTCGAACTCGGGTCGCCACTGGGCGCGAATGGCCGCCCGCAGGTTGCCGACCCACCCGGAACCGGCATACATCAGCGACAGCAGACCGACCAGCCCGACGGAGCGCCAACTCTTGAGGTACTCGTCGATCAGGTCGACGACCTTCTGGTCGGACGAGAACTGGCGGCCCACCTCGTGGCGCACCACCTCCAACCAGTCGGGGCGCAGCACGGTCAGCGTCATGCCGACCATCGAGAAGGCGAACATCATCACCGGCACGGCCGCCAACACCGAGAAGTAGGTGATGGCGCCGGCGAACTGGTTGCCGAGGCGGTTCCCGTAGCGGGTGTTGGCGCGCAGCAGGTGGGCCACCACCCGATGGGCGGTGATGCGCTCAATCAGTTTCTTCATCGAAGTACTCCGGGGGCGGGCAGGAGCAGACCAGGTTGCGGTCGCCGTGCACGTTGTCGATCCGGGCCACCGGCGGCCAGTACTTGTCGTGACCCCGCCCGGCGATCGGCCCACGGTGCTGCCCGGAAGGATAGGCGGCGCGCCGTCGACTGTAGGCGTGGTGCCACTCGTCGGCGGTGACCGCCGCCAAGGTGTGGGGCGCATTGCGCAGCGGGTTGTCGTCGGCCGGCCACTCCCCCGCCTCGACGCGGTCGATCTCGCCGCGGATCGCGATCATGGCATCGCAGAATCGGTCGAGTTCGGCCAGGTCTTCCGACTCGGTCGGTTCGACCATCAACGTGCCGGCCACCGGGAAACTCATGGTGGGCGCGTGGAAACCGTGGTCGATCAGTCGCTTGGCGACGTCGTCCACCGTCACCCCGGACGACTTGGTGAGCGCCCGCAGGTCGAGGATGCACTCGTGCGCCACCAGGCCGTCGGCGCCGGCGTACAGCACCGGGAAGTGCTCCCGCAGTCGCGCGGCCACGTAGTTGGCATTGAGCAGCGCCAGCTGGGTGGCCCGCCGCAGCCCGTCGCCACCCATCATCGCGATGTAGCCGTGGCTGATCGGCAGCACGCCGGCCGAACCCCAGGGTGCCGCCGACACGGCGCCGGCCGAGCTCGCGGGCCCGGCCTCGTCCACGACCGGGTGGTTGGGCAGGAACGGCGCGAGGTGTTCGCGCACCGCCACCGGGCCGACCCCGGGCCCGCCACCGCCGTGCGGGATGGCGAACGTCTTGTGCAGGTTCAGGTGACTGACGTCGGCCCCGAACCGGCCCGGTCGGGCCAACCCCACCAGCGCGTTCATGTTGGCCCCGTCGACGTAGACCTGGCCGCCGGCGGCATGCACCAGCTCGCACAGCTCGGTGATCGTGTCCTCGAAGACCCCGTGGGTCGACGGGTAGGTCACCATGATGGCCGCGAGCTCGGCGGCGTGCTTGTCGATCTTGGCGCGCAGGTCGTCCAGGTCGACGGAGCCGTCATCGGTGGCCTTGACGACGACCACCCGCATGCCGGCCATGGCGGCCGACGCGGCATTGGTGCCGTGGGCCGAACTGGGAATCAGGCAGACGGTGCGCTGCTCGTCGCCGCGGCTGCGGTGGTACTCGCGGATGGCCACCAGCCCGGCGAACTCGCCCTGCGAACCGGCGTTGGGTTGCAGGGATACTCGGTCGTAGCCGGTGATGGTCACCAACCAGGACTCCAACTCGGCGATCAACTGCGCATAGCCGGCGGCGTCGACGAGCGGCACGTAGGGGTGCAGATCGGCGAAGCCCGGGTAGCTGATCGGCTCGAGTTCGGCGGCCGCATTGAGCTTCATCGTGCACGAACCCAGCGGGATCATGCCGCGGTCGAGGGCGAAGTCGCGGTCGGCCAGCGTGCGCAGGAAACGCATCATGCGGGTCTCGGAATGGTGGGAGGTGAAGACCTCGTGCGTGCAGAACTCGCTGGTGCGCTCGTGCCCGGCCAGACCACCCACGTGTTCGGTGGCTGCGCGCCAGTCGGCACCGAACGCCTGGGCGACCGCCGCCAGGTCGTCCTCGGTCGCGTCCTCCCCCACACTGATCCCCACGTGGGTGGCGTCGACGCGGCGCAGGTGCACGAGCCGCTCGCGGGCGGCGGCCACGACGGCGTCGGCATCGTCCACGGCCACGGTGAGGGTGTCGAAGAACTGGTCACTGGCCAGGGTCAGGCCGGCTGCCGTCAACGCTCCGGCGAGGCGTCGGGTGTTGTCGTGCACGGTGGCGGCGATCCGCCGGAGCCCGTCGGGGCCGTGGTAGACGGCATACATGGCGGCGCAGACGGCCAGCAGCACCTGCGCCGTGCAGATGTTCGAGGTGGCCTTCTCGCGACGAATGTGCTGCTCGCGGGTCTGCAGCGCCAACCGGTAGGCCGGCACACCGTCGGCGTCCACCGAGACACCCACGAGTCGCCCGGGCAGGCTGCGTTCCAGGCCCGCGGCCACCGCGATGTAGCCGGCGTGGGGGCCGCCGTAGAACAACGGCACCCCGAACCGCTGGGACGATCCCACGGCGATGTCGGCCCCCCACTCGCCCGGCGGGGTCACCAGGGTCAGCGCCAGTAGGTCGGCGGCGGCCACCACCTGGGCACCGTTCTCATGGGCGAGCGTCGCGATCGCGCGCAGGTCGTCGGCACTGCGCAGATGCCCGTCGACCCCGGGCACCTGCACGAGCACGCCGAAGGCCTCGTGCTGGTGCAGCGCCTCGACGAGGTCATCGCCGGCGACCACCACGTCGATCCCCAGCGGTGTGGCCCGGGTGCGCAGCACCGCCAGCGTCTGCGGCAGCACCTGGGCGTCGACCAGGAAGACCGACCCCTTCTTCACCAGGCGCCGGCACATGGCCATCGCCTCGGCCGCGGCGGTGGCCTCGTCCAACAGGCTCGAACCGGCGGTCGCGAGTCCCGTCAGGTCGGCGACCATGGTCTGGAAGGTGAGCAAGGCCTCGAGCCGACCCTGGCTGATCTCGGGCTGGTAGGGCGTGTAGGCCGTGTACCAGGCCGGATTCTCGAGCACATTGCGCCGCACCACCGTCGGGGTCACCGTGCCGTACCAGCCCATGCCGATCATCGCCCGGCCCGGAACGTTGCGGGCGGCCAACTCGCGCATCCGCGAGAGGTGCTCCTGCTCCGACAGGGCCGGGGGCAGCTCGAGGTCACCGGCCATCGCGATCGCGCGGGGCATCGCCTTGTCCACCAGCGAGTCGAGGGAGGAGACCCCGACCACCCCGAGCAGGTGTGCGAGGTCGGTGTCACGGGGGCCGATGTGGCGGGCGGCAAAGCTCAAGGAAGGCTCACTTTCCAGCGGTGCAGGTCGTTCGGTGCGGCTGCCGCCACAGTACCGAACCTGCGCCCCCTCAGCCCGCGCGTCGCTGGCGGCGCCGGCGCGACAACTCGTCGTCTGCCGAGGCCGGCTGGTCGGACGACCGCTCCCCCGGCAACTCCAGCAGCGCGCCCTCGAGATCGCGCCAGACACCACCCAGGGCGATCGCGAACATGCCCTGACCACCCGCCAACAGGTCGATGATCTCGTTGTCGGAGGTGCACTCGTAGACCGAGACGCCGTCGCTCATCAGCGTGACCTGCGAGAGGTCGTTGACCCCGCGGACGCGCAGGTGGTCGATGGCGACCCGGATCTGCTGCAGGGAGATGCCCGCGTCGATCAGGCGCTTGATGACCTTCAGCAGCAGGATGTCGCGGAAGGAGTACAGACGCTGGGTGCCCGATCCCTCGGCACCGCGGATCTCGGGCACCACCAGACCGGTGCGGGCCCAGTAGTCGAGTTGGCGGTAGGTGATGCCGGCGGCCGCCGAGGCGAGCGGACCACGGAACCCCAGATCCTCGGGCAGCGGCGTGAACTGCCCCTCGAAGAGGGCGTCCTGACTCAGGTCGACTGAGGGCAGGGCAACGCGGTCGAGACCTTCAGCCTGGTCGTTCACGTCCGCTCCGTTCATTCGCTTCGCCCATTCTCACACGGATCGTCCGCGCTGGGGTCGTGGCAACCAACCTAGGTGCGGTGCTGGGGCGCCCCCGATTCCGACACGCCGGGTGCCGGTGGCCACGCGTGAACCGTCAAGTACCGGTTCAGGGCTGCAGGTCGAGGGCTCAGGGTTCGAAGTCGTCGGGGGTGACGTTGTCGAGGAACTCGCGAAACTTCTCCACCTCGTCGTCGCCCTCGGACTCGAGCACGACGCCCACCTGGTCGAGCAGCTCACTGGTGCAGGTGACCACGATGCCAGCTCGGATGGCGAGCGCGACGACGTCGGAGGGTCGCGCCGAGATGACGTGCCCGTCGATCTCGAGTTCACCCAGGAAGGTGCCATCGGTCATGCCCGTGATCCGCCCCGCGATCTCGGTGTGGCCGAGTTCGGAGAGCACCTCGGCGAACAGGTCATGGGTCAGCGGTCGCGGCGGAACCAGTCCCTCCATCGCCGAGGCGATGGCCGAGGCCTCGGCGGCTCCGATCCAGATCGGCAGGCACCGCTGCCCCCCGGACTCGCGCAACAACAACATCGGGCGGGACGGCAGGTCGAGGCGAACCCCCAGGATGTCGAGTTCATGCATGCCGCCAGCCTACCGATCGATGAGTGAGTGCATCATCGCGGCGTGGGCGTGGATCACCAGTTGGGTGACCTCGGCGGCGGCCTCCTGGGCACCGTCCTTCTTGCGGACGAACGGCGCCGCGGCCTGTTCGACCAGCCCGGCCTCCCGTTCCGCCGCCTGCTTGATCACCCGCAGATGGCGCGAGTCCAGCCCGTACTGGCGCAGCTTGCGGGCGACCACGCAGATGGTCAGGGCCTCGCGCCCGTAGTAGCCCCCACCGCGCCGTGGGAAGACCAACTGCATGCGCTCCAGCTCGACCAGTACCGCCTCGCTGAGGCCGCTCGCGGCCAGCAGTTCACGCCGCGACAGGCGAATCGGACGACGGTTGGGCCGCTGCCCCGCGGGCAGGGGACGCGGCTCGGGCATGACCTCCTGCGGCACCACCTGGGCAGGCGGCGGTGCGTCGAGGCTGGGCGGTTCGCCGCCGTTGTCCATCTGCTCGAGGTGGTCCTTGATGACCTTCAACGGCAGGTAGTGGTCCCGCTGCACGCGCAGGATGTAGGTCAGCCGATCGATGTCGACCTGCGCGTAACGGCGGTACCCCGACGGCGCACGCTCGGGCGAGAGCAGCCCCTCCGCCTCGAGGAAGCGGATCTTCGAGATGGACACGTCCGGGAACTCGGCCTTGAGGATCGCCAGCACCTGTCCAATGCTGCGCACGGGTTGGGGCATCAGTTCCGACCGGTCTCGCTCACCTCGGGAGCGCAGTAGATCATCCGGTACTTCCCGATCTGCACCTCGTCACCGGTGCGCAGGTCGGTGGGGCCCTCGACCAGGGTGCGGTTGACGTAGGTGCCGTTCAGGCTACTCATGTCCTGCACGGTGAAACCCTTCCCCGCCCGCACGAACATGGCGTGGTGGCGCGAGACGGTGACGTCGTCCAGGAAGATCCCCGAATCGGTGTGCCGCCCGGCAGAGGTCTGGTCGGTGTCGAGCAGGAATCGGGCACCCTCGTCGGGGCCCTGCTCCACCACCAGCAGGGCGCTGCCCGAGGGCAGGTCGCGGATGGCGTTGCGCACCTCGGTGGGGAACTCGTGGGTCTGGTTCTGCCGCTCATCGGTGACGGCAGGAATCGTGTGCGTGGCCTCGGACGACTGACCGGTGGCCAACTTCGCGCCGCAGTTGGGGCAGAAGTTGGCGCTGACCTCGACGTCTCGTCCGCACTGGGGGCATTGCATCATGACTGACACTCTCCTTCGGGGGTCGGGTCACTCACCCACGTGGGTGGCGTACTCGTCGGAGTCCAGCAGGTCGTCGTCGTCATCGCCGTCGCCGAGTTCGACCTCGAACAACCAGCCGTCGCCGAAGGGATCGGAGTTGACGGCTTCGGGCGCCTCCGCGAGGGCGTCGTTCACGGCGGTGACCACGCCCGACACGGGCGCGAACAGGTCGGAGACGCTCTTGGTCGACTCCAACTCACCGCACGAATCGCCGGCGACGACCTCTTCGCCGACCGTCGGCAGCGAGACGTAGACGATGTCACCCAGGGCCTCGGCGGCGAAGTCGGTGATGCCGATGCGCACGCTGCGACCGTTGCCCTCGCGCACCCACTCGTGCTCGCGGCTGTACCTCAGGTCTTCGGGAAAGCGGGACACTGGAGCTCCTCGGTCGCGTCGACGGGCAGGCGGGTCCTGCCCCTCGCGCACACCCTAGTGAAAAATCGTCGGCCGTGTCAGCGGCTCGGCTCGGCGAACTGGGGCTGCTTGGGCTGGTGCAGCGACGTGATGGTCAACTGGTCGGATCGGGTGATCGAGACCCGGGCACCCACCTGAGGCGCCTGCGCCTGCGAGACCAGCCCCCCGCGGAAGCGAGCCCCCTCCTCGAGGGCGTGCGCCTCACCGATGACGGTGAGGGTGTAGGGCGCCTTCAGCGGAACCCCGTTGACGGTGACCGCACCGGCGCTGCCCCCGAACCAGGTCTGGGCGACCACGCGCACCCCGTTCACGTCGATCGCCTCGGCGCCGGCGTCGCGCATCTCCTCGACGGCGTCGAGCAGCAGTTCACCGGTAACCTTCCCCCCGGGGTCGTCCACCGTGATCACGATGCCGGGCCCGGTGGCCGAGACGGTGCCGGCCAGCACCTGCAGTTCCTTGAGCCGGGCGGTGGCCTTCTGCTCAGCAACCTTCTGCGAGTCGACGCCGGTCTGCAGTTCCCGCTTGGCGGCCTCCTGCGCCTGGATGTCGGAACGCAGCTTGGTGGCGTTGGTGTTCAACTGGTCGAGGATCTGCACCAGGTCGGCGCGACGCATGCCCGAATAGGTGTCGTCACCCGAGCGCGCCCGCACCTGCCAGATCGTGGCCATGGCGAGCACGCACAGCACCGCGGCCATGAACGTCTGGGCGCGAGAGGGCCGCAGCAGGTCGCCGAGCAACTGCCGGGCGGTGCGGGGCGTGGGCTGGTCGTCAGGCATGCAGCAGGGCCCTCCGAATGGCGGCGGCGTTGGTGAAGATGCGAATGCCGAGCACGACGATCACCCCGGTGGCCAGTTGCGAGCCGACCCCGATCTGGTCGCCCAGGAAGACGATCAGCGCCGAGATCAGCACGTTCGAGAAGAACGAGACCACGAACACCCGGTCGGAGAAGACCCGCTCCAGGTAGGCCCGCAGCGCCCCGAAGACGGCGTCGAGGGCGGCCACGATCATGATGGGCAGGTACGGCGCCAGTGCGGTCGGCAGGGTCGGCTCGAGCACGAGCCCCAGCACGATGCCGAGCACCAGTCCCAAGATCGCGATCATGGCCCCACCCTAGCGGTGCGCAATCCGAGCCCCGGGTCGGCCGGCAGGGCCAGTCGGTCGGCCGTGGTGATCTCGTAACGCATGCCGTAGTTCTGCTTCAGCAGGTCCCACAACTGCCCGCCGGTGGTGCCGCTGAACCGAGCGGGCATCGTCTTGGGGTCGCCGATCACCTCGACCCGGTAGGGCCGGTTCAGCGAGACGTAGTCGACCGTGATGGCGGTGCCCGCTCCCCTGATGGCCGTGCGGGTCGAGATGCGGTGGCCGTTGATGGCGATCGCCTCGGCACCCGCCTCCCACAGGGAGTTGACCAGGCGTCGCAGGTCGGTGTCGACCACGATCGACTGCGGGTCGACGGTGCCCGAGAGTCCGCCGGCGTCGTCGACGGTGACCACGATGCCCGGCCCCGTGACGGGGCTGGCCCCGGTGAGCAGGCCCAGCCGATCGACGTCGGCCTGCACGCTCGAACCCGAGCCGAGTTGGGCGGCCTGGAGTCGTCCGACTTCACCCTGCACCTGCTGCAGGGTGCCCGTGAGCGTCTCGTTCTCCTGCTGGGCCTGATGGATCTGGGCGATCAGTGTCGCCCGCTCCTTGGCCATCTCGGGTGCCTGCTGGGTGGTCTGAAAGGCGGCCGTGCCGAACAGTCCCCCGGCCAGCACGAGGGCCACGACCAGCCAGGCGCGCCTCGTCCGCCGGGTCGACGCGGTCACCGGACGATCCGCCGCCGTGCGGTAGGCGGGCTCGAGGGCGGTGCCCACCAGATCGGTGAGCAGACTCATGCTGGCGTCGGGGCGGCGCCAGCGGCCCGGTTCGCTCATCTCGTCGCTCCCATCAGTCGCCGCGTCTGCAGCACGTAGACCAGGCCGGCCCACCAGTACAGACCCACGCCCCAGATGGCGAAGGCCCAGCCGATCACCAGCACCAGCGTGGCGCCGGGGAAGTCGCCCTGCCCGAGCAGCACCAGGGGGAAGGCGTACAACAGACAGAACGTGCCCAACTTGCCCATCAGGTGCACCGGCAGCGACGTCCAGCCGCGCCGCCGCAGCACGGGCACCAGAGCGAGCAGCACCAGGTCGCGGGCCACCAGCGCCACCACCAACCACCACGGCACGATGTCTCGCACGGCCAGCACGGTCACCACCGCCACGATCGACAACCGGTCGGCCACCGGGTCGAGCATTTGCCCCACGCGCGAGGTCTGGTGCCAGCGTCTGGCCAGATGCCCGTCGAGCCAGTCGCTGGCCCCGGCCAGCGCCAACAGCACCACGGCGGCCACGTCGTGGTGGCCGAGCACCAACCAGACGAACACGGGCACGCCGAGCAGGCGCAGCAGCGACAACAGATTGGGCAGCGTCAGTACCCGGTCGGTGTCGTAGCTGGCCACCCGGCCATGCTAACCCGACAGTACGGAGTGGAAGACTCGCTCGATCCGCGGCGCGATCCGCGACCAGTCGAACTCCTCGGCCCTCGCCCGACCCGGGCCGGGGTCATGGTCGAGGTCGCCGAGGCTGGCCAGGATCCCGGTGGCCAGGGCCTGCGGATCGCCCACCTCGACGACGCGACCCAGGGGACCCTCGCCGCCCTCGAGCACCTCCCGGAAGGCCGGCAGCGAGCTGGCGACCACCGGGGTGCCCGAAGCCAGCGCCTCCAGCAGCACGATGCCGAACGACTCGCGACCCGTGTGGGGGGCCACGTACACATCCGAGGTGGCCAGCAGCTGGTTGCGCTCGTGGTCGCTCAGCCGCCCCACGAACCGCACTCCCGGCACGCTGCGTCGACTCCCCGAGCCGGCGACCACCACGTCGACCAGCGGATGGCGTCGACGGACGAGCTCGATGGCTCGGGTGAAGACGGCGAATCCCTTGCGCGGCTCGTCGTAGCGGCCGATGAACGTGATCCGTGCCCGGTCACCGCCCCGCCAGCCCTGCCCACCGGTGCGCTCGGGGTGATCGGCCAGGGTGATGCCGTTGCCGATCACCTGCGCCTCGACGCCGATGTGCTGCCGGGCGACCTCGCGGGCCACCGCGGAGACCGCGATCCCGGCGTCGATCGCGGCGATGGTGCCCGCCATCGTTCGACCCGCCAGGCGCATCGTCCGCGAACCCGGGGTGGCCGTGTGGAAGGTGGCCACCACGGGGGCGTTGGCCTGCCACAGCGCGTGCACCGACGCCGACGGCGTGATCGGTTCGTGCACGTGAATGACGTCGGGACGCACCCGCCGCAGCCACGCCCCGACGCGCCGGTGGGTGCGCGGGCCGAAGGTGATGCGCGCCACCGACCCGTTGTAGGGCACCGGCAGCGAGCGGCCCAGACTGGTCAGTTGCCCGGACGAGAGCCCGTGCGCCGCCAGCCGGGCCGGATCGGCGGCGCCGGGGCCGAGGATGGCGACCTCGTGGCCGTGCGTCGACATCCACCCGCCCAGGCCGAGCACGTGATTCTGCACTCCCCCGGGCTCGGTGAACGAGTAGGGGCAGATCATGGCCACCCTCATGCCGCCGGCCTCCCCACCGCTGGCCTCCCCACCACTGTCCTCCCCACCGCTGTCCTCACGGGGTGAACACCGGCTGCAGCATGTGCCAGTCCTCGGGGCGCTCGACGACGCGGTCGGCGAAGAAGTCACAGACCTGCTGCATCATCGCCTGGTAGCGGCGCATGCGGTTCGGCGCCGCCGGATCGGGCTCGATGGGGTCGGAGAGCTGCAGGCGCAGCCGGTCACCCTCGAACGACGATGACAGCCCCATCAGCAGGGCACCCGACTCGCAGGCCACGTGGGCCGGCCCCACCGGCATCCGCGAGGGCACCGGTTCAGGCCCCGGCCAGAGCACCGGGGCGCCTCCGCGGCTGAAGTTGCGGTCGACGAGCAGACAGATGAGCTTGTTCGCCCGCGAGTCGGCCACCAGCTTCTCGGTGACGGTCGGGTCGCGGTGTCCGTACACGGTGAACCCGAGGCGCTCACGTTCGCGCACGAACAGGGCGAACTCGCGTCGTCCGAGCTCTTCGGCGACGGTCGCCACCGGCATGCCGACGGCGCAGGCCCACGCGCCGGCCAGATCCCAGGAGCCCATGTGCGGCAGGGCCAGCACCACCCCGCGGGTGGCCGCCGTCGAGCGCAATCGGTGCTCCTGTTCGGGGTCCATCACGATCCGGTCGACGATCTGCCGCGCCGACAGTCGGCCCAACTGCAGCGAGGTGACGGTGTTGCGGGCCCAGCTCGACAGGGCCCGCGCCGTCAGCGCCCGGTCGGGCACCGCGCCGGTGAGGGCCGCGACATTGGCCTGCCACTGGCGCACGGCGTCGTTGGGACGAGCCGCCAGCACCCCCGCCGCCACGCCGGCCATGGGTCGCCAGACCGGCCAGGGTACCCGCCCGGCAGCCTGCAACGACCCGGCGACAAGCTGGTCGCGCAGGTCGCCGGGAACCCGCTTCACGCCGCGTTCTCGCGGTCGCCGGCCGTGGCCTGCCGATGCACCTGGGCCATGCGCTGGCCGACGGTGATGGTGCTGGCGACGAACAGCCAGCACAGGGCCACGGGCAACGCCCACCACAGCCCGAACCCGGCCAGCAGGGCGCCGAGCAGTAGGGCGAGAATGCGATCGGCCCGCGCGGCCAGCCCGCCGACGACCCGGTAGGACAGCGACTCGCCGCGGGCCTTGACGTAGCTGGTCACCTGACCCATCACCAGCGCGCCGAGGGCCACCCCCGCCCACACCACCGAGTCGCCGGGGCCGGCGTAGTAGAGCAGGATGCCGCCGAACACGGCTCCGTCGCCGATTCGGTCGAGGGACGAGTCGAGGAATGCCCCCCAGGTCGAGGTGCGGCCGGTGCGGCGGGCCATCTCGCCGTCGACACCGTCGGAGAGGATGAAGACGCCCAGGGCGATCGCCCCCTGCCACAGCCACCCCTGGCTGAAACAGGTGATGGCGATCGCGACGGTGAGCACCGTGCCGGCCCAGGTGATGGCGTCGGGGCTGATGCCCAGCCGGATGAACAGCTTGGCGGGAGGCGTCATCGCCATCGACCAGTAGCGGCGGAATCGCTCCAACATCAGCGGTTGCCTCCCGTCGTCACCCAGCCGTCGGCCAGTTGCTGTCGGGCATCACCGAGCAGCTGGGGCAGGGCCCGGCTTCGTCCGATGATCGGCAGGAAGTTCGCATCGCCCTGCCAGCGCGGCACCACGTGCTGGTGCAGGTGGGCGGCGATGCCGGCGCCGGCCACCTCGCCCTGGTTGAGCCCCAGGTTGAACCCGGCGGGGTGACTCACGGCGCGCAGGGTGGTCATTGCCTCCTGACTCAACAGCGTCAGCTCGGCGGCCTCGGCGGCCGTGAGCTCCGTCAGGTCGGACAGGTGCCGGTAGGGGCAGACCAGCAGGTGCCCGGAGTTGTACGGGTAGAGGTTCATCACCACGTAGCAGAGCTCGCCACGGCGCACGACCAGCCCGTCCTCGTCGGACTCGTCGGGGATGCGGCAGAACGGGCAGGCGCCGGACGAGTCGTCCGCCGGCTTGTTCTCACCCTGGATGTAGGCCATCCGGTAGGGGGACCACAGGCGCTGGAACGCGTCCGGGACCCCCGCGAACTCGATCGCGTCGGTCTCGCCACTCACCGCTCAGGCCTCGCCGAAGCTCGCGGCCGTCGGCGAGTCGTTGCGGCGACTGCGCACCCACTCCGCGATCTCGGTCACGGCCTGCTCGACCGGCACACCATTGCGCTGCGAGCCGTCGCGGTACCGGAAGCTGACGGCGCCAGCGTCGCGATCCTCACCGCCGGCGATCAGCATGAACGGTGACTTCTGCTTCTGGGCGTTGCGGATCTTCTTGGGGAAGCGGTCGTCGGAATCGTCGACCTCGACGCGCACACCGACGGCCCGCAGCCGGTCGGCCACCGCGAACAGGTGGTCGTTGAACTCCCCCGCCACCGGAATGCCCGCGACCTGCACCGGCGACAACCACGCCGGGAACGCGCCCGCGTAGTGCTCGACCAGCACACCGATGAACCGCTCGATCGAACCGAACTTGGCCGAGTGGATCATCACCGGCTGCTGGTGGCTGCCGTCGGTGGCGGTGTAGGTCAGCCCGAACCCCTGCGGCTGCGAGAAGTCGTACTGCACCGTCGACATCTGCCAGGTGCGGCCGATGGCGTCCTTGGCCTGCACCGAGATCTTGGGCCCGTAGAAGGCCGCACCGCCCGGGTCGGGCACCACGGCGATGCCGTGCTCGGCGCCGAACTCGTCCGCGATCCGCTGCAGCAGGGCCGTGGCGTCGGCCCACTGCTCGTCGGAGCCGATGAACTTGTCCTTCTTCTTGCCGTCCTCGTCGCGGGTCGAGATCTCCAGGTAGTACTCGTCGAGCCCGAAGTCGCGCAGCAGCTTCAGCACGAAGCCCAGCAGGTGACGCACCTCGTCGGGTGCCTGCTCGGGGGTGCAGTAGCTGTGCGAGTCGTCCTGGGTGAGGGCGCGCACGCGGGTCAGGCCGTGCACGACCCCCGACTTCTCGTTGCGGTAGACGGTGCCAAACTCGAAGAACCTCAGCGGTAGCTCGCGGTAGGAACGCTGCCGCGACTGGTAGATCAGGTTGTGCATCGGGCAGTTCATCGCCTTCAGCCGGTAGGGCTGACCGTCGTCGTCGAGCGCCGGGAACATGCCTTCGCCGTAGTACGGCAGGTGACCCGAGGTGTGGAACAGCCCCTCCTTCGAGATGTGCGGAGTGCCCACGTAGAGGAAGCCGTGGTCCAGGTGGGCCTGGCGCACGTAGTCCTCCATCTCGCGCTTGATGACGCCACCGCGCGGGTGGAAGACGGGCAGGCCCGAGCCCAGCTCCTCGGGGAAGCTGAACAGGTCGAGCTCGGCACCCAGCTTGCGGTGGTCGCGCTTGGCGGCCTCCTCGAGGCGGTGCTGGTGCGCCTGCAGATCCTCCTTGGTCGCCCAGGCGGTGCCGTAGACGCGCTGCAGCGAAGCGTTCGCCTGATCGCCCCGCCAGTACGCGGCAGACGAGCGGGTGAGCGCGACCGCCTGCAGGTAGCCGGTGTGCGGCACGTGAGGGCCACGGCAGAGGTCCTTCCAAGCGACCTCGCCGGTGCGGCGCACGTTGTCGTAGATGGTCAGCTCGCCCGCCCCCACCTCGACCGAGGAGCCGTCGTCGTCGGACGAGTTGCCCTTCAGACCGATCAGCTCGAGCTTGAACGGCTCGTCGGCCAACTCGGCCCGCGCCTGTTCGTCCGAAACGACGCGACGGACGAACCGCTGCCGCTCCTTGACGATGCGCCCCATCAGCTTCTGCAGTTCCCTGAGGTCGTCGGGGGTGACGGGCTCGGTCTGGAAGTCGTAGTAGAAGCCGTCGACGATGGGCGGGCCGATACCGAGCTTGGCGTCGGCGCGCAGCAGCTGCAGCGCTTGGGCGGTGACGTGGGCGGCCGAGTGCCGCAGGATCGACAGGCCCTCGTCCGAGGTGATCTCGACGGGCTCCACGACGTCACCGTCGGCCAGCTCACGCTGCAGGTCGAGGGTCTCACCGTTGACCCGCATGGCGACGACGGTGCGGTCGTCGCCGAACAGGTCGATCCCGGTGGTCGTGGTCTCGCGCGTCTCCTGGCTGGTCTGGCCTGAACGTTGGACGCTGAACGAGATGGACACCACTGTGCCTTTCGGTGGACGAAGGCCCGCCCCCGTGGACGAACCGTGAGCCATTCTGCCCGATTCGCCCGCGGGGGCGGAAACGTCTTTCGCTACTTCACCTTCTTGATGGGAATGATCACCAATGCACCGAGCAGGGTGACGATCCCGGCCACCAGGAGCAGCGGAAGGAACTGGGTGCCGTGCCCCGCCGAGGCGACCAGCCAGCCGCCGAGGGCGGGTGCCAACGACTGCGGCAGGGCGTTGGCCATGTTGAAGGCGAGACCCATGATGACCTCGGCGATGTAGAAGTGGGCGACACTGTCGGCGAAGAACAGGCTCACCATCCCCACCGCGAACAGTGCCGTCGAGGCCACCACCAGGAACTTGCGCCGGCCCGTGCGGTCCGACAGTCAGCCCGAGACGTAGCTGGCGGCCATCAGCACCACCGTGTAGATGGTCACACCGGTGGCCACCGCGGCGGCGGCGGCGTGCTCGGTGAGCCCCAGGTGCTGGGTCATGTACTGCAACCGGAAGGTGGTGAACATGAACGACCCGAAGGTGATGAAGAGCCGCCCCCACCACGCCAGCCCGAAGTCGGGGAAGCGGATCGGGTTCGTCCAGAAGGTACCGAGGAAGGTCTTCAGGTCGAACGGGTGGCGATTCCTCAGCAGCACGGGATCGGGCAGGGCGAGGGCGTAGGCCACCATGCCGACCAGGCCGATCAGGGCCGGCACAGGAACAGCGCCAGCATCGACTCCGACAGCAGGCTGGCCAGCCAGGTGACCACCATGATGCCCAGATTCTGCATGATGCCCAGCAGCGCCACGAACAGGGCGATGGCCCGATCGAACCAAACTTAATGGCCGATCAGTTTCGAGTCGATCCGTCGTGCGCATCCCGGTCGCGACGTGCCTCCCGCACGGCCACCACCGTCCCGGCGATGATCATCAGCACCGAGACGATGATGGCCCCCGTGTCAGCCCACCTGCTCTGCGGCGTGCGGATCGCCGGTCTGATCACCAGCGACAGCACCAGGAAGCCGATCCCCAGCGCGATCATCCCCCGCGCCGCCACCGACGAGTGCGACATGCTTGCCCTCCTGTTCCTTCTGCACGTGGGTGAGCGGTTCGACCCGCTCGGGGAACAGGCACGCGCTGCGGCGCGGCCGGTCACCGGACGACCCCGGGGTCGCCTTCAGCGGCGGCTGCGCCGTGCGGCACTCGGCCTGCACCATCGGGCACCGGTTGGCGAACACGCACCCCTGGTGGGCCGGTGTGCCGATCAGCCGCTCGGCCTTGGTGGTGTCGCGCTCCTTGGCGAGCACGGGATCGGGAATCGGGATCGACTCCAGCAGCATGCGCGTGTACGGGTGGGCCGGCGAGATGATCACCTCGTCGACGGGCCCCTCCTCGACGATGCGACCGAAGAACATCACGGCGATCCGCCCACCACGGGCGAAGTAGCGCACCACGCCGAAGTCGTGGCTGATGAACGCGTACCCGAGACCCCGCTCCTTGCGGAACTTGATCAGCAGGTCGAGGATCGCCACTCGCATCGACACGTCGAGCATGCTGGTGACCTCGTCGGCGACGATCAGGTCAGGTTCGAGGCCGATGGCGCGGGCGATCGAGACCCGCTGCCGCTGGCCGCCCGACAGTTGGTGGGGGTACCGGTTCAGGAAGGCGGGCGTCGCGTCGAGGCCCACCTGCTGCAGCAGGTCGATCATCACCTTCTGCACCGTGCGGTGGGTGGCCAGCTTGTGCCCGAGCAGGCCCGGGGCGAGCGTCCCCGCGAGCGTGAGCCCAGGGTTCAGCGAGCCGTACGGGTCCTGGTGCACCATCTGCACCCGCCGACGCCACTGCCGGTGCTCGCGCCCCTTCAACGACCAGATGTCGGTGCCGTCGAACGCGACCGTGCCCTCGCTGGGCTTGTACAGACCCGAGATCAGGCGACCGAGGGTGGTCTTGCCGCAGCCCGACTCGCCGACGATGGCAACCATCTCGCCCTCGCCGATCTCGAGGTTGACATCGGTCAACACCGGGCGGGGGCTGGTCGGGTAGGAGTGGGTGATGTCGGAGACGGTGAGGTTGCTCACTGGCCCTCCTGGGTCGTGTGGTGGCTGGTGGCGGTCTCGCGGCTGACCACGTGGCAGGCGACCGCGTGGTCACCGCGCACCGTCAGCGTCGGCTCGACCTCGCGGCAGTGGTCCTCGGCAAGGGCACAGCGCGGGGCGAACCGGCACCCGGGCGGCAGCTTCGCCAGGTTGGGCACCTGGCCACCGATCGGCTTCACGGTCAACCCCGCCTCGAGCACGCTCGGGATCGCCCCGATCAGCGCCTGCACGTAGGGGTGGCGGAACTCCCCGGCGAAGATCGACTCCACCTCGCCCACCTCGACCAGTCGGCCGGCGTACATGACGGCCACCTTGGTGGCGAGCTCGGCCACCACGGCGAGGTCGTGGGTCACGAAGATGATCGTCAGGCCGAGATCGCGGTGCAGGTCTTTGAGGATCTCGATCACCATGCGCTGGTTGAGCACGTCGAGCGCCGTGGTGGGCTCGTCGAGAATCAGCAGCGACGGCTTCAGCAACAACGCGACCGCGATGGCGACGCGTTGCTTCATGCCGCCCGACAGCTGGCTCTCGAACGACTTCCAGATGCGATCGGGCTGCAGCTGCACGAGGCTCAGCAGTTCCCGGAAGTAGTCGCGCCCGGCCTGCTTGGTCGCGAACACCTCGGGATGTGCCTCGAGGATGTGGTCGACCTGGGCACCGATGGTGAGCACCGGGTTGAACGCGTTCATGGCGCCCTGGAAGACCATCGACATCTCGGCACCGCGCAACCGGTTGAGCTGGTTCCTCGACATCGAGGTGATCGGCTGTCCCTGGAACTGGATCGTTCCCCGCACCACCTCACCGGGCGGGGGCACGATGCCCATCAGTGCGTAGGCGAGGGTGGACTTGCCGCAGCCCGACTCCCCCACCAGCGCGCACAACTCGCCGCGCTCGAGGGTCAGACTGACCTCTTCCACGGCCTTGACGTGGCCGTCGCCTCGTCCGAACTGCACCGTCAGGTCGTCGACCCGCAACAGCGCGTCGGTGGTGGCCGCTTCAGCGCGGCCGGGCTTGTGAATGGTGGTGGTCATTGAACACGCAGCCTCGGGTTGAAGACGGTGTCGAGCGCGCGCGAGAAGAAGACGAACGCGACCTGCAGGATGACGATGGCGGCCATCGGCGAGAGCAGGTAGAAGACACTGTCGGTGGTGTACAGGGCGCCCTGGGCCATGGCCAGGTTGATCATGATGCCCCAGTTGGTTCCGCTGATCGGCGCGATGCCGAGCATGAACAGACCGACCTGGGCGTAGATGGCGCCGGTGATGGCCAGCAGGAAGTGGATCGCCACGTAGGGGCCGACGTTCGGCAGCAGCTGCCGCCCGATCATGTTGCCCAACGAGACGCCCTGCAGCTTGGCCGCTTCGACGAAGTCGGACGATCTCAGGCTGAGCGCCTGAGAACGAATCGCTCGGGCCAGGCCCGCCCACGCCGTGATCGAGAGCACACAGGCCAGCACGAACGGGTTGGTGGTGCGGATCACGGCCGACAGCACGATGATCAGCGGCAGACCGGGGATCGTCAGGAAGACGTCGGTGACCCGCATGATGATCTGGTCGGTGAGGCCGCCGACATAGCCCGACCAGAGGCCGACGATGACGCCGATCGCCACGGTCACGACCGCCGCCAGCACGCCGACGATCATGATCGGCCGGGTGCCGATGATGATCTGCTCGAAGACGCCCTGCCCGAGTGCGTCGGTGCCCAGCCAGTGCTCGGCCGACGGGGGCAGATAGGCGCGCGTCGGGTCCTGCTCGTCGTCCAAGGTGACGAACATCGGCCCGAAGATGGCCACCAGGATGTAGATCAGCACGATGACGCCGCCGATCAGGGCGGCCACGTCGTGACGCAGGATGCGCCACAGATCAGAGAACCAGCTCATGCGACGGAGCCTCCTGCCGGAATGACTTCGGTGGTCGGGTCGGTGGTCGGATCGTCCGCGCCGTCGTCGCGGCGCTTGCGCGCACCCGGACGGGCGATACGGGGATCAATCAGCGGGTAGAGCAGGTCGACCAGGAAGTTGGTGACGACCACGGTCACGGTGATCAGCAGGAACGTGCCCATCATCAGCGAGTAGTCACGCTGGTTGACCGACTGGATCATGTAGTAGCCGATGCCCGGGTACTGGAAGTAGGTCTCGATGAAGACCGAGCCGCCGAACATGAAGCCGATCGACAGGGCCAGCTGGGTGATCATCGGCAACATCGAGTTGCGCCCGATGTAGGACCGGGTGATCACCCGGTCGGACAGGCCGCGCGACTCTGCGGCGCGCACGTACTCGGCACCGAGCACCGACACCGCCGACCCCTTCATGCCCAGCGCCCAACCACCGAACGAGGTGATCACGTAGGCCAGGATCGGGAGGGCGGCGTGGTGCAACACGCTGATCATGTAGTCGGGGTTGGGCCCGGGTGTCACGTCGACCGAATAGGCACCACCGGTGGGAAAGACCCGCCAGATGCCGGTGAGCGTGTAGAGCAACAGGATGGCGATCAGGTAGCTGGGCACCGCGCTCAGGAAGCTGACGACGAAGGTCATGATGCGCGCACCGATGCTGCTCTGACGGGCGGCCATGGCCTGACCCACCGCACAGCCGATGATGAAGCTGATCAGCAGCGAGACACCGACGATCAGCAGGGTCCAGGGCAGGGCCTCGGCGATGATGGCGACCACGGTCGTTCCCGGATTGGTGAGGGGACGACCCAGGTCACCGCGGGCCACGTTGCCCAGGTACTGCAGGTACTGGGTGCCGACGGGGGCATCGGTCTGCAGGCCGTAGATGGCGTTGATGCGGTTCTGGATCTCGACCTCGGTCAGACCACCCTGCATGCGCAGTTGGGACTCGAGGGCAGCCATCGGGTTGCCCGGCATCAGCCGGATCATGAAGAACGACAGCGAGACGACGATGTAGATGATGACCAGCGACAGAATGAGGCGCTGGAGGATGTACTTGACCATTCAGGTGCACTCCTGAAGTGCGAGGGGGTGGCGGGGCTGGGTCCCGCCCCGCAGGCAGGTGGCCTGCGGGGCGGGACGAGGAAGGGTGTCCTCGAAGGGATCACGCCGAGGTGATCACTTCGGGACGATGTAGCCCTGCTGCATGGCCAGCGAGAGACCGCCGGTCATGTTGTTGGAGATGATGTCCCAGAGCTCGCTCGAACCGTTGTCACCGACCGGGGGCCAGTTGGTGAAGTGCTTGTCGGAGTACGAGAACTGGTACACCTTGGTGGCGTACCACAGGTAGGGCATCTCCTCGTTGACGAGCTGCGCCCAGGCCCAGGTGGCCTTCTTCATCTCGTCGTTCGGGGGAACGGTGCGCTCCTGGTTGGCGATGGTGGTGGGGATGTCGACGTTGCCCATGCCCGGCACCTCCATCTTGGGACCGAAGCCGATACCGCGCTTGCCGGCGTAGTTGCCCTGGCTGGTGAAGTTGTAGCCGGGGCCGAGCAGCGAGGCGTAGTTGCTGATCGGGTTGTTGCCACCGACGAACGCCATGCCGATCTCGAAGTCACCGTTGTGCTGGTCGGCGTCCTGCTGGGCGCCGGAGGTGGCCTTCACCTCGGACTTGATGCCGAACTGGGTCAGTGCCGTCGCGGCCGCGTTGAACGAGGTCACGATGTCAGAGGTGTCGGCATTGACGGTCAGCGTCAGCGTGAACGGCTTGCCGTCGGGCTTCAGCCACTGGTTGCCCTGCTTCTTGAAGCCCTTGCTGGTGAGCAGCTCGGTGGCCTTCTGCGGGTCGACCGGGTAGGGGTTCAGCTGCTTGATCTGGTCGTCGCTCAGGTAGAGCTTGTCCAGCGTCGGCGACAGGCCCGTGGGAACTTCCTTCCACGCGCCACCGGCACCCTCGACGTTGCCGTAGGCGGCCTCGGCCATCTTCTGGCGGGGGATCACGTAGGCGAGGGCCTGGCGGACCTCCTTCTGATCCAGCGGGGCCTTGGCCGAGTTGAACGCCATCATGAAGCCGAAGGCGAGCGGCAGGGCGGTGTTGCTGCCCTCGGTCTCACCCCAGCGCTTCAGGATCGGCGGCGGCAGGTAGACGTTGGAGAAGTCGGCACCATCGCTGAACAGCTGCGGGTAGATCGTCTGGTTCGAGCCGTTCAGGTAGTCGATGCCGGCCACCTGGATCTTGTCGGCACCCCAGAAGGTGGGCGACTTCGACAGCTTCGCCTCCTTGGTGGTGATGTTGTCGAGCTTGAACGGGCCGTTGCCGATCAGCTTGTCGACCTTGAGGGCCGCCAGCTTCTGGAAGGTCTCGCCCATGCGCTTGAACTCGGGCATCTTGGTGGCGCCCTCGGGGTCGTCGAAGGCCTTGCCGAAGTAGGCCTCGGCGTCCTTCTTCAACTCGTCGGTGACGAACTGGCCGTAGACGCTCGAGGGGTACACCACGATGTTCGGCAGGATCGCCAGCTTGGCCAGCGCCATGTCCTGACCCTTGCGGAGGGTGAACTCGACGGTGTGGTCGTCGGTGGCCGTGGCCGACTGGATCGAGCGCCAGAAGCCGTCACCGCGGGTGGCGTTCAGGTAGACCGTGTCGACGAGGTCCTTGCTGGTGACGGGGTTGCCGTCCTCCCACTTGGCGTCGGCGCGCAGGTGAACGACCAGCTTGTCGCCGCTCTCGTCCCACTTCTCGGCCAGCTGGGGCTCGAAGTCGGTCAGCCCGGGCGCCTTGAGGATCGCCAGACGCATGGTGATGAAGTCGTTCTGGATGCCCAGCCCGTTGACGTTGTACGGGTTGAACGACCAGGTGGTGTTCCAGCTGCAGCACGGCGACAGCTTGATGTAACGGTCCGACCCGGCCTTCTGGCCGGGGCTGTTGGGTGCGTTGCTGTTGGTCGAACCCTGACCCGCTGTGCCGGCCGTGCAGGCAGCCATCAGCGACATCAGCACGGCGACGACCACGGCCATGGCCGCGGGCAGTCGTCTGCCCCGCCGTGACCCGCCCCGCGAGATTCCACTCCTCATGGATCCTCCTTGATCCTCGGCGCCCTGTTGCGCCACGAGTCCTGACTATTCCAGCGAGGAGGTCGTTAGTCCCGAACTTGGAGTAAATGTCCAGAAAATGGAACAGGTTCGAGCTCGAGTCAGGTCAGCGCTGCCGTCCCGACAGCCCGCGGGCGTCGGGGCTGACGCGTTCGTCCAGCACCATGGTGGCCGCGCCGAGCGCGATGCCCGACTCGAGCGCCGCCGAGGTCTGCACGTGCACCGGACGAGCCGTGCGCAGCACCGCCCGCTGCGCCAACCGGTCGGCGAGCGGCTCTTCGACGAGACCGCCGTAGTGGGCCCACGAATGCCCACCGATCACGATCTCGGAGACGTCCAGCAGGTCGGACAACGGCGCCAGCCCCTCGGCCAGGTCGTGGGCCAGGGTGGCGAACACCTGGCTGCTGCGCGGGTCGCCGTCGCGAGCCTGGTCGACCAGCGCCGCGAGCAGGGCATCGCGGCCCGCCGGGCTGTTGCTGGCCCTGCGGACGACGTCGTCGCTCAGCGCGCCCACGTCGGCCGCGGCGAAGATCAGGTGCCGCGGGGAGACCCGATGGGCGAACGACCCGGGGATCACGCAGCAGGACAGGTGCGGCCCCGGGGTCTGGATGAGGAAGATGTTGACCTCGCCGAAGTTGTGCGAGACGCCGCGTTGCACCGCTCCCTCGTGGACGAGGCCGAAGCCCAGGCCGGCGCCGAGGTAGGTGTAGAGGAAGTCGGGGGTGGCACCGCCCTGCCGCAACCAGGCCTCTCCGCCGGCCGCGACGATCAGGTCCTTCTCGACCGAGACCGGCAGGCCGATGGCGGCCATCATCAACTCGGCGATCGGCACGTCGCGCCAGCGCTCCAGCAGCGGCGGGTTGATCATCACGCCCCGCTCGGCGTCGATCGGCCCCGGCACCCCGACACCCACGCCCATCACGGGGTCACGATCGGCGACCACCAGCGCGACCGCCCGGGCGATGTCGGCCACGACCACCTGCGGGTCGGCCTCGTCCGCCACCGGCACGACCGTCTGCTCGACCACCTCGCCGGCAAGGTTCACCAGCACGACCGCGATGCTCGCCGGGTCGAGGTGCACACCGACGGCGTACATGCCGTCGGGGTTGAGGCCGAGCATGGTGCGGGGCTTGCCCACACCCTTGATCTCGCGCCCCAACTCCACCGCCAGACCTTGGTCGAGCAGCCGTCGGGTGAGGTTCGAGACCGTCTGTTCCGACAGCGCCGTCAGTTGGGCGATCTCGACGCGACTGATCCCGGCGGTCGTCCGCCGGATGCAGTCGAGCACCACGCGGAGGTTGAAATCCCCCAGTCGCGGCACATTTGAACCACGTTGCATGGGGTCATTGAACCACGGGCTCTGCCGGCCGGCCGGGATCAGGCGGGGCCGCCGACCTCGGACAGCGGCACCGACGGGTCGCGCAGGTGCTCGGTCGCTGGGTGGCCCAGCCACGCCTTCAGCGGGTCCATCGCGTCCCAGTCGTTGGCCTGCATGACGGCCACCACCACGTTCTCCCGCAGCCAGATCGCGGTGAGTTCACGCGTCGCCCGGTCACCCCTCACGACCACGTCGTCGTCGAACGAGCCGTGCCCCGCGTATTCCATGCCGAGGTCGTACTGGTCGGTGAAGAAGTAGGGCTGGCGGGTGTAGGGGGTCTCCTCGCCGGTGATCATCCGGGCGGCATGCTTGCCCTGGCCCACCGCCGCGTCCCAGTGTTCGACCCGCAGACGCCCGTGCTGGGGGTGGGCATGGTTGGCGATGTCGCCGATGGCAAACACGCGCGGGTCGCTGGCGCGCAGGTACGCGTCGACCACTACACCGTCCTCCACGGCGAGCCCGGCAGCCTGGGCGAGCCCGACGTTGGGAGTGGCGCCGATGCCCACGACCACCAGGTCGGGGTGCAGTTCGGTGCCGTCGTCGAGCGTCGCCGTCGTGCCCGCCTCGGTGTGCTTCAGCGAGGCGAGGGTCGCACCGGTGTGCAGGTCGACCCCGTGCTCACGGTGCAGATCGGCGAACACCTGTGCCACCTCGGCACCCAGCACGCGCCGCAGGGGAACCTCGTCGCGGACGACGACGGTGGCCTCTCCCCCGGCCTGTTGCACCGCCGAGGCGACCTCCAACCCGATCCAGCCGCCGCCGATCACCAGCACGTTCTCGGTCAGGTGGTCGGCGATGAGATGGGCGTCCTCGAGGGTACGCAGGTAGGCCACCGGGGCGCCGGAGTCATCGGCGACCCGAAGGCGTCGCGGGGTCGATCCGGTGGCCAGCACCAGGTGGTCGAAGCCCAGCCGGCGGCCGTCGGCGAGCACCACCTCGCCGGCCTCCAGGTCGAGGGCGGTGGCCGTGGTGTCGAGCAGCAGGTCGATGTCGTGCTCGGCGTACCAGTCGGGCTCGTGCACGAAGGCCTTCTGCTCGGCGTCCCGCTTGCCGAGCAGCAGGTCCTTCGACAGCGGCGGCCGCTCGTAGGGTGCGTGCGGCTCGCTGCCGACCAGGGTGATCGATCCGGTGAAGCCTCGCTTGCGCAGTTCCGAGGCGGTGGTGGCGCCGGCGAGTCCGGCACCGACGATGACGACAGACATGGAATCCCCCTTTGAGGTTCCATCCACCCTAGGCTCGGCGCACCGGCGGCAACAGGGGGCGTGCAGAATCCGCGCGCAACACCCCAGGGACATGAAACGTGGCCCTGACAAGACTTTCGCCTTGTCAGGGCCACGTTCCTTCGGGGTGGGCGACACTGGGTTTGAACCAGTGACCTCTTCCGTGTCAGGGAAGCGCGCTACCACTGCGCCAGCCGCCCGAGGTGGAGACGGGATTTGAACCCGTGTACACGGATTTGCAGTCCGTTGCCTCGCCTCTCGGCCACTCCACCAGGAGAATGACCTCAAGCCTGGATGAGTTGAGACCCTTCCGAGCGGACGACGAGATTCGAACTCGCGACCCTCACCTTGGCAAGGTGATGCTCTACCAACTGAGCCACGTCCGCATGCTCCGTGATCTTTGTCCCTGTCGGGGCGCCGTTCTCGGGGCGTTGAGAACACTAGCGGACTCCTGTCGAGGAGTACAAATCGGGCCCCGAACCGGCCCGCCCGGGCTGCCTCCGGGGCCCGATGTGCAAACTCCGAGCGGCTGCGCTACCGTTGCTTCTCGCACGGGCGATTGGCGCAGTGGTAGCGCGCTTCGTTCACACCGAAGAGGTCACTGGTTCGAACCCAGTATCGCCCACCCGTGAGCACGGCCCCCGACCAACCACTTGGTCGGGGGCCGTTCTGCATGCCCACGGGCGGGTCGCCACCGCGGCCGACCGCCCCCGTGGCACCATCGACGGGTCAGCTCTTCCCCGCTGATCCTTCCCCGAAAGTCACCCGTGCATGCTCACCGGATCCGTTGTCGTGATGCCCAGACCCTTGCGTGATCGCCTCGCCCAGCAGGCGCGGCAATCGTCCGTGCTCGCTCCCCTCGCCCAGGCCGCGAAGGTTCCGTGGCGGACGATCCAGGCCGCCCTGCGCTATCGGGTGATGGGGCTGGCGGCCGAGTCGGCCTTCTTCGCCGTGCTGAGCCTGCCCCCGCTGCTGTTCGGTCTGGCCGGCTCGGTGGGTTTCGTCGCGCAGCGCTACAGCGTGCAGTCGGTGGCTGAGTTCAAGACCCGCATCGTCGAGGTGGCCACTCCGTTCCTGACGCAGTCGGCCATCGACCAGGTGCTCGTGCCCACGCTGGACGAAGTGCTCAGTGCGGGCCGCGTCGACGTGATCTCGATCGGCTTCCTGCTGGCCCTGTGGTCGGGGTCGCGCGCCATGAGTGTGTTCGTCGACACCGTCTCGATCATGTACGGCCACGCCGGCAAGCGCGGCATCATCCACGCCCGGGCCCTGAGCTTCGGCATCTACCTCGCCTCCCTGCTGCTGGCCGCCGTGATGCTCCCCCTGGTGCTGGCTGGCCCCAGCCTGGTCACCCGACTGCTGCCCGAACCCCTCACCTGGATCGCCCGGGCGTACTGGCCGACGGTGCTGATCGGATCGACCCTGCTGCTGACCACCCTCTACTGGTGGGCGGTGCCGCTGCGTCGGCGCTGGCGCGCCGACGTGCCCGGAGCCGTGCTGACCCTTGGCCTGTGGCTGGCCGGTTCGTGGGTGCTGCGGTTCGTGCTGGACGAGTCCCTGGGAGGCTCGTCCCTGTACGGACCACTCAGTGCACCGATCGCTCTGCTGCTGTGGCTCTACCTCACGTCGCTCGCCGTTCTGCTGGGCGCTGCCTTCAACGCATCGCTGGAGTCGGTGTGGCCGCACGTGTCGGGGATCAGCGATCGCCAGGCGGAGCAGATCCACGAGGCGGTCGTCGACGGCACCGACGACTGAGCACGAGACAACTGCCCACGATGTGAGACGCACCCTTGCGATCCGTCCACATGGCGAGAAGAGTGGCCATCACACGGCAACGGCGCCGCCCTTCCATTGAACACGGAAAGGCAGATTCATGACTGCTCCGGCCCTGGTTCTCGCTGCTGTCGGCACCGAGGACGCGAACTCTCGCCAGGTGGTGCGCGCCCTGGCCACCCAGATGATGAAGGTGCGGCCCACCGTCCAGGTGCAGCCTGCGCTCGTCGACGAGACCGGCTGCGAGTTGCGCACCGCCGTCGAGCGCCTCGCCCACCTGGGGGCCGACGAGATCGTGCTGGTTGACCTCGACGTCACCAGCGCCGTGGACACCCACCCGCAGTTGGTCGCCAGCCTCGACGACCTGCGGGCCACCTACCCCCTGCTGCGCATGAGCCTGGCTCGCCCGGTGGGGCCGGCGCCGGAACTGCTCAACGTGCTCGACGATCGTCTTCGCACGGCCCTTCGGCTGGCGCGCACCGTCGAACTCGACGCACTCGTGCTGTCGTTGGCCACCGGCGGCGACATTCGCGGGCACGGACTGGTCTCGCGTCGCGCCCGTCAGTGGTCCACGCACCACAAGCTCCCGTGCGTGGTGGCCGTCGCCGACGGCTCGGGCCCCAACGTGGCCCAGGCCATCGGCAGCCTGCGCGGGCAGGGTCGCCGACACATCGCCGTCGGATCCCTGTTCCTCGCCGAGTCGGCCACGTGGTCGTCGCAGGCCGACCTGGCCAGGGCCCACGGAGCCGTCGCCGTCTCGGGCCCCCTGGGCGCGGACGATCGCCTGCTCGACCTGGTGATGGCGCGCTACGCCTACGCGGCCATGGATCTGCTCGACCCCAGCTCCGACGCGCCCCTGCAGAACGTGGAGCTGCACGCCGAGGACGACCTGATCGAGCTGCTCACGCACAGCTGAGGGTCACACCCCCAGCCCTCAGCCCACAGCTCCTCAGCGCAGGGCCTTCAGGGCCTGCTGCTGCTCGGCCACGTCGAACTCGGCAGCCGGCCAGCCGAGGTTGAGCGCCCGCAGGTGCTCCACCAACAGCTGGGCCACGGCCCAGTTGCGGTACCACTTGCGATCTGCGGGCACCACGAACCAGGGCGCGGCGTCGGTGTTCGTCCGCTCGATGGCCTCGCTGGCGGCCACCTGGAAGTCCTGGAACTGTCGCCGGGTGTCGAGATCGCCCGGGTTGTACTTCCAGTACTTCTCGGGATTGGCCAGGCGCTCCTCGAGGCGGGCGTACTGCTCGTCGTAGGAGACGTTGAGCCAGCACTTGATGATGGTGGTTCCCGCGCGGGCGAGCTCGTCCTCGAACTCGTTGATCTGGTCGTACCGGGACTCCCAGGTGCGCTTCTCGATCCACCCGTTGACCCGGGTGACCAGCACGTCCTCGTAGTGCGACCGGTCGAAGATGCCGATCATGCCGTTGCCGGGCAGGGCGTTCTTGATGCGCCACAGGAAGTGGTGGGCGCGTTCCTCGTCGGTGGGTGCCTTGAACGCCTTCAACTGCACCCCCTGCGGGTCGACCATGCCGATGGCCTTGCGGATCACACCACCCTTGCCCGACGTGTCGAGGCCCTGCAGCACCACGAGCACGTTGCGCGTGGGGGCGTCGTCGGCCTTCGAGCCGGCATACAGCCGCTCCTGCAGATCGGAGAGTTCGGGTTCCAGAGCGGCCATGGCGACGTCGGCGTCGTCCTTGCCCGCCCCCGGGTACCCGCGCTTGTCGCGGGCGTCGTGGGTGGCGAGGTCGACCCGGCCCGCCGGAACCCTCAACACCTCACGAAGATTCAGCTCTGCGTTGACACGTGCTGCCTTCTTCTTGCCCATCCGGGCATCATAGGGGCGTGAGTGACTCCTACAGCCCCAAGGTGACCAAGACGTCGGACGAGTGGCGAGCCCAGCTCAGCGATCTGGAGTACCAGGTGCTGCGCGAGAGCGGCACGGAACGGCCCTTCACCGGTGAGTACACCGACACCACCACCGAGGGGGTCTACAGCTGCCGGGCCTGCGGCGCGGAACTGTTCACCTCCACCGAGAAGTTCGAGTCGCACTGCGGGTGGCCGAGCTTCTACGCGCCCTCCGACAACGACGCCATCCGCTACCTGCGCGACGACTCGCTGCCGGGGCGTCCGCGCATCGAGGTGCGCTGCGCAGCCTGCGACTCGCACCTGGGTCACGTCTTCGAGGGCGAGGGTTACGACACCCCGACCGACCAGCGCTACTGCATCAACTCGGTCAGCCTCTCCCTCACCCCGAAGGCCTGAGCTTCGCCCCGAAACCGGGTGAGGGCGGTCAGCCCCAGCTCGCGACGATGTCGGCGAGCTCGCGGCGTCGTCCGGTGAAGAACGGCACCTCTTCGCGGGTGTGTCGACGAGCCTTGGCCGCGCGCAGTTCGCGCATCAGGTCGACGATGCGGTGCAGGTCGTCCGCCTCGAAGGCGAGCAGCCATTCGTAGTCGCCCAGGGCGAAGGCCGAGACGGTGTTCGCGCGCACGTCGGCGTAGTCGCGGGCCAGCATGCCGTGCTCACGCAGCATCTGCCGACGCTCGTCGTCGGGCAGCAGGTACCACTCGTAGGACCGCACGAACGGGTACACGCAGACGTAACCGCGGGGGTCGTCCCCCATCAGGAACGCCGGCACGTGGGTCTTGTTGAACTCCGCCGGACGATGCAGCCCGATCTGCGACCACACCGGCTCGAGCACCCGGCCGAGCGGGCTGCGCCGCAGGGCGAGGTAGGCATCCTGCAGCACCTCGGTCGACTCGGGGGCGCTCCACCACACGAGCAGATCTGCGTCGGCACGGAAGCCGGCCAGGTCGTAGAACCCTCGGACGACCAGTCCGCGGTCGCCGGCGGCCTCTTCGAGCATGCGCAGGGTCTCGGCGACCTCCTCGCCCGAGATCGCCCCGGTGCGCCGGAAGACGGCGTACTGGGTGTAGTGGAGGGCCGCGTTGATGGCCTCGTGATCGGGAGTGGTGTGAGTCATGGTTTCCTCTCAGCCCTGCCGGGCCTCGGCCCGCAGCGCGGGACCCTCGGTGTGGACGAGTTCGACGATGCGGGTGAGCACGCTCGCGTCCGTGGTCGGCGGCACGCCGTGGCCCAGGTTGAAGATGTGGCCCGGGGCGCCGGCCCCGGCACGCACCACCTCACGCACGCGGTCGGCCAGCACCTCCCAGGGGGCGAGCAGCAACGCGGGGTCCAGGTTGCCCTGCACCGCCGCTCGGCCGCCGACGCGACGCGCGGCGACGTCGAGCGGCGTGCGCCAGTCGACCCCGATGACGGCCGGCGAGCCCTCCCCCATCACCTCGGTCATGGCCGGCAGCAGTTCGGTGGTGCCCACGCCGAAATGGATGCGCGGCAGATCGGCCGGCAGTCGGTCGAGCACGGCCCGACTGTGGGGCGCCACGTGGGCCCGGTAGTCGGCCTCGGTGAGCGATCCGGCCCAGGAGTCGAAGAGCTGGACGATCCGCGCGCCGCCTGCGATCTGCTCGGCCAGGAAGGCGAACGACAGGTCCGCCAGCCAGGCGCACAACCGCCGCCACAGGTCGGGTTCGCCGACCATGAAGGCTTTGGCGCGGGCGTGGTCCTTCGAGGGGCCACCCTCGACCAGGTAGCTCGCCAGGGTGAACGGGGCGCCGGCGAACCCGATCAGGGGCACCTGCGGGTCGAGGGCGGCGGTGAGCTGGCGGGCGGCTCGTCCGATGGGCCCGAGCGCCCCGGGGTCGAGCTCGTGGGCCAGCACTCGTTCCAGGCCCCTGGCGTCCCGCACCGGCGAGGCGACCACGGGGCCGGTACCGGGCACGATGTCGAGGTCGATGCCGGCGGCCTTGAGCGGCGCCATGATGTCGGAGAAGAAGACCGCACCGTCGGTCAGGTGGCGGCGCACCGGCTGCAGCGTGATCTCGGTGACCATGTCGGCGTCGAAGCAGCTGTCGAGCATCTGGGTGCCGGCGCGGGTCTCGCGGTACTCAGGCAGCGAGCGGCCGGCCTGCCTCATGAACCACACCGGCAAGCGGTCGAGCTGTCGTTGGTGGGCTGCGGCCAGCAGGGCTGGTTCGACGGATGCGGTCACCCGGACGATTCAACCACAGGCGAATCAGCGGCAGTCAGCCAGGTGCCGCTCACCGGTCCCGTCGAACGGGGCTTCGCCGTCGCGCACCCTCGCGAAGACGGCGTCGGCGGCGGCGCGGGTGGCCGCCACCAGGGCGGCGTCGTAGCCGAACAGGGCGGTGTGCTCGACGAACTCGTCCTCGTCGTCGATGAACAGATCACCGTCGAACCGCTGCACGATGTCGAGGTCCATGTCGACCAGCGTGGCTCGCCAGCCGTCGCCGGTGCGCCGCCAGACCGGGGCCGTGCAGACGTCGACGTAGACGCGGATCGCCCGTTCCCCGCCGTGCTCGGGCCGCCCGTTGAAGCAGGCCGCCCAGCGGGGGCCACCCGGCAGATCGGCCGCGGGCAGCAGTCTCACGATGGGCACCTCCGAGACCAGGTCGACGCCCGGACGACCGTAGGCCGTGCCGACCGGCATGCCGAGCCACACCCCGAATCGATCCACTCCGAGCAGCCGGTACGGCTCCTGCCAGTGCTCGCGGCCGTCGTGTTTGCGGAAGTCCAGGTGCACGGGGCCGGAGTCGGTCGGCGTCGGGGCATCGGTCACGTGCGCCAGCTTAACCGCCGCCCAACGCGTCGTCCGGCGTGCCTGATGATCACCCTGCGCACCCCCGCCTAGGGTGGTCTGGTGAGCGCGATTCCTCCGACCAGAGCGGCTGCCGATGTCTTCGGGGCGGTCGAACGCGAGCTGACCGAGTTCCGCTGGCGCGCCGAGGTGCAGGTCACCGAGATCCCGGCTCCGCAGCGCATCGCCCCCCGCGCGGCCGCTCTGCAGGCCGTGGTGATGAGTGAGGGCATCGAGGTCGGCAACGGACGCCTCGTGCTGCTGCACGACCCCGCCGGCAACGAGGCGTGGGACGGCACCTACCGGCTGGTCTCGTTCGCCCGCGCCGAGGTCGACGAGCAGATGGTCACCGACCCCCTGTTGCCCGAGGTGGGTTGGTCGTGGCTGACGGACTCCCTCGAGCAGCGGCACGCCGCCTACACCGCGGCGTCGGGCACGGTCACCTCGGTCGCGAGCCGCAGCTTCGGCGAGATGGCCGAGGAGCCGGCCCGCAGCGAGGTCGAGATCCGCGCCTCGTGGACTCCGCTGCTCGACGAGGGCCCCGACCAGTTGTCGACCCACTTGTCCGCGTGGCAGGACCTGTTGTGCACCACCGCCGGGCTGCCGACTCTGCCCGACGGCGTCGTCCAGTTGACGCCCCGCACGGGCCTTCGTCCGCTGTGATGGCCACCGAACCCGAGCGGGAGGAGCAGCCCGAGGCCCCGACGCTCCCCCTGCTGACCACCCCGGCGGACGGTATCCCCGACGTCGTCGACACCTGGGACGCCCTGGACGAGGTGATCACGGCCCTGGCCGACGGTCACGGTCCGATTGCCGTCGACACCGAACGCGCCCAGAGTTTCCGCTACTCCCCCAAGGCGTACCTCGTGCAGCTGCGCCGGCAGGGCTCCGGCACCCACCTGATCGATCCGGTGGCCTTCGAGGACCCCGACGGACGACCTCAACTGTCCAGACTGCAGGCCGCCATGGAGCCCAGCGAGTGGGTCATCCACGCGGCCAGCCAGGACCTGCCGTGCCTGGCGATGGCGGGCCTGGTGCCGCGCACGGTCTTCGACACCGAGCTGGCCGCGCGCCTGCTCGGGCTGCCCCGGGTGGGGTTGGGTGCCCTGATCGAGGCGGAGTTCGACCTGCAGTTGCTCAAGGAGCACTCGGCCGCCAACTGGTCGGTGCGCCCGATCCCGCAGGACTGGCTGGCCTATGCCGCCCTCGACGTGGAACTGCTGGTCGAGCTGCGTGATCGGCTCGAGGAGCAGCTGCGCGCGGCGGGCAAGCTCGACTGGGCCCTGCAGGAGTTCGCCCACGGCATCACCAAGGCCCTCGAACCGGGGCCCGACAAGGCCGATCGGTGGCGCAGGACGACCGGGCTGCAGCAGGTGCGTGGCCGCCGGGGCCTGGCCCTGGTGCGCGAGTTGTGGGACGAACGCGACCTGCTCGCCGAGCGGCACGACCTGGCCCCCGGCAAGGTGGTGCAGGACAAGGCCATCACCGAACTCGCGGCCAAGGTTCGGCCGTCGGGACGAGGGGGCAGCGGTGGCACCCTGCCGACGCGGGCCGACCTGCGTCAGATCGACGGCTTCAAGCGCCGCAACGCGCGTCGGTTCGAGAGCAACTGGGTGGCCGCGATCGATCGGGTGGCGACCCTGCCCGACCGAGACCTGCCGCCGTCCAAGGTGGCCCAGACCGGTCCCCCCAATCCGCGCGGCTGGGAGACCAGAGACCCGGAGGCCTGGGAACGCTGGAACCGGGTGCGCCCGGCGACGCAACAGCTGGCCGAGTCGCTGCAGATGCCCCCGGAACAGCTGATCCAGCCCGACGCGCTCAAGCGGATCACCCACACACCACCCCAGCCGGTGACGGCAGAGACGGTTGACGCGGCCCTCGCCGGGCTCGGCGTGCGCCCGTGGCAGCGCGACCAGGTGGTGGGCGTGCTCGTCGAGGGGCTGACGCCCCCGGCGGATGTCAGTCCGTGACGACCGACGCCAGGTCGGAGTCGGCGGGCTGCAGCCGCAGCCAGCGTTCGGTGGCCTGGCGCGCGAGTGCCTGCCCCGTCAGCCCGGCAGCCTCGAGCACCTGCTCGCGGGAGGCGTGGTCGAGATAGCTCTGCGGGATGCCGCGATCCATGACCACGGTGGACGACTCCCGCTCACGCAACAGCTGCGCCAGCCGTGAGCCGACGCCCCCATTGACGAGGTTGTCCTCCAGCGAGATGACCAGTCGGTACTCGGTGGCGAGGTTCACCAGACCCTCGGAGACCGGCAACGACCACAACGGGTCGACCACCGTGACCCCGATCCCCTGACCCTCGAGCCGGGCGCCGACCTCGAGGGCGAGCGCCGCGAACGAGCCGTGCCCCACGATCAGCACCTGAGGGTCGGACGAGGTCGCCAGCACGTCGCAGCCGTGGCGTTGGGCCACGGCCGGGATCGGGTCGGGCAACTTCTCCTTGGAGTAGCGGATGACGGTGGGGGCATCGTCCACGGTGACGGCCACCTCGAGAGCCTGCGCCAGACGTTCTGCGTCGCGCGGGGCGGCCAGTCGCAGGCCTGGGACGAGCCCCAGCAGCGACATGTCCCACATGCCGTGGTGGCTCGGGCCGTCGGGGCCGGTGACGCCGGCCCGGTCGAGCACGAACGTGACGCCCGCGTGGTGCAGGCCGACGTCGAGCAGCGTCTGGTCGAAGGCGCGGTTGAGGAAGGTGGCGTACAGGGCCACCACCGGGTGCAGTCCGGCCGCGGCGAGCCCAGCCGCCGAGGTGACGGCATGCTGCTCGGCGATGCCGACGTCGAAGGTGCGGTCGGGGAACGCCGCCGCGAACCTCGCCAGGCCCACCGGGTGCAACATGGCAGCCGTGATGGCCACCAGCTCGGGGTGCTGGTCGCCCAGACGCAGCATCTGCTCGGCGAAGGCGTCGGTCCACGTGGCGCGGCTGCCCTCACTCAGGGACTCGCCGGTGATCTCGTCGATCTTGCCGACGGCGTGGAAGCGGTCCTCCTCGTGGTTCTCGGCGGCGTGGAACCCTGCCCCCTTGCGGGTGATGCAGTGGACGATCACCGGCCCGGCGAAACCCTTGGCCTGGTCGAGGGCGCGCTCCGTGGCGACCTCGTCGTGCCCGTCGATCGGGCCGATGTACTTGATGCCCAGGTCGGAGAACATGCCCTGGGGCGCCAGCACATCCTTGATCCCAGTTTTCACACCGTGCAGCACCTCGTAGGCGGTCTTGCCCACCAGGGGCGTGCTGTGCACGCTGCGCTTGACGAGCCCGAGCGTCTGTTCGTAGCGCTTGTGGGTGCGCAGCCCCGAGAGGTGCTGGGCCAGACCGCCGACCGTCGGCGTGTACGAACGGCCGTTGTCGTTGACGACGACCACGAGCCGCAGATCGGGCTCGGCGGCGATGTTGTTGAGCGCCTCCCAGGCCATGCCGCCGGTCAGGGCACCATCGCCGATGACGACGACCACGGTGCGATCCTCGCCGCGGACCCGGAAGCCCTTGGCCAACCCCTCGCCCCAGGACAGTGACGCGGACGCGTGCGAGTTCTCGACCCAGTCGTGCTCGGATTCGGCTCGCTGCGGGTACCCGGCCAGGCCGCCTCGCTGGCGCAGGGTCGGGAACTGGTCGAGTCGTCCGGTGAGCATCTTGTGCACGTAGCTCTGGTGGCCCGTGTCGAAGACGATCGGGTCGCGCGGCGAGTCGAAGACGCGGTGGATCGCCAGCGTCAGCTCGACCACCCCGAGGTTCGGCCCCAGGTGGCCGCCGGTGCGGCTCACATTGCTGATCAGGGCGGCCCTGATCTCGGCCGCCACCGTCTCCAACTGCGCGCGCGACAAGCCCTTCAGGTCTTCGGGGCCACTGATCCGCTCGAGCAAGGACATGCCGACCAGTCTAGAACCAGCCGCCGCGCGAGCACGCATTCCGGCCCTCAGAGTCGGCTCACGAAGATCTTTCCCCGCAGGGTCTCCTCGACCAACATCACGGCCCTTCGCAACCGAACGAGCCGAGCCTCCTCGGTCTGCAGCACCTCCACCGCGCCGTCGAGCACGGGGGCATCGACGTACTCGGCGAAGGCAGCCCGGGCCTGGTTCAGACTCTCGCGGGTGGCCCTCACCTGCGACTCGACGTATTGTGCCGCCAAGCGCGCCAGCACCACCGGCTGACGCCGCAGCAGCGGGTAACCCCGGTACTCATGGGGGCAGCAGTCCAGCAGGAAGGCCGCCGCCGACTGCTCCCAGTCGGGTTCACTGGCCGGCAGCACGCTCTCGGGCCAGCCCGGCGGGATGAACGCCCGGTTCTCGGCTCCGACCGGCTTGGTGCGCTCCCCCGGTCGCGGACGACCGGGGTGGGGTCCGGAACGGTTGGGCTCCCAGTCGGGACCCTCGTTCACCTTCGCCCAGTCCTGACGGAAGAGGGCCGTACTGCGGGTGGCGATGCTCATGGTGTGCTCCTCACTGCCATGTTCGATTCTATTTCGAACATGGGTGAGAATCTAGGGGCCTCCTCGGACATTTTCGGCAGCACCCGGGGAACGAGGGGGTGGCCCACCGCGTCCCTAAGCTGTTCCAGCGGCCACAACAGCGCGGCCCACCCCAGACTCCCCGAGGAATCCCCATGAAGCTCCTGACCATCGCCCGCACCAGCCTCGCGGCCCTCGCCGTGGTGGCCCTCGCCTCGTGCTCGCTGACGCAGTCGGCCGACACGGCGCCGAACACCCAGGCCCCCACCTCGGCCCCGGCCGAGACCACGTCGGCCCCCCAGACCAGTGAGGCCGAGCAGACCAGCGCCACCGAAGAGACCAGCGCCGAAGAGACCAGTGCGGAGCCCACCGGCGAGGCCAAGGAAGCCTGCGCGGCCCTGACCGCAGACGAGATGAATGCCGCCCTCGGCACGAAGTTCGGCAAGGGAACCGGCACCACGGCGGCGGGCTACACCCAGTGCCAGTACACCGACATGACCACCGGCACCGTGGCCGTCGTCCAGGTGATCCCGCAGCCGGTGTTCGACCAGTACGTCTCGGCGATGACCAAGCAGATGGGCAGCGAAGCCAAGACCGAGAAGGCCACGGTTCCCGGCGCCGACCAGGCAGCGGTGATCACCGGCAAGGTGGGTGGCTTCCCCGGAAGCTCGATCGTCGTCGGCCAGGGCAACATCGTCGGTCAGGTGATGGTGGCCTCCCCGGCCGGCAAGGCTCCCGCCTCCGCCGCGCTGGTGAAGGCCGCCACAGCGCTGCTCGCCTGACCACTACTCGCCACGAGCGCGAGACTCCTCCTACCCCCCTCCCCGGCGAACGAAGCGGCCGACCCCTCGCGGGTCGGCCGCTTCGTCATGTCCGGGCTGCCTTCAGCCGCGACTCGTGCCGATCTTGTGGCATACCCCCTAGGGGTATATGCTGTGACAGCAGAACCCACGGAAGGGAAACGACATGCGCACGCGCATCAAGGCGGCCATCGCGGCGGCAATCCTCGTCGGAGCACTGGCCCTGACCGGCTGCACCAGCGACCACCAGGGCCACGGCTCCAGCAGTTCCGCCAGTTCCACCAGTTCCACCAGCGGCGAGATGGACCATCCGATGGACGGTGGGCCCGCTCCCGCCGGGATCAAGGAGGCACCCTCACCCACGTACCCGGTGGGCACGAAGGTGACCCTCAAGGCCGACCACATGGACGGCATGAAGGGGGCGGAAGCCACCATCGTCGGCGCCTTTGACACCCACACCTACGCGGTCAACTTCACGCCCACCACCGGAGGGGAACCGATCACGGACCACAGGTGGGTCGTCCAGGAGGAACTCGAAGGGGTCGGCGATGAGCTGTTGCCCGAGGGTGCCACGGTCACGCTCGACGCCGCCCACATGACGGGCATGAAGGGAGCAGAGGCCACCATCGCCTCGTCCACCTCCCAGACCGTCTACATGGTCGACTACACCTGGGACGGTATGACCATCACGAACCACAAGTGGGTTGTCGAGAGCGAGATCCAACCGGCCTCCTGAGCCGGCAGCACGAGGGGACCAGCAATCAGACGCGAGAAATTGGACGAGAGGAACCAAACGATGACAGCTCCACACGAACACCAGCACCACCACGTCGACACCGCCGAGAAGGCGCACCCCGGCCAGGGACACTCCGGGCACGGGGATCACGGTGGCCACGGGGATCACGTGGGTCAGTTCCGGCGGCTGTTCTGGATCAACCTCGTCATCGCGGTGCCAGTGGTCGCGTTCTCGCCCATGTTCGCCATGCTGCTGGGCTACCCGCTGCTCAGCTGGGCGGGGTGGGTCGCCGCGCTTCTGGGAACGGTCATGTACGTCTGGGGCGGCTCCCCCTTCCTCGCCGGCGGCTGGAGCGAAGTGAAGAGCCGCAAGCCGGGAATGATGCTGCTGATCTCGCTGGGCATCACCGTGGCCTTCCTGGCGTCCTGGGCCGCCACCGTGGGTCTGGTCGACCACGAGCTGGAGTTCTGGTGGGAACTGGCGCTGCTGATCGTCATCATGCTGCTGGGCCATTGGATCGAGATGCGCGCCCTGGCGCAGACCACCTCGGCGCTGGACTCCCTGGCGGCGCTGCTGCCCGACGAAGCCGAGCGTGTCGACGGTGAGGCCGTCGTCAGGGTCAATCCGGCCCAGCTGCGGGTGGGCGACACCGTCATCGTCCGTCCCGGTGGCAGCGTCCCCGCCGACGGCATCGTCGTCGACGGTCGTGCAGACATGGACGAGTCGATGATCACCGGCGAGTCCCGCCCGGTCACCCGCGGACGAGGCGATGCGGTGACCGCTGGCACCGTGGCCACCGACTCCGGTCTGCGGGTGCGGCTCACCGCGGTGGGCGACGACACGGCGCTCGCGGGCATCAACCGGCTCGTCGCCGAGGCGCAGGGATCGTCGTCGCGGGCGCAGCGGATCGCCGACCGTGCGGCAGCGTGGTTGTTCTGGTTCGCGCTCGGAGCCGGTCTGATCACGGCGGTGGTCTGGACCCTGGCCGGGAGGCCGGACGACGCTGTGATCCGGGTCATCACCGTGCTCGTCATCGCCTGCCCCCACGCCCTGGGCCTGGCGATCCCTCTGGTCGTCGCCATCGCGACCGAGCGCGCCGCGCGCGGCGGCGTGTTGATCAAGGATCGCCTCGCGCTGGAGTCGATGCGTGAGGTCGACACCGTGCTCTTCGACAAGACCGGCACCCTGACCAAGGGGGAACCCACGGTTGCCGATGTCCAATCAACCGCAGGTGTGACCGCAGACCAGGTGCTGGCTCTGGCTGCGGCTGCCGAGGCCGACAGTGAGCACCCTCTGGCCCGGGCGATCGTCGGCGCAGCCAAGCACAAGGGCCTGACCCTCGAGCCGGGAAGCGGGTTCTCGTCCTCGCCCTCCGTGGGAGTCACCGCGACCGTGGCCGGCCACGAGATTCGTGTCGGCGGGCCCCGGCTGCTCGAGGAGACCGGGCAGCCCGAGATCGATGCGGCCGACGCCTGGCGGGCCGAGGGCGCGATCATCCTGCACGTCCTGCGAGACGGCGCCGTCATCGGCGGGTTCAAGCTCGCCGACGAGATCCGTCCGGAGTCCCGCGAGGCCGTTGAGGCACTGCACGAGCTCGGCATCGAGGTGGTCATGATCACCGGCGACGCCGAGGCCGTGGCGAAGGAGGCCGGAACCCAGCTCGGCATCGATCGGGTGTACGCGGGCGTCCGCCCCGATGAGAAGTCGGCCAAGGTCGCAGCGCTCCAACACGGGGGCAAGAAGGTCGCCATGGTCGGCGACGGCGTCAACGACGCGCCGGCTCTGGCGCAAGCGGATGTCGGCATCGCCATCGGAGCGGGCACCGATGTCGCCATCGGCTCCGCCGGCGTCATCCTCGCCGGCTCCGACCCCCGCTCGGTACTCGCGGCGATCCAGCTCTCCCACGCCACCTACCGCAAGATGAAGCAGAACCTGTGGTGGGCCGCGAGCTACAACCTGCTCTCCGTGCCGCTCGCGGCCGGAATCCTCGCACCGGTCGGGTTCGTCCTGCCCATGTCGGTCGGTGCGATGCTCATGTCGATCTCCACCGTCGTGGTGGCGCTCAACGCCCAAGTGCTGCGGCGGCTCGACCTCACGCCGGAAGCCAGCACCCGCTCCATCCTGAAGCGCCGGCAGTGAGCCAGTTCCCCGACACGACGAAGCGGCCGGCCCCCGAGGGGGTCGGCCGCTTCGTCGGTTGCGGGCTGCGGTCAGCCGCGACTCACGCCTGGGCGAGGTTGCGCAGCACGTACTGAGACATGCTTCGCTGTACTCTGCGGTAGTCGCAATTCTCTGCCGACGAGGCAATTCACCTGGTCAGAGGCATGCTCGGACGTGCAAGCAACTTCCCTGCACCGGCGGTCCACCACAGTTGGCATGCTTCCATTACGGTATTTTCGACAAATCAACCCCGCTCTGCCTGCGGACACCTATCCCGCGGCCGGACGTCCGCGACGACTTGCCTGTCAGCGCGGGATCCGGCTGGAAGCAGAGTCCACGGCCGGCATCACAGCAGCCTCGCGGCTGGGCCTCACGGCCTCTGCTTGCAGACCTCGGGGATCCGGCTGATCCCCGCGTACCAGTCGCCCATTGCCGGGTCGATCGCCCTCAGCAGGCGCGCCGCGGTCCGGTGATAGCTCATGACGTCGGTGGCGATGAGCGGCTCCACGTGCGCGATCCTGTTGCGGAGGAGGTGGAGCCGGTTCGCCCAGTGGTGGATCACCAGCGGGTCGGGATGGTGGGAGAAGCTGTGCTTGATGGCGTTGTTCCACAGGCCGCGCTGCCCGTCCGGGCCGATCAGGCCCTGGGCATCGCGCTTGCTCGGCAGGAGCTTGACCCAGGTGCCGAACGTGATGTGGGCGACGATGTCGTCGTGGTTCGGGCTCACACCGTGACGCGGGTGGGAGGGATCCCGCAGGCTGGAGTCCTTGATCGCTCGTTCCCGCGCCGACTCATACGTCGACATCGGTGGCCGGCCGCCGCGGCCGCGAGGGTTGAGGATCCCCAAGAGCGGGCGAGCCGGGTGCTCGACCCAGTTCGCGCCATAGGCTGCAGTTCCGGCTCTAGCTGGCCGTCCTCGGTTCCATGCCTGCAGCTGCGCGTCGATCGAGTTCCGCATCGTGACCTCCACGACGCCGAGGGACTCGTGGATCGCTCCCGACAGCTCGAGGTTCCAGCGGTACAGCCGCATAGCTCCGGAGACCGAACCGGCCGCGGCGAGGTACGGTGCGAGCCGCGGTGCCGAGAGGTGGCTCGCGACGATGTCCTCGATGCCCAATTGCGCCTCCTCTGCTGGAGGGCTAGACTATCGGTCAGAAGCGAGGGCAGGACTCCTCGCACAGACATAGAGCCAACCCCCGTCGCATCGCGGCGGGGGCGCTTTTTTGCCCGAATGCGGTTGAGTCGAGTCGCTACCGCCACAGCTCTTCGGCTTCGGCGGTTTGAGAGCATCTCGCGCGGACGGAACCGAGACAGACCTTTGAGGCCGGGGCCCGCATGGTCGCGAGGCTTCGTCTCTTCCTAGGAAGGGGATGTCGGCAAGACGCCGAACGAGCCTTCACCTGCCCGTGGTTAATCACAGGAGATGATGGTGGAGCCGAGTCTGCACCACGGCGGCGGTCCGCTACTCACCGGCGCGGCAGGCCGATCCCGGTGTGTGCGGCGAGTGCCGACAGCAGCGCGTCCTGTACTCCTTCATCGTGGACCGCGCGATGGGGCTGCTCCACGCGCTGGTGAAACCAGTAGCCCCCGGAGACCAGGGCGTCGGGGTCGTCGGAGCCGGCGAGCCACGCCTGGGTGACGTGGCCGAGCTCGAGGGCGTCGTTGGCCGAGGGGCCGCCCATCCTCGTGGGCACCCAGCCCGGGTCGACGGCGTTGGACAGCACGTCGGGCCAGCGCCGCGCGATCGCGGCCATCAGGACCGTGACCAGCAGCTTGCTGTCGGAGTAGGACAGCGACGCGCGCGAGCCCGCCCAATCGGCGCGGGAGAGATCGAGTCGGCCGCCGTGGTGCATGTTGCTGGAGAGGTAGACCAGCCGCGACGCCGGGACCAGCGCCGTGAGGGCGTAGGGGGCGACGACGTTCACCGGGAGCAGGGCGGACCCGTCGATCACCCCGGCGTTGTGGACGACCGCGTCGAACGGGTCGAGAGCGGAGGCCTGCTCGGCCAGGTCCCGGACCTGGTCGAGGTCTGCGAGGTCACCCACCACGTGCCCCGCACCGCGGTCGAGGAGGTCGAGGACCGCGTCGAGCCTGGTCTTGCTGCGGGCGTGCACGACGACGTCGTGGCCGTCGTCCAGGAGCGCTTCGGCGGCGGCGCGGCCGAGGCCATCGGCGGAACCGGTGACGAGCATGCGGGCCATGGAGAGCCTCCTTAAGGGGCAGGCGGTGAAGGGCCGGGCCGAGCTCAGGCGAGGTAGGAGTCGATCGGACCGTTGTCGACGTAGATGCGCTGGTCGGTGAACTTCCTGGCTGCGATGGTGAAGATCGAGCAGGCGCGGATGGTCGTCTCGACGCCGTCGGGGAAGCGCCAGACGCTGTCGACCTCGAAGACGACGACTCCGTCCTCCTCCTGCCAGACGTTCACCAGAGGGTGGGCCAGGGAGTCGACCTTGCCGCCGATCGCGGCCATCTGGGCCAGCACGACGTCCTTGCCGGTGACGGTCGAGGCGTTGGCGAAGGTCAGCGAGACGTCGTCGGCGTAGAAGTCGGCGAGGCGGTCGTAGTCCTTGGCCTCCATGACGGCGAAGTACTCGGTGAGGAAGTCGATCGTGGACTGGTCTGCACGGGGCATGGGTGTTCCACTTCTTTTCGGTGCTCTTGGTGGTGGTGCGATCCGTCGCCCGCAGGAGCGGGGTCAGGGTCCGGCGGTGGCCGAGGACGGCTGCCTCGGGCCGTCGCCGGCGCGGTGGTGGAAGGCCGGCGGCTCGACCGCCAGCTCGGTGAGGGCGTCCAGCTGCTCCGGGGTCAGTTGCACCTCGGCGGCCGACGCGTCGGCCTGGAGCTCCTGGACGCTCTCCGGGCCGACGATCACGCTGGCGACGGCGGGCCGGGACAGCAGCCACGCGAGCGCGACCGGCTGCATCGGCAGTCCCCACTCGCGGGAGAGCCGGTCGACCTCGCGGGCCAGGGCGACCTCGTTAGGCGGGAAGCCGGGTGCGCCGAACCGCTGGTCGCCCGAGACCGGTCGGTCCAGCACGGCCAGGTCGGCGAGGAGTCCGCCGTGCAGCGGGGCGTAGGGCACGATCGAGACGCCGAACTGCTCGCAGGCGGCGGCGAGCTCCCGCTCTGCGGCCCGGTCGACGAGGCTGTACTTGACCTCCGCCGCCACAGGGGCGGAGCGCAGCCGTCGGTCGTCGGCGATCCACAGCGCCTGCGCGACCTTCCACGCGGGGTCGTTCGACAGGCCGACGTGGAGGATCTTGCCCTGGCGGATGAGGTCGTCGTAGACGTCGAGGGTCTCCTCCAGCGGGGTGTCGGGGTCGGGGTCGTGGGCGTAGTACAGGTCGATCCAGTCGGTCTCGAGGCGGCGCAGGCTCTCCTCGACCCGGCGGACGACGTGCCGCCGCGACAGGCCACGGTCGTTGACGCCGAGGCCGGTTATCCCGTTGGACTTGGTGGCGATCACCACCTCGTCGCGGCGGCCCCGCAGTGCACGACCGAGGATCGCTTCGGCGGGCTCGCGCTCGGCGGCCGGAGGTGCTCCGGCGCGGTCGAAGACGGGCATGTTTCCGTACACGTCGGCGGTGTCGACGAAGTTGATGCCCAGGTCGAGGGCCGCGCCGACGATCCGGTCGGCCTCCTCCGGGACGGGGGCGACGCCGAAGGTGGCGGTGCCCAGGCAGATCTTCGAGACGCGGACGCCGGTGCGGCCGAGGACGGAGTACTCCATGGTGTGAGGTCCTCTCGGGTCAGGCGGCCAGGTGGTCGGTGAGCGCGGAGACGGCGTCCAGCTGCTCGGGGGCGAGCTCGACGTCGGCGGCCGCAGCGTTGGCGCGCATCTCGTCGGGGGTCTCGGCCCCGACGATCACCGACGCGACCGCCGGGCGGGACAGCAGCCAGGCCAGCGACACCTGCTGCATGCCCAGGCCCCACTCGCGGGCGAGGCGGTCCAGTTCGCGGGCCACGGCGATCTCCTCCTCGGAGAAGCCGGGACCGCCGTACCGCTTCCCGCCGGCGACCTCCCGATCCAGCACCTTCAGGTCCGCCAGCAGCCCGCCGTGCAGCGGGGCATAAGGGACGATCGACAGGCCGAAGCGGGTGCAGGCGGGGGCGAGCTCCTTCTCGGCGCTGCGGTCCAGCAGGCTGTACATCACCTGCGCCGCCACCGGCGCGGAGACCAGGCGGCGATCATCGGCGATCCACAGAGCCTTGGTCATCTGCCAGGCCGGATGGTTGGACAGCGCCGCATAGCGGATCTTGCCCTGCCGGATCAGGTCGTCGTACACGGCGAGGGTCTGCTCCAGCGGGGTGTCCGGGTCGGGGAAGTGCCCGTAGTAGACGTCGATGCAGTCGGTGCGCAGTCGGCGCAGGCTCTGCTCGACCTGCCCGATCACGTACCGGCGCGACAGGCCGGCGTCGGGGTCCCAGCGCCGCTCCCCCGACTTCGTCGCCAGCACCACCTCGTCGCGACGGCCCGACAGGGCGCGTCCGAGGATCTCCTCGGCCGACTCCCGCTCCGAGGCCGCGGGGTGCCCGGGACGGTCGAAGACCGGGGTGTTGCCGTACACGTTCGCGGTGTCGAAGAAGTTCACCCCCGCATCCAGCGCCGCACCGACCACGCCGTCGGCGTCCCGGGAGGTCGGGGCGACGCCGAACGTGGCGCTGCCCAGGCAGATCTGAGAGACGCGGATCCCGGTCGGGCCGAGGACGGAGTACTTCATGGCGATTCCCTTCAGCGATGACGACACCCGAACTCTAACCGATCGGTTATAGTTGGGCAAGAAGGATGAGAGGATGAGCCGCATGTCGGAGACCATGAGCACCAGGACACGCGGCCCATACCGGACCGGGGTGCGCCGACGCGAGCAGCTGATCGAGGCGACCATGGAGGTCTTCGCCGAGCACGGCTACGCCGGCGGCTCGATCCGCACCATCGCAGAGAAGGCCCGGGTCTCCCACGCCACGCTGATCCAGCACTTCGGAAGTAAAGAAGGCCTGCTCACCGCCGTGCTGGAGGAATGGGATCGGCGCACCGTCCAGGACGGCCTGGCCGACGTCAACGGCCTGGACTACTTCCGCCGCCTGCCCGAGGTGATGGCCGCCCACCAGCGCAGCCGAGGCCTGCTCGAGCTGTTCACCACCCTCGCCGCCGAGGCCTCCAGCGCCTCCCACCCCGCGCACGGCTTCATCGAGCAGCGCTACCAGGGGAACCTCGCCACCCTCGCCGGGCACCTGCGCGAGGCGATCGAGGCCGGCAACATCGCACCGATGACAGACGCGCAGATCATGACCGAGGTCCGGCTGCTCACCGCCGTCATGGACGGCATCGGACTTCAGTGGCTGCTCGACCCGACCACCGACGTGGAGGGGGCGGTGACCGCCTGCGTCGAGCGCGCCGTGGCCGCCTGGCAGGCCCGGTGACGACCAGACCTCGGCCCGCGCCGCGCGGGGAAGGAGCGACAGCGGACTCCGCGCCCCGCCCGCGCCGCGCGCTGGGCTTCGCGGCGGCGACTGGGACGCTGGTAGCGGTGTTCGCCGCGTCAGGCTCGCCGATCCCGCTCTACGAGCGCTACCGGGCGGCGACCGGGCTGACCACCGCGGACCTGTCGGTCGCCGCCGTGACCTACTTCGTGGCGGTCATGCTGGCCCTCGTGGTCCTCGGCCGCCTCTCCGACCACCTCGGCCGCAGGGCCGTTGCGCTCGGCGCGGCGGCGCTGGCGGCCGCCGGGTCGCTGGCCCTGCTGCAGGTGACCGGGCTGCCGGTGCTGATGACGGGGCGCTTCTTGCAGGGCCTGGCCTGCGGCCTCGGCTCCTCGGCCGTCGCCGCCTACGTCGTCGACCTCGCACCAGAGAGGCCGCGCTGGCTCGCCGCAACCGCCGTCGCCGGATCGCCCCTGATCGGGCTCACCGTCGGGGCGGTCGGGTCCGGTGCGCTGGCCGAGCACGGGCCCGCCCCGGAGCAGACGCCCTACGTCATCGTCACGGCGCTGCTGGTCGCGTGCGCGGCCTTTCTGCTCGCCAGCCCGGACCCCGTCGACCGGCGGCCCGGGACGCTGGCTTCGCTGCGCCCACGGGTGCACGTCCCGGGCGCGATCCGGCCGCTGCTGCCCGCCGCGGTCGCGGTGTTCGTCGGAACCTGGGCCGTCGGCGGCTTCTACCAGGCCTTCAGCCCCACCATCTCCGCGCAGAGCCTCGGCACCGGCAGCACGCTGGTCGCGGCGGTCGTATTCGCCTCGTTCATGGCCCCCTACGCCGTCGGCGGCCCGCTCACCGGACGGCTGCCTCCGACCGCGGCACAGCGGCTCGGGATCGCGGTCTTCGCCCTCGCCGTCGTCGGCGTCGTCGCCGGCCTGCTGTCCGGCGCGATCGCCGCAGTCATCGGCTGCGGGATCGTGGCCGGCGCGGCACAGGGGGCCGCGTTCACCGGCACCATGCGCGGACTCCTCGGTCGCACCGGCCCCGCTGAGCGAGCCGGACTCATGGCGACGGTCTACCTGTTCTCCTACGGCGGCGCTGCGATCCCCAGCCTGGTCGCCGGACGGGTCGCTGCCGCCGGGGCCCCGCTCCAGGGGATCGCTGTCGGCTACGCCGGTCTCGCCGTCCTCGCCGCCGCGGCCATGCTCGTTCTGGCCGGACGGCAGAGGCGTAACGCCTCTTGATCGGACGGGCGCAGCGGTGGCGGCCCATCGTCGCGGACACGCCTCCGACGTCGGCGCGGACGGCCTGTCGCCGTTCGGTCGCAGGGGATCGAGATGTACGCCAGCGGTTCAGGCCCGCCGTGGCAGCGGGGCTTACTGGTGCGTCGTGTTGATGCTCCGGGCAAGGCTCTCAAAGTTCATCAGGGTCGTCTGTGACAGCTTCTCCACTCTCGCCGGGCTGCGCAGCAGCACTTCGGCGGGACGCCAGTGGTCGAACTTGCCGTCCAGCTTCTCCAGCCGCAGAACGATCCGATCCGGGTGGTCCGGCAGATCACCCACCTTGTGCTTCATCCCGAACGCCTCGTTGTACAGCCCGAGGTAGTCGCCGACGCTGAACAGATCCTCGATGTCACTGTGCTTCTGCTCCAGCACCGACCCGACGAAGACAACCCGCCTGCCGGCGATCTTGTTCGCCCGCATCGCCGCCTCGACCTTCCCGACACCCTCGGTGCCGGAGTCCAGCAGCACCGACACCGACACCTTCTGCCCCAACAGGGACACGAAGGCGGGCACGTTGGACGCGCCCCCGGCCGGGAGGATCCGCCATCGCTCGTCGAGCCCTTCCCTCCCCTGGTCGCGCAGGCGGCGGCTGATGATGTCGAGGTATGCCAGGTCGGACGGGCCCTCGACCAGGAGGTTCCGCTCGCCGATGAACAGGTTCTGCGACAGGTCGTAGCCGAGAGCCGCCTGGAGTGGGAACGCGCTGTCCTCGCCGACCTCCAGCGCGTCCGACGAGGTCACCGAGCCGACGTCGTCGCCGCGGTCCTCCACGACGCGGACGCGTTCGATCTGCTCGACCATGAACGGCGAGTGGGTCGTGTAGAGCACCTGCCCGACCGGTGCGAGGCGCTTGGTGATGAATCGCAGGAAGTCGCGCTGCGCCTTCGCGTGCAGCGTCAGCGCCGGCTCGTCGAGCAGGATCACCACGTCGTCGCGGTCCTCGAACTCGCTGAACGCCGCGAGGAACGAGAAGAACCACTGGTAGCCCGACGAACGTAGCGAGAAGTTGTTCGTGAAGTCGTGCTTGCGGTCCTCCACCCGGAAGTTGAGGTAGCGGACGACGCTGCTCTGGCCGTTCGGGGCTTGGACCGTTTCCGGCTCGATCTCGACCTTGATCCTCAGCTCCGGGTTCGTGCTCCAGTACTCTGCCATCTCCCGTGACAGGTCGCTGGACACTGCCTCCAGCTCAGCGGTCCGCGACTCGAACTCCGCATCAGTCACCGAGTCGATGTCGGTGTCGGCCAGCCGCAGCAGAGCCCGCGCGGTCTGCTTCGACGACGCGCCCGGCTCCTCGTCCTCCTTGGTGCGCAGGCTCGCCACGTCCACGCGACCCTCGAGGTTCTGATAGGAGGCGAAGCGGAAGAACTTCGGCATCCTCTTCAGCACGATCGACCTGGCGATCGCGCCCAGGTCGTCCTTCTCGCCGATCAGCGAGGTGATCCGCTCCAGCGCCTGGGCGTCGGCGGCATCGTCCTCGCCCGGGTCCTCGTCGGTCCCGTCCGCAGCATCGGCCACCGCCGACGATGACTGGGGCTCCGCGGCGAGGCACTCCTTGAGCGACGCGACGTTGGCGTGCGCCTCCAGGAGGGAGGCCGCGTCCGGATGACCTTCGAGGACGTTCTCCAGGAACCGGCGCTCGTCGACAGGCACCCGCAGCCACCGGTTGCCGTTGTAACGGCGGCCGACGGAGACGCTCGGGTCTGTCGCGACGCCTTCGCCGAGCGCGTCCCGCAGCACCCCGAGGTCGTCCTCGTCGAGCTCGAAGGTCGCCTCAATCGGCGTGACGAGGGAGAGGTCCTCTTTCCGGCCGTCCCGCTTCCACCGCCAGCGCGGGTAGTCGTCCCGCTCGACGAAGGCGTCGCCGTACACCGGGTTCAGCCGGTACAGGGCGTCCAACATCGTCGACTTCCCCGACTCGTTCATGCCGACCAGGGTCGTTACATCCAGATCCACCGACACGTCCGTCGAGTCCAACACGTTCTTGTACCGGCGCACCCGGAACGATGTCAGCTGCATCGCGAACCCCTTCAGCAGTCTTCTATGACGTCCGGTCAGCGTACTTCGAGGCATCGACATCCGCCGCTCGAACGCCCCACCGGATGCACAGGACTCGCGCGACATCGGGATCAGCTCCGCCATCCGTGTTCGATGCTCACACAACTTCAGAAGCGATCGAGCCTCCGAGCCGTCGATGGGCTCCGGGCAAGATGTGCGGGTTATCAGATCGAGCGCCACTCGGCGGCGAGGCCATCGACGCAGCTCCGTCCGTCGGTGAAGCAGGAACTAACGCCTCAGCGTCGATTTGTGGGGCCGACGGATGGAGTAAGCAAGTCCCGCGCCACCACCCTCAGCTGGTCAGCGAGCACGTCGACGGAGTCCTGCGTGAGGTTCCGCTCGCCCCTCTCGATGCCGGCCAGGTACCGCGGGCTGACGCCGAGCTCTTCGGCGAGCCCCTCCTGAGTGAGTCCCCGTGAACGACGGACGTCGCGCACGCGCGATCCGAGCACCGCTCTCAGGGAATCAGACACCCCTCAAGCGTCTCGGCAGGTAGTCATCACTTCCAGGTAGTCATCGCTTCCACTAGCGTCGACGGGATGCACGCAGATGCAGCGCCGCGGTGTACCGAACGACCTTCGGGCCGATCTAGGCCCGTGGCCGCCCACTTCTGTGAGTGCGGCATCGCAGGGCCTTCCATCGGATCCGGCCCGCGGACCGCTGCGCTCCTGGACACCGCCGGCGCAGGGGCTGCCATCGAGGCCTCGAACGCGCTGGGATGGGCAGGCGCGAGCGCCGCGACCGGCACGACTGCGCGACGCATCGGAAAGCTCCTCGGAGGCGACCGGGCCAAGCGCCCAGAGTTACCACTCTCGGACTACGCATCGCCTGCGCCCTCGAGCATCTCGCGCATCCGACGCACGAACGCATGGCGACAGAGCAGGCCGCGCCGACCGACGCCCCCGGCCGTGCTCGCAGCCTTGCGAGAGGCGGGGGCGGAGAAGGCGAGGGGCGCGCCTCCCCTCTCCCGGGCGCAGATCGACAAGGTCGTCGCCATCCTGAGGCAAGCGGGCGACGAGCCACATCACCAGAATCCGGTCATGTCCGAAGGCCGCGCCGACGAGCGTTTCACCGCGTGAACTGCGGTGGAGCCACGCCGAGAGAAGGCCAGAGGGATGAACGCCGACGATGAGATTCGCATCCTGAACGATGGCTGGCGTCTGCTCGGCGACGAGGTGGGGACGGTGCTCCTGTCGAGAGGCTGGGCGGTCGCAGACCTGGACGTGGGCGACGACGAGCCGCTGGAGTTCTACTGGCCTCCTACCGCACCCATCGGCTACGACAGCCATGCGGGGCCACCAAACGAGGCCGAACGAGAGCGTCCGCTGATGCGGGGCCAGCAGCGCACGCCCTGGCTGCGACCGACCCGGATCTCCTGGAGCGGATCGTCCTGGAAGGTGAGATACGGCGAGGCGATCGCCCAGCCGCCGGACCCGCCTCTGGCGCACCACGGCGACGCTGCTCTCCTCGCCGACGTGGAAAGTATCGAATGGTGGCCGATGACTGTCGACGAAGCGCGCCGGATCCAGATCGAGCGGGTCTACGCGACGACGGTCGCCGACGCCCGCGACGATCACAGCCAGGCCGCTGTCCCTACTGAGCCCTACGCTGGCCGCATCAAAGCGATTCGCGAGCACGAGCACTTCGAACAAGCTCGCACCCATGGTCTAGCAGACGCGGATCCGCCGTCTACTCCGCGGCCACGGGGCGACCTCCGGGCTCAGGTGAGGCTCGTCGACGCCGAGGCGTGGGCGTCGGCTGTGCGCACCGCGCGCGCCGGCGGGGATGGATGAGGCTCCCCAGCGATTGATCCAGGTGCCGCGGTGACCGATGCCAATAGACTGCCGTCGCGCCCTGGCTTCGTTCGGAAAGTTAAGCACATCAGGCGGCACCACCCGGCACTCTTGTCACAGAACTGTCCGCGTTCTCAGCCATCTCAAGCGCCTTTAATGCAGCTGGGTCAGCGGCGGCTTGGTGACTTCTTGTGCACTTCCATGCGCGCGGCCGGAAGAGTGCTGGAGTCGCTTATGACCGTCACCGACTTCGACCCTCTTGTGAGTGCTACGTACAGTTCCTGCGCACCGTAGGCGGTCGGATCGAGGATGATGACGTGGTCGTACTCGAGGCCTTTCACCAGCAAGGGCCGCGACACAACGCGCGCTGCTGCACTGCGCCCAACCGCCCGCGTGTGGTCCCTCTCTAGTTGCAGAGCCTCTGCCACCGCGCGCCCGTTCGTGCTCGCTGAGGCGAGCGATCGAGTGACCTCCTTCCACGCCTCACGGCAATGGATAGAGACTCCCTGAAGTCTGCCGAGGAGCTCGAAGGCTGTGCGCACAGTTGCGGGAGTGGGTTGTTCGCGGACACGGACTACGGCTTCGTAGGTGGGCTTTAGATCTTCGTCCCGCGTGACGAAGGAAAGGCCATCGAGCAGCCGCTTGCGCTTGGCCGAGCTGATGTGAGTCGGTATGCCAACACTGCACTTTGTAGCGAACTCGACCATCGCATGGGCGACCTCGGGTCCACTTCCGGTATCGACCTTCGCCGCGAATGCCGCCGTCACCTTCTCGTCGAGTGCTTCCATGACTGTGTAGCGACCGCCCAGCTTGCTCGCTGCCGCGACGCAATCGTGACGAAATCGCCCCAACACTGCGATAGTGCCATTTTTCCCGAGCGCCTTCATGCACTCAGAGACGAAAGTTCGGTCATCCCATTTCCGCACCCAACGGACAGGCGTTCCGTCAAGGCTGATCGGCAACCCGTCCGTCAGCTCGGTTCGAACGTCGACCAACCACTTGCCGAGCTCGGCATTATCCGGCTCCCACCGGCGCGGCCGATGGTCCACGGCGACTTCGGGAAAGTTGGGAAGCACGTCCGCGTCCCAGTCCACGGGCGGGGTCTTGCCGAAGGTCAAAAGGCTCTGAAGCGGATCGCCGAGAACAGTGGTTGGTATCGATGCGGACAGCGCGAGGACGAGCTTGTGCTGCTCAAGGACGCAGTCCTGGTACTCATCTACGAACAGGTTCGTGTAGCTGAGCCGCAGCATCTTGGCGATCGGCTTGGTGCCCGCTGCCCGTGCTGCGGCGAGGTGGTACTCGGTGGACCTGCTCCAGTCGGGAGTCGTCGGCACTGCGAGGCCGGCCAGGTCCGGGAAGTGCGCGATCAGGTCGTAGGACCACGAGTCGATAGTCCTGACGACGACCCGCTCCCGCGTCACGCCGAACTTCTTCATCCGCCGGCGAAGCGCGTCCACGCCGGCGTGCGTGTGCGTGAGGACGAGGCTCGTCCCGCCGCGCTGCGCGGCTTTCGCGATGGTCGCAGCGATGAGCTCGGTCTTCCCGGCACCAGCGGGCAGGGTCACCGAGCAGGGCTGCGACGAGAGCACAGCAGCGACCGCGTCTTCGATGCGGGGGTCTTCACTCATCGAGTTACGCCTCTCCCTCATCTGCGTCGAGCAGCACCGGCTCTTCGTCATACGCGAAGGCGCGGAGTCCGTCGAGCACTGCCTTGAGATGGGTGCCGGCCAGGTCTGTACAGTGTGCGATGACGACGCCAGCCAAGTCTTCTCCGCGTTCTTGCCGCTTGAACCATTCCCTGTCCTTTGCGACCGCCGCGCTCGCGATCGCGGACCGGAGCGCTGCCTCGGCCACACCCGCCTGCACAAGCCAGGTCGCTACTTGAGTTCCCGAGAGTTTCCCACCGGAGACTCGCGCGCCAACGGCGGCCAGAACCGACTCCTGACCACGAATACTGACGGCGAGGTCGACGACGTCCTGAACGCCCGTCATCGGGAGCTCACGGATGATCTCGCGCTCGACATCGCAACCCGGAGTCCAGCGGTGCACGGTAATGCCGGCCGTGCAGGCCCGCTCGACATCAGTGTCGATGGCTGGGTCGTCGTGGTCGAGCAGCGCGCAGGTCAGGTATCCGAGCTCATGGAAGTTCGTAGCCCGTTGCAGCGACTGAGACCCTCCTCTGCCATCAACGAGGACGGTGCCCACCGCCGCGGATCCATCCAAGCCCTGGTCTAGACGCTGCTCATCCCAGTGGCGAAGCAGCGCCCGCAGGAGGCCAACTTCGGTGGCACCCTCGCCGACCATCACCCTGCGACCCAGTAAGGCGTCTGGCGCGCTGCGCAACGTTCCCTGCACTTTGTCGAGATCGGAGGGAACTGCTCTGCATGTGGTGGTTCCTGCCCCATCGGCATGGACGACCTCGATGTCTTCCGCGCGGAGAGTCGTCACCGCGACGGGCGAGTGTGTCGTCATGATGATCTGGAGCTTGTTGGCCTCCGTTCGCTGCCGCAGGCGGTGCAGGGCCTGAGCCAGTCGATGGGGCTCGAGCCCGTGCTCGACTTCGTCGATCGCGATGATCGAGCCCTCTTCCATAGACCGGTCCTGGATGGCCAGGCTCGTCAGCCGCCGAGTCCCGAGTCCGAGGCTCGACAGTGGCACCTCGCCGTCGTGCAGCAGCAGCGCGTGGGTCGATGACGAGGAGCCTGGCTCGAGACCAGGGCGCAGTTCGCCGAACGACCCCGCCCCAAAGACGCTGGCCGACTTCTGTGCCGCCGCGGCAGCGTCGTGAAGCGCATTCGGCTTCGCTTGGAACACTGCAGTGCGCGCTTCGCGATGCGCATCGAGGATCACCGACGAAGCGCCGTCGCCGCCCTCGGTGAGCCCCGACAGCGCCGACCCTCGCGCCCAGCGGAAGTGAAAGTCGGGCCGCTCGCCGAGCCGGAAGAAGCCGAGCTGCCGCCTTTGGTTCGCCGAGATCGGGCGGGCGTCATCGGAATCGGGGCGCACCACTTCCCAGGTGGGCTCGAGATCCGGAGTCACCGTCAATCGGACGACGAGGCACTCCTCGGCGTCGTCGACGGGATCATGGACGAGCGTGCCGTCGGGCCTCAGCCCCGAGCGGTCCTTGCCGAGCTGGCCTTCCTTGACAAGGTTGTCCGGGAGCTCGGTGACGACCGCTTCGATGACGATGTCCTTCGTCAAGTCGAAGTTGTAGAAGTCCGCATCGGTGAACTGGGGGTTATAGCTCGGACTGAGCACCAGCCCGATCGCGTCCATCAGCGTCGTCTTCGTGCTGTCGCCCGCGCCGACCAGCGCCACCAACCGCCGGTCGATCCTCCAGTCCGTACGCGCGATGCCGCGGAAGTGCTCGATCCGAAGTCGACGAAGCATCATGCGTAAGCCCCCAGTTGAGTCGGTAGGTTCAGCTCCCCGAGGGGCCTGATCAACGTGACCTGCCTGCGTGTCCGCCGTCCCGCTACAGGATCTCAGGCCAGCCGGCTCCGCGGAGCCGATTCGCGCCACTCGGGCCAAGGCTTCGTGCGGAAGGCGTACACGTGCGCCCCGCCAGGCCGAAGCCTGGCGGGGCGCACGTGTGAGACTCTGAACCCAGACACGCCGGGCGTGTCAGAGGCCAGGTCGCCTCGTATCCGAGCCGATCGGATCAACTACCGGCAAGTTGCCGAAGCACGTACTGCATGATGCCGCCGTTGGTGTAGTAGGCCCGCTCCCCGGGGGTGTCGATGCGCACCACCGCGTCGAACTCGGTCACCTGACCGTCGGGCCCGGTGGCCGTGACGTGCATGGTGGCCGGGGTGGCACCCTCGTTGAGGGCCGTGACCCCGCTGATGGCGAAGGTCTCCTCGCCGGTCAGGCCCAGCGAGTCGGCGCTCTGGCCCTCGGGGAACTGCAGCGGGAGCACCCCCATGCCGATCAGGTTCGAACGGTGAATGCGCTCGTAGCTCTCGGCGATGACGGCCCGCACTCCCAGCAGGGCCGTGCCCTTGGCCGCCCAGTCGCGGGACGACCCCGAGCCGTACTCCTTGCCGGCCAGCACCACCAGCGGGATGCCCGCCGCCTGGTAGTTGACCGACGCGTCGTACACGGTGGCCACCGGTGCACCCTCGACGGTGAAGTCGCGGGTGAACCCACCCTCGGTGCCGGCGGCGATCTGGTTGCGCAGGCGAATGTTGGCGAAGGTGCCGCGAATCATCACCTCGTGGTTGCCACGACGGGAACCGTAGGAGTTGAAGTCGCGACGCTCGACGCCGTGCTCCTTGAGGTAGACACCAGCCGGCGAGTCGGCCTTGATCGACCCGGCCGGGGAGATGTGGTCGGTGGTGACCGAATCGCCCAACTTCAGCAGCACCCGTGCCCCGGCGATGTCCTGCACCGGCTCGGGCGTCGCGGGCATGCCCTCGAAGTACGGGGGCTTGCGCACGTAGGTCGAATCGTCGTCCCAGGCGAAGGTCTTGCCCTCGGGAGTGTCGAGGGCGGCCCAGCGCTCGTCCCCCTTGAAGACGTCGGCGTAACGCTCGACGTACATCTGCGAACTGATCGAGGAGTTGATGACCTCGTCGATCTCTTCGGGGGTCGGCCAGATGTCTCGCATGAAGACGTCGTTGCCGTCGGCATCCTGCCCGATCGGGTCGTTGAACAGGTCGATGTTCATCGTGCCGGCCAGCGCGTAGACGATCACCAGCATGGGGCTGGCCAGATAGTTCATCTTCACGTCGGGGCTGATGCGGCCCTCGAAGTTGCGGTTGCCCGAGAGCACGGCGGTGACGGCGAGGTCTTCGTCGTTGACGGCCTTCGAGATCTCGGGGATCAGCGGGCCGGTGTTGCCGATGCAGGTGACACAGCCGTAACCGACCAGGTTGAACCCGATCTGGTCGAGGTAGGTGTCCAGGCCCGACTTGGCGTAGTAGTCGGTGACCACCTGCGAGCCAGGAGCCAGCGAGGTCTTCACCCACGGCTTGCGGGTGAGGCCCTTCTCGACGGCCTTCTTGGCCACCAGTCCGGCGCCCAGCATGACGCTGGGGTTCGAGGTGTTGGTGCACGAGGTGATCGAGGCCACGGCCACCGCACCGTTGCGCAGATCGAAGGACGCGCCGTCGGCCAGGGTGACCGGCACGGCCTTGTCGCCGCTGGCCGAGTAGGTCGGCAGGTTGGTGTCGAAGTTGGTCTTCGACTCGGTCAGCTTGATGCGGTCCTGCGGGCGCTTGGGCCCGGCGATCGAGGGGACGACCGTGGCCAGGTCGAGCTCGATGTACTCCGAGAACGACGGCTCGTGCTGCGGGTCGTGCCACATGCCCTGCGCCTTGGCGTAGGCCTCCACGAGCGCGATCTGGTGCTCGTCGCGGCCGGTCAGGCGCAGGTAGTCGGTGGTCTTCTCGTCGATCGGGAAGACCGCGATGGTCGAGCCGTACTCGGGCGACATGTTGCCGATGGTCGCGCGGTTGGCCAGCGGCACCTCCGAGACGCCCTCGCCGTAGAACTCGACGAACTTGCCGACGACCTTGTGCTCACGCAGCATCTCGGTGATGGTGAGCACCAGGTCGGTGGCCGTGGTGCCCTCGTTGAGCTTGCCCTTCAGCTTGAAGCCGACGACACGCGGAATCAGCATCGACACGGGCTGGCCCAGCATGGCCGCCTCGGCCTCGATGCCACCCACCCCCCAGCCGACGACGCCGAGGCCGTTGACCATGGTGGTGTGCGAGTCGGTGCCCACACAGGTGTCGGGGTAGGCCTGCAGCACACCGTCGACGGTGCGCGGGAAGATCACCCGGGCCAGGTGCTCGATGTTGACCTGGTGGACGATGCCGGTGCCCGGGGGGACAACCTTGAAGTCGTCGAAGGCGGTCTGGCCCCACCGCAGGAACTGGTAGCGCTCACGGTTGCGCTGGTACTCGATGTCGGTGTTCTGCTGGAACGCCTCGGGGGTGCCGAAGACATCCGCGATCACCGAGTGGTCGATCACCATCTCAGCGGGCGACAGCGGGTTCACCTTGGCGGGGTCACCGCCCAGCTCGGCGACGGCCTCGCGCATGGTGGCCAGGTCGACCACGCACGGCACACCGGTGAAGTCCTGCATGATCACGCGCGCCGGCGTGAACTGGATCTCGCGGTTCGGCTCGGCGGTGGGGTCCCACTGGCCGAGGGCCGTGATGTCGTCCGCGGTGATGTTGGCGCCATCCTCGGTACGCAGCAGGTTCTCCAACAGCACCTTCAGGCTGTAGGGCAACTGCTCGTGCCCGGGAACCGTGTCGAGACGGAAGATCTCGTACTCGGTGCCCTGCACGTCGAGGGTGGACTTGGCTCCGAAGCTGTTCACGCTCATGGTGTCTCCTGTGGCTCAAAGTCTCTTGACGTCAAGATATCACGCGACCCGACGTCATCGCCGCCAGTCTGCCGCAATCGGTGCGTCGCCGAGCCTCAACGCGTGACTCTCGGACGGGGACGAAGGCTGGCCACCGCCTCCAGGTGATGGGTCATGCCGAACAGGTCGAAGCCCCGAATCCACTCCGGCTCCCAGCCCTGGTCGGCGAACAGCGCCAGGTCGCGCGCGAAGGCCGCCGGGTCGCAGCCAACATGCACGATCGCGCGCGCCCCCAGCCCCGCGACGTGCCGCACGACCTGCTTGCCCGCGCCCTGTCGGGCGGGGTCGAGCACCACCAGGTCGACCCGGGCGGGGAGTCGCCCCAATGCCCGGTCGAGCGGGGCGGCGATGAACCGAGCCTCGGGAACGTTCAGCCGGGCCTGCGCCACCGCCCGCTTGTTGATCTCGACGCCGGTGACCCTGACCCCTCGGTCGACCAGCGCGCCGGCGAACAGCCCCACGCCGCAGTAGAGATCGAGCGCGGTCTCCCCCGACCGCGGGTCGAGCCCCTCCAGCACCTGCTCGGTGAGCAGGGTGGCCGCGTGCGGGTGCACCTGCCAGAAGCCGGCGGGGTGCACGCGGAACTCGCGACCTGCCTCGTCCCCGTCAGGTACCCGATGTCGGACGAGCTCCGGCCCCGCGACGAGCTGCCCGTCGGCGAGCGCCGAGACCCCGTCCTCGCCGACGGCCAGGCGAAGCTCGCGGGTGTCGGGCCCCACCAGGGAGGCGGACAGGTCGACGGCGCCAAGGTCCGGGTGCGCGATCAGGCAACCCTGCTCCGGCAGGGGCACCACCCGATGGCTGCGGCGGGCGAGCATGCCGGGCCGCCCCTGGTCGTCCACCCGCAGGTCGAGTCGGGTGCGCCAGCCGGTCAGCCCGGGAACCTGGGTGACCTCGCCCTGCCAGGTGATGCCCGCGAGCCGCTGCAGTTGCTCGGCCAGCACGGCGGTCTTCCACGCCCACTGGCCCTGCTGCCCGACGTGCTGCAGGTCGCAGCCCCCGCACTCCCCGGCGACCGGGCACGGGGGCGCGACGCGGTCGTGGGAGGCGACGAGCACGTCGACGACCTCACCGCGCCAGAAGCTGGGCTTGCTGGTGTCGGTGATCCGGACGGTCACCCGCTCCCCCGGCAGCCCGCCGTGCACGAAGACGACGCGGCCGTCGTGCCGGGCCACGACATGACCACCATGCGCCACCCGTTCGAGATCGAGGGTGATCAGTGATCCGTCGGAGGGGTGACTCACCGCTCGCTCGCCCCGGACTGTTGGGCGGCCTCGGACTGTTGGGCGGCCTCGTGCTCGACCTCACTGCGCCAGGCCAGCGGATCCTCCTGCGAGAACCGCTCCCGCGACGACCGCAACTGGTACGGCACCGAGGTCACCATCACGCCACTCATGAAGTGCAGTCGGGTGCGGATCAGCAGGGCCGTCTGGTTGTGCAGGAACTGCTCCCACCAGTGCCCGACGACGAACTCGGGAATGAACACGTTGACGACATCGCGCGGGTTGGCCGAACGCAGGCCACGCACGTACTCGATGAACGGGCCGGTGAGCTCGCGGTAGGGCGAGGCCAGCACGCGCAGCCGAATGCCGAGGTCGGCCCTGTCCCAGTCCTCCATCAGGCGGTGGGTCTCGTCGTCGTCCGTCGACACGGTGACGGCCTCCAGCGCCGACACCCGTGCGGCCTTGGCGAACATCAGGGCGCGCAGCGTGGGCTTGTTGAGCTGGTGCACGAAGACCACATTGCGAATGCGGCTGGGCAGCACGCGATCGCTGTTCGACTGGATGCGAGTCTCCTCGGAGACCTTCTGGTAGTGGTGACGCACCAGCTTCATGACGCCGAAGACCGCGGCCATCGCGATGATCGCCAGGTAGGCGCCGTGGGTGAACTTCGAGATCAGCACGACCACCAGCACCACGCCGGTCATCGTCAGGCCGATCGCGTTGATCACCCGGGAGCGCTGCATGGTGGCGCGGCGGGCCGGGTCGTTCTCGGTGCGCAGATGCCTCGTCCAGTGACGCAGCATGCCGGTCTGGCTGACCGTGAACGAGACGAACACCCCGACCACGTAGAGCTGGATGAGCGCGGTCACCGAGGCGTCGAAGATCAGCACCAGCCCCGCGGCGGCGAAGGCCAGCAGCACGATGCCGTTGGAGTAGGCCAGTCGGTCACCGCGGCTGTGCAGCTGTTTGGGCAGGTAACCGTCGCGGGCGAGGATCGACCCCAGCACCGGGAACCCGTTGAACGCCGTGTTGGCCGCCAGGAACAGGATCACCATCGTGGCGATGATCACGAAGTAGAACGCGGGCCGGAAGTCGGCGAAGACCGTGCTGGCCAGCTGGCCGACGGCGGTGCTCGCCTGCTCGTGCCGTTGGGTGCCGTCGGGCAACAGGTAGTACGAACCCCCGTGGTCGTCGATCAGGTGCACCTTGAGCTGGTTCGACAACACGATGATGCCGAGCAGCATGGTGACCGCGATGCCACCCAGCAACGCCAGCGTGGTGGCCGCGTTGTGGCTCTTGGGCTCCTTGAAGGCCGGCACGCCGTTCGAGATCGCCTCCACACCCGTCAGGGCCGCACAACCGGACGAGAAGGCCCGCGCCAGCAGGGCAACCATGGCGAAACCGGTCATCGCCGTGTACTGCGGGTCGACGCCCACCACCTGCCAGTCGGCCGTCGGCGCGCGCAGCTGGTTGCCGAGCACGAAGATCTGGAACAGACCCCACAGGGTCATGCCGATGATGCCCACCATGAAGCAGTAGGTCGGGATCGAGAACAGAGTGCCCGACTCCTTGACACCCCGCAGGTTCAACAGCATCAGGACGAGCACGACGATCGCCGCGATCCAGCCCTCGTGACCCCGGATGAACGGCAGCATCGCCTCGGCGTTCTGAATGCCCGACGAGACCGAGACGGCCACCGTGAGCACGTAGTCGACGAGCAGGGCACTGGCCACCGTGAGCCCGGCATTGGGACCGAGATTGACGGTGGCCACCTCGTAGTCGCCACCACCCGAGGGGTAGGCGTGCACCGTCTGGCGGTAGCTGAGCACCACCACCAACATCACGCAGGCGACGGCCAGCCCGATCTTCCACGAGAAGGCGAAACCGGCCATGCCGGCCAGCGACAGGGTCAGCAGGATCTCATCGGGTGCGTAGGCCACCGACGACAGGGCGTCGGAGGCGAACACGGGCAGCGCGATGCGCTTGGGCAGCAGTGTCTCGCTCATCTGGGCACTGGCTAGCTTGCGCCCCACCAGCAGGCGTTTGAGGGCATCGACCGCGTTCACGAGCGGCAACAATACGCCAGCCTCGGCACAGCGTAGGCTGACCCGCGAGAGTGCGGTCGGCGGCTGGTTCGGGCCGGTCGCTGCGACGAAAGGATGGGGCGTGCACATCGTCATCATGGGATGCGGACGAGTGGGCTCGACGTTGGCGCGCGCGCTCGAGAAGCGCGGCCACTCGGTGGCGATGATCGACGTCGATGTCGAGGCCTTCCGTCGGCTCGGCCCGGACTTCCGCGGTGAGACCGTCAAGGGAGTCGGCTTCGACCGCGAGGTGCTGCAGCAGGCGGGCATCGAGCGGGCGGGCGGATTCGCCGCCGTCTCGTCCGGCGACAACTCCAACGTGCTCGCCGCCCGCACGGTGCGCGAGGAGTTCGGGGTCGACAACGTGGTGGCTCGCATCTACGACCAGGGGCGCGCCGAGGTCTATGAACGCCTCGGCATCCCGACCGTGGCGACCGTGCGGTGGGCCGCCAACCAGGTGCTGCGCTCGTTGCTCCCCGAGGGTTCCGAGCCGGTGTGGCGCGACCCGGCTGGCGCGGTGCGCCTCGTCCAGATCCATCATCACGAGGCGTGGGTGGGCAAGAAGGTCTGGCTCATCCAGGAGAAGCTGCGCACGCCGCTGCCCTTCGTGATGCGCTTCGGCAAGGGCATCGTGCCCAACGCCGAGACCGTGCTGCAGGACGGCGACCTGCTCTACGTCGCCGTTGACTCCGAGCGCCTCGACGAGGTCGAGTCGGCCCTGGCGAACCCGCCCGTCAAGCACTGACCACCCAGCGATCCACCACAGAAAGCAACCACCATGCGAGTCGCCATCGTCGGAGCCGGCAATGTCGGACGATCGATCGCCCGCGAGCTGATCGTCAACGGTCACTCCGTGCTGCTGATCGACCGTGACCCCAAGGCGATCAAGCCCGAGTCGGTCGCCGACGCCGAGTGGCTGCTCGCCGACGCCTGCGAGCTGGACACCCTCGAGGAGGCGCGGCTCGACAGCTGCGACGTGTCGATCGCGGCCACCGGCGACGACAAGGTGAACCTCGTGCACTCGCTGCTGGCGAAGACCGAGTTCGCCGTGCCGCGCACCGTCGCCCGGGTGAACCACCCCGGCAACGAGTGGATGTTCGATGAGGTGTGGGGTGTTGACGTGGCCGTGTCGACCCCACGCCTGATGTCGGCCCTGGTCGAAGAGGCGGTCAGCGTCGGCGACCTGGTGCGCCTGTTCACGTTCCAGCAGGGCTCGGCCAACCTGGTCGAACTCACCCTGCCCGCGGTCTCGCCCGTCGTCGGGGTGAAGATGCGCGACATCACCCTGCCCGGCGACGCCGTGCTGGTGGCGCTGATCCGTGACGGGGTCGCCACGGCGCCCGAGAAGGACGGGGCGTTGGAGGGTGGGGACGAGCTGCTGTTCGTGATCTCACCGGAGCACGAGACGTCGCTGCGCGAGCTGTTGGCCCCGCGGGAGAAGCCCCAGCCCGCTCAGTGAGGGTGCCCCTCAGTCAGTCAATGAGCTGATGCTCAGTCAATGATCTGGTACTCAGTCAATGATTTGGTACTGGGGATTGAAGATCACCTTGCGGCCGCGATCATTGGCCAACCGCCCCTGCACGCGCAGGCGTCGACCACTCTCGATGCCGGGAATGTGGTCGCGGCCCATCCACACCAACGTCACCTTGCCGGTGCCGTCGGTCAGGTCGGCCTCGAGCCAGCGACGGTCGCCGCGGGGCTCGACCGTCAGGCAGTTGATCAGCCCCTGCACCTGCACCCGGTCGCGCATCGAGCAGGCGTCGACCCGGGCACAGCCCGACTTCAGCGACTCCTTGGCGAGCGCGCGATCGGCCACCTCGGCGTCGGACTGCACCAGCCGTCGCATGGCCTGTAGGAATCCACCCTCACCCATCATCGTCAGCCCTCGACCGGAACCATGGATTCGGGCAGCGACATCGGGATGAGGTCGCCGGGAACCTTCGCCTCGGTGCCACGGCGGACGACCGTGTTGCGGAAGACCTCGAGCAGCAGTTCGGCATCGGGGTCGGAGAAGTCGTCGGAGAGCGCCGCCTGACCCATCAGCGTGCCACGCAGCAGCCAGCGCGGGCCCTGGGCGTACCAGGTGCGCGACACGTGCAGCAGTTCCTGACCGTCCTCGGTCTGCACCGGCTGCTGGCGACGCACGTCGGGGCCGTAGGGGCCCTGGCTGACGGTCGCCTGCGCGCCCTGCTCCGGCGCCGCGTTGACCACCTCGGCCACCACGTCGTCCACCATCGACGTCGACAGCGGGGCGGCGAACAGGGCCAGCTCCAGCGCCGACTGGCCCGCCATGATCAGCGCGCTCTGCACCTGGTTGGTGGCCTGGTCGGCCTGCAACTGCATCTGCATGTCTTCGAACGGCGTGATGATCAGCGTGCCGAAGTCGAGCCGGTCGACGTCGTCGGCCTCGAGATCGACCTCGTCGATGTCGAAGGGGCCGTCCGCGCGCACGCTGTCGTCCAACGGCGTGCCCGCCTCGTCCTCGTCGTCCTCGTCGTCCTCGGGTTCGTCGTCGAGGTCGTCCTCGTCGTCACCCTCGGGCTCGTCGTCATCAAGTTCGTCGTCGTCGAGCTCGTCATCCTCGAGCTCGTCGTCGTCGGTCGCCACGGGAGCACCCTCGTCGTCCAGCACCTCGTCGGCGTACTCCTCGGAATCGACGCCGTGCTCCACCTCGCCGGTGGCCTTCTTCTTGCGTCCGAAGATCACGTGAGTCCTTCCCTCGAGACTGCGTGCCGCCCGCACGTGCTGCGGGCACACACGTCAAGTCTAGACACTTTCGGAGGCCCCGAACCCGCCCGTCGACCCGAAGCCCCCGGCTCCGCGCTCACTGGGTGGCAGGTCGTCCACCTCGACGAGGCGGGCGATGCCCACGCGTTGGAAGATGATCTGGCCGGCGCGGTCGCCGCGTCGCAGCTGGATCGGTTCGCGCGGATCGGTGTTCAGCAGGCACAGGTGGATCTCGCCGCGGAAGCCGGCGTCGATGGTGCCCGGCGCGTTGACCATGGTGAGTCCGTGTCGCGCAGCCAGCCCGGAACGCGGGTGCACCAATCCGACCCACCCCTCGGGGATGGCCAGGGCGATCCCGGTGCGCACGAGCACGCGCTCCCCCGGTTGCAGGGTGACGTCGACGGCGGTGAGCAGGTCCATGCCGGCGTCGCCCGCCCGGGCGTAGGCGGGCAGCGGCAGGTCGGGGTCGAGCCGGCGCACCAGCACCTCGGGTCGCTGGATGTCTGGTCGCTCGGCGGTCATCGGGCCGATCCTGTCGTCTCGTGGGCGGCCGGGGCGTTCAACACCGTCGCCAGCCGGTCGGGGTGCCGGGTCGCGACCAGCCAACTGGTGTGCCGATCGGCGGGGTCGGTCAACTCACAGCGCACGGCACCGCCCAACCACGGACGAAGGTGCAGCCACTCGCCGGTGCGCCCCTCGCGCAGTGCGGCCTTGCTGCGGGCTCCCGTCAGCGGGACGACCTCACCCAGGTACCGGGTCTCGATGGTGGCCCCGTCGACGGCGAACCAGCCGTCGGCGACCACGATCCGTGCGCGCCCCCAGCCCCACAACCCCAGGGCCGTCAGGCCGAACACCACGACGGCTGTGCCGAGCCCCCATCGGTCACCCAGGAAGGCCCACACCGCCACCACCAACGAGGCGGCGAGCAATCCCAGTCCGGCCCACCACGCCCCGGGAACGGTCTGGCGTTCGGCGTAGGCCGGGCTGGCGGGCGTCACGCTGCTGTCGACGTCACTCACTGATGCTGCCCTCGATCATGGGCCCACCGTAGTGCCGCGCGCTGCGTCGCCGCACGCCTAGGATGGGCGGCATGAAGCTCACCGACAAGATTCTGCTCAAGGTCTCGGCGGCCATCCTGGGAACGGTGGCGACCGTGGCCACCCAGAAGCTGCTCGCCTCCGGGTGGGAGTTCGTCACCGGGGAGGAGCCCCCGGAGCCGGGCGACCCCGAGGTCTCCGCCGGGGCCGCCTTCAGCTGGGTGCTCGCCAGTGCCGTGGGGTACGGGCTGAGCCAGCTGGCGGTGCAGCGGGCCACCGCGCGCATGACCACCAAGCGGGGCGGTCTGCCGAAGGCTCACCCGTTGCAGTTCAAGATCTGAACTCAGACGCAGTCGACGCAGATCGGTCCGCGCTTGGTCTCCTCGGCCAGCTGGCTGCGCTGCTTCACCAGAAAGCAGCTCACGCAGGTGAACTCGTTGGCCTGCCGGGGCAGCACCCGAACCGTGAGTTCCTCGTGGGACAGGTCGGCGCCGGGCAGCTCGAACGATTCGGCGGCCTCCACCTCGTCCTCGTCGACCTTGCCCGAGTTCTTGTCGTTGCGACGAGTCTTGAGCTCCTCGAGGGAGTCCTCGTTCATCTCCTCGTCGGTCTTGCGCGGAGCGTCGTAATCAGTCGCCATCGGTGTGGTCTCCCCGTTGTCTCGTGCCGTGCTTCCCTGCGCCGGGCAGGGTGTCGCGGCATTCCTATCACAGCGGTCAAGGGGCGAGCGACCTCAGTTCACGGCGGCGCGCTGTGGGTCGCGCAGGTTGCGGCAGCAGCCCGCCCCGCCACACCCGGGTGGGCCCAATTCAGGATCACCCAGTTCAGGATCACGGGCGGCCGCCTGCTCGATCCGGTCCGCCAGCGCACGCACGAATGCGGGGTGCACCCCTGCCGTGGCCGCGCGGGCCATGGCCAACCCCAGCCGATCGCAGGTCTCGCGGGCCTGCGTGTCGAGGTCGTAGATCACCTCCATGTGGTCGGAGGTGAACCCGATCGGCGCGAGCACCACGGCCTCGACCCCAGCATCGCTCAGCTGCTCCAGGTGGTCGTTCACGTCGGGAACCAGCCACGGCTGGCTCGGAGGGCCGGAACGCGAGCAGTAGACGAGGTCGTGGCCCTCGATCCCGAGCCTGGCACAGATCCGCGTGGCCACTTCGCGGTGCCAGGTCTCGTAGGCGCCGGACTCGTCCGCCGGCCCGGAGGCGTCATTCATCGCGGTGGGGATGGAGTGGGTCACGAACACGACCCGGGCTCCCGGGCGCTCGGCCAGGGCGGCGGCGACCGCATCGGCATTGGCCTCGACATAGCCCTCGTCCATCGCGTAGTTGCCCACGCGGCGGAACTCGAACGGGGCCTGCAGGTCGGCGGCGGCCTCGGCCAGGGCCTCGCGGTAGCTCCGGCACCCGGAATAGCTCGGGTAGGCGGCCGTGGTGAGCACCACCAGACGGTGCTGGCCGGCCTCGTGTGCCCGGGCGAGCGTGTCGGGAAGGAAGGGGTGCCAGTTGCGGTTGCCCCACAGGATGGGCCAGTCGTGACCGCGAGCGGCCAGTTCGCGCTCGAGGGCGGCGATCAGCTCCTTGTTCTGGTCGTTGATGGGGCTTCGTCCACCGAACAGGAAGTAGTGCTGGCCGACCTCGCGCAGGCGCTCGTCGGGGATGTTGGCCCCGCGGGTGACGTTCTGGAGGAAGGGAACGACGTCCTCGGGGGCCTCCGGCCCACCGAAACTGACCAGCAGGACTCCGTCGACGGGGTGTTCACTCATGCCTCAATCGTTGCACAGCCCGCCGACGGCACCCTCCTCGCAAGGGTCAAGTTTCGGTTCACGCCGACGCGCGGTTGTCGGGGGTGCGCGGTAGGGTCGGGCGGAAGAATGGTGAGGACGAGCATTGTCTGCAGATCATCGAGGACTTGTCCGCGCCTCTCGCCATGCCCCCGTCCCACGTCAGGACGTACCGCACCAGGACGCATTGGAGATCCCCATGGAGAGCGCGCTCAGCCCCCGCGACATCCAGACCCGCATCCGCTCGGGTGAGAGTCTCGACGAGGTCGCAGCGGCCGCGGGTGTGCCCGCCGAGAAGGTCGAGGTCTTCGCCGCCCCGGTGTTGGCCGAACGTGAGCACGTCGCCGGCAGCGCCCAGCAGGCCCCCGTGCGGCGCACCGGCGAGTCCTCGTCGGCCCGTGCGCTGAAGGCCGTCATCGCCGAGCGGCTGCAGCAGCGCGGCATCGACGTCGACGACGTGGTCTGGGACGCCTGGCGCGAGCCGGATCGCAGTTGGACGATCGTGGTGCGCTACCAGTCGGGTTCGGCCGACCACGAGGGACGATTCCGCTTCGATCCGCGCGCGCGCTTCTCGGTGGCCCGCAATGACGAGGCCCGCTGGCTGATCGGCGAAGTCACCTCCAAGCACGGCCCCCAACCGGGCCGCCAACCTGCTCGCCGCCCCAACGACCCCGACCACGAGCCAACGGTCGACCTGAACGACGAGTTGGCGCTGGTGCGCGCCGTGCAGCCGACCGGCCCCACCGCAGCCGCCGCCGAGACCCGGGTCCAGGGGACCTCGTCCGACGAACCCGACGACTACAGCGAGGCCGAGCTGCAGGAGGTCGACGGCGTCTACGACATCGTGCCGCAGCAGTCGGAGCTCGACGTGTTGTACGAGATGTTGTCGTCGTTCAACGAGGACTCGGTGAACATCTACGCCGGGCTCACCCAGCCGGTGGTCGACGAGATCATGGCCTCCGATGAGCCCCCGGCCCCCGACGCCACAACTGACTCCGACAACGACTCCAGCGGCGAGCTCAGCCTGCCCCACGGACAGCCCGAGGGCATGGAGCAGGATCCGCTGATCGACAGCGTGCTGCTCGAGCGTTCCGAGGTCGAGGCGGGCGACCCTCAGTCCACGGAGGTCGAACCCGAGCCGACCGAGGCGACCGAGGTGCCGGATCCGCCCAAGAAGACCACCCGCCCGCGCACCCGCAAGAAGTCCGGGCGCGCCAGCGTGCCCAGCTGGGACGAGATCATGTTCGGCGGGCCGAAGGAGTCCTGACGCGGCCGGGGGTCACTCCCCCGTCGCCACCGGCCTCGTCGGATCGGAGATCCAGTCCGACCACGATCCCGGGTAGATCGCCAGGCCACGCAGACCGGCCGACTCCGCCGCGAGCACGGCCTGACAGGCCGTCACCCCCGAGCCGCAACTGAACGCGTCCCCCGGGCGCAGGCCGGCGAAGTGTTCGCGAATGCGCTCGGACGAGGCGAATCCCTCGGCGCCGGCGATGTCACCGGCCGGCCGCGACACCGCACCGGGAATGTGCCCGGCAACGGGATCGATGGTCTCGTCCTCACCGCGGAAGCGATTGGCACCGCGCACGTCGACGATGGTGCGTCCGGCGGCGAGGGCGGCGGCCACCTCGTCCGCATCGAGTCGGGGCATCGATCCGGGACGCAGCACCACACTGCCCGCCTCAGGCTGCGGCACCTCGTCGGTGACCTGGCCGCCGGCGGCCACCCAGGCGGCCAGTCCCCCGTCGAGCACCTGCACCTCGGTCTGCCCGCCGTCGCGCAGCAACCACCAGGCCCGGGCGGCGGCCAGGGAGCTGCCCTGGTCGTAGATCACGACGTGGGAGGTCTCGTTGACCCCGGCGCGACGCATCGCCTGCTGCAGGTCGACCACGTCGGGCAGCGGATGACGACCGCCGCGCCCGTCGCTGCGCGGGTGGGCCGCCAGTTCGCTCTCCAGATCGACGTGCACCGCCCCGGGCAGGTGACCGGCGGCGTACTCGCGTCGTCCGCGATCGGGTTCGGTGAGGTACCAGCGGGTGTCGAGTAGCACCAGGTCGTGCTGGTCGGGGTCGTCGGAATCGGCGGCCACCAGGGCCGCCAGCTCGTCGACGGTGATGAGCGGGCTGGTCATGCGTCCTCCTCGAACGGCAGCACGTCGGGGCTGAGGGTGGCCATCGCCACCTGCTTCGACATCTTCATGTGGTGGTGCTTGCGACACAGCACCTCGTAGCGCACGACGTGGGGGGCGGTTCGCGGTTCCCCGGTGGGGTCGTCCGCGGTGTCGCCGACCACCACCTGCGAGCCCTCGGTGACCATCACGCCGTCGACGGTGCGGGCGTTGTGGGTGGCCCGGTTGCCGCACCAGCACAGCGGGCGCACCTGCAGGGTCTCCATGCGGTCGGCGAGTTCGACCAGCCGTTTCGATCCGGGGAACAGTTCAGTGCGGAAGTCGGCGAGAATGCCGAAGCAAAGCACGTCGATGCCGAGCTCGTCGGCGACGCGCGCCAGTTGCTCCACTTGGGCGCTGGTGTAGAACTGAGCCTCGTCGCAGATCACGTAATCGATCCGGCGCCCGGCGGTGAGCCCGGCCACGACGTGATCGAAGAAGTTGAAGGTCTCGATCACCTCGGTTGCCGAGCGCGACAGCCCGATGCGCGAGGTGATCACGGCGTCACCGGAGCGGTCCTGGCAGGTGAACAGTTCCCCCTGCCGGTCGTGGGCCGACTGGGTGTGGTCCATCTGCAGGGCCAGGGTCGACTTGCCGCAGTCCATGGGGCCGGTGAAGAACACCAGTTCAGCCATGGTCGACCACCAGCGGCACCAGCATCTCGTCGGCCGTGAGCGACCCGTGCATGCCGACCAGGGTGAACTCGCCGGGCAGGGTCGTGCTCATCACGGCCCACCGATCGCGAGCGGCCACGAGCACGTCGCCGATGCGGTCGGACACCGTGGGCGCGACCTCACCGAACCAACCCTCGGCCAGCGCCTCCTCGCGGGTGCGCACCCAGGCCCGCTCACCGAGCAGGGCCGCCCAGCGCCGGGCCACCTCGTCCGGCTCGTCGGTGTAGAGCTGCCGCAGGCGCCCCTCGCCGGCCAGGGCGTCGACCCCGCGCACCAACTCGGGCTCCTCCTCGAACACCAACCGCGAGTCGAAGGGCACGTCGACCATGCCGTGGTCGCCGGTGACGACCAGGCAGACGTCGTCGTCGAGACTGCGGCGCAGGTCGGCCAGCCACCCGTCGACCCGCTCGAGCGCGATCAGCCAGTCGTCACTGTCGACGCCCCGGCTGTGGCCGGTGTGGTCGACGGAGCGGTCGTAGACGTAGACGAGGCTGCGCTCACCCTCGCGGGACGCCCGCACGGTCTTCTCGGTGCGCAGGTCGAGGTCGTCCTCGCGCGACATGGGGACGAACCGCCCTCCCCGCAGGGCCGACTCGGTGAGGCCCGAGCCCTCGTGCCGGGCCGGCATCACCCGCGACACCGCCACCGACTGACCCACCAGTTCCTCCAGCACCGTGCGATGCGGCTGGAACGTGTGGGGGTCGACGCTGGCATCCCAGGTGAGGGCGTTCATCACCGGGCGCCCCTTCTGTGGGCGGAACATGTAGCCGACGACGCCGTGCTGACCCGGCACCCGACCCGTGCCCAGCGAGGTGATCGAGGTGGCCGTGGTCGACGGCACCCCCGAGGTGATCGGACGAGCCTGGGCGAAGCGCCGCCCGAGCCAGCGCGCGTGGCCGAGCGCCCGCTGGGTGATCGTCCACCCCAACCCGTCGACCAGCGCGACGACGTAGCGACGGGCAGGGGGCAGCCCCAGCGTGTTCGGATGGGACGTGACCCCCAGGGCCGCCGCCACCGACGGCATCAGGTCGGACAGTGAGGCCAAACCGTGCGCGGGCGCGATCAGCTGGCCGGCGTCGCGCTCGGCCAGGAGATCGCGCGAACTGGGCAGATCGGGGGAAGTGGGCACCGTCATCGACCGATGGCCCGCTGCAGCGCCGTGCCGAACTCCACCAGCTGGGCCACCTTGTCGGGGCCGTCGGCGGTCGGGCTCATGCGCACCGTGATGTCGTCGTTGACCAGCGAGCCCGTGTAGCCGTGGTCGGCATCGCACTCGGGGTCGGCGCAACCGGCGCGCTCGAGGTCGACCCGCCGCATCGTGCCCCAGCCCAGCGTCAGCCAGGTCTCGACGACCGCCTGGTCGGCGCTCGCCCCCGGAGCGAAGCGGCTGGGGTTCGCGATCACCCGGGTGAGCGAGACCGCGCTGATGGAACTGAGCGGGATCGACTCCGTCGAGGTGATGGCGGTCGCCCCCTGGTCAGGGCGGTCACTCTGTTCGTCGGTGTGACCGATCACCAGGCGGGTCGGCGTGAGCACCAGCACCGTCAGGTGCCTCAGCACTTCCTCGGAGGTGAAGGTGGCCTCGTGGTGCACCAGCGAGGCGACCTCGGGCTCGTCCCCGATGCACCGGGCGACGGCATCGGTCACCACCTCGGGGTAGTAGCCGGCATCGAAGATCTGTGCCCTCAGCGTCGGGGTCACGGCGTCTGCTCCAGAGTCCACCCACTCACCCTACTGGCGGGCGGCCCTCGGGGGCACCGGGCGTTGGCTAGGGTGCTGCGCATGAGCAACCGACCGTTCATCGGCGCCCGCGCCGAAGAAGTCGTCAATCGCCAGCTGGCAGCCCGCATGCGCAAGCGCGGGTGGGTCGAGACGATCATCCCCTATGCGGGCTACGGATCGTCCGACCAACTGCGCATTCTCGGGCGGGTCGTGCTCACGCCCGCCAATCCCCGCACCGACCTGCTGCGGGCGGCCGACAAGTTCCTGTCGCAGCGTGGCTGGCGCAACTTCATGGCGGTGCCGATCGCCCAGGCCAGTGTCGCGGTGACAAGCATGGACTCGACCATCGAGATCGAGGCCAACCGGGGCGGCTACATCGACGTGCGCATCAAGAACCCCGGGCTGGGCGCCGGCCTGCACCACGTCGACCTGAGGACCCCCGACTCGAAGGTCGTTCGCGCACCCGTGCACGTCGTGGGCGACGACATGACCTTCGGCCTGATCAGTGACATCGACGACACCGTCATCTCGACGTGGCTCCCCCGCCTGTTCATCGCCGCCTGGAACAGTTTCGTGGTCACCGAGCAGGCGCGCGAGCCCGTGCCCGGCATGGCCCGGCTGTACCAGCAGTTGCTGCGGGAGCACCCCGGAGCGCCGATCATCTACGTGTCGACCGGGGCCTGGAACACCTACCCGTTCCTGCAGCGCTTCCTCAAACGGCACGGGCTGCCGGCCGGCCCGATGCTGCTCACCGATTGGGGGCCAACCAACACGGGCTGGTTCCGCTCCGGCCCCGACCACAAGCGCATCGCCCTGCGGGAACTGGCCCGTGACCTGCCGCAGGTGGAGTGGTTGCTCTTCGGGGACGACGGCCAGCACGACCCCTTCCTGTACAACGAGTTCGCGGCCCTTCAGCCCGAGCACGTGCGCGGGATCGCCATCCGCCAGCTCACCCAGGCGCAGCAGGTGCTGGCCCACGGCACCGCCACCGTGCTGCAGGATCGCGACCATCTGCAGTGGGAGCCCGACGCCGCCCCCGAGGTGCGCGGCGCCGACGGCGACGAACTGCGACCCAAGGTGCTCGACCTGCTCGCCGAGGACTGACCGGGCTCTCGTCCGTGCGCGGCGTGTAGCCTGCCCTGCGGTGTCGCGGCAGGCGACAATGAGGGGTCAACCGGTGCGAGGGGCCACGCAGTGTGGCCGTGGTGAGGAGTGAGTGTGGCGAAGTCGGACGCGCCCGACGAGGAGGTCGTCGAACGGATCATCGATGTCGACGTGTCGGCAGAGATGGAGTCGAGCTTCCTCGAGTACGCCTACTCGGTGATCTATTCGCGCGCCCTGCCCGATGCCCGCGACGGCCTCAAGCCGGTGCAGCGGCGCATTCTGTACTCGATGGACGACATGGGCATTCGTCCCGACCGCGCCCATGTGAAGTCGGCCCGCGTGGTCGGCGAGGTGATGGGCAAGCTGCACCCGCACGGCGACTCGGCGATCTACGACGCGTTGGTGCGCACCGCGCAACCCTGGTCGATGCGTCTGCCGCTGATTGACGGCCACGGCAACTTCGGTTCGCTCGACGCCGGCCCGGCCGCGATGCGTTACACCGAGTGCCGCATGGCGAAGGCCGCCGCCGCGATGACCGCCGGCCTCGACGAGGACACGGTCGACTTCCGCCCCAACTACGACGGCAAGGAGACCGAGCCGGCCGTGCTGCCGGCCGCCTTCCCGAACCTGCTGGTCAACGGCACCACCGGTATCGCCGTCGGCATGGCCACCAACATTCCGCCGCACAACCTGGTCGAGGTCGTGCAGGCCCTCAAGCACCTGCTCGCCCACCCGACGGCCGGCCTCGACGACCTGGTGCGGTTCATCCCGGGCCCCGACCTGCCCACGGGTGGGACGATCGTGGGCCTCGACGGGGTGAAGGACGCCTACGCGACCGGCAAGGGCAGCTTCCGCATTCGGGCCACCAGCCGGGTGGAACAGGTCACGCCGCGCCGCAAGGGCATCGTGATCACCGAGCTGCCCTACATGGTCGGCCCCGAGAAGATCATCGAGCAGATCAAGACGTTGGTGCAGTCGAAGAAGCTCACCGGCATCGCCGACGTCAAGGACCTCACCGACCTCACCCACGGCACCCGTCTGGTGATCGAGGTCAAGAACGGCATCAATCCCGAAGCCCTGCTCGCCCAGTTGTACCGGCAGACCAAGCTCGAGGACTCCTTCGGCATCAACGCCGTCGCCCTCGTCGAGGGGCAGCCGCGCACGCTCACCCTCAAGGACATGCTCGAGGTTTACCTCGGTCACCGACTCGAGGTCACCCGCCGGCGCACCCAGTTCCAGTTGGGCAAGGCCCAGGACCGGTTGCACCTGGTCGAGGGGCTGCTGCTGGCCATCGTCGACATCGACGACGTGATCGCCATCATCCGCTCGTCCGACGACGTCGCCGAGGCCCGCACCCGGCTGATCGAGGCCTTCGAGCTCTCCGAGATCCAGGCCAACCACATTCTCGACATGCAGCTGCGCCAGCTGACCCGGTTGTCGTCGATCCGGCTCGAGTCGGAGCGCGACGAGCTGAAGGCCACGATCGCCCGGCTCACCGAGATCCTCGAGAACGACCACGTGCTGCGGGGAGTCGTGGCCACCGAGCTGGACGAGGTCGCCCAGGAGTTCGGCACGCCGCGACGCACCGTGCTGCTCGAGGGTTCGGGTGCGGTCGCCTCGTCGGCCGCCACCCCCCTGGAGATCGCGGACGACCCGTGCTGGGTGATGTTGTCGTCCACCGGACTGCTGGCCCGCCTCGACCAGTCCGACCTGCCGGCGACCACCGGCCCCAGGGGTCGCCACGACGTGGTCGTCTCGGCGATCCGGGTGACCGCCCATGCCGAGTTCGGGGTGGTCACCTCGGCCGGGCGCCTGGTCAAGGCGCGCGCCATCGAGTTGCCCACCGTGCCGGTCACGGCCAACGCCCCCCACCTGCGGGGCGGGTCGCGCCTGAGCGAGCTGGTCACCCTCGAGAAGGACGAGCGCCCGCTCGCGCTGACCACCCTCTCCCCCGATTCGCTGGGACTGGCCGTCGGCACGCGTTCCGGGGTGGTCAAGCGGGTCAATCCCGAGGTGCTCAACCGGGAGGCGTGGGAGGTCATCCGCCTCGACGGCTCGGACGAACTGGTCGGCGCGGCCGAGGTGACCGACGAGGACTCGGAGCTGGTGTTCATCACCGCCCAGGGTCAATTGCTGCACTTCGCTGCGTCGTCGGTGCGCCCCCAGGGACGCAACGGCGGCGGTGTGGCCGGCATCAAGCTCGGTGCCGACGATCGCGTCATCTGGTTCGGCGTCGCTCCCCGCGAGGGTGGTCAGGTGGTCACCGTCTCGGGCACCTCGAGCGCCCCGGCCGCCACCCAGACCGGCTCGGTCAAGGTCAGCCCCTTCGAGGAGTACCCGGCCAAGGGGCGCGGCACCGGTGGGGTGCGGGCGCATCGCTTCCTGCGCGGTGAGGACGTCGTGCTGCTGGCCTGGGCCGGCGCCACGCCTGTGGTGGCGGCGGCCTCGTCCGGTTCGCAGGTCGACCTGCCCCCGGCCACCGGCAAGCGCGACGGGTCGGGTGTGCCGGTCAGCCAGCCGATCGCCGGTGTGGGCTCGCGGCAGTTCGCGACCCGGGGCGTGACCACCGGTCCTGCGCCCGAGGGCGGGACCGCCGATGTGGACGATTCGGCGATCGACGACGACGAAACGCTGTTCTGACCGATTCCTGCTCTCGAAGCGTGACCACTCCTGCGCCGGTGGAGGCGTGACCGGTTGACTGGTGTCACACGCACTCCAGCGAGAGGAATTTGATCGATGAAGATCGGCATCGTCGGCGCGGGCCAGTTCGCCCCGAGTTTCACCGGCCTGTGGCAGTTGCACCCCGACGTGGACGAGGTCTGGGCGACCGACATCATCCCGGAACGGGCCGAGCAGTTGGCCCAGCGGTTCGGGCTCGCGGGCACGCATGCCACGTTCGAGGACATGCTGACCTCCGATGTCGATGCCGTCGCCCTGCTGACGCAGCGGTGGACCCACGCACCCATGGCCATCCAGGCCCTGAAGGCGGGCAAGCACGTCTACTCGGCCGTTCCCATGGCCACCAAGCCCGACGAGATCGCGGGCATCATCGAGGCGGTGCAGGCGTCGGGCAAGGTCTACATGCTCGGCGAGACCCACTGGTACTACCCGCAGGTGATCTGGGCCCGCAAGGCGCAGGCCGAGGGCAAGTTCGGCCAGCTGTTCTACGGCGAGGGCGACTACGTGCACGACATGGATCACGGGTTCTACGCCGCCTACCAGTACTCCGGCGGGGAGAACTGGAAGGAGACCGCCTCCTACCCGCCCCTGCTGTACCCGACCCACTCCACCGGCGGCGTGCTGGGCGCTTGGCCCGATGCCGTGCCGGTGAGCGTGTCGGCTCTCGGGGTCAAGGACACCCGCGGCGACGGGGTGTTCGACGCCGACGTCTCGATGTTCGGCAACGACATGTCGAACATGTCGGCGCTGATCGAGCTGTCCGACGGCGGCATGGTGCGCATCAACGAGTTCCGTCGGGTCGGCATGGCCGGGCAGATCGACGAGTCGACCCACCGCTGGTACGGCACCGACGGCATGTTCGACAACGGCGGCCGGCGGAACCTGTTCTACTCCCGCACCGAGACCGTCGACGTCACCGAGGATCTGCGGATCGGCAAGGCCAACCTGTCGGCCGAGGAACTCGAGGGCATCGACCCCGCGCTGGTGGAGTCGTTCGCCTCCGGCGTCTCGCGGGTGCACGACCGCAACCGCCTGCCGATCGAGTTCGACGGGGCCCACAACGGCCACAACGGAGCACACCACTACCTCGCCGACGACTTCGTGCGCGCGGTGAAGTCGGGGCTGCAGCCTCCGCTGAACGCCTGGAACGCGGCCCGCATCAACATCGCGGGCATCGTCGCGTGGGACTCGGCCCGTCGGGGTGGCGAGCGCCTGCCGGTGCCGCAGTTCGGCGCCTGCCCGCTGCCGATCGTCGACGTGGACACTCCCGCCCGCTGAGGTCCCACACGACGTGAACCAATTCTCGGTTCCAGTTGCGCTCGTTGACCCCAGGAGGGTCCTGTGGCACAACTGGAACCGAGTTCTGGTTCTGATGAGTTGTCCACAGATGTGGCGGCGCGCCTGCGCCAGCCACCTGCTGGTGCGGGTGCTCCCCGGCGTGTTCGTGGTCGCCTCACTGGCCGATGACCCCGCCACGCTGGCCCGGGCCGTGCTGGAGCGACACCCCAACGCCGTGGTGACGGGGCAGGCCGCCGCGGCGTTGAGCTATCTGCCGCGGCTGCCCGTGCCGACGATCGAGGTGGCAGCCAAGGCGATCGGCGACGGTCACCCCTACACCTTCAGCCAGGAGACCATCCCGCCCGAATGGGTGGTCGAGGCAGACGGCATCCGGCGCACCAGTGTGGCCATGACCGCGGTCGACCTGATCCCCCGGCTCGGAGCCGACCCCGTCGACGAGGCCCTCCGACAGGCCGGTCGACACTCCGGGGCCATGCTGCGCCAGATGTGGGCGGCGTTGGCCGCGAGGCCAGGGCGTCCGGGCAATCGGGTGCGTGCCGAGGTGTTGCACGATTCTCGCGACCTGCCGTGGTCCGCGGCCGAACGGTTGTCACACCGCCATCTGCGGGGCGCGCACATCACGGGCTGGACGACCAACCATCCGGTCACTCTGGCGGGCGAACTGCTGCTGCTCGACGTGGCCTTCGCCGCGCGGCGGAGCTGTCTGGAGATCGACGGCTGGGCCACGCACTGCGACCGGGAGTCGTTCGAGCGCGACCGCCATCGCCGCAACCTGCTCAACGATCACGGCTGGCAGGTGCGCCAGTTCACCTGGCGCATGCTGCAGGATCGGGCGGCCTTCATCGCCTCGGTGCGCCACCTGGTGGCGCCGTGACCAAGGTGGGCGCCGCGGTTCTAGACTGGCCAGCATGACGAACTTCGATGACCTCCTGGCCGCCAACGAGACCTACGCCGCCGGCTTCTCCGACGGCGGCTTCGACGGCATCGCCCGCGCCGGGGTCGCCATCGTCACCTGCATGGACTCACGCATCGAGCCTCTCGCCATGTTGGGCCTCAAACTGGGCGACGCGAAGATCCTGCGCACCCCGGGCGGCCGCGTCACCCCCGACGCCCTGATCGGCTGCATCCTGGGCGTTCACGTGCTCAACGTCGACCGCATCATGGTGATGCCGCACACCCGCTGCGCGATGGCCTCGGGAACCGATGCCGACATCGCCGACCGCATTCTGGGGCAGGACGGCGTCGACATCCGCGGCATGACCCTGGGTGCCAACCCCGATCAGGAGCGCACCCTCGACTTCGATGTTCGCCTGCTGACCTCGCACCCGCTCATCCACGGGCGGGCCGAGGTGGGCGGCTTCCTCTACAACGTCGACTCCGGACGACTGCAGCAGCTCCACTGACGAAGGCCCCCAAGGCAGCCCGCCTCACAGGCTGTGGTGGGTGTGTTCCTTGACGGGGACCATCACCACCAGACCGGCCACCAGCACCACCACGATGCCGAGAATGCCCCAGTACTGGGTGTTCTCACGACCGGTGAGCGCTGCACCCAGCGTGATCGCCAGGCCGAACATCGCTGGCGACAGGAAACTGACGACCCGACCTGTGGTGGCGTAGAGGCCGAAGATCTCCCCCGCCTTGCCCTCGGGGATGAGTCGAGCCAGAAAGCTGCGCGACGCCGACTGGGCCGGCCCGACGAACATGCACATCACCAGCCCGCAGGCCCAGAACACCCCCTGGCCGCGATCGTGCAGGGCGAAGATCAGCGAACCCGTGATCGCCAGCCCCACCAGCGAGGCCATGATCACGACCTTTGGGCCGAGCCGGTCGTCGAGCAGGCCCGCCGCCATGGCCGACACCCCCGCCACGATCGATGCCGCCGCTCCGAAGATGATCACCGATCCCGACGAGAACCCGAAGGTGCCCGTCGCGATTACCGCGCCGAAGGCGAACACCCCGGCCAGGCCGTCCCGGAACAGCGCCGACGCCAGCAGGAAGAAGACCGTGTGCCGCGAGGTTCCCCACAGCCGCTTCACGGTGCGCCCCAGCTGCACGTAGGCCTGCAGCAACGACTCACGGCCACTCACCTGGGCCGGCTGGTCCTTCAGCACCCGGAACGCGGGGATGGTGAACAGCAGCGTCCACACCATGCACACCAGCATCGAGACGCGAATGTCGAGCCCGTTCTCGCCCGTCACCCCGAACAGACCGACCTCCGGCCCGATGAACGCGAAGTAGATCAGCAGCAGCACGAGAATGCCGCCCAGATAGCCCGCCCCCCAGCCGAAGCCGCTGACTCGTCCGACGTTGGTGGGCGAGGCCACCTGCTCGATGGTGGCGTTGTAGTTCACGCCGGCGATCTCGGAGACGATCGAGCCGACGCCCAGCAGCGCCAGCCCGAGCCACAGGTGCGAGGGTTGCGGCTCGACGAAGAACAGTGATCCCGAGATCAGGGCCAGTAGCCAGGTGAGGTACTTCAGCACCGTCACCAGCCGCCCCGATCGATCGGCCATCTGCCCCAGCACCGGTGCCAGCAGCGCGATCAACAACCCGGCGATGGTGGTCGACGTCGCCAGTGCCTGCGAGGTGGCGTTGGTGTCACCGAACGGCTTGCTCGTCAGGTAGACGGCGAACACGAAGGTCGTGATGACCGTGTTGAACGGCTGGGTCCCCCAGTCCCAACTCGCCCAGGCGGCGATCTTGGTCTTGGACGATGGTGGCCCCTGCTCGAGAGCGGTGACGGGCGCGATCGTGGTGGTCACGCTGGCACTCTATTGGGCGTTGGTCCCTCAGGCGTCGATCGACTCCGCATCGATCGAATAGGCGCCATCGATGATGAACTCCTTGCGCGGTGCCACCTCGTTGCCCATCAGCATCTCGAACGTGCGCTCGGCTGCCTCGGCCTCGTCGACCGTGATCCGGCGCAGGGTGCGGTGCAGCGGGTTCATGGTCGTCTCGTTCAGCTGCGAGGCATCCATCTCGCCCAGCCCCTTGTAGCGCTGCGGTTCCTTGAAGTTCTGGTTCTTCTTGGTCAGCTCGGCCGCCTTGCGCTGGTACTCGGCGTCGGAATACGTGTAGATGTACTTCTCGTAACCGCGCTTGGGGTTGATCAGCTCGAAGCGGTGCAGCGGCGGCACGGCCGAGTAGACCCGCCCCGCCTCGACCATCGGGCGCATGTACTTGAAGAACAGCGTCGCCAACAGGCAGCGGATGTGCGCGCCGTCAGAATCGGCGTCGGCCATGAAGATGATCTTCCCGTAGCGGGCGGCGTCGAGGTCGAAGCTGCGCCCCGAACCGGCACCGACCACCTGGATGATCGAGGCGCACTCGGCGTTCTTGAGCATGTCGCCCACCGATGCCTTCTGCACGTTCAGGATCTTGCCTCTGATCGGCAGCAGGGCCTGGAACTCCGAATTGCGCGCCACGTTGGCCGTTCCCAGCGCCGAGTCACCCTCGACGATGAACAGTTCCGTGCGATCGACGTCGGACGACCGGCAGTCCTTCAGCTTGGGCGGCAGGCTGGACGACTCCAGCGCGTTCTTGCGGCGCTGGTTGTCGCGGTGCATGCGGGCCTGCACCCGGGCACGCCCGGCATTGGCCACCTTCTCCATCACCGTGCGGGCCTGCGCCTTCACGGCTGCCTTCGAGCTGGTCAGCCAGTCGGTGAGCTCCGTCTCGACCACCTTGGCGACCAGCCGACGCACGGGAGGTGTGCCCAGCACTTCCTTGGTCTGCCCCTCGAACTGGGGTTCGGCCAGGCGCACCGTGACCACGGCGGTCATGCCCTCGAGCACGTCCTCCTTGGTCACCTCCTCGCCCGCCTTGAGAATGCGGGTGCCCTGCATGCCGTTGACGAACGCCTTGGTGATGCCCTGCTCGAAGCCGGCGACATGCGTGCCGCCCTTCGGGGTGGCCACCACGTTCACGAACGAGCGCGCCGTCGTCTCGTAGGTGTTGGTCCAGCAGACCGCGATGTCGACCTCGAGCTGGCGCTCCACGTCGGTGGGGGTCATGGCGCCGGAATCGTCCAGCATGGGTACGGTCTCGATGAAGTCACCGGTGCCCTGCAACCGCAGCACGTCGGACACGCGCTCGCCGGTGGCCAGGAAGTCTGCGAACTCGGCGATGCCGCCGTCGTGCCGGAACGTCTCGGTGACCACCACTCCGTCGCGACGGTCGTTGACCACCAGCTCCAGGCCCGGAACCAGGAAGGAGGTCTGGCGCGCCCGGTTGAGCAGGTGCTCCAGCGAGAGCTGCGCGTCCTTGAGGAAGATCTGCCGGTCGGGCCAGTAGGTGATCTGGGTGCCGGTGAGGCCGCGCCGGGCCTTGCCCACCTTGCGCAGCTCGTGGGTGGGCGTGAACGCGGCATCGGGCCCGTCGCCGTCGAAGACCCCCGGCACGCCCCGGCGGAAGCTCATGCCCCACACCGTCGAGTTGCGGGTCACCTCGACGTCGAGTCGGGTCGACAGGGCGTTCACCACGGAGGCGCCCACGCCGTGCAGGCCGCCGGTCGCGTTGTACGAGCCGCCACCGAACTTGCCGCCGGCGTGCAGCTTGGTGAACACCACCTCGACCCCCGACAGACCGGTGCGGGGCTCGATGTCGACGGGGATGCCGCGAGCCTGGTCGGTCACCCGGATCGACCCGTCGGCGCGCAGCTCGATGTCGATGTGCTCGCCGAAGCCGGCCAGGGCCTCGTCCACGGCGTTGTCGATGATCTCCCACAGGCAGTGCATCAGACCCTTGGTGTCGGTCGATCCGATGTACATGGCGGGGCGCTTGCGCACGGCCTCGAGGCCCTCGAGCACCAGCAGGTGCTTGGCTTCGTAGTCCCGGCTCTGGTTGGCGGCGGGCTTGGGGCGCGAACTCTTCACGGCTTCGGTCACCGTGCGAGGTTACAGTCTGGGAACGACACGCCCGGTCAGGCGCTCCGTGGCCGAACTCGGTTGACCGGCTCGCTACGGTGGGTGCACACCCCGGACGAGGCCTGCTGGCGGCACTCATGGGAATGGGAGCCGGCCCGACGGCGTTGACCGTGGTGAGAGTGATCAGTACACGCACGACCGGGAACCGACCCGGGCCTGGAAACCTCACTCATGTGACACCAGACAGAAGGAGTAGCCATGAGCACCACCGTCACCGAAGATCGAGCCCTCACGGCTGCAGACCGTTGTGACCGTTGCGGCGCCCAGGCCTACCTGCGCGTCACCCTCCCCTCGGGAGGAACCCTGCTGTTCTGCGCCCACCACGGTCGGGCGCATCAGGACAAGCTGCAGCAGGTCGCCCTGAAGATCCAGGACGAGACCGAGGCCCTCTCGCAGAAGAGCGCCGACTGACATCCGGCACCCCGAACCCACGAGGGCCCGAGCCATTGCGGCTCGGGCCCTCGCGTGTTCGGGTGGGTCCGCCAGATCAGACGGGCTCGATGGTCCCGTCCATCACGCCGATCACGACGAAGTTGTCGGAGTAGGCCGGGTTCTTCAGAACCGGGTCGTCATCTGCCGGGAACTTCTTCACGCGGGTGCCCTCGACTGCGGCGTTGTTGCCGTAGCGCTCGAACAGCGGCACACAGGGCAGCTCTTCGTTGAAGATCTGCGCCAGCACCCCGATCTGCTCCTTCTGCTTGTCGAGGTCGAGGCCGGCACCGCAGGCGGTGATCTGGTCCTCGATGTTCACGGGCTTGCCGTCAGGGCCGGGAACCGCCGACAGGTCGTAGTCGATGCCACGCCCGCCCTGGTTCTTGGCGATCGGGTAGTTCTGCGTGAGGAAGTCCGCCACGTACGCGAAGTACGGGTGCGGGTGCGAGTTCGCGCCCCACGCCTGGATGATCATCGTGAAGTTGCCCTTCGCCGCATCGACCGGCACCTGGGCGAAGTTCACGCCGCGAGGGGTGACCTTGATGCCGAAGGCGCTCATCTGCTCGGCCACGTTCTTGCCGGCAGCCGACCAGTCGGCGAACTCGGCGGGGAACTCCAGCTCGTAGGCGGCGTCCTTGCCCTGCGGGGTCTTCCAGGTGTCACCCGACTTGGTCCAGCCGGCGGCCTTCAGCAGTTCCTCGGCCTTGGCGTCGTCCTTGTCGTAGGTCTTCAGCTTGTCCTTGACACCGGCGGGCAGCCACTCGTCCACCGAGTTGTCGGTGAAACCGGCCATGTACTTCACACCCACACCCGACTCGGCCAGCGAGACCTTGCCGACGACCGCGCGGTCGAGCAGGGTGGCGAAGGCCTGACGGACACGCTTGTCCTTGAACTCGGGCACCTTGCCGTAGTTCAGGTAGAGCGCGGGGCCCGAGAGGTTCGGCGGACGCAGGATGCGGATGCCGGCGGCGATGAACGCCTTCTCGGTGCTGGGCGGGAAGCCGTGGGTGGCGTAGTCGACGGTCTTCGACTGCACCAGCGGGGTGACCTCGGGGGTCTCGCCGTTGTAGATGACGACCTTGTCGAACTTCACCTTGTCGGCGTTCACACCCTTGTCGTTCTTGACGAGCGTCAGCTGGGTGTTGGTGATCGACGCGGTGTCGAACTTGAAGGGGCCCGAGGTGATCGGGTCGGTGGGCTTGAGCTTCTGCAGTTCGGTCAGCAGGGCGGCGGCCTCGGGGTCGGACGAGGTCTTGCCCGCCTTCACCAGCGGCCCCACCTTGTCGGCGATGGCGCCGTAGGTCTGCGAGTCGGCGATCTTGAGCTTGAGGATGTAGCGCTCGAGCACGGTCGACGGGTTCTGCAGGGTCAGCACGAAGGTCTTGTCGTCCTTCGCCTCGACGTCCTTGACGTACTTCCACACGGGCTGGCTGGTCAGCCAGGCGCAGTAGAACGAGGTGACGTAGTCCTTGGCCGTGATGGGCGCACCGTCCGACCAGGTCAGGCCGTCCTTCAGGGTGACGGTGTAGGTGTTGGCGGCCTCGTCCAGCTTGTTGTCGTCGATCAGGTACTTGATCCACGACTTGTCGGCCCACAGGTAGTACGCCGACGGCATGTGCAGCATGTCGCCGTAGGGCACACCGGTGGCGTCGATGATGGTGTTCGCCGGGGCGAACATGTTGAACGTGCCCTCCGGGGGCGCGGTGTAGGGGTAGCCGATGTGGATCTCGCCACCCTTGGTGCCACCGCCGGCTCCGCCCGAGGTCGAACCGCTGGGATTGGTCGAGCTCGAGTTGTTGGTGTCGGCAGTGCCGGGCGAGCAGGCGGCCAAGGCCCCGGCGCCCACCACACCGACAGAGGTGATACCCATGATCTGCAGCATCCTGCGCCGCGAGACCGAGATGGGATCGCTCATCGTTGTTCCTCCTTGAAGTTGGGCCGCTGGATTGTCCAACGCGCCACCAGGGTCGCCCCCGCCACGGCAATCAGGGAGACTCCCAGACTGATGACGGTGACGTAGAACTCCGCCGTGCCGCGCTCGACCATGAACATCAACATGAGCGATCCGACGAAGACGAAGCAGCTGATTGCCAGCATGCCGCGGGCAACAGCATTCATCCGGCCAACTCCCGGTCGGGAGCCCCGGATTGGCTGCGGGTGTCACGACCCGTGACGTGGCATGCCACCTCATGGTTCGTGGTGCTCTCAGCCAAGATCGGTGAGACCCGGTCGCAGCCCGCCTCGAACAGGGGGCAGCGCGGGTGGAAGGTGCAGCCCGAGGGCAGCTCGCGCAGGTTCGGGATCTCGGACGACCGCAGGCCCCCGTTGGGGAGCTTGGTGCGGGTGAGATCGGGATCCGGCTCGGGCACGGCGTTCAGCAGTGCCTGGGTGTAGGGGTGCTGCGGGTTGTTGATCACCTCGGGCGTGGGGCCGAACTCGACCACCTTGCCCAGGTACATCACCGCCGTCTTGCCCGACCAGCCGAAGTACTTCGCGATGGCCAGGTCGTGGGTGATGAACAGGAAGCCGACGTTGAGTTCGTCGCGCAGCTTGCCCAGCATCTTCAGCATGCCGACGCGGATCGACACGTCGAGCATCGAGGTCGACTCGTCGGCGATGATCACCTTCGGGTTCAACGTCAGCGCCCGGGCCACGGCCACGCGCTGGCGCTGGCCACCCGAGAGCTGGTGCGGGAACTTCGGCAGGTAGTTCTCGGGCGGAGTCAGGTCGACCCGACGGCACAGTTCGGCGGCCTGTTCCCACGCGTCGTGACGGTTCTTGGCGATCCCGTGCTTGAGCAGCGGGGCCGTCAGCGTGGCCGCGACCGAACGGATGGGGTTCAGCGAGGCGTAGGGGTCCTGGTGCACGTATTGCACCGAACGCCGGTAGTCGGTGAACTCCTGCTTGTCCATCTGCCAGATGTTCTTGCCGAGGTAGGCGACCTCGCCACCGGTGGGCTTGAGCAGCCCGCCGGCCATGCGGGCACTGGTGGTCTTGCCACACCCCGACTCCCCCACCAGGCAGAGCACCTCACCGGGGCCCACCTCGAAGTTGACGTCCTGCACGGCGGGCACGTCGCCCTTCTTGGACGAGAACGTCTGGTCGACATGGGTCATCGACAGCAGCGGCGTTCTGCTCACGGTCTGCTCAGGCACGAGCAATCACCTTCCGCTCGTGGTGCACCTCACGCCAGTGGATGCATCGGACTTCGTGGGACATGCCCTGGTCGCGCTCTTCGATCGATTCCTCGTCGGGCTGCGCGGCCCGGCACCCATCGGTGGCGAACGAGCAGCGGGGGGCGAACGAGCACCCCTTCGGCAGGTTGGCCAGCGAGGGCGGCGATCCCGGGATCGACGCCAGGTCGGGCAGGTCACCGACCACCGGGGGCACGGCGTTGATCAGGCCCGAGGTGTAGGGATGCCGGGGCTCGTAGAAGATGTCGCGAAGGGAACCGCGCTCGATGATCTGCCCGGCGTACATGGTGGCCACCCGGTCGGCCAGCTCGGCGGCCAGGGCGAGGTCGTGGCTGATGAAGATCATCGCGAAACCGCGCTCCTCGCGCAGGTCGGCCAGGAGGTCGACGATGCCACGCTGGGTGAGGATGTCGAGGGCCGTGGTCGGCTCGTCCAACACCAGGAAACGCGGGTCGAGCAGCAGGCTCATCGCGATCAGGGTGCGCTGCCGCATGCCGCCCGACAGTTCGTGGGGATAGGAACCCAGCACGCGGGCCGGGTCGAGGCGCACCCGCTTCAGCATGTCGGCCGCGCGCTCGATCCCTTCCAACTTGTTGTACCGCTCCCCCTCGCGCACGTGCGCCTTGAGGGTGTCGGCCATCTGGTCGCCGATGGTGATCACCGGGTTAAACGCGCTCTGCGCCCCCTGGAACACCATGGCGGCCTCGGCCCAACGCCAGCGACGCAGAGCCCGGTTGTTGAGCTTGAGCACGTCGACCGGCTTGGCACCCGGCTCGCGCCGGTAGGTGATGGAGCCCTGCGGAATGTGACCCAGTCTGGGCAGCAGTCGCAGCAGGCCGAGCCCCAGGGTCGTCTTGCCACACCCCGACTCCCCCACCAAGGCGAGCGCCTGGTTGGGGAACAGGTCGAAGCTGACGCTGCGCACGGCATCGACCGTGGCGCCCGAGCCGGTGCGGTACTGCACGACCAGGTCGCGCACGCTGAGAACGGGCTCGTCCTTGCGGCGTGCCGCGGTCGTACCGGCGGTGGATTCAACGGTGGTGCTCATCGGTCACGCAGCCTCGGGTTGAGGATCTCTTCGAGAGATCGGGTGAGCAGGATCAGGCCCAACTGCAGCAGCACGATCATGGCGACGGGGGCCAGGATGTAGGGCAGGGCGTCGGGGTTGAACATGGCGCCGTTGGTCCAGCCGTCCTGCACCATGATTCCCCAGTTCACGCCGGCCAGCGGGGCCAGACCCAGCAGGTACAGACCGACCATCGCGTAGATGGCATTGGTCACGGCGATGATGAAGTTGATCAGGATGAAGCTGGCCATGTTCGGCACGATCTCGACGAAGACCACCCGGAACGTGCCCAGGTCGAGCAGGCGGGCCGCCTCGACGAACTCGCGTTCCTTCAGCGACAGCACCTGGGCGCGGATGGAGCGCATCAGCACCGGCCACGACAGGGAGCCGACGATCACGGCCAGCCAGAACGGCGAGTCGAATCGGAAGAACGAGCCCATCACGGCCAGCAGCACGATCTGCGGGATGGTCATGAACAGATCGGCGATCTGCAGCATGACGGCATCGAACCAGCCGCGGAAGTAGGCCGCGAGCGACCCGACCACCACCGCGATCAGCACCGTCAGACCGGCGGCACCGAAGCCGACCAACAGCACGGTCTTGCCGCCGTTGACGACCATGGCCAGCGTGTCGATGCCCTGTCCGCTGGTGCCCAGCGGATGAGTGCCGGACGACTTCGCCCAGTACTCGGTGGTGGGCTTCAGGTTGCCGCGAAGCAGCGGAGCGAAGATGGTCATCAGCACGATCAGGGCCACGATGACGAAGCCGATCAGGCCGGCGGTGGAGCGGCTCAGTTCACGGAAGAAGCCGCGAATCGGGCCGACACCCTTGGCCTTGGCCCCGGCGGCCGTCTCGTCGACGTGCGGTTCCTCGCCCCTGCCGGGCTCAAGCGTCGCGTCTGCGATGTTCACGCCCATGTCAGTCGGCCTTCCGCTCGTCGGTGCGGATCCGCGGATCCAGGAAGCTGTAGATGAAGTCGGCCAACAGGTTGGCGAAGATCACCACGATGGTGATCATCAGCAGGATTCCCTGGATGATCGGGTAGTCGCGGAAGTTGATCGACTTGTACAGCTGGATGCCGATGCCGTCGTAGGCGAAGGTCTGCTCGACGAAGATGGCGCCGCCGACCACGAAGCCAGCCTGGGTGGCGATCTGGGCGACCAGCGGCAGCACGGCGTTGCGTCCGACGTAGGTGCCGGCGATGCGTCCACCCGACAGGCCGCGGGCGCGAGCCACGGTGACGTAGTCCTCGCCCAGCACCTGGGTGGTGGACGACTTCATCACCAGCGCCCACGTGCCGGCCGTGGTCAGCACGTAGGTCAGGATCGGCAGGGCCGCGTGGTAGAAGATGTCCTGGATGAAGTTGAGCGTGAAGCCCGGCTTCACCCCGGCCGTCAGACTGCCGCGCATCTGCGCGAAGTCGAACAGCTTGAGCTTCACCCCGCCGACGACCACGATCAGCATGGCCAGCAGGTAGTTGGGGATGGCGTGCAGCAGCGAGCCGATGATCGAGACGGCGTGATCGAAGATGCCGCCGCGACGGTAGGCCATGATCATGCCGAACACGAGGCCGATGCCGATGGCGATCACCATCGAGATGCCCACCGAGAACATCGTCCAGGGCAGGTGCGCGGCGATCTTCGAGGCCACCGTGGTGCCCGACGAGACGATCGAGGTGCCCATGTCGCCGTGCAGCAGGTTGCGCAGGTAGTCGACGTACTGCAGCACCAGCGGCTTGGACGAGTCGAACTGGAACAGCGTCGCAGCCTGGGCCCGGGCCTGCTCGTAGGAGAGCCCCTGCTCGGCGATCAACTTGGCCGTGTACGTGTCGACCGGGTTGCCCGGCATCAGCCGAACCATGAAGAACACCAGGGTCGCCACCAGCCAGATCATCAGCAGTGCGCGCACCAGTCGACGCAGGAAGTAACTGCGCCAGATGCTCTGCACCACCGAGGGCTTGCGTGGGCGGTCCTGGCTCCTGACCGGCGCCGGCTCTTCTGCCACCGTCGTCATCGCCACCTCCTGCCTTGGTTGGGTCCGAGGCCGCCATGGCCTCGCTCGATGACTCAACCTAGGGCGCACTGCGCGATGTTGAACACTCGCCAGCCCGCGCGTTTCGCAACGATTGTGTAACAGCCATCTGACTAGGCATGATGGCCGTGAGCGAGGCGTTCAATTCGCGCATGAGCACTGCGCAGTGCCCCCCGCGGACCCGCAGGGGTGGACGATCGCGGGTCAGCCCCGCACGAGACGAATCTCGCGGTGCCCGGCCAGTGAGCCGGTGAGGTCGGCGACGACGCCGTCGGGTTCGAACCCGTGTCGGCGGTAGAAGGCGAGCGCGCGCGGATTGTGCTCCAGCACCCACAGATGCGCGGGTGCGTCCCCCATGGCCATCTGCAGCAACCGGTCGGCGATGCCGGAGCCCTTCGCGACGTCGAGCAGGTAGATCATCGCCAGCTCGAGCGACGTGGGGGCCTGCGGGTCAGCCGTGACCGTCGCGTGGGCGACACCGACCCAGGCGTGGCCGCCGCCCTCGGGCTCGGGCGCGTGGGTGTCGATGACCCCCCAGAAGTAGCCGCCGCGTCTGGCCGCATCGGCCCATGCGACGGCGGTCTGGGCCGCCAGCTCGTCCTGACGCGCGAAGACCGCCTCGTCGAAGTCGTAACTCTCCCGCCAGGCGCGGGCCTTCATCGCCGCCAGAGCGGGCAGGTCCTCCAGCGCCGCCTGACGGATGCGGAATCGTCCGTCGAGGCGACGCCGGGTGCCGGAATCCGGCGACATCAGTCGAGGTAGTCCCGAAGCACCTGCGAGCGCGACGGGTGGCGCAGCTTCGACATGGTCTTCGACTCGATCTGGCGGATGCGCTCGCGCGTGACCCCATAGACCTTGCCGATCTCGTCGAGCGTCTTCGGCTGCCCGTCGGTGAGACCGAAGCGCATCTGCACCACCCCGGCCTCGCGCTCGGAGAGCGTGTCGAGCACGTCGTGCAACTGCTCCTGCAGCAGCGTGAAGTTCACGGCGTCGGCGGGCACGATCGCCTCGGAGTCCTCGATCAGGTCACCGAACTCGGAGTCGCCGTCCTCACCCAACGGAGTGTGCAGCGAGATGGGCTCTCGTCCGTACTTCTGCACCTCGACGACCTTCTCGGGGGTCATGTCGAGTTCCTTGGCGAGTTCCTCGGGGGTTGGTTCGCGACCCAGATCCTGAAGCATCTGACGCTGCACGCGAGCCAGCTTGTTGATGACCTCGACCATGTGCACCGGGATGCGGATGGTGCGGGCCTGGTCGGCCATGGCGCGGGTGATGGCCTGCTTGATCCACCAGGTCGCATACGTGGAGAACTTGTAGCCCTTGGTGTAGTCGAACTTCTCGACGGCGCGGATCAGACCCAGGTTGCCCTCCTGGATCAGGTCGAGGAAGAGCATGCCGCGGCCGGTGTAGCGCTTGGCGAGCGAGACCACCAGACGCAGGTTGGCCTCGAGCAGGTGGTTCTTGGCCTTGCGACCGTCCTCGGCGATCCACTCGAAGTCGTCGAAGTCCTTGGCCGACACCTTCACCGAGGGATCGTTGAGACGCTCATCGGCGAACAGGCCCGCCTCGATGCGCTTGGCCAGCTCGACCTCCATCTCGGCGTTCAGCAGGGCAACCTTGCCGATCTGCTTGAGGTAGTCCTTGACGGGGTCGGCGGTGGCACCGGCGGTGACCACCTGCTGCTCGGGTTCGTCGGCGTCGTCGGCGTCGGAGAGGGAGAAGCCCTGGTCTTCGTTCAGCTCCTTCTCGAGGGGAGCCTCCTTCTCGGGCGAGAACTGCGCGTCATCGACGTCGTCGAGATTGCGCTTCTTGCCCCCGACGGTCAGCACGAGGTCATCGCCGTCGCGCTCCGCGGTGACCTCGATCTCGCGGTTGGCGACCTGCTCGACCGTCTCGGCCACGGTCGCGGTGCCGGCCTTGGCCCGACCGCCGGTGGTCTTGCGGGCGGTGGTCGCCTTCGCAGCCGTGGCGCGGGGGGCGGCGGTCTTGGCGGTGCTGGTCTTGGCGGCTGCGCTCTTACCCGGGGAGGTCTTGGCCGTGGTGGTGGTGGCCGCCTTGGCGGGGGCGGCAGCCCTCGTCCGGGTGGTCTTGGCGGGTGCCTCGGAGGTGGTGTCGTCGGCGGGCTTCTGACCGGTGGAGCGTGGCGTCACAGGGATCCTCTTCACGTGGATGAGTCGTTCGAGGGCGCAGGAAAGCCGGTGGCTGTCAAGACCCGTGCCGACCATCATGCCACGCCCCGCCAACCTCACCCAAGCCGACACGGGTGTGACGCACCGCATCCGGCTAGCCTGACGCCATGACCGACCAGACCGCTCGTCCCACTCCCCCGGTGGCGGACCGCCGCCCCATCGCGCGCACCCATCACGGCGACACCTTCGACGACCCCTACGAGTGGCTTCGCGACAAGCAGAACCCCGAGGTGATCGAACTGCTGAACGCCGAGAACGCCTACGCCGACGCGATGACCGCCCACCTGGCAGACCTGCGCCAGGAACTGTTCGACGACATCGCGGCCCGCACCCAGGAGACCGACCTGTCGGTGCCCTCGTTCACGCGACACAGCGGCGGTGACGCCTGGTGGTACTACACCCGCACCTTCGAGGGCAGCGCCTATCCGCTCTACTGCCGCGCGCCGGCCGCCGACCGCGACCACGCCCCCGACCTCGAATCGGGTGAGATTGCGGGCGAGCAGGTCTTCCTCGACGGGAACGCCGAGGCCGAGGGCCACGAGTTCTTCTCGCTGGGAGCCCTCAGCGTCTCGCCCGACGGCAGCCTGCTGGCCTTCTCGGTCGACGTGGCCGGCGACGAGCGCTACGACCTGTCCGTGCGTCGCCTCGACACCGAGGCCTTCGGCGAGACCTTCGGACCGGTGGTGACGGGCATCGCCCACGGTGCCACCTGGGCGGGCCAGACCCACCTGTTCTACCAGCGGGTCGACGAGGCCTGGCGCCCCCATCAGGTGTGGCGCCACGAACTGCGCACGGATTCGTCCGCCGATGTGCTGGTCTTCGAGGAACCGGACGAGCGCTACTGGGTGGGCATTGATTCCTCCCGCGACGACCGCTGGCTGGTCATCCACAACGGGTCGAAGCTCACCTCGGAGGCGTGGGTGCTGCCCGCCGACGACCCCACCGCCACGCCGGTGCGGGTGGCCGAGCGGGTCGAGAACGTCGAGTACGGGGTCGAGGTCGGCGACGGGGTGCTGTACCTGCTGCACAACCAGAACTCCCCCGACTTCGAGATCTCGACGGCTCCGCTGACCTGGAACCCCGAGGCGGGCGAGCTGGCCCCCCGCGACACCTGGACGAGCTTCGCCCCCGCGACTCCCGGGGTGCGCTACACGGCCGTCGAGGCCTACCGGGACTTCGTGGTGGTCAGTCGCCGCCGCGACGGCATCGCCGGCGTGCAGGTGCATCGCGACGGCGAGATCACCCAGCTCGATTTCCCCGAGGAGGTCTACGACGCCCAGACCGCCGGCAACGAAGACCTGGACACCGATCGTTTCCAGCTCACCTACACCTCGCTGGTCACCCCGACCACCGTGCATGACTACCACGTCGCGCGCGCCGAGTTGATCCAGCTGAAGCAGACGCACGTGCGTGACCACCCGACCCGGGGGGCCTACCGCGCCGACGACTACGTCTCGGAACGACAGTGGGCCACCGCCGCCGATGGCACGCGCATTCCGCTGTCGATCGTCCGCCACCGCGACACCCCGATCGACGGCACGGCGCCCTGTCTGCTCTACGGCTACGGGTCGTACGAGATCTCGATCCCCCCGAGCTTCGCCATCAGCCGGCTGTCACTGCTCGACCGGGGCTTCGTGTTCGTGATCACCCACATTCGCGGCGGTGGTGAGCTCGGTCGCGCCTGGTATGACGACGGCAAGACGTTGACCAAGAAGAACACGTTCACCGACTTCGTCGACTCGGCCCGCTGGCTCGTCGACCACGACTACACCTCGCCCGACCGGCTGGTCGCCGAGGGGCGCAGCGCGGGCGGCCTGCTGATGGGAGCCATCGCCAACCTGGCCCCCGAGCTGTTCGCGGGCGTGCATGCGGGCGTGGCCTTCGTCGACGCCCTCACCACCATCCTCGACCCTAGCCTGCCGCTGACGGTCACCGAGTGGGAGGAGTGGGGCGACCCGCTGCACGACCCCGAGGTGTACGCCTACATGAAGAGCTACACCCCCTACGAGAACATCGCTGCCGTCCGCTACCCGCGCATCCTGGCCACGACCGGTCTCAACGACACCCGGGTCTACTACGTGGAGCCGACCAAGTGGGTGCAGCAGTTGCGCCACACGATTCCTGCCGACGTCGCGCAGCCGGTGTTGCAGAAGACCGAGATGGTGGCCGGGCACGCCGGCGTCACCGGTCGCTACGACCAGTGGAAGGAGCGTGCGTGGGAGTTGGCGTGGATCATCGACGTCGCCACCCAGGACTTCGACACCCAGGACTCCCGGGGGCAGGCTACGACCGTGGTCTGACCTGCTGATCGCTGTTGGCGTACTCAGGGCCAACTCGGGGTTCCCGGTGCAACAAACCCCCTGCGTCGGGCGTTGAACAGGGTGAATGTCGCATGAAAGGGGCACCCGGATGATCACCACCAGGACGCGCACTCGCACCAGCGAAGGAATCGACGGCAAGGACGCGGTCGGGCTCTACTTGGAGTCCATCGCGAAGACCCCCCTGCTGACGGCCGAGGAAGAGGTGATGCTCGCCCGCCGCATCGAGGCCGGCGTCTTCGCCCAGGCCGTGCTCGACGGCACGGTCACCACCACGGTCGAGGCCACCGCGGACGAACTGCAGGCCATCGCCGACGACGGTGATCGCGCGATGCAGCACTTCATTCGCGCCAACCTTCGGCTGGTCGTCAGCGTCGCCCGCAAGTACTCGCGGGCTCCGATGCCGCTGCTCGACATGGTGCAGGAGGGCAACACCGGGCTGATTCGTGCCGTCGAGAAGTTCGACTACGCCAAGGGCTTCAAGTTCTCGACGTACGCCACCTGGTGGGTGCGTCAGGCCATCAGCCGCGGCATCGCGCAGCAGGGGCGCATCGTCCGACTGCCGGTGCACGTCGCCGAACAGGTCAACCAGGTCTCGGCCGCCCGCCGCAATCTGGAACGCCAGTTGGGGCGTGAGCCCGAGGTCGAGGAGATCGCGGCCGAACTCGCCCTCGAGCCCGAGCGCGTCGTCGAACTGATGCGCTACAGCCGTGACCACATCTCCCTCGACGCCCCGGTCGACGAGGACGGTGACACCTCCCTGGGTGACTTGATCGCCCGCGAGAACGCTCCCGGCCCCGACGAGACCGTGCTCGACGGTCAGGACCGTGGGGTGCTGGAGGGCATGTTGAAGAACTTGGACGAGCGATCGGCCGACGTCGTGCGTCGCCGCTACGGCCTGCTGGACGGACGGCAGGCCAAGCTGGCCGACATCGGCGCGGTCTGGGGCATCACCGCCGAGCGCGTGCGCCAGATCGAGCGCAACGCCCTCGCGGCGCTGCGCACCACGGCCGCCTGAGGCTCGTCCAACCACCGACTGCCGCCGTCGACCCCCTCTCCCGGGTCGGCGGCGGCAGTTCGTGTTCCCAGGGCCCGTGGCGTGTGGTCGTCGACCGCCCACGGCACAGTCGAGCACTGCGACGACCGCCTGCAGTCGGCCATGCGGGCGGCGACCACGGCGGTGCTGACCGAACGCGGGCTGGATCGGGCCACCGCCCTGCCCGAGGAACTACTCGACGCCCGCGTGCGCGCCACCCAGCTCACGCGCAACGTTCCCGGCGGCTGGTGGTGTTGTCAGGACGATCCGGCCGCGGCCGACGAGGCCCTGATGGGCTCGCTCCGACTCGATGAGGTGGTGCGCATCGCCGCCTGCAGCGACGGCGCCACCCGCGGTCACCAACTGCTGGACGCCTGGACCCTCGCCGAGTTCGCGGACCTGCTGGCCTCACCCCAGGGTGTGCTCACGGCCACGCGGACGGCCGAGGACGAGCAGGCGGAGTGGCTCGTCCGCTCGCTGCAGAAGCCGCACGACGACCTCACGGTGGTCACCCTGACTCCCTGAAGGTCGACGCCGCTTCGCGGGCGGCTGGTCAGTGGCGGGCGGTGCCGGGCACGACCCGAATCAGGCCCTCCTGGTTGCAGGTGGCGACTTGCAACCCGTGTTGCAGCAGCCGGCCCATCGAGAACCCCAGCGCGTGCGAGGCCGACGGGCTGACCTGGTCGTAGAGGATCCACTGGTCGGCCCGGATCGGCCGGTGGAACCACATGGCGTGGTCGATGCTCGCGGCCTGAAGGTCGGACGACAGGAACGCCACCTCGTGCGGCACGGTCGAGACCCCCAGCAGGGTCATGTCGGACAGGTAGGCCGAGATCGCCTGGTGCAGGCGCACGTCGTCCGGCAGGGCCTCGGTGGTGCGCACCCACACGCGCATGTGGGCCGTGTGGGAGCTCGGGACGAGCTCACCGAAGCGCCCGGAGTCGCCGGCGAAGCGCACGTCGAGGGCGTCCCATTCGTGGAACAGGCTCATCTCCGAGCCGAAGCGGCTGGTCATCACGTCGACCAGGCGCGGGCAGTCCTCGGGGGCCGGCACCTCGGTGGGCGCGGGATCGGAGTGGGTGAAGCCGTCCTCGAGCTCGTGGAAGCTGGCGCTGAGCGTGAAGATCACCGCGCCGCGCTGGCGGGCAAGCACCCGCCGCGCCGAGAAGGTGCGACCGTCACGGGTGGTCTCGACGTCATAGATGATCGGGGCATCGGTGCTGCCGGGTCGCAGGAAGTACGCATTCAGCGAGTGGCAGATCCGGTCGCTGGGCACCGTGCCGTAGGCGGCCATCAGCGCCTGGGCGAGCACCTGCCCCCCGAAAGTGCGCTGCCAGGTGGTCGTGGGTTGGCTGCCCCGGTAGAGGCCGACCTCGATCTCCTCGAGGCTCAGCAGGTCGACGAGTTCGGCGGTGGTCGCTGGCACGGGGACACTCAACCACGGATGGGCGATCGGCGGCCATGTCAGCCTCCCGCGCCGGGGTGAGGACGGTGCCTCGCTCAGAGCTTCTTCAGCGCCGTTCGCACCCGCTTGGGCGAGATCGGCACCGCGGTGCGCAGCGTCTGCGCGAACAGGCTGACCCGCAGCTCCTCGATCAGGAACGCGACCTCCTCCACCGGCGGCGACAACGGTCCGGCGGGCTGGCGGTCGACGACGGCCGCGTAGGCGTCCTCGAGTTCGTCCACCTGGTCGGCCAGTTCGGCATCGCGAGCCGGGTTGCGGGCGGCGGCCTCCAGCCGCAGCGCCATGGCCTGCACGTAGCGGGGCAGCTCCGAGAACCACGGATCGGGAGTGGCCGAGATGAAGTTCGGGAACACCAGGTTCTCCAGTTGGCGCGCGACATCGGTGCACGCACCGGGCACGGCGTTGGCTCGCACCAGTTCGAGCACGTCGAGGCGCCGCGTCAGGGTCTGGGCGACGGTCGAGACCACCGTGCGCATGGCGTCGGCCTGCTCCTGGCGCACGTGCAGGGCGACCTCGTCGTAGACCGCCTGCGATCGCACCCCGTCGAGCGAGCCCAGCCGAGCCGTGGCCAACGACTCCACCGTCTTGAGACGGGCGTCGGCCAGCAGGTCGGCCACCGAACCGTAGGGCGAGTGCGGCAGCGCGACCTTCTCGGCATTGCTCAGGTGCGAGACCACCCACTTGGTCGGGTCGGGGTTGGTGCGCACCAGCAGGCGCCGCACCCCGCGGTGGTGCGACCGGGCCTGCGCCTGGGGCGAATCGAGCACCACCTGGCCCACCGTCGATCCCTCGTCGGTCAGCGCCGGGTACCCGACGGCCTTCCCGGCACCGCGCCCGACCTCGACGGTGGTGGGCAGGTCGCCGAAGCTCCAGCTGGTCTGCCCGGTGATCCGGTCGGACGAGGTCGCCCGGGTCAGGTTGCGCGACAGTTGCGCGGCCAGTTCGGTGCGCAGTTCGGCGAAGTCCTTCGAGATCCGATCCGGACGACTCTTGCTGGTGACCTGGAACCGCACGCGCAGGTGATCGGGCACCTCGTCGGGGCGCCACGCCTCGGCCGGCACCCGGTTCCCGGTGAGAGCGGCCAGGGCTCGTCCGAGTTCGTCACAGAACCGCTGGGAGCGATCGCCACCGGCGGCGTGCTCGTCGAGCCACCGCAGGGCGTCACGGGCATGGTTGGGGGCGGGCACGAACTGGGTTCGCACCTGCTTGGGCAGGCCGCGGATGAGTTCGGTGGCCAGTTCCTGACGCAGCCCCGGCACCTGCCAGCTGAACGGCTCGGCCGTCAGCTGGTTCAACAGCCGCATGGGCACCGTGACCGTGACCCCGTCATGCCCGGAACCGGGTTCGAACACGTAGCGCACGTCGAGCCGCACATCGCCGACCTGCCAGTGGTCGGGGAAGGCGCCGGAGTCGATCGAGTCGGTGTCGTCGCGGATCAGGTCGTCGAGGCTCAGTTCGAGCACGGACGGATCGTCGATCCGCCGCCACCAGGCGTCGAAGTGGCTGGCCGAGACCACCTCGTCGGGAATGCGACGGTCGTAGAAGTCGACGATCACCTGGTCGTCGACCACGACGTCGCGGCGCCGGCTGCGTTCCTCGATCTCTTCGGCCTCGCGGCGCACCGCGGCGTTGTGGGCGAGCACGGCGTGCCGGTTCGGCCAGGCCTGCTCGACGAGGGCCTGCCGGATGAAGATCTCGCGGGCCTCGACGGGGTTGATGCGGGCGTAGCTGACGGGCCTGTCGGCGACGATCGGCACGCCGTAGAGACTGACCCGCTCGTAGGCGACCACCGAGCCGGAGTTGGACGACCAGTGCGGTTCGGAGTAGGAGCGCTTGAGCACGTGCTCGGCGACCTGTTCCACCCACTCGGCCTCGATCTCGGCAACCATCCGGGCCCACAGTCGAGTCGTCTCGACCAGCTCGACCGCCATCACCAGTGGGGGCGGGTTCTTGGCGTGCACCGAACCCGGGTTGATGGCGAATCTGGCGCCGCGGGCCCCGAGGTACTCCCGCGGGCCGGGCCGGGTGCGCTTGCGGGGGCCGCTCCCCCGCTGCGGGGTGGGCTCGCGCACGTCGGCCAGCCCGACGTGGCCCAGCAGCCCCGACAGCACGCTGGTGAGCACCTCCGACGTCGGCGCGGCCGACTCGTTGCGGCGCCACCCGAGTTCCTTGCACAGCTCGCGCAGTTGGGCGTGCAGGTCTTCCCACTCGCGCACCCGCAGGAAGTTGAGGTACTCGTCGCGGCACAACCGGCGGAACGCATTGCCCGACAGTTCGCGTCGGGCGGTGCGCAGGTAGGTCCACAGTCGCACCAACGGCAGGATGTCGCCGCCCTCGCCGGGCGGTGGCCCCTGCTCCTTGCGGGTGTTGGTGTGGGCCGTGTGCCGCAGCGGCCGGCCCTGCTCGTCGGTGGCCGCGCCGGGCTTGGGGATCACCTCGCGGGTGAACCTGGCGTGCATCGCGTCGGCCTGCTCGCGCTTCTCGGTGGGGCGTTCGCGCACGTCGGGGATGGCCAGGGCAGCGACGACCACCAGCACCTCGCGCAGACAGTCGCGCCGCTGGGCCTCGATCAGCATGCGCCCCAGGCGCGGATCGACGGGCAACTTCGCCAGCGCGTGGCCGGTCCTGGTCAACCGCGGGTGGTGGCGATTGCCGGGCGCGAGGGCACCCAGTTCGTCCAACAACCGCATGCCATCGGTGATCTGGCCACGGTCGGGCGCCTCGACGAAGGGGAAGGCGGCGATGTCACCCAGCCCGGCCTGGGCCATCTGCAGGATGACCGAGGCGAGGTTCGTCCGCAGGATCTCGGGTTCGGTGAACTCGGGACGGGAGGCGAAGTCCTCCTCGGAGTACAGCCGGATGCACACGCCGGGCGCCACGCGACCACAGCGGCCGGCGCGCTGGTTGGCCGACGCCTGCGAGACGGGCTCGATCGGCAGGCGCTGCACCTTCGTCCGGGCCGAGTAGCGGCTGACACGCGCCGTGCCGGGGTCGACGACGTAGCGGATGCCGGGCACCGTGATCGAGGTCTCGGCCACGTTGGTGGCGAGCACGACGCGCCGCCCGGTGTGGGCCTGGAAGACGCGTTGTTGCTCCGCGGACGACAACCGCGCGTACAGCGGCAGCACCTCGGTGTCGGGCAGCTTGAGAGCATTGACGGCCTCGGCCGCGTCGCGGATCTCGCGCTCACCCGACAGGAACACGAGGATGTCGCCGGGGCCACCGCCGGTGTTCTCGGTGAACAGCTCCTCGACGGCGGCGGCGATGCCGGCCACCTGGTCGTCGTCGCCGGTGCCGTCGCCGAGTGGGCGGTAGCGGGTCTCAACGGGGTAGGTGCGGCCCGACACCTCGACGATGGGTGCGCCGTCGAAGTGCTCCGAGAACCGGGCGGTGTCGATGGTCGCCGAGGTGATGATCACCTTCAGGTCCAGGCGCCGGGACAGCAGTTGCTTGAGGTAGCCGAGCAGGAAGTCGATGTTGAGGCTGCGCTCGTGGGCCTCGTCGATGATGATCGTGTCGTAGCGGCGCAGGTCGCGGTCGCGGGTGATCTCGGCCAGCAGCACGCCGTCGGTCATCACCTTGACGCGGGTGTCGCGACCGGCCTGTCGGGTGAACCGCACCTGGTAGCCGACCACCTCGCCGAGCGGGGTGTTGATCTCGCTGGCGAGTCGTTCGGCCACCGAGCGGGCCGCGATCCGGCGGGGCTGGGTGTGGGCGATCCGGCGGCGTCCCCGGGCCAGAGCGATCTTGGGCAGCTGGGTCGTCTTGCCCGAGCCGGTCTCGCCGGCCACCACGATCACCTGATGGCGATCCAGCAGGTCGCCGATCTCGTCGGCGCGCGCCGAGATCGGCAGCGTCGGCACGCAGGTCAGGTCGAGCCCGTCCGGGAGTTCCGGGGCGGTGGACTGGCGGGGGTGATTCATGGCGCCGCCAGCCTACGCGGTCACCACCCCCGACCGCCCGTCAGTTGTCAGTGCACGACCATGAGCGGGCTCTTGGCGTGCGCCAGCACCGCTCGCGTCACCCCGCCGATCGAGAAGCCGATCACCGACGGGGGCCGCATGCCCAGCACCAGCAGGTCGACCTCGGACGAGGTGGCGATCAACTGCTCCACCGGGTGCCCGAGGATCACCCGCAGGTCGTGGTCGACCTCGGGGAAGTCCTGGGCCACCGACGAGACCAGATCGGCCAACTGCAGTTCGGCGGCGCGCTTCATCTCGGCCTCGGCGTCGTTGGTCAGCCGGTAGCCGCCGAACATGCCCGGCGGCACGTTCGACTGCACCGTCATCGCCAGCACCGAGGCGCCGCGGCGTTGGGCCTCCTCGAAGCCGGCGCGCAGGGTGAGCGTCGAGTGCTTGTCGCACTCCACACCGACGGCGATCACGCCTCGGTCACCGGTGGCCGACGGGTTGGCGGCGTTCGAGATGACCACCACGGGGCAACTGGCGGTCGAGGCCAGCGACACGCTCGTCGAGCCCACGAACATGCGCTCGAGGCCCGAGATGGCCCGTCGTCCGATCACCAACAGTTCGGCGTCCTTGGCCAACTTGGCGAGCACCGCGGCGGCGTTGCCGAGCACCACCTCGGTGTGGATGCGGTCGGCCGGCATGCCGATCTCGGTGGCGTGGGCGGTGGCCTCGGACAAGACCTCGCCCGCAGCCGCCTCCAGGCTCGACGGGTCGTAGACGACACCCCAGGTGCCGGCCAGCACCGCATCGTCGACCGCATGCACGAGCAGCAGGTCGATCTCGCGGCCCACCGCCGTGCGGACGGCGTAGGCGACGGCGCGCAGGCCGTCCTCCGAGCCGTCCACCCCCACCAGCACGTGCGGGCGCAGCTCGCCCGCAGGGGCAGCTTCGGAATGGGTTCCAGACTCATGCGTAGACATCGACGTCCCTTTCGGTTCCGGGAGCCACGGATCGTCCGCTGATCTCGGTGATCCTGATGGCTCGGGTCAATTCTCTCTCGCCCGGCGCCCAAGGGTCAGGAGTGGGCACGGTCGTGCGGCCGGAGTCCTCCAACACGCCCCGGGCGATCACGCTCCACCCGGTGCGGGTCTCGGCGTCGACGTCATCGATCTCGAAGACCACCTCGCCGAGCGCGCCCGCCAGCGGGGAGCGGGGGGCGGTGCGGAACCAGATGGTGTCGCCGTCGCTGGAACAGGTGACGGGCAGGATCTGCACGCGTCCCTCGATCACCCAGCCCAACCGGCCGACGGCGGCCGCCCGCAATAGCAGGCGGCATTCGGCCGGCTCGATGACCGCGAAGTGGCCGTTGTCCATGCCGACCTCACTCCACGCCGGGCTGGAAGGTGGTGCGACCGTGCAGCTTGGCCGCCAAGTCGTCGTCGATGCCGTCGGCCACCTGACTGATCATGCGCAACGCCTGGTGCAGATGGGCGGGCACGAACGGGTGCGCCAGCATCGAGACCTGCACGAAGACCCGGTCGCGGTGCAGCGCGAATCGACCGTGACGGGCCTCGACATTCAGATCGTTGAGCACCTCGACGGCCCGCGACCGGCCGGCGACCTCGTGCACGAGGGCCGAGAACAGCAGCACCTCTTCGGCGTCGGGGGTCGACCGGATGAACACCATCGTCGAGCCGACGCGGATCGCGAAGTCGCCCTCGGAGTCACGCATGGCCTCGTGGCCGAACATCTGCCGCAGTTCCTCGCCGATCAGGTCGTCGAGGTGGTCGCGGCTCTGGGGAATGATCGCCACCAGGTCGGAGTCGTCGAACGGGCTGCGGCGGGCCCGGCTCGACTGCTCGGTGGGAACGCTTCCCTGCAACACCTCGGCGAGGTGGTCGGGGGCCAGGAAGACCGGGTGCTGCACCCCGTAGACGTCCCTCAGCGTGCGCACGCCGATCTCGGCCAGTTCCAGGGACTGCTCCTGAGGCCGCACGATCGTGAAGTGCGGGCTGGGGTGCTCGCCCTCGGTGCTGGGCGGCTGCCACCCCAACTGCTCGAGCGCCTCGAGTTGGGCGACGTCGAGCTGGAACCCCTCCCCCAGTTCGGCGTTGCTGGCGGCCTCGGCGATCACCTGGTCGGGACGATCGGCGGCCACCGCGTACCGGACGAAGGGGCCAGCGTCGGCACTCGACGAGAGCGTGCCGATGGTCAGCTCACCGTCGGCGATCACCGAGATCACCTCGGAGAGTCGGCCGGTGAACTGCTGCCACGCCTCGGTGATGCTGCGGTCGAGGTCAAAATCCTGGTCGGGCATGCGCCCTCCTTTCACCGCCAACCTAACGCGGTTCGCGGTCAAAGCGACATCAGCCGTGCACGAGAGCCGCAATCAGCGTGATCGTGGGGATCGACGCGATGGTGGTGATGAACACCGTGTCGCGGGCCAGCACGATGCCGCGGCTGTACCGCACGGCCCAGACGAACACGTTCTGCGCCGTCGGCAGCCCGGCGATCACGGTGACGGCCATGGTCTGGGTGGGGTCGAGCGAGAACGCGCGGGCCAGCAGCCAGGCGATCAGCGGCTGCCCGAGCAGCTTCAGCCCGCTGGCCAGCCCCGTCTCCAACCCGGCACCGCCTCGTCCGGGAAGGGGGCCGAGCCGAAGCGACAGGCCGTAGGCGATCAGCATGCAGGGCACGGCCAGCGCGCCCAGCAGTTCGAGCGGGTCCGCGATCGGCGAGGGAATGCGCCAGTTCAGCACGTTCATCACCAGCCCCAGCACGGTGGCAATGGTCATCGGGTTGCGCAACGGCAGCGACAGGTTGCGCAGCAGGCTGGGGGTTCGTCCGCTCTCACGGGCCGCGTCGGCGTCGAGAAGCGACAGGCAGATGGGCTGCAGCACCGCCACCTGGATGAGCAGGATGGGCGCCACCCAGGTGACGTCCTTGAGCACGTAGGCGGCGATCGGGATGCCGAGGTTCGCGGCGTTGACGTAGCCGGAGGCAAAGGTGCCGATGATCCGGGAGGGCCGGTCGAGCCGCGGCCGGAGGACCAGCGAGACGCCCAGGAAGACCAGCATCGACGCCACCGCGGCCAGGAAGCTCACCAGCAGGTTGACCGCGAACACCCGCTTCAGGTCGGCGCGGGCCATCATCGCGAACAGCAGGGCGGGCGATCCGATGAAGAACGTCACCTTGCTGAGCACCTGCTGGGCGGTCTCGTCGAGCACGCGCGTGTGGGCGAGCACCCAGCCGACACCGATCACCACCCAGATGGTCAGGAACCCGAGAAGGACGTCGATCACGGACGACAGGCTACGGGTTGGCTTGGATACGATGGCGCGGTGATCGACTGGCGTCGCGGGTGAACCCGCTCGAGTGGGAGGCCCCCTGGGGTGTCGTGGCGCTCGGGTTGTTCGTGATCGTGATGCTGCGCGCCAATGGCACCTACTGGCTCGGACGAGCGCTCGGCTCCGGCGCCGCCCGCAGTGCCCGCTACCGTCGACTGCTGGAATCGCCCGGCTACCGCCGCGTGGTCGGCTGGATCGAGCGCTGGGGCCCGCCGGTGGTGTCGGTGTCGTTCCTCACCGTGGGCGCGCAGACACTGGTGAATCTCGCCGCGGGTGTCACCCGCATGCGCCTGCGCCACTACCTGCCCGCCGTCACCGTCGGCTGTGTGCTCTGGGCCGTGATCTACTCCACGGTCGGATTCGTGGGGGTGCGCGCGTTCACCGCGCTGCACTCCCGCTCCCCCGTGGCCGCGTGGACGGTGCTCGCGGTCGCCGTGGTCGCGCTGGTCTGGTTCGTGATCAGCAGGGTGCGGGGCGAGCGGGACGAACCGGCGACCGACGACGCGCCTCAGCTCTCGCCGAGGTAGGCCCGCTTCACCCGGTCGTCGGCCAGCAGTTCGGCACCGGTGCCCTCGAGGGTGATCGACCCGACCTCCAGCACGTAGGCCTTGTCGGAGAGTTTCAGCGCCGCCGCCGCATTCTGCTCGACCAGCAGAATGGTGGTGCCCTCGGACTGCAGGGTGCGGATCGTGGTCATGATGCGTTGCATCATCAACGGCGACAGACCCATCGACGGCTCGTCGAGCATCAGCAGGCTCGGCCGCGACATCATGGCCCGCCCGATCGCCAGCATCTGCTGCTCGCCACCCGAGAACGTGCCCGCCGGCTGGGTGCGACGCTCCCGCAGCACCTCGAACAGGTCGTAGGCGCGTTCGAGATCCTTGCGGACACCCGCGGCGTCCTTGCGGGCGAAGGCACCCAGGAGCAGGTTGTCCTCCACCGTCAGCTTCGGGAAGATGCGCCGACCCTCGGGGGCATGGGCGAGCCCCAGCGTGACGATCTTGTGGGCGGGCGTGGTGTCGATCCGCGCCCCCCGGAACGAGATCGTGCCCGACTGCGGCCGCAGCAGGCCCGAGATCGTGCGCAGGGTGGTGGTCTTGCCGGCGCCATTGGTGCCCAGCAGCGAGACGACCTGGCCCTCGTCCACCGAGAACGTGATGCCCTTGACGGCCTTCACACGTCCGTAGGCGACGACGAGGTCACGGACCTCAAGCATGGCTCTCCTCCTCGGGGCTGCCGATGTAGGCCTCAATCACCCGCGGATCGGACTGCACCTGTTCGGGGGTGCCCTCGATCAGCACCTGACCGCGGACGAGGCACACCACCCGATCGCACAGGTTGAAGATGAATCGCATGTCGTGCTCGATCACGACGATGGCGAGCCCCGAGTCGCGGATCTTGAAGATCAACTCCTCGGTCTCGCGGGTCTCCTGCGGGTTCATGCCCGCGGTCGGCTCGTCGAGCAGCAACAACTGCGGATCGGTGGCCAGGGCGCGGGCGATCTCGAGGCGCCGCTGGTCGCCGTAGGACAGGTTACGCGCCAGGGAGTTGCCCTGCCCCGACAGGCCCACGTAGTCCAGCAGTTCCGAGGCCCGGTCACGGGTCTCGGCCTCCTCCCGCCGGTGCTTGGGGCCGCGCAGAATGGCGGTCAACGGGCCCGCGGAGGTGCGGCAGTAGCGGCCCACCATCACGTTCTCGAGCGCGGTCATGTTGCCGAACAGGCGAATGTTCTGGAAGGTGCGCGCCATGCCGGCCCGCACCACCTTCGACGGACGAGGGGGCAGCACCTCGTCGGAGAACGTCACTCGCCCCGACGTGGGTCGGTAGAGCCCGGTGAGGCAGTTGAAGAAGGTGGTCTTGCCGGCCCCGTTGGGCCCGATCAGCCCGACGATCTCGCCCGCGTGCACCTGCAGGTCGACGTCATTGACCGCCACCAGACCACCGAAGCGCATGGTCACGCCCCGGGCCGCCAGCAGCAGTTCAGCGGTGTCGCTCATGCGCGTTCCTCCACGAACTCGTAGGGCAGGTCATCGTCGAACTCATCGGCCAGATCCTGGTCGTCGGTGTGGAACTCCAGCTGGCGACGACTGTTGGGGATCATGCCCTCGGGCCGGAAGCGCATCATCAGCACCATCAGCAGACCGAAGCCGAGCATGCGGAACTCCGACAGGAAACGCAGCTTCTCGGGGACGAGCTTGAGCAGCACGGCGCCGACGATGACGCCGAGCACGGTGCCCATGCCGCCCAGCACGACCGCGGCCAGCAGGAACGCCGACTCGAGGAAGACGTACTGCTCGGGGGTGGCCTGCGTGTCGACGTGGGCCTTGACCGAACCGGCGAGCCCGGCGAGGAAGGCGCCACCGGCGAAGGCGAGCAGCTTGAGCCCGAAGACGTTGACCCCCATCGCCTCGGCGGCCTTCTCGTCCTCACGGATCGCCACCCAGCCACGCCCGATGCGGGAGTAGTTGAGTCGGGTGAACACCCAGATGATCAGGGCCATCACGATCAGCATCAGGAAGAAGTAGTTGGCGAACCGACCCAAGGTGATGCCGGCCACCACGTGTTCGGCGCCGAAGTCGAAGCCGAACACCTTCAGGTTCGGGATGCCGGGGATGCCCGAGGCGCCGCGGGTGATGTTGGGGCCGTCGGTGCCGTCGAGGTTCGACATGGTGATCCGGAAGATTTCTCCGAAGGCCAGGGTCACGATGGCCAGGTAGTCACCGGAGACACGCAGGGTCGGCGACCCGATGATGAGCCCCAGGGTGGCCGCCACCAGGCCGGACACCAGCACCACCACGATGAAGGGCGGGTGGATGTCGAAGGTGGCGTAGGCGGAGCGGGAGAGCACGGCCGCCACGTAGGCGCCCGCCCCCAGGAAGGCGATGTAGCCGAGGTCGAGCAGCCCGGCCAGCCCCACCACGATGTTGAGGCCGACGGCGGTGGCCGCGAAGATCAACACCTGCGTCGCGATGGACATGTTCTCGTCCGAACCGTTCTGGGTGAACGGGAACAGGAAGGCCACGGCGAAGGCCGAGAAGACCAGCACCTTGCGGTGTCGTTGACCGGCGACCGCCAACCACGTGCCCAGCCCCGAGCGGGCCGCGATCACGATCATGGCGGCCAGGTGCACCAGCAACACGATGAAGGTGTCGCCGTCGCGCTGGTTGAGGGCGTAGCTGACCAGCATCAGGCCGCCGAGCAGGACGACGGCGATGGTCACGATCTCGAGCACCGGCACGTGCGGGGCCCGCTCCAGGGAGGGCGACTGTCGCGACGAGAGCAGGCGGGTGCCGAGCACGGCCAGCGCCGAACCAGCCAGCGCCACCCAGCCGCCGTACTCGACGTTGACCAGGCCCCCCAGAGTCAGGGCGATGGAGGCCAGCACGACGACCACGAACGCGAGCAGGCCGAGGGCTCCGGCCCGGGCCGCCCGGTTCCAGGCGACACGGTGCAGCAGCTTGGTGCGTCCCTTCACCCGGGTCAGGCGGGACGAGACGACCGCGCCCACGAGCATCAGGGCCACGATCAGCGCCAGGGCGCCGCCGGCGAACTGCAGCGGCGAGGGCCCGCCGAGGTAGGTCATGTTGTCGAGTGGTTCCGACCCGTACGACCACGGCAGGTAGATCGACGCCACGGCGATGAGCGCCCCGACCAGGGCGACCAGTCGACCGGTGCGGTAGTGCTTGGCCTTGATGGTTTCGGGGATGCGAGGCAGTGTCAGTCGGTTCATGCGCGGTCGACCACCTTCGCACCGACGATGCCCTGGGGGCGGAAGACCAGCACCAGGATGAGGATGACGAAGGCCCACACGTCCTTCCAGGCCGATCCGCCGAACTGTCCGGGAATCAGGGTGGACGCCATGGCCTCGATCAGGCCGAGGGCGAGCCCGCCGATGACGGCCCCGTGCACGTTGCCGATACCGCCCAGCACGGCTGCCGTGAAGGCCTTCATGCCAGCGATGAAGCCCATCTTGAAGTCAATGTTCCCGTAGCGCAGTCCGTGGGCGAGGCCGGCGACGGCGGCCAGCGTGGCGCCGACGGCGAAGGCGATCATGATGATCTTGTCGACGTCGATGCCCATCAGCCGGGCCGTGTCCTGGTCCTGCGAGGTGGCCTGCATGGCTCGTCCGATCGAGGTGCGGTGGATGAACCAGTACAGGAAGATCCAGCAGACCGCAAGCGCCACCAGGGTGAAGATGGCGCTGCGCTGCACCAGCAGCCCGCCGCCCAGGTCGACCGGAGGCCCGGTGAAGAACTGGATCTCGGGCAGGGTGACGGCCGACTTGGCATTGGGGAAGCCGGGGATCTCGCCGTAGAACAGGCGGACGAACTCCTGCAGGAAGATGGAGATGCCGATGGCGGTGATCAGCGGTGCCAGCCTGGGCGAGTTGCGCAGCGGTCGATACGCGAATCGCTCCATCAGCACCGCCGTGAGCACGGCCACGGCGATGCCCCCGACCAGCATGATCGGCAGGATCCACCAACTGAGCACGTTGCCGGACTTGCCGAGCACCAGCCAGGTGCCCATGGCACCGAAGGCACCCACCATGAAGATCTCGCCGTGCGCGAAGTTGATGAGTTGGACGATGCCGTACACCACGGTGTAACCGACCGCGATCAGGGCGTAGAGGGCCCCGAGGCTGAGGCCGGCGATCAACTGTTCGACGATTTCCATCGACGGATTCTCCTCACCGAGGGGTGGGGAGCCGCTGTTCGCACAGCCGCTCCCCACCACACGTGTCTGGACGGGTCAGGGTTCAGCCCAGCTCGCCGGTCTTCTCAGGGGCCCACTTGCCCCCGGTGACCTTGTAGACGGTGAGCACCTTCGCGACCGCATCGCCGAACTCGTCGAAGCCGACCTTGCCCGTCGCCCCGTCGAAGCTGACCTTGCCGACCGCATCGATGGTCGCCTGGCGGGCGCCCGCGACATCGGCGGCATCCTTCAGCGAGGTCTTGAGGCCCTCGATGATGGCGTTGGCGGCGTCGTAGGCGTAGGCGCCGTAGGCCGAGTAACCGTCCTTGTAGCCGGCGGCGCTGTAGTCCGACACGTACTTCTTGGCCGAGTCCAGGCTCTCGACGGGGGCGCCCACCGAGGTGGCGAGGTCACCGTTGGAGGTCGAGCCCGCCTTGTCGATGAACTGCTGGTCGAAGATGCCGTCGCCGCCCATCACGGGCACGTTCAGACCCGCCGCCTTGAGGGCGCGGCTGAAGGGACCGGCCAGCTGGTACTCGGTGCCGTAGTAGACCAGTTCGGGCGCCTTGCCCTTGATGGAGGTGATGACGGTGCCGAAGTCCTCCTGCTTGACGGCGGTCTCCTCCCCCACGACCTCCCCACCCAGTTCCTTGAACTTGGCGGCGAAGGCCGCGGCCAGGCCCTGCCCGTAGGGCTTCTTGTCGTTGACCACGGCGACCTTCTTGATGCCGGAGTCGAAGACGTACTGCGCCGCGAACGGACCCTGGATGGAGTCGACGGTGCACACGCGGAAGTAGTTGGCGTGCGGCCGCTTCGGGTTGGCGATGTCGCTGCCCTTGGTGAGGTAGTCACCGGTGTTGGCGGGCGAGACCTGCACGATCTTCTTGGCGTCGAGAATGGGCTGCACGCCCTGCGACACGCCCGAGTTCAGGGTGCCGACGACGCCGATGACGTCGGGGTCGGACGAGAGCTTGGTGGCGGCGTTGGCGCCGACGTCGGGGGTGGCCTGGTCGTCCTCGGCGGCCATCACGAGTTCCCAGCCGGGAATGGCGTTGGCGGCGTTGGCCTGCTTGATCGCCAGCTCGACCGAGTTGCGGATGCCGAGACCCATCGCCGACAGGTCGCCCGACAGCGGGGCGATCACGCCGATCTTGGCCGTCTTCTTCGAACCACCACTCGACGTGCCGGTCGTCTCGCCACGGGTGCCGCAGGCCGAAAGGCCCAGTGCGGCGGCACTGATGCCGACGGCGCCGAAGAGCAAGGACCTTCTGTTCACGATTCCTCCTGCAATGAAGCTGTGACCGCCCTCGGGCCACGCGTGGTGAGAACTCTTGCGAAGGATCGTCACTCTGAGAAGAACATTCCGCGTCCCAACCGTGACTTGTGACGAGACTGTTACGTGAGCGACTCAGGGCGGCCCTCAGCCCTCGTCGCCGCCGATCCAGTCGTCGACGGCTGCCTCGCGCTGGTTGCGGGTGGCAACGATGTCACCCTTGACGTCGGCTCCCTCCAGGGTCGCCAGCAGCATCACGTGCGGCACGGCCTGCTCGATGACCGCCGTCCCGACGGCGGTCTGCCCGCCCAGCGCCGGCACCGGCGCGAACGTGTACATGGTCTCGGACGACACCGGCCCCAGCTTGGCCAGGCACTGCTCGAACAGGCCGGCACCCTGGTTGTCGAACAGGTCGAAGGAGTCGCGGTCGAGGTTGCCCAGCAGGGCCGACAGGCCAGTCTCGAACATCACCGGGTCGTCCTGGGTGTCTGAGTGGTCCGAGGGGTACACCTCGCCGCGCAGCGTCGAGATCATCAGGCTCGGGCCCGTGCGGGGGCCCCACAGGTCGATGTGTCCCAGTGCCGAACGGCGCACGGGCCACCAGTCGTCCGATCCCAGTTCGAGGTCGAGGCTCCCGGTCCAGGCGTCGGTGGCGTCCTTCCAGGCCAGCGGGTCGCACAGCCAGAATCGTCCCTCGTCGAAGCCGGCGAACCCGAACCGGCGCCAGACCTCGATCATCACCTTCGGCATCACGGGGGCGAGCTGCCGCTCGTGCTCCGGGGTGAAGGGGGCGCCGGGGATCACACCCAGGCCCTCCAACTCGGAGCACACGTACTCGACCAACATGGCGAACTGGTCGGCGAACTCTGCGGGGATCTCGGGCATGGGGTCTCCTGTGCTGGGTGTGCGAGGTGGGAGCGGGACGAGCCTAGCCGTCCGTCGGTGACGGGCGACGAGGGGTTCCTCAGAAGTCGAAGGTCAACCGGATCGGGTCGTTGGGCGGAAGCGACTCGAGTTGCCGGATCAGATCGGGCTTGAGGTTCTTCCATTGCGAACCGATCGAGGAGTTGACGTTCGAGGCGCCGAAGGAGTCCCAGTTGCCGTTGCGGCCGATGCGATCGAGCCCACCCGCGACGATGTCGGGCTCGTGCAGCGCGGCGACGGTGCGCATGAAGCCGTCGGTGCGGGCCTTGGCCAGGGCATCGGCGTCCTTGAACGGGTTCCCGGTGCTGGTGAGGTTGAAGGTGTCGAGCTGTCGGGCCAGTTCGGCGGGGTCGCGCATGGCGAGCGCCTGCATCTGCTTGCGCTGCTGCGTCGTCATCTGGTCGGTGAACGCTTTGCGCGCCTCGCGCTGGGCCACCCCGTCACGCACGGCCGGATTGTTCAGCCGGTCGAGCAGTTCCTTGGGCGACACGTCACCGATGGCGTCCAGCTGGCGCTGCAACTGGCGGCGCATCTCGGCCGAGTGACCCGCCATGCGCTCGGTCAGCTTGAAGTCGACCTTGACGGGCTTGGCGGCGGCCTTGGCCGCCCCCTGGGCGGCCTCGCGGCCACCCTTGGCGATGCCCTTGTCGGCGGACTTGGCCGCCACCCGCAGGTAGTCGTCGAGCATCTCGGCGAAGATGCCCCGCATGGCCTTGCTGGGTTTCACCTTCACGGCCATGTCAGGCTCCCATCAGCTTGCTGATACCGAAGTTGATGGCCATCTCCAACAGCTTCTGGCACAGGATCTTGGCCACCGGGATCCAGCCGAGCGAGGCGCCACAGGTGGGAATGGCCGCCGCGATGGCGGAGGCGATCTGGATGACGGTGGCCACCAGGTTCACCACGAACGCGATCTTGAGCGCGATGATGGCCGCGCCCACGAGGAACATGCAGCCGCCGAGGATGTTGGCGCCGAGGCTGAGCTTCTGCGCGACGTCCCGCACCCCCTCCTCCTCGCTGAACTCCGTGCGGAAGGCCTCCATGGCGTCGCCCATGTTCTTGGTGAGCGCCTCGTTGGCGCCCTCGTCCGCGATCTGGTTGACCCCGCCCACCTCGGACGCGTAGCTCATCCAGCGCTGGCCGTAGTCGAAGACCCGGTCCTCATTGCCCTCGGGCCATTCGTAGCCGAGTTCGTTCAGCAGTTTCGACGCCTCTGCGGGCAGCATCACGGCCATGTCAGATCTCCATCATCATGCCGGCGGACTGCGTGAAGCTGTCCTCCACGTCGGCGTACGCCTGCCGCGCCTCGCGCAACTTGCCGCCCTGGGCGCCGTACTCGGTCTGGATCGAGGTGATCGTCTCGTTGACCCGTTCGAGCACCAACCCGTAGAGCATGCTGGCGATGCCCCCGAGGGTGTCGTTGGTGCCGAGCACGGTGACGTCCGAGACCTCCGCGAGCAGCGCCTGCGTCGTCGAGACCAGATCGTCGACGGCCGCATCCATCTTGCGGCCCGCCGTGTCGAGGGCCCCCAGGTCGAACTGCAGGTTCTGTTTACTCATCACAGCTCCTTCGCCTTGCGCAGCATGTCGAGCATGCCGTCGGTGTAGCGCTGCATGGAACGCAACGACTCGGTCTGGATGTCGTTCAGCTGCTGGTTGAGGCTGGCGTAGTCGGGGGTGCCGAGGTCGGCGTTGCCCTGCATCACGGCCTCGAGGTTCGCCTGGATGGCGGCATTGATCGCCTCGGTGAGTTGCTCACCCAGGGTGACGTTGTCGAGCCGGTGGGCCTTGGGGTGCAGCTCCACCCGGGTCACCGTGCCGGCCTTGATGCTCACCTTGATGGTCTCGTCCTCGTTGGTGCCCACGACCTCGGGAAGGGCCTCGAGTTGTTCGTCCGACGGCTTCAACGACCCGTCACTGACCTGGGCGGTCAATCGGTTCAGGTCTGAGAGCACAGCTTCGAAATCGGTCACGTCGCCTCCATCTGTTCGCGATCAACGGTAGGCCCGGCACGGGGTCAGATCGACCGCTCACCGACGGGTTTGAGTACCCACCCTCAGGCTTGGGAATCCAGCGTGAGCACGCGCCCCTGCCACCGATCCCGCAGCCAACGATCGTGGCTCGCGACCACCACCGCGCCCGGGAACTCGTCGATGGCCCGCTCCAGGTCTTCGGCGAGGCTCAGGGCCAAGTGGTTGGTGGGTTCGTCGAGCACCAGCAGATGGGGCGGATGTGCCACCAGCTGCGCCAGGTGCACGCGCTTGCGGGTGCCCAGCGACAGCTCCCCCAGCGGCCGGTGCTGGTCCCGACCGGCCACCAGTCCGATGCCCGACAGGCCGCGTGCCGACTCCCCCAGCAGCTCGGCCGGGGTGAGATCGAGATCGGCCGGATCGGTGTCCTGGGTGAGGGTGCCGATGCGCAGTCCCTTGCGGACGAGGCGCCTGCCCTCATCGGGGTCGAGGCTGCCGTCGAGCACGGCCACCAGGGTCGACTTGCCCGCACCGTTGGCACCGGTGACCAGCACCCGGTCGGGACCGCGCAGGTCGAGGCTCACCGGGGCGAGGCGGCCGGCCACGGCCACCTGCTGCACGCTGAGCAGCACCTCATCGTGGTCCATCGGACGACCCCCGAACCCCGCGAAGGTGAGCCCCTGAGGGGGCTTGCGCACCTGGTCACGCTCGACCCGTTCAAGGGTGGTGCGGGCCCGGTTGACCCGTCGAGCGATCGTGGCCGAGGCCTTGTCGGAGTAGAACTTCTTCGACCCGCGCTGCTCGGTCTTGGGCGCGGTGGTGTGGAAGACCTGCCGGGCGCCGTGGCTGACCTCGTGGCGCAGGTCGTTGATGCGCTGCCGCTCGGAGCTGAACCGCTCCTGCCAGGAGCGGCGCTCGTCCGCGCGCTGGGCGAGGTAGTCGCTGTACCGGCCGGTGGTCACCTGGCCCACGCGGAGCTCACCCAAACCCGACGGGGCGGGGTCGAGGTCGACGATCCTGGTGGCGACCGTGTCGAGGAAGTGACGGTCGTGGCTGGCGAACAGCACCGGCCCGGGCCACGACTCCAGCTCGCGGGCCAGGAAGTCGAGCGCCTGGTCGTCCAGGTGGTTGGTGGGCTCGTCCAGCAGCAGACCGGTGGGTCGGCTGAGCAGCAGGCCCGCCAGGGCGAGGCGGGAGCGCTGGCCGCCCGACAAGGTCGACACCCGGCGGTGCTGGGCGACGTCGGCGAGGCCGAGCCCGGCCAGAGTCTCCTCCACCCGCTGGTCGATCGTCCACGCTCCCACCCGCTCGGCGTCGTCGAGCAGGGCGGCGTAGCGGGCCGCTTCGCGCTCGTCGTCGGCCATCGCCGCCGCGGCGTCGTCGAGGTTGGTGAGCAGCTCCCGGATCGGAGCCAGCGAGCGGTGCAGCACGTCGGCGACGGTGTCGTGCTCGTCGAAGGGCAGGTGCTGGTCCATCACGCCCACCGGGGCGGGTCGGGTGACGGTGCCCGCCTGGGGGTGCAGTCGTCCGGCGGCCAGGTTCAGGACGGTGGACTTGCCCGAGCCGTTCTCGCCGATCAGCGCGACCCGCTGACCTGGCGCGGCACCGAAGCTGAGGTCGGTGATCAGAGGGTGGCCGTCGTGGGTGAACGAGACGCCGTCGAAGGCGAACGGGGCCAAGGAGGAGGCGGAAGAGGGGTGCATGACTGAGCTCCACTGCAGGAGGTGGACGGAGGAACACGTGCGGCGCGAGGTGCGGCCGGTGCGCGTCAGCGATCAGTCATGCCACCCATGCTAGACGGTGGCGAAGCCCGGCTGCCACCGAGTTGCTGGCTCCCCCACTGGGATCCGGGGACTGCCCCTGCCCCACCGATGATCCGAAACTGCCTCCCATCGCCCCATAGAGGCTCCACCCGCCCGGCAGGTGCGATGAGCGGCAGTTTCGGATCACTTGGTGGCGCTCTCCTGCGGGGGCGGGGTCCAGATGATGATGTCTGTGGCCCGCAGGACCGTGAGAGGACGCCCGTCGGGGGTCGTGTTCGCGGCGGCGAGTGGCGCGAGCCAGTCGAGGTTCGCGCGCACGTCCCGCCACATGCGCTCCCGAAGCTTCGCGCCCTCGCCGCGGCTCACGTCGTGGAACGCGAGGACGCGGGAGTCCACGATTGGGACCGCGTGCGGGGCGAATCTGTGCAGCACTTTCGAGACGGTGACTGGCGTCCACCCGGCTACGTCTCGGGTCGCTTCGTTTGCGGCGGCGAGCGCTCGATACGTGTCAGCCAGCGACGCCTCGTCCGGGTGCGCCTCGAAGTTGGGCGCGGCGCGCATGGCGACTACTGCCTCATCCAAGCATGCGCGGAGTCGCTGGGCCGGCCCGTCACCGGCTGCGAACAAGGGGATGACCTCTTGCCAGCCCAGGCGGAGACTCAACAGGTTGGCAGCGAGCACATCCTCGGGCCGCAGTCCGCCGCCCTCGCGCGGCAGTGGCTCCACGTCATACGTGGCGAACGCGAAGTGTCGCGAGGGATCCACGTAGTGCTCAACGGCCTAGCCGGCCCAATCCTTGCGATGCCCGAGTGTCTGCTGCACCTGCACATGGTCTCACAGGGGGTTCACCGCGGGAGGGTTGTCGGATTCGCGAGAGCCGCCGCCGAGGCGATGCCCCGGAAACGGCGCCGGGGCGGCACCCCGCGAAGGGTGCCGCCCCGGTGGTGGCCATGGATCGGATCAGCTGCAGCCCGAGGTCGAACCGCAACCCTCGCAGACGTAGCACGAACCCGACGGACGCATCTTGGTGCCGCAGGTCATGCACAAGGGGGCATCCACCGACAGTCCGGTGATCGCCTCCATCAGCTCGGCGGTGGTGTGCGCCGACGACGGAGCCGGGGCCACGACGGGCTCGGCGGCAACCAGCGAGGGCTGGTTCGCTCCGGCCTCGTCGAAGCGACGGTTGTCGGCCTCGTCGTTCTTGAGCTGCTCGGCCTCGGAGATCTGCGCCTCGTCCTCCTCGGAGATGTAGGTGCCGGTCTCGACGTACCGGGCCCGCTCGGCCGCGGTGTAGACCCCCAGCTCGGAGCGCTCGTCGAACGACAGGTAGTCCAGGGCCAGTCGGCGGAACACGTAGTCCATGATCGACTGGGCCATCCGCACGTCGGGATCGTCGGTCATGCCGGCGGGCTCGAACTTGAGGTTGGTGAACTTCTGCACGTAGGTCTCGAGCGGCACCCCGTACTGCAGGGCCACCGAGATGGCGATCGCGAAGGCGTCCATCACGCCGGCCAGGGTCGAACCCTGCTTGCCGAGCTTGAGGAAGACCTCACCGAGGCGACCATCGGCGTAGTCGTTGGTGGTCAGGTAACCCTCGGCCCCGGCCACCGAGAACGAGGTGGTGCGACCGGTGCGCGACTTGGGCAGACGGGTGCGGCGGGGACGGTACTCGATGCGCACCTCGGGGGCTGTGGCCACGGCGGCCTCGGGCTCGGGGGTCGACTCGACCTTCTTCTTGCCGTCGGACAGCGGCTGACCGACCTTGCAGTTGTCGCGGTAGACGGCCAGGGCCTTGAGACCCAGCTTCCAGCCCTGCAGGTAGACGTCGGCGATGTCGGCGACGGTGGCCGACTCGGGCAGGTTCACGGTCTTCGAGATCGCACCCGACAGGAAGGGCTGGGTGGCGGCCATCATGCGCACGTGACCCATCGGCTTGATGGAGCGGGCGCCCATGGCGGTGTCGAAGACCTCGTAGTGCTCGGGCTTGAGACCGGGGGCGTCGATCACGTGACCGTTCTCGGAGATGTACTCGACGATGGCCTCGGCCGTCTCGGTGGAGTAACCCAGGTTCTTCAGCGCGCGGGGAATCGTCTGGTTGACGATCTGCATGGAGCCGCCACCGACGAGCTTCTTGAACTTGACCAGCGAGAAGTCGGGCTCGATGCCGGTGGTGTCGCAGTCCATCATGAAGCCGATGGTTCCGGTCGGGGCCAGCAGCGAGGCCTGGGCGTTGCGGAAGCCGTTGGTCTTGCCGAGCTTGACCACGTTCTCCCACTCACGCGTGGCGGCCTTGTGCACGTCACCGTCGAGCGAGGTGAGGGTGCGCAGGTCGTCGTTCGCGGCCTGGTGCTTGCGCATCACCTTCTGGTGGGCGCTCTGGTTGCGGGCGTAGCCGTTGTAGGGCCCCACCACCGCGGCCAGTTCGGCCGAACGACGGTAGGCGGCACCGGTCATCAGCGAGGTGATGGCGGCGGCCAGCGAGCGGCCACCCTCGGAGTCGTAGCCCTTGCCGAGCGCCATCAGCAGCGCGCCCAGGTTGGCGTAGCCGATACCGAGCTGACGGTAGTCGCGGGTGGTCCGGCCGATCGCCTCGGTCGGGAAGTCGGCGAAGCAGATCGAGATGTCCATCGCGGTGAAGATCAGCTCGACGGCCTTGACGAAGGTCTCGGAGTCGAAGGTGTCCTTCTCGGTGAGGAACTTCAGCAGGTTCAGGCTGGCCAGGTTGCACGAGGAGTTGTCGAGGCTCATGTACTCCGAGCAGGGGTTCGACGCCGTGATCCGGCCGGTCTCGGGGTTGGTGTGCCAGGCGTTGATGGTGTCGTCGTACTGGATGCCCGGGTCGGCGCACTCCCAGGCGGCCTTGGCGATCTTGTCGAACAGCCCCTTGGCCTGGATCTCCTCGATCACCGAACCGTCACCGCGGGCACGCAGCCCGAACAGCCCGTCCTCCTCGACGGCGCGCATGAACTCATCGGTGACGCGCACCGAGTTGTTGGCGTTCTGGTACTGCACCGAGGTGATGTCGCGGCCGCCCAGATCCATGTCGAAGCCGGCGTCGCGCAGCGCGCGGATCTTGTTCTCCTCGCGCGCCTTGGTCTCGACGAACTCCTCGATGTCGGGGTGGTCGACGTCGAGCACGACCATCTTGGCCGCACGGCGGGTGGCGCCACCCGACTTGATGGTGCCGGCGGAGGCGTCGGCGCCACGCATGAACGAGACGGGTCCCGAGGCGGTCCCACCGGAGCTCAGCAGTTCCTTGGACGAGCGGATGCGCGACAGGTTGAGGCCGGCGCCCGAACCACCCTTGAAGATGAAGCCCTCTTCCTTGTACCAGTTGAGGATCGAGTCCATCGAGTCGTCAACCGACAGGATGAAGCAGGCCGAGACCTGCTGGGGGCTCTGGGTGCCGACGTTGAACCACACCGGCGAGTTGAAGCTGAAGTACTGGTGCAGGAGCATCCAGGTGAGTTCGTGCTCGAAGATCTCGGCGTCGTCGGCGGTGGCGAAGTAGTCGTGATCCACACCGGCCTGGGTGTAGGTCTTCACCACACGGTCGATGAGCTGGCGCAGGCTGGTCTCGCGGGCATCGGTGCCCACGGCGCCACGGAAGTACTTCGTGGTCACGATCGTCGACGCGTTCAGGCTCCAGAACGAGGGGAATTCCACCCCGCGCTGCTCGAACACGGTCTCGCCGGACTTCCAGTTGGTCTGCACCACGTCGCGCTTCTCCCAGACGACGTCGTCGTAGGGGTGGGTGCCCTCGGTGGTGAAGACGCGGTCGATCGTCAGTCCGTTCGACTTCTTGGCCGAACGGCGCGTCGAGCGGGTGGTTTCGCTCATGGCTGTGACTTCCTCTTCTGTGGGTGGGGTGGGGGTGAATGCTGCTGCCTGGGGGGATCGGCTCAGCCGATCGACTCCAGGGTGGGTTGGGCCGAATCCGGTGACGCCACGCGTTGCTTGCGGGGCCGTTCTGGTCGAGCGGTGGGGGCGGTTCCGGGATCCTGCTCGCGCATGGCCTCGATCTCGGCCTCGAAGTCGTCGACCGACTCGTAGTGCTTGTAGACCGACGCGAACCGCAGGTAGGCGACCGGGTCGAGTTCCGACAGGGGCCCCAGAATGGCGACCCCCACCTCCTCGGTGGGCACCTCAGCCATCCCGGACGAGCGCAGGGCCTCCTCGACCCGCTGGCCCAGCTTGGCCAGGTCGACGTCGCTGACCGGACGACCCTTGCAGGCCTTGCGGACACCCTGGACGACCTTGTCGCGGCTGAAGGGCTCGACCACGCCCGACTTCTTCACGACCACGAGCTGCATCTGCTCGATGGTGGTGAATCGCCGTTCGCAGGCCGGGCACTGACGCCGCCGACGAATGGACGAACCGTCCTCGGAGGCGCGTGAATCGAGCACGCGCGAGTCGGTGTTGCGGCAGAACGGGCAGTGCACGGGTGATCCACCTCCTCCTTGACCGAGGGTCTCGCCGGCGCCTGGCCAGGTTGTGCATGACCCTGTGGACACGGTGTGGACAAGTCAGGTTTTCGGTGGACAACCGACCACAACCTGTGGATGAATCACAGCCGTGCAACTACTAGATGTAGGGACTTTAAACACTCCCCGGGCCTGGGTCAAGCGGTTGGCGTCGACACGCCCACACCAAATGTGGGGGCTCGCCGAGGGCTGAACCACCACCGGCTGTGGGCGGCGGGATCGACCCTCAGGCCAGCGGCGCGTTGGAGAAGCTGAGGAAGACATCGACCAGCACGGCCAACGTCAGCAGCGCCAGGCACGCGAACCCGCCCAGCACCACCGCCAGGCCGCGATCCGTCAGGCGCAGGGCGCCGGCCGTCGACAACGGCGCCACCGCACCGCCAGCCACGTCACCGGCCACGTCGCTGCACGCGCGCACGTTTGCACCCTGGATGGCCGGGGCAATCACGGTGCGTCGCTGCGGACGCAGCGCCGGCCCGACCGGCCGCGGACCGCTCACGACACGATCGCGCCGAGCCCTCGTGCGCGGCTTCGTCGGCACGGCGAAGGGGTTCAGCTGGGGGTTCAGCTGACTGGTGGCGACTGCGGTCATGATCTGCTCCTCGGGTGTCGGGTCGGACATCCTCCGACCCGGTCGACTCCCGGCCCGGAAGGGCCGTGAAGTACAGGTGTACGAAAACACTAGACGGTGATGACGATTGGCACAAGCGTTCGAATGAACCGGCGTGTCGAGCTCGTCCTCGCCTGTGAACCACTGAACACGAGGGCTCTGACATTTTCGTGGCTGGGGGCCCTCGAGACCCTCTGACAGGGCTGCTCGCGCGAAACACCGCACAGGTGTTTGAAAACAGGTTCGATTCTACCTAGCGTGCTGGGCATGGCAGGAGAAGACGATAACTTCGGGGCACCGGCGAGCGGGCGCAAGCCCTCGACGACCAGACGACGAGGGGCCAAGCGGGGCCCAGGTCGTCCGAGCAATGCCTCCATCCGCGCCGAGCTGGGCAGCCTGAACGCGGCCGGCGACGAGGTGCCCGGCGTCGACGGCCTCACGCCACGGCAGCGCCGCATCCTCGAGGTGATCACCAGCGCCATCGAGGCCAACGGCTATCCGCCCAGCATCCGCGAGGTGGCCTCGGTGATGGGCTTCGCCTCACCTTCTTCGGTCGCGCACCAGATGCGGCAGTTGGAGGCGAAGGGATTCCTGCGCCGCGACCCGAATCGTCCGCGGGCCATCGAGGTGCGGTTGCCCGCCGCACCGAGTCGGACGACCGGCAGCGAACCCACTCCCCTGCGCCCTCTGTCCGACCCGCGTCGGCCGGACACCCCCCTCGACGCGATCGACGAGACAATCGACGAGACGGGGGTCAACGACGCCTTCCCGACCGCCGTCAACGTGCCCATCGTCGGCCGGATCGCCGCCGGTGGCCCGATCCTGGCCGAGGAGGTCGTCGAGGACGTCTTCCCCCTCCCCCGCCAGCTGGTCGGTGAGGGCACCCTGTTCATGCTCGAGGTGCGCGGCGACTCCATGGTCGATGCGGCCATCTGCGACGGCGACTGGGTGGTGGTGCGCCAGCAGCCCAACGCCGAGAATGGCGACATCGTGGCCGCCCTGCTCGACAACGAGGCCACCGTCAAGACGTTCAAGCGGGTGCCCGGCCAGGTCTGGCTGCTGCCCCACAACCCGCTCTACTCGCCGATCGACGGCAACCACGCCAGCATTCTCGGCAAGGTCGTCGCCGTGATGCGCAAGCTCTGAGTCAGGCGTCCTCGCGGGCCGCCTGCAGCCGCTTCAGGGCCTGCACCGCCACCTCGCGATCTGCCGTCATCCAGAAATCGGGCATCGACGCCCGCAGGAACGAGCCGTAGCGCGCCTTCACCAGCCGCGGGTCGAGCATGGCCACGACCCCCCGGTCGGAGGCGCGACGAATCAGTCGGCCCGCGCCCTGGGCCAGCAGTAGGGCCGCATGGGAAGCCGCCACCGCCATGAACCCGTTGCCGCCGGCATCGGTGACGGCCTGCTGTCGTGCCTGCATCAGCGGGTCGTCGGGCCGCGGGAACGGAATCTTGTCGATGATCACCAGCTCGCAGGTGTCGCCGGGAATGTCGATTCCCTGCCACAGCGACAGGGTGCCGAACAGGCAGGCGTGCGGGTCGTCGATGAACCGGCGGGTGAGCTCCGGCAACTGGGCGTCGCCCTGGCAGAGAATGGTCAGGTCGGTCAGCTGGCTGCGTACATGGCGCGCGGCCGCCTCCGCGTTGCGCTGACTGGCGAACAACCCCAGGGTTCGTCCGCCCGCGGCCCACACCAGCTCAGCCACCTCGGCCAGCAGTTCGGGGGCCATCTGATCGCGGCCCGGATTGGGCAGGTCGGCCGCCACGTACAGGATTCCCTGCCGGCGGTAGTCGAAGGGCGAGCCGACGTCGAGACCCAGCCAGTGCAGGGTGTCCTCGTCTGGCTCCTCGGGCGCGTCGTCGATGCCGCTGAGTCGTTCCTTGCGCTTCAGCCCGACGTTCTGGGCCACCTGGTCGAAGTCGCCGCCGAGCTTCAGGGTGGCCGACGTCATCACCACCGTGGCCGTGCTCATCACCGACGACCGCATCAGCCCCGCCACCGACAACGGAGCCACGTGGGCCCAGCGCCCGAACCGCTCGCGCTCGGTCGTCCAGATGACGTCGGCGGCGCGCAGGGCGGCCATCCGCTCGGCGATGTCGAAGACCTCCTTGACCGCCGCCCCCGCCTGGGCCTTCTCGGCATCGGAACCCTGCATCACGGCCGGACGATCCTCCGGCTTGGTCGACAACTGGCTGACGGCGTGGCGGGCGGCATCGCGCACGAGCGCGAAGGCGTCGGTCATCACGCCGGCCTCGGTGACCCGGCCGATGGGGGCCTCGTCGAGCGCCTGCTTCAGGGCATCGGCCGACTCGAGCAGCTGCATGCCGGTGTCGTCGTCCAGATGGCTGAGCGCCCGTCGGGCCACGCGCTCGACGAGGGCGGGGCTGAGTTCGTCCGAGGCCGCCCCGGTGACCCGGGAGACCAGGTCGTGGGCCTCGTCGATCACCACCAGGTCGTGTTCGGGCAGCGCCGTGCCACCGTGCATGGCGTCAATGGCGAGCAGGGCGTGGTTGGTGACGATCAGCTGGGCCTTGCGGGCCTCGTCGCGGGACTTCTCGACGAAACACTGCTGGCCGAAGGGGCAACGCTGCACGCCCAGACACTCGCGCACGGGCATCGACACCTGTTCCCACGAGCGGGGCTGGTGGGAGGGCGCGTCGTCTCGATCGGCGAGCGCCTTGTCGGCGAGCTGTTGCTCGGCCCACTCGCGCAGCATCACCACCTCGGCGCCGATCACCGATTCGGCACTGCTCCCTGCGGTCCTGGTGGCCTGCGCGACCTCTTCACCGCCCAGCAGCGCCTCCTGGTCCATCGGCATGCCGTCGCGAATCTTGTAGAGACAGGCGTAATTGGTGCGACCCTTCAGGATCGCCGTGCTGGGCCTGGTGCCGTGCACCTTCTCGATGGCGTCCAGGGCCGCCGGAATGTCCTTCTTGGCGAGCTGGGCCTGCAGCGCCAGGGTGGCCGTGGCGATCACCACGGTGTCGTCGGAGGTGACGCAGCGTTCCAGGGCGGGCGCGAGGTAGCCCAACGACTTGCCCGTGCCCGTGCCGGCCTGGATGAGCGCGTGCACCCCGGTGTCGAACGCGTCGGCGATGGCATCGGCCATCTGAGCCTGACCGGGGCGTTCCTCGCCCCCGAAGCCGGCCACGGCGGCGGCCAGCACGTCTCGATGCCGTCGCTGACCGGTTCCGTCTGGATCACTCACCGGTTCAGACTAGCCAACCCCACCGACAGGGTTCACGGGCCTGTGGACAACCCCCTGGCGCACGGCTCAGCGCACGTAGGGCGCGAACTCGGCGGCCAGTTCCGGGTGCACCTGGGCGGTGACCAGCGTGCCCTCGGCCGTGTGCTCCGTGGCGAGGAACTGTCCGGTGCGGTGCACCTTGTCGATCAGGTCGCCGCGCGAGTACGGCACCAGCGCCCGCACCTCGACCTCGGGCACCGGCAACCTGGCCTCGGTGATGCGCCGCAGCTCGTCGATGCCCTCGCCGGTGCGCGCCGACACGAAGACCGCATCCGGGTACTGGCTGCGCAGCATGGTGAGGGTGTCGGCCTCGGCACGGTCGATCTTGTTGAACACGATCTGCTCAGCCTGATGACCGGCGCCGATGTCGTTCAGGACGGTGCGCACCGCGTTGATCTGGCCGATGGGGTCGGGATCGGAGCCGTCGACGATGTGCAGGAGCAGGTCGGCGTTGGTCGATTCCTCCAGCGTCGAGGCGAACGCTGCCACCAGGTCGTGCGGCAGATGGCGCACGAAACCCACGGTGTCGGTCAGGGTGAACACGCGGCCGTCGGCGGCATTCGTCCGCCGGGTGGTGGGGTCCAGCGTCGCGAACAGCGCATCCTCGACCAGCACGCCCGCGTGGGTGAGCCGGTTGAGCAGGGACGACTTGCCCGCGTTGGTGTAGCCGACGATGGCCACCGAGGGGATCCGGTTGCGCACGCGGTCGGCCCGCTTCGTCTCGCGCACACCATCCATCTCGCGCAACTTGGCGCGCAGCTGGGCGATGCGGGTGTTGATGCGCCGACGGTCGGTCTCGATCTTGGTCTCACCGGGACCGCGGCCACCGATGCCGGCACCGCCGGCGGCACGACCGCCGGCCTGACGCGACAGGTTGCCACCCCAGCCACGCAGGCGCTGCTTGAGGTAGTTCAGCTGGGCCAGTTCGACCTGGGCCTTGCCCTCGACGCTCTTGGCGTGCTGGGCGAAGATGTCGAGGATCAGGGCGGTGCGGTCGACCACCTTGACCTTGATGCGGTCCTCGAGGTTGCGCAGCTGGGCCGGCTGGAGCTCGCCGTCGCAGATCACGGTGTCGGCCCCCGTGGCCACCACCACCTCGCGCACCTCGTCGACCTTGCCCCGACCGATGTAGGTCGCGGGGTCGGGTGACTTGCGTCGCTGGACGAGCCCCTCGAGCACCTGTGAGCCGGCCGTCTCGGCCAGCAGCTTCAGCTCGGTCATGGCGTTGTCGACGTCGGCCTCGGTGCCGGTCGTCCACACCGACACCAGCACCACCCGCTCGAGGCGCAACTGGCGGTACTCGACCTCGGTGACGTCCTCGAGTTCGGTCGAGATGCCGGCCACACGACGCAGGCTGTGCCTGGCGGCCAGATCGAGCTGGTCACCGTCATAGCCACCCGAGGTGGCATCGTCCTCGGGGTCGGGCTCCGCCCAGGGATCGGTCAGCTCGTCCGACCACTGGTCGTCGCCGGCCAGATCGTCGCTGGCCAGATCGTCATGGGGGTCGACGTCGTGAGTGTGTGCGTGGTTCATCGTCCGTCCAGTTTGCCAGTCGGCGACGAACGGGGCCAAGGCATTTCCCTCAGTCGGGCAGTCGGGTCTCGCCGGTCGCCACGATCTCCGCCTGACCGGTCAGCAGGGCGTTGCCGTCGTCCGCGAGGGTGACGGTCAACTGCCCACCCGGCACGGTCACGGCGTAGTCGCCGGAACCCGTGCCCCGGGCCCGGGCGAACGCGGCCGCCGAGGCCACCACTCCGGTGCCGCACGACAGCGTCTCGCCGCTCCCCCGTTCGTGCACCCGCAGGGACAGACTGCGCTCACCCGTCGGCACCACGAACTCGACATTGGCGCCGTGCGGGAAGGCCTCGTCGGGTTGCCACGTGGGCTGGCGCTCCACCGCCAGGGCGGCCAGATCGGTGCCCTCGTCCAGCAACACCACGGCGTGGGGGTTGCCGACGTCGACGCTCACGCCGGTCCAGGTCTGCCCTGTCCCGGCCTGGTCGGTCAGGGTGACCTCGACGTCGGGGCCGAAGCTGACGGCGCCCATCTCGACGGTGAAGGTGCCGTCGGGAGTGACGGCCACGCCGCGCAGCCCCGCACGGGTGGCGACTTGGTTGCGTGTCATCAGGTCGTTCTCGAGCAGGTAGCGCGCGAACACCCGCAGCCCGTTGCCGCACATCTCGGCGATCGACCCGTCGGCATTGCGGTAGTCCATGAACCACAGGTCGGGATCACCGTCCCACTCCGGCACGTGGCCGGCCTTCACCGCGCGCAGCAGGCCGTCGCCACCGATCCCGAAGTGACGGTCGGTGAGGGCGCGCACGTCACGTTCCGACAACGGCATCGTGTTGTGCCGGTCGGCGACGATCACGAAATCATTCCCGGTGCCGTGGCCCTTGGCGAACCTGACTGTGCGCATCTCTTCCCCTTCGTCCCACGGACCCCTCAGGGGTGGGCGGGGTCCCCGTGTCGATCGGTCAATTCTCCCACTCCCAGCACGGCCGTGACCACCCGTTCCACGGCCGTCGGGTCACCCGCGGGCAGCCAGGTGATGCGCCGATCGCGGCGGAACCACCCCAGTTGCTTGCGCGCGAAACGCTTGGTCTGGGCGATGGTGGCCAGCCGCGCCTCGTCCTCAGTGCACTCCCCCGCCAGGTGGTCGAGCACCTGTCGGTACCCCAGGGCGCGCGAGGCCGTTCGTCCGGCACGAAGTCCCCGCGCCTCGAGTCGCCTGACCTCGTCGACCAGGCCATCGCGCCACATCTGGTCGACCCTGGTTGCGATGCGCGCGTCCATCTCGGCCCGGTCGACCTCGAGGCCGAACTGGTGCACGTCGTCGAGGGCGTAGGCGGGCTCCGGCAACGTGGCCGTGAACGAGCCGGTGAGGGTGATCACCTCGAGGGCCCGGACGATGCGCCGGCCGTTCTGCGGCAGGATCTGCCGGGCGGCGTCGGGTGCCAGCGCCGCCAGCTCCCCGTGCAGGGCCTCGGGACCGACCTCGTCGAGGCGGTGCTGCCACCGGGCGCGCACCTGCGGGTCGGTGCCGGGGAAGTCGATCACGTCGGTGACGGCGTGGGTGTAGAGGGCCGAACCCCCCACCAACACCGGGACGACGCCCTCATCGCGCAGCGACGCGATCACCTGCCTGGCCAGCGCCTGGAACTCGGCCACGGAGGCCGTGACCTCGGGCGACCAGACGTCAACCAAGTGGTGCCGCACGGCTGCCCGCTGCTGCGGCGTGGGTTTGGCCGTGCCGATGTCCATGCCGACGTAGACGGCCATCGAGTCGGCGTTGACCACCTCGGCGGGCCGTCCGCGTGAGATCAGCTCCAGGGCGACGTCGACGGCCAGTTGCGACTTGCCACTCGCCGTGGGCCCGACGATCACGACGAGGGGAACGGTCGCGGGCGTGGGCGACAGCTGGGGCTGGGTCACCGGGCCATTGTGGCAGCTTCGACCGGGAGCCAATTTTCCTCGCAGCCCTCGACCGTGACCCCTCGCGTGGCAGAGTGGTCGCCAAGCCCCCCGGAGGGGACGTCACACAGAAGGGAGCAGACATGGGACTGCTTGACGATGTGAAGAACGCTTTCGACGGCGATGACAGCAACGACTCCGACCTCGTGAACAAGGGGAAGGATTTCGCCAACCAGCACGCCGATCAGATCGATTCCGGTGTGGACAAGGCTGGCGACTTCGTCGACGACAAGACGGGCGGCAAGTTCCAGGGTCAGGTTGACCAGGGTCAGGACTTCATCCAGGACAAGACCGGCAACCTCTGAGGCACCGCCGACACCACCAAGCAGTGAAGGGGACGAGCATGGTTGCTCGTCCCCTTCTTCGCGCTCACCGGGCTCGCCGGGTCACCGGGTCACTGGGCCCGCAGTGTCGGCATGCCGAGCGAGACCCCGCGGGTCGCCGCGGGTGCCTCCTGTCGACGCTGCCAGGCGTCACCGCCGCGGGTGCGACGCAGGCCCGTGATACCGGCGTCGGCATTGAGGTGGTGCGGGGCGGCGTGGGTGACCACCGCCGTGGCGATGTCCCCCGGGCGCGGGCGGGACTCGGCATCGTCGGGAACCGTGACGTGCACGAGACGGTTGTCGCGGGCGCGGCCGCTCATGCGCTGGGTCTCGGAGTCCTTGCGGCCCTCGCCGTCGGCGAACATCACCTCGACCTCGCGCCCCTCCCACGCCTGGTTCTCGGTGAAGGACGACTGGTTGACCAGCGCGAGCAGGCGGTCGTAGCGCTCCTGCACCACCGGCTTGGGCACCTGGTCGTCCATGGTCGCGGCCGGGGTGCCGGGGCGGATTGAGTACTGGAAGGTGAAGGCGGCCGCGAACCGGGAGGCCTCGACCACCTCGAGGGTCTGGCGGAAGTCGTCCTCGGTCTCGCCCGGGAACCCGACGATCAGGTCGGTGGTGATGGCGGCGTCGGGCATGGCGGCCCGCACCCGGTCGATGATGCCCAGGTAGCGCTCCGCGCGGTAGGAGCGGCGCATGGCCTTCAGCACCCGGTCGGATCCCGACTGCAGCGGCATGTGCAGCTGCGGCATCACGTTGGGGGTCTCGGCCATGGCCTCGATGACGTCATCGGTGAAGGCTGCCGGGTGCGGGCTGGTGAACCTCACCCGTTCGAGCCCGTCGATGGTGCCGCACGCCCGCAGCAGCTTGCCGAAGGCCAACCGGTCACCGAACTCGACACCGTAGGAGTTCACGTTCTGACCCAGCAGCGTGATCTCTTGCACGCCCTCGGCGACGAGCGTCTCGATCTCGCGCAGGATGTCACCGGGGCGACGGTCGGTCTCCTTGCCGCGCAGGGCGGGCACGATGCAGAAGGTGCAGGTGTTGTTGCAGCCCACCGAGATCGACACCCACGCCGAGTAGGCGGAGTCGCGTCGGGTGGGCAGGTTCGAGGGGAACGTCTCGAGCGCCTCGACGATCTCGACCTGTGCCTCCTGCTCGATGCGGGCCCGCTCGAGCAGCACCGGCAGGGAGCCGACGTTGTGGGTGCCGAAGACCACGTCGACCCACGGGGCCCGGCGGGTGATGGTGTCGCGGTCCTTCTGGGCCATGCAGCCACCGACGGCGATCTGCATGCCGGGGCGGGTGGCCTTCACCGAGGCGATGTGACCGAGGTTGCCGTAGAGCTTGTTGTCGGCGTTCTCGCGCACCGCGCACGTGTTGAAGACGACCAGGTCGGCCTGGTCCTGGTCTGATCCCGAACGGACGTAGCCGGCTTCTTCCAGCAGGCCGCTGATGCGTTCGGAGTCGTGCACGTTCATCTGGCAGCCGTAGGTGACCACCTGATAGGTGCGGGGCGAGGCGAAGTCGGTGCTCATGATGCACCGGATTCTACTGATCGTGGACGGGACTGCGGCCACGCCCCGATCGTCCCTGCCCGATCGACTAGCGTTGCGGGCATGCATGCCCCCATCGAGCACCTGCCCACCGGCGAGCAGTACGAGATCACGGTCGGCGACGTCACCGCCGTCGTCACCGAGCAGGGCGCCACCCTGCGCAGCCTGCGGCTCGGCGACCGGGAACTGCTGTGGAGTTTCGCGGCCGACCAGATGCCGCAGGCCAGCCAGGGCCAGCAGCTGTTGCCGTGGCCGAACCGCATTCGCGACGGTCGCTATCGCTTCGACGACGCCGAGCACCAGTTGCCGGTCAACGAGGTCGAACGGTTCAACGCCCTGCACGGGCTGGTCGCCTGGCTGCCGTGGCGGCTGGTGCACCACACCGAGAACGAGGTGGAGCAGCAGGTGCGCGTGCTCCCCCAGCCCGGCTACCCGTTCGCGGTCGAGGCGACCCTCACCCACCGGGTCGACGAGCACGGGCTCACCGTGGAGGTGAGCGCCCGCAACGTGGGGGCCGGGGTCGCTCCCTGGGGGTACGCCGCTCACCCCTATGTTCAGTTGGGCGGCGGCATCGACGAGTGGCTGATCACATCGCCGTTCACCAGCTACCTCGACGTCACCCCCGACCGACTGCTGCCGATCGGGCTGCTGCCCGTGACCGGCACTGATGAGGAACTCGACGGCAGCCCGCTCGGTGCTCGCACCTTCGACCGGGCGTTCGCCGGCCCCACCGGCGCGTGGGAACTCGATCTGCGATCGGACGAGGCCCGCGTCGTGCTGTGGGCCGGCGAGACCCTGCCGTGGCTGCAGATCTACACCCCGGACGACCGCCGGTCGCTCGCCGTCGAACCGATGAGCTGCGGCCCCGACGCGTTCAACGAGGGCCCGACCCATGCCGGGCTCGTCCGCCTCGAACCCGGAGCCGAATGGCAGGGCAGCTGGGGATTCCGGGTGCGCTGAGCTGATCACGTGGGAATCACGTGGTCAGACAGTGTTACAGGTTCGCAACACCTGAGGGTGGTCTGCCCGTTGGCGAGACCGGCGACCGATGCTTGCCCTAGTGTGCGGGCATGAGCGAAGACGATCAGCGCCCTGCCGCGGAGTCCGCCCCCGGGCGAGACCTCGTGGTGATGAGGGGCGTCAACAAGCACTTCGGCGACAATCACGTGCTCAAGGACATCGACCTCACCGTGAAGCAGGGTGAGGTGGTCGTCGTGCTGGGCCCGTCGGGATCGGGCAAGTCGACCCTGTGCCGCACCATCAACCGCCTGGAGACCATCGAGTCGGGCGACATCGAGATCGACGGCAAGCGGCTGCCCGAGGAGGGGGCTGCGCTGGCGCACCTGCGGGCCGATGTCGGCATGGTCTTCCAGTCGTTCAACCTGTTCAGCCACAAGTCGATCCTCGACAACGTCACGCTGGGCCCCACCAAGGTGCGCAAGCTGCCCACCTCGAAGGCTCGCGAGCGGGCCATGGAGTTGCTCAAGCGCGTCGGTGTCGACTCGCAGGCCCAGAAGTACCCCGCCCAACTGTCGGGCGGCCAGCAGCAGCGCGTCGCGATTGCCCGCGCCTTGGCCATGGATCCCAAGGTGATCCTGTTCGACGAGCCGACGTCTGCCCTCGACCCCGAGATGGTCAACGAGGTGCTCGACGTGATGGTCAGCCTGGCCAAGCAGGGCATGACCATGATCGTGGTCACCCACGAGATGGGCTTCGCTCGCAAGGCCGCCGATCGGGTGATCTTCATGGCCGACGGCCAGATCGTCGAGGAGGCCGACCCCGAGTCGTTCTTCACGCAACCGAAGTCCGAGCGCGCCAAGGACTTCCTGTCGAAGATCCTGCACTGACCGGATCCGCCCCGTCCCACCCCACAACCACAACCCGTCAGCCCGTCCCCACAAGTCAGCTCGTCCCCACAAGTCAGCTCAAATGGAGGAAACCATGAAGGTCACCCGCAAGATCGCCGCCGCAGCTGCGGCCCTGCTGCTCGCCGCGTCCCTGGCTGCCTGCGGCAACGATGCCGGCGCCGGCGACAAGATCGCCATCGGCATCAAGTTCGACCAGCCCGGCCTCGGCCAGAAGGTCGGCGACGGCTACCAGGGCTTTGACGTCGAGGTCGCCAAGTACGTCGCCAAGGAGCTCGGCTACGACGAGAGCAACATCGAGTGGAAGGAAGCTCCCTCGGCCCAGCGCGAGAACCTGATCCAGGGCGGTCAGGTCAAGCTCATCTTCGCCACCTACTCGATCACCGACGCCCGCAAGGAGAAGGTCTCGTTCGCCGGACCGTACTTCGTGGCCGGTCAGGATCTGCTGGTCAAGAGCGACGCCACCATCGCGGGCCCGCAGGACCTCGACGGCAAGAAGCTGTGCTCGGTCACCGGTTCGACCTCGGCCGACAAGGTGAAGAAGGAGGTGCCCGGGGTCGATCTGCAGCAGTTCGACACCTACTCCAAGTGTGTGGAGGCCCTGGCCAACGGCTCCATCGACGCCGTCACCACCGACAACGTGATCCTGGCCGGTTTCGCGGCCCAGGATGCCTACAAGGGCAAGCTGAAGGTCGTCGGTGCCCCCTTCTCGGAGGAGCGCTACGGCGTCGGCCTGAAGAAGGGCGACACCGAGCTGTGCGGCAAGGTCAACACCGCCATCGAGAAGATGGTCAGCTCCGGCGAGTGGGCCAAGGCCATCGAGAAGACCGTCGGCCCGTCGGGCTTCAAGGCCCCGGCCGAGCCCAAGGTCGACGCCTGCAGCTGATCGGCTGACACCAGGTTCGGTGGACGAGCCTGCCGGTGCCCCGGCCGGGGCCCGCAGGCTCGTCCACCACCATCTCCCACCACCCCCAAGGAGCCCCCGTGGACGACGTCCTGACGCTCTTCCGTGAATACAACCTGCTCCAGGCCTTCGGGGTCACCCTGCTGCTGACCGTGCTGTCGGCCATCGGCGCCATGATCATCGGCACCGTGGTGGCCATTCTGCGGGTCTCCCCGGTGAGCGCCCTGCGATTCTTCGGCACCGCCTACGTGACCGTGATCCGGAACACTCCCCTCACCCTGATTCTGTTCTTCTGCGTGTTCGGTTTCCTGCTGTCGATGAACTGGCCCCTGCTGGGCCGCGGCGCCAGCACGGAGGCCAACAACACCGCCTGGGCCGTGGTGGCGTTGTCGGTGTACCACGCCTCGTTCGTCGCGGAGGCGATCCGTTCGGGCATCAACACGGTGCCGCTGGGTCAGGCCGAGGCGGCGCGCGCCCTGGGGTTGTCGTTCGGTGGCTCGATCCGCGAGGTGATCCTGCCGCAGGCCATGCGCGGCGCGGTCGCACCGTTGGGCAACACCCTGATCGCCCTCACCAAGAACACCACCGTGGCGGCCACCGTCACCGTGACCGAGGCGTCGACGCAGATGAAGAACATGATCGAGTTCCGCCCCGACCTGATCGTGCTGATCTTCGCGATCATCGCCTTCGGCTTCGTGGTGCTCACACTGCCCACGGGCATGGTGTTCACGCGGCTCTCCCGCCGACTGGCGGTGGCCCGATGAGCAGCCAGGCAACCGTCGTCTTCGATGCCCCCGGGCCCCGGGGTCGTGCCCTCAGCCGCGTCGTCGGTCTGGTGGGAGCTCTGCTCTGCCTGGCGGTCGCGGCCGTCCTCATCTGGGCACTGCGCAAGCAACTTCTGGTCGCCGACAAGTGGCGCCCCTTCACCGAGGTCTCCGCTTGGCGTGACTACGTGCTGCCGGGCCTGTGGCAGACCATCAAGGCGGCCGGGCTCTCGGTGATCACCGCCGGTGTCGTCGGGGTGCTGCTCGGTGTCGGACGACTGAGCCACGTCAAGGTGATCTCGCTCGTGTCGGGCGTGCTGGTGGAGTTCTTCCGCTCGGTGCCCGTGCTCGTGATGATGTTCTTCTTCTACTTCCTGTTCCTGCAGTCGGGGGCCCTCAGCGGCGACGCCCTGCCCTTTGCCTCGGTGGTGCTCGGCCTGACCTTCTACAACGGCTCCGTCATCGCCGAGCTCATCCGTTCGGGCGTGCACTCGCTCCCCAAGGGTCAGCGGGAGGCCGGCTGGGCCATCGGGCTGACGCGCGACCAGACACTGTGGAGCGTGCTGCTGCCGCAGGCCATCACGGCGATGCTGCCGTCGCTGTTGAGCCAGTTGGTGGTGGTGTTGAAGGACACCGCCCTGGGCTACATCGTCACCTACCCCGACCTGCTGAGGTCGCTGACCACGTTCGCCTCGAACAACTCCAACATCTTGGCCTCCCTGATCGTGGCGGCCGTGATCTACATCGCCATCAACTACGCGCTGACCTCACTGGCGGGTTGGGTCGAGACGAAGGTGCGCACCCGTCGTGCCGGCCGTGCCGTCGCTGCGGGTGCCGTGCCCGTGCCCGCCGCGGGAACGGCCGGGCCCGGATCGACGCACTGATCCTGGCCCGGCCGCCCTCCCGTGGAGGGGATCCCCGCTAGCGCAGGGTGATCTCGGTGATGGCCACCGGGCGGGGTAGGGCCCCACTGTTCGGCGGACGCACCTCACTGCTCGTGGTCGTGGTCACCCGCAGGCCGGTGAGCTGCTGGGAGCCCCCGAGTGAGAACCAGTCGACATCGCCGTACCGCCACGCGTGGTCAAGGTGGCCCACCCGTCGCCAAGTGCCGTCGAGCCGGCGGATCTCGACGGTGGCGTCCTGGTTCTCCCCCGGACGAAGCGCCACCCCCGCCTGCCGGGCTCGCACCGGTACGGAGAACTCCAGCAGGTAGGTGCCGGAGGTGAGTTGCGTGGTACTGCCCAGGGCGGTGGTCGCCAGGCCCAGTCGTCCGTCGATCGCGCCCATCGGACCCGTCGTGGAGGGAGACGTGGTGGTCGAGGTGAGGTCAGTGGTCACGGTGGCCGTTCCGGCCCGAACCATGGCCGCCAGGTCGATGCGCCCGATCAGTTGGGAGGCATCGGTCGGCGCCTGCTCGAAGTCGCGCAGAGACACCCTCGTGCCCACGATCTGGCGAGGGCTGTAGGCGAACCCGACCACCAGCACCGTGTCGGCATCGAGCTCGACGAGGGCCGGGTTGGCCTGGTCGTCGACGAACGCGTCCCACACCGGGATGGTGACCCCGGGGTTCCACGGTCGCCCCGGCTGACTGATCAGCGCAGCCGAGGTCAGCCTGCGCAATCCGAAGCGGTAGCTGACGTCGCCGTAAGCCGCCAGCACCCGCCCGCTACGGAGCACCAGGGTCTCGGCGGACGACTGCCGCAGGTCACTGAACTCGGGCGAGCTCCAGCTGTACCCCGAGTCGAACGACCGCAGCAGCAACGACGGGGCACCCTGGGCGTTGGGCCTCAGCCAGGCCGTCACCTGACCGTCGGGGAGCACGGTGAGGGTCACCTCGTTGGTGCCCACGCCACCGGTGTCGAAGATGTACTCGTTCTCGGCCGGGAAGGTCAGGCCACCGTCGGTGCTGCGGACGATCGCCGATCGGCCGCCGGGCCCGTACACCGGCGAGAGCAGGGTGCCGTCGGGCATCTCGGTCACTCGGCCGTGCTCGGCGATCCACTCCATGCTGGTGCCGACGATGGTGGGAGTGCTCCAGGTGAGTCCACCGTCGTCGCTGGACATCACGAAGACGCCCGACACCACCCCGGGCGGACTGCCGGCCACCGACGAGGTGAACCACTGCACGAACACGCGGCCGCTCGCGGTCACGCTGATCTTGGGGTCGCGGTCGTCACCCAGCGAATCCCAGATCGTGACCGGCTCCGACCAGGTGGCCGCGTTGTCGGTCGAGCGCACCAGATGCAGGCGCCCGGTGGGATCGGAGTGGGACACGCCGTCGCGCGCCACGACCAGGATGGTGCCGTCGCTGAGCTTGGTGGCTCCCGGGAAGTGGTAGCGACGCCCGGCGGCGGCCTGGGCGATGACGAGGTCGGGGGTGGTCGGGTCGGGGTGTCGCCGTGGGCTGGCACCGGCCGGGGCCGGTGACGCGGACGCGGGAGTGGTCATCGCGAGCAGGAGCCCGCCGGCGGACACGGCGGCAGTGGACAGGACTGAACGTCTGGACAGCATGGGATCTCCATTGATCGTGAACGCGCCCGGACGGGCACGATCCCAGCAGCCTAAACCGATTCAGGGGTCAACGTGGAACGTTGTTTCACAAATTGCTCACGCATCGTCGACGTCGTCGGAGTCGACGGCCAGCACCTCACGGGCCACCTGGATCACCACTGACGTGGAGTACCCCCGCCTCGCCAGCGCCCCCTGCAGCCGTCGCCGGGCCACCACGGGGTCGAGGCGGCGCAGGGTACGAGCCTTCTTCTCGGCCACCTGTCTGGCCGCCTCGAGTTCGTCGGCGTCGGAGATCTGTTCCAGCGCGGCGCGGGTGACCTCGTCCGAGACTCCCTTGCCGCGCAGTTCCCGGCGGATGACGGTGCGGGACAGGTTGCGATAGCGGTGGCGGGACTCACTCCACGCCAGGGCGAAGGCCTGGTCGTCGATGAGTTGCACTTCGGTGAACCTGTCGAGCACCTCGTCGATGACCTCGTCTGGCACCAGCTTGGCCCGCATCGCCTCGGCCAACTCGTGCCGGCTGTGTGCGCGAAGGGCCAGGCGTCGCAGGGCGATCTCCCTGGCCACTTCGCGCGGATCGGCGTCGGGCCCCTGCGGGCTCAGAACGCCACCTCACCGGTGACCGGGTCGACACCCTCGGGCACCTCGTCGGGCTCGCCCAACCCCAGCTTCTGCTTGATCTTGTTCTCGATCTCGGCGGCCACCTCGGGATTGGCCTTGAGGAACGAGCGGGCGTTCTCCTTGCCCTGACCCAGCTGGTCGGTCTCGTAGGTGAACCAGGCGCCGGCCTTGCGAATGATGCCGGCGTCGACACCCATGTCGATCAGCGAGCCCTCGCGGGAGATGCCCTGACCGTAGAGGATGTCGAACTCCGCCTGCTTGAAGGGCGGGGCCACCTTGTTCTTGACCACCTTCACGCGCGTGCGGTTGCCGACCGACTCGGTGCCGTCCTTCAGGGTTTCGATGCGGCGCACGTCGAGACGCACCGAGGCGTAGAACTTCAGCGCCTTGCCACCGGTGGTGGTCTCGGGAGACCCGAACATGACGCCGATCTTCTCGCGCAGCTGGTTGATGAAGATGGCGGTGGTGCCGGCGCCGCTGAGCGCACCGGTCATCTTGCGCAGGGCCTGACTCATCAGGCGCGCCTGCAGGCCGACGTGATTGTCGCCCATCTCGCCCTCGATCTCGGCGCGCGGCGTCAGGGCCGCCACCGAGTCGATGACGATCAACGTCAGCGCGCCGGAACGCACCAGCATGTCGGCGATCTCGAGCGCCTGCTCACCGTTGTCGGGCTGGCTCACCAGCAGGGCGTCGGTGTCGACGCCGAGCTTGGCGGCGTACTCGGGGTCGAGGGCATGCTCCGCGTCGATGAAGGCGCAGATGCCGCCGGCCCGCTGGGCATTGGCGATGGCGTGCAGGGCCACCGTCGTCTTGCCCGACGATTCCGGACCGTAGATCTCGACCACGCGCCCGCGCGGCAGCCCGCCGATGCCCAGGGCCACGTCGAGCGCCACCGAGCCCGTCGGGATGACAGCCACCGGCTGCCGGGTCTCTTCGCCCAACCGCATCACGGACCCCTTGCCGTGCTGCTTCTCGATCTGGGCAAGCGCCGCCTCGAGGGCCTTGGCGCGATCTGCAACCGCCATGGTCGTTCCTTTCCTGGGTCGGCCTTCACCGGCCTTGCTGTGTGGAAGTTCGTTACGTCTGGGACTGTATGGATCGGCTCCGACAAAATCCCAACGAGCCAGATGGCCTGTGGACAACTGTTGGACCGATCCCTCGGTTGTGGACAACACCTGAGAGCTTACCGAACACCCGTACGAATCACGGCACGTGGTGGGCGTGTCGCGCAGCGCGTGTCGTCCACCGGTGTCGCAGCCAGTCGGCGCCGGTGACCATGGCCCGCGGGACCGCCTCGACCGGGCGTGGCCACCCCAGCCGCTCCCATGCCCACGCGCCACCCAACAGCACCGCGACGGTCACCCCCAGCACCCACCAGTGGTCGTCGCGGGCGCCGTGCAGCACCAGCCGCTGCACCTCCTCGAGCACCAGCAGCTGCGCGACATACCCGGTGAGGGCCAGCCGACCCAGGGCCGACACGGCAGCGGCGCGGTCGACCACGGCCGGGAACCGTTCGGCCAACCACCGGCACCACAGGCTCGCTGCCAGCGCGAGCACGAGGTTGTGCCCCGTCTCGAACAGGGTTCCCGAATAGGGCAGGAAGGTGTCGGGGAAGGCCAGCTTGCCGACCAGTTGCCAGACCGCCGTCACGCCGGTCAGGGCCACGGCCCACCGCAGCGAGCGTGCCGACCCTTCCGCGCGGGGCGCGGCCCGCCCGGCCATCATGCTGATCCCACCCAGCATCCACACCAACATGGTGATTGCTCGATAGTCGGGCCCAGCAGCCAGCCATTGCAGCAGCGTTCCCCGCCACCCGGTCCTGATGGTCGTCTGCAGCGCGATGGCCGCCTGCACCACGGGAGCGCCGCCCAGCCACACCGCCACCGTGAGCGCCCAGCCCAGTCGCGGCCGCGAACCCAGCAACGGTGTCAACCACACCGCCGCGATCTGGGCACACACCAGGTACTGCAGCACCACCAACACTTGGTCGTAGACCGGATCCAGCAGTTCACCCAGCGCGATCAGCACCAGACCCCGCAGCGTGCCCGTGACGCCGAACCACCACCACGGCGTGCCCGGGTCGCGGGCCTTCGTCCGCTGCCACGCGAGAGCCAGACCACAGCCCATCAGCAGGGCGAACCACGGCATCGTCAGGAACTCGGTCACGTTGAAGACACCACCGACGGGTGCGGTGTGGGCGATCACCATGCTGACCACGGCGAGCCCTCGGGCCAGATCGAGCCACGACTCCCGGGTCGGGCTCAGCGGTGCACGAGCGGCAGTTCGAGTTCGGCCCACACGGCCCGCCAGACGGTCTTGCAGTCGACACCGGCGGCGAGGGCCTCCTCGACCGTTCGTCCGCCCAAGGACGACATCGACTGGTTCTCGGCCCAGTGCAGGGCATAGGTCGCCCCGAGGTGTTGGGCCATCCGTGCCCTCAACTCGGTCTCGCGCATGGCCGCAACCCTAGCGCCGACGAGAGCTGCTGGAAATGTCCGACCGGTCTGCAACGATGCTGACCATGACCACCCACCCGGCCCTCGCGCCGTTCTCGCCCGCGACCCGGGAGTGGTTCACCGATGCCTTCACCGCCCCCACCGCGGCGCAGGCCGGCGCGTGGGAGGCCATTTCGTCAGGCCGGCACAGCCTGTTGATCGCCCCGACCGGCTCGGGCAAGACGCTCGCCGCGTTCCTGCACAGCATCGACCGACTGATGGCCACCCCGTCGTCGGCCACGCGCGAACCGGGCGTGCGGGTGCTCTACGTCTCCCCGCTGAAGGCGCTCGCCGTCGACGTCGAACGCAACCTCAGCGCACCGCTGCGCGGCATCCAGTTGGCGGCCGAGCGGCGCGGTGACGCGGTGCCGCGGGTGTCGGTGGCGGTGCGCACCGGTGACACCCCGCCCAGCGAACGGCGCCGTCAGCTCGTGCGCCCGCCCGACATTCTGATCACCACCCCCGAGTCGCTGTTCCTGATGCTCTCCGGTCAACATGCGGCGACCCTGGCCGACCTCGATCTGGTGATCGTCGACGAGATCCACGCGCTGGCCGGCACGAAGCGCGGAGCCCATCTCGCCCTGAGCCTCGAACGCCTCGATGACCTCCACTCCCGCGGAGGGGCCCAGCGGGTCGGGCTCTCGGCGACGGTGCGACCGCCCGAACGGGTGGCCGCCTTCCTGGGGGGCGACCGACCGGTGACCCTCGTCCAGCCGGCCGCACAGAAGCGCTGGGACCTGCACGTCGAGGTGCCGGTCGCCGACATGACCGAGCTCGCGCTGCCCCCCGATCCGGAAACCGGGGCCAGCGAGCCCAACCAGTCGATCTGGCCGTTCATCGAACAACGGGTGCTCGACCTCGTCGAGCCGCACCGCTCGACGCTGTGCTTCGTCAATTCTCGCCGGGTTGCCGAGCGGCTCACGGCTCGGCTCAACGAACAGTGGGCCGTGCGCCTCGGCAGTGAGGCCACTCCCCCGTCGGTGCCCGCGCAGGTGATGGCCCAGTCGGGAGTGGGGTCCGGACGCGAGTTCCACGCCGGCCAGACGCTCGCGCGCGCCCATCACGGCTCGGTGAGCAAGGAACGTCGGGCCCAGATCGAGGACGACCTCAAGTCGGGTCGGCTGGCGTGCGTGGTGGCGACCTCGTCGTTGGAACTGGGCATCGACATGGGCGCCGTCGACCAGGTGATCCAGATCTCGTCGCCCCCGTCGGTGGCCTCGGGGTTGCAACGCGTCGGACGAGCCGGGCACCAGGTCGGCGCCGTCTCCCGCGGGGTGGTGCTGCCGACCCACCGCGGCGACCTGCTCGAGGCGGGAGTGATCGCCGAACGGATGGTGTCGGGCCAGATCGAGGAGGTCCCGAGGATCACCAATCCGCTCGACGTGCTGGCGCAGCAGCTGGTGAGCATGTGCGTCGAGCAGGCCGTCCCCGCCGCTGAGGCCGCCCGACTGGTGCGCCGCAGCGATCCCTACCGTGACCTGCCGGAGTCGGCCTTCGAGGCCACCCTCGACATGTTGACGGGCCGCTATCCCAGCGACGACTGGTCCGAACTTCGGCCCCGGCTGGTCTGGGACCGTGCCACCGACCTGCTGACGGCTCGTCCGGGTGCCAAGCGGCTGGTCACGACGTCGGGGGGCACGATTCCCGACCGCGGATTGTTCGGGGTGTTCCTGGCCGGCGACGGCGCCGGTCGACGCGTGGGTGAACTCGACGAGGAGATGGTCTACGAGTCACGGGTCGGTGATCTGTTCACCCTCGGCACGAGCACCTGGCGGATCGAGGAGATCACGCCACACCAGGTGCTGGTCACACCCGCACCCGGGCAGCCGGGTCGGCTGCCGTTCTGGCACGGCGACGCCAACTCCCGCCCGCTGGAGCTGGGTCGGGCGCTGGGTGAGTTCACCGACCGGCTGCAGGCGGCACCCGAGAACCGGGCCGCTCAGCTCGCCGCCCGTGGCCTCGACACCTGGGCGATCGACAATGCGATCGCCCACCTCGACGAACAGCAGCGGGCCACGGGCGTCGTGCCCGGCGCATCCACGGTGGTGGTCGAGCGGTGCCGCGACGAACTCGGCGACTGGCGCGTGCTCGTGCACGCCGCCTGGGGCAACGCCGTGCTCGCCCCGTGGGCGATGGTCATCGAGTCCCGGGCTCGCGAGCGGTTCGGTGTCGAGGCCCGTGCCACCGCCACCAATGACGGCATCATTGTGCGGATTCCCGACGTGGAGCGCACCCCGCCGGGTCTCGACCTGCTCGACCTCGATCCCGACGACCTCGACCAGGTGCTGGCCGGCGAGATCTTCGGCAGCGCGTTGTTCGCGTCGCGATTCCGCGAGTGCGCGGCTCGCGCGCTGCTGTTGCCCCGGCGCGACCCCCACCGACGATCCCCCCTGTGGCAGCAGCGCATGCGCTCGGCCCAGCTGCTGCAGGTGGCCAGCCGCTTCCCCGATTTCCCGATCGTGCTGGAGACGCTGCGGGAGTGCCTGGAAGATGTCTTCGACCTGCCGGGCCTGAGAGCCCAGCTCGCGGCGGTGGCGGCGCGCCGCATCCGGGTGGTCGAGGTCGAGACCGACCAGCCTTCCCCGTACGCGCGCAACCTGCTGTTCGCCTACGTGGGCGAGTTCATCTACGACTCCGACCAGCCGCTGGCGGAACGCACCCTGGCGGCGGCCGGTATCGACCAGAACCTGCTGGCCGAACTGCTGGGCCGCTCCGGCGAGGTGGCCGATCTGCTCGATCCCACCGCTGCCGCGCAGGTCGAGGCCGAGGTGCAGCGCACGGCCGACGACCACCGCGCCGAGACCGCGGAGTCGTGGTGGGACGTGATCCGCACCCTCGGCCCCCTCACCGAGGACGAGGCCCACGCCCGCGCCGACGGTGACTCGCCCGGGTGGTTGGCCGATCTGCTCGCCCACCGGCGCCTCGTCAGCCTGCGCGTCGCCGGCCGTGACCTGCTCGCCACCGCGGACGATCTGGCGCTGCTGCGCGACGGTCTGGGAGTGCCCGTGCCACCCGGGTGGGCGTCGCCGGCACCGGTCACCTCCGAGGAGGCCCTGGCACGACTGCTGGGTCGATGGGTGCGCACCCACGCCGGCACGACGGCTGCCACACTGGACGAACGCCTGGCCCTGCCGCACGGCACCGCCGAGCGCGTGCTCGAGCGCCTCCGCATCGGCGACGGCGAACTCGAGATCCTCGACCACCGCTGGTGGCACCGCTCGATGATCAGGCGGGTCCGCCGGCGGTCGCTGGCGCTGCTGCGCAGCGGCGTGGAACCCGTCGAGCACCGCCAGTACGCCAGCTTCCTGGCCGACTGGCAGGAGACGACCCACCCCACCGAGGGCACCGAGGCGGTGCTGGCCGCGGTGGAGTCCCTCGCCGGTCACCCGATCCCGGCCTCGATGCTGGAATCGCTGGTACTGCCGGCGCGGGTGAGCGACTACCGGCCTTCCATGTTGGACGACCTGCTCGCCCGCGGCGACGTCGTCTGGAACGGCCGTGGGGCCATCGGCACGCGGGACGGCTGGGTGCAGCTGTGGCCGGCAGATCTGGCGCTGCCCGACGCCGGGACGGAGCCCTCGTCCGCTCTCACCGAGGGCATGCTGGCGGCCGCCCGCGGCGGTGGCGCCTGGACGGTCGCCGAGCTGATGGCGGCCGTCGAGGGGCAGAAACTCGAGAGCGCCGAGGGCACCGATGGGCTCTGGGAGCTCGTCTGGGGCGGGTGGCTGACCTCGTCCAGCTTCTCGGCGGTGCGCGAACACGTGAGCCGCGGTGCCCTCAAGACCCCTCGCCGGGCGGCGCCCCGCCGACGGACGATCGCCCGCCCCCTGCGCACGCCTCGTCTCAGCGGCACCCCTGGCCGGTGGTCGATCGTGACCTCGAGTGCCGCCAGCGCCGGCGAGCGCGACCTGCTGGCGGCCTCCGTGCTGCTCAACCGATACGGCGTCATCACCCGCGGGTGTGTGCAGACCGAACCCCTGTTCGGCTCGTTCGGCGCCGCCTACCGGGTGCTGGCGGCCATGGAGGACCAGGGCGGGGTGCGCCGCGGCTACTTCGTCGAAGGGCTCGGCGCCAGCCAGTTCGCCCTTCCGGGTGCCGTCGACCGGGTCCGCGAGGAGCGGCCGGCCGCCGGCGTGAGGCTGCTCGCTGCCTGCGATCCCGCCAACCCGTACGGTGCGGCCCTCCCCTGGCCCGACTCGCCCGCCCATCGCCCCAGCCGCAAGGCTGGCGCCCTGGTGGTGCTCGACGACGCCGCGCCACTGCTCTACCTCGAGCGCGGCGTGCGCACGGTGCTCGCGTTCTCGGCCGACGCCGAGCGGCTGCGGGCGGGCCTGCAGACCCTCACCGACGCCGTGCTGCGACAGTCGATCTCGCCGATGACGATCGAGACGATCAACGGGGAGTCCGCGCTCACCGCGTCGTGGGGTGCAGGCCGGTGGCGCGACCTGCTGGAGGCGGCCGGCTTCGTGATGACTCCGCAGGGATTCCGCCCACGCACCGGTGTCCACCAGGAGAGCGAACGCGCGTGAGCGGCTGAGCGATCGCTAGGCTGTTTGCAGTGAAACGCTCACAGTTGAGTTGATCGGAGTTCCGCGAATGAGCACGTCCGCCGAGGACCAGGCCGGAGGGCGACGGTCGGATCGCATGGTCGCCCTGCTGGCCACCGTCGCCGAGAAGGGCGAGGTGCAGCTCAGCGACCTGGCCGCCATGTTGGGGGCCTCGGCCGCCACGATCCGCCGCGACGTCGCCAGTCTTGCCGAGCAGGGTCTGCTCGTGCGCACCCATGGCGGGGCCCGCCGCGTGAAGCAGGGGGCGGAATTGCCGGTGCAGCTGCGTGACGGACGCAATCGCCGCGCCAAGCAGGCGATCGCCCGTGCCGTCGTCGAGCAGTTGCCCGCCGGAAAGCACGCCATTGCCCTGACCGGTGGCACCACCACCACCGAGGTGCTGCGCGCCCTGCACGCGCGCCGCGACGTCACGCTGATCACGAACTCGGTCTCCCTGGCCCTCGAGGCCGCCAAGGTGGGCCAGCAACGGGTGCTGATCGCCGGTGGGGTGCTGCGCTCGAACTCGCTCGAACTGGTGGGCTCGCTCGCCGAGGCCACCTTCCGCCAGATCAACGTGGGCACCGCGATCGTGGGCTCGGACGGGGTCAGCGTCGACGGCGGCCTGACCACCCATGACGACACCGAGGCCGCCACCAATCACTCCATGATCGAACGCGCACAGATGGTCATCTGTGTCGCCGACGGTTCGAAGATCGGGCGCGTCACGCTGGCGCGGCTGGCCGACCTCAGCGAGATCGACCTGCTGGTCACCGACTCGTCCGCCGATCGCAACGAGCTCGCCAAGATTCGCAAGGCCGGGGTCGAGGTCGTGGTCGTGCCAGCCGGCAACGAGGGCTGAGCCGGACGCAACACGCCCCCGACCCATCGGATCGGGGGCGCGTCCCGTGGCCCGCTCGGGCGGGCCTGACCTGGGGGGCTGGCGGGGGGGTCAGGCGGCCCGTGCCACCACCGGGCGCTGCGGCTGCTCGAGCGCAACCAACTTCTGACTGACGGTGCGCAGCACCTGCGACAGCGGCACGTTCAGGGCGGCGGCGATCGAGGCCAGCAGTTCCGACGAGGCCTCCTTCTGCCCGCGCTCGACCTCCGACAAGTAGCCCAGGCTCACCCGGGCATCCATCGAGACGTCACGCAACGTGCGCCCCTGACCAAAGCGAAGTTCGCGCAGGGTCTCGCCGATCAGCTCTCGCATCAACATTGGCTTCATGGCGCCACCTCTCGTTCACGGTCGACCCGCCACGGCGGCGGTTGACAACAGTGTCAACGCGGGACGGAGGCCGATCATTCCCGCGCAGAGCGAACAAGAATCCAGTCTCACGCCTTCATGGCAACACCTTCAGGCTGGTGACTTCATGGATCCGCGGTCACCGAGCGTTGTGTCAGCTCGATCAGGGCAGCCACGGTTGTCGCCCGCACCGTCTCGCGGTCCCCCGGCACGACCAACCGCTCGGATCGCACGCCCGAGGCGCTGGCCACGGCGATCCACACGGTGCCCGCGGCGACCCCGTCCTGCGGGCCGGGCCCGGCCACCCCGGTGCACGCCAGCCCCAGGTCGACGCCCAGGTTCGTCCGTACCCCGGCGGCCATCTGCTCGGCCACCGCCCGGCTGACGACGCCGTCGGCCGCGATCACGCTGGGATCGACCCCCGCCAGCTGCGTCTTGAGCCGGGTGGCATAGGTCACCAGTCCGCCCACCACCACGGCGGACGACCCGGGCACGCCGGTGAGCGATGCGCTCACCAGCCCGCCCGTGAGCGACTCACAGGTGGCCAGCGTCAGCCCGCGCGCCGCCAGCGACGCGATCAGCGCGGCCGCCGACCCCGGGTCGGTCACGAACGCTGCTCGGCCAGCCAGCGGGCCCGCAGCTTGCGGGCCTCGTTGAGGTAGTCCAGCCCCGTCACCACGGTCAACACGAAGGCCAGACCCATCAGCACCCACGCAATCCACTGCACCCACTCGGGCAGGTGCGGCAGCCACAGCAGGTACAGCCCCAGTGCCACCGACTGCACGAGCGTCTTGGCCTTGCCTCCCCGGTTGGCCGCCATCACCCCGTACTTGAGGATGGCGAAGCGCAGCAGGGTGATGCCCCACTCGCGCACCAGGATGATGATGGTCACCCACCACGGCAGCTCACCGAGAATGCTCAGCCCGACGAAGGCCATGCCCGTCAGCGCCTTGTCGGCCAGAGGATCCCACAGCTTGCCGAAGTTCGTGACCAGGTTGTACTTCCGGGCGATCTTGCCGTCGGCGAAGTCGGTCAGAATGGCCAGCACGAACACGCCCGTGGTGGCCCACCGCCAGCCCAGGTCGTGCGGGTGCGACAACAGCATCCAGGCGAACAGCGGCACCATCACCAGCCGCAGCCCCGTGAGCACGTTGGGAACGTTCCACTGACTGGGCTGTCCGGCCACCTCCGGGGTTGGGGACGCGGTCATCGTCCGACCTCTTCGGCGATCAGGTCGACACCATCGGAGCCGGTGACGGCGGCCAGCACGAAGTCACCGACCGAGGCGTGCGAGCCCTCGATGGTGGTGGTGCCGTCGACCTCCGGGCCCTGATGCTCGGCCCGACCCATCACCTCACCCTCCTCGACGGACTCAACGAGCACGGTCATCACCTCACCGATGCGATCCTCGGCACGCTGGGCGCACAGTTCGGCGGCCAGGTCGGAGAGCTCGGCGGCGCGGGCCTCGACCTCGTCGGGATCAACGTGGTCCGACAGGCCCATGGCCTCGGTCTGGTCTTCGTCGGAGTAGCCGAAGACACCGACCACGTCGAGGCGGGCGTCGATCAGGAACTGCTTGAGAATGTCGACATCGGCCTCGGTCTCACCCGGGAACCCGGCGATCACGTTGGAACGGATGCCCGCCTGCGGCGCCAGAGAGCGCACCTGGTCGATGAGCCCGAGGAAGCTCTCGGCGTCACCGAACCGGCGCATGCGGCGCAGCACCGGCCCCGAGGCGTGCTGGAACGACAGGTCGAAGTACGGGACGACCTTCTCGGTGGCGACCATCGCCTGCACCAGTGAGGGACGAAGCTCGGCCGGCTGCAGGTACGAGACGCGAATCCACTCCAGGCCGTCGACGTCGGAGAGGTCGACCAGTAGCTTCTCGAGGGCGCGGATGTCGCCGAGATCCTTGCCGTAGGAGGAGGAGTTCTCGCTGACCAGGAAGACCTCGCGCACCCCGTGGTCGACCAGCCAGCGCGCCTCCTCGGCGATGTCGGGCGACGTGCGCGACAGGTAGGAGCCGCGGAAGCGCGGGATCGCACAAAAGGCGCAGCGGCGATCGCACCCGGAGGCGATCTTCAGCGGGGCGTAGGGCGAGTTGCCCAGCCGCTTCCTGAGAGTGCGCGGGCCGGTGGCGGGCGCCAGTCCGTCGGGTAGGTCGGCCCGGGTACCAGCACCGTGGCCGGGGATCGCCACCCCGGGGGCGGCGGCGGCCCGCGCCACCGGGGTCAGTGGCAGCAGGGTGCGCCGGTCGCGAGGCACGTGGGCCTCGTGGTGACCGCCCGCGAGGATGGTCTGCAGGCGCCCAGCGATGTCGGAGTAGTCATCGAAGCCCAGCACGGCATCGGCCTCGGGCATCGAGTCGGCCAGATCCTTGCCGTACCGCTCGGCCATGCAGCCGACGGCCACCACGGCCTTCGTCCGCCCCTCTCCCTTCAGGCCGGAGGCCTCCATCAGGGTGTCGATCGAATCCTTCTTGGCCTGCTCGACGAAACCGCAGGTGTTCACCATCACGGTGTCGGCCTCGGCGGCGTCGTCGACGAGTCGGAACCCGCCGGCCTCGAGCCGGGCGGCCAGTTCTTCGGAGTCGACCTCGTTGCGGGCGCAGCCCAAGGTGACCAGATGCACGTTCTTGAGGTCAGTCATGATGCCTCCAGTATCGCATTCAGCGATAGATGGTGAACCGCCGTCGGGTGCCGTCGACGTCGAGGGTCAGGTCGGGGAAGGTGTCCCGGACGCCGGGCAGGTGCCAGAACCGTGCGCCACCCTCGGTGGGAGCGCTGACCGGAACGTCCCCGAGATCCCATTCGACCCGTTCCTCACCGCGGTTCTCCTGCGGGACCACCGACCACACGACCCCCACGACCACCGAGCCGTCGGCCAGGTGCAGTTCGTGCACGATGAGCGGCAACTCGGCGTCGACGTCGAGCGGCAGCGACACCAGCAGATGGGAGTTCTGGCCCGGTTGCGCGACCCCTCTCCGGCTCGTCCGCACCACGGACGTGCCGCCGCGCACGTAGATCAGCCAGTCCTTCCGGCCGGGGAACGGCGCCCCCAGCACGTCGGACGGCCCGTGCACACGCCCAGCCAGGTCACCCCACACGACGCTGGACGATCCCCCGCCCAGTACACCCGGCTCGGCGGCTGCGTAGGTCTGCGTCTGGTCGAGGGTGAACGGTTCGACGCCGTCACCGTGCAGGTCGGCCCAGACGAGTTCGGGGTGGTGCACCAGCAGCAGGCTCCGACTCCGCCGGGACGATGCCCCCGCTCCGGCCCGCGGCACGGGGGGCAGCACGACGGTCGCCGCGTGCAGGGACTCGCGGGGCACCTGTGGCAATGCGGCCAGGGGGGTGACCACTCCCCCCGAGGTCGCAGGTCGCGCCACCCGGGTGACACCGGTCCCGCGATCGAGGGTCAACTGCACGGTGAACGCGTCCCCCCGGATCGCGGAGGGGCGCTGCGGGGGCGGTTGTCGAGTCGTCCACCGCCACAGGCCCGCGGCGGCGCCTGCGGCCACCGGCACGGCGGCCGCGGCGGCGATGACCGTGCGCCGTTTCACCTGGCCGGGCGCGGCCGGGATCGGGCTGCGGGATCGCGTGGCCCGTTCCCGCCACTGGGCCGTGTTGCTCGGACGATCCGCCGCCTCGAGCGTGACCTCCCCGGGCCGGCACAACCGCACCACCATCCTCCGCAGCGCCGGGTCGGCGTCGTCACCCAGCCGCCAACGGCACGCCCAGATCCTGGCGAAGGCCTCGTCGGTGATCGCCTGCACCCGCAGGTCGTCCTGTGGGAGGCCCAGCAGCGCCGCGACCGCCGCCTCGGCCGACGGCCGGGTGGCGCTGACCCAGCGCTCGAACTCGACCCGGTTCACGTGATCTCCTGCGAGCGGGGAACCCCGTCGGGGTCGATCCAGCGCACCTCCACCGGGTGCGCGGGGCTGATCAGCGGACGACACACCACGAGCAGACGTTCACCGCCGCCGGCCACCACGGCACCGCCCAGGTCGACCCCGCGGCGCACCACGCTGAGGTGCTGTCGCCCCAAGGTCGGCACGGCCAGGAACTCCCGACCGTCGCCGAGGTCGGCCCGCTGCACGCCCAGGCCACCCAGACCGGTGGGGTCCACCTGGCGTGCCACGGGGCTCACCAGGACGATCGACCCGGTGGGCCCAACCACGTACCCGGCAACTCCCCCCTCCGGGGTGTCGACGAAGCCGGTGATGACCTGGGTCTGGTCGGCGCGGAAGCTGCGGCCGTCGTGGCGGACCACCAGGGGCGGCTGGTCACCGCCGTCGTACACCGCGAATCCGACGGTCACCTCGTCGAGGCCGAGGGCCAGCCGGCGCAGGGTGGCCGGGTGCACGCCGTAGCTGTCGCCGTCGAGCACGTCGAGTCGTTGCCAGGCACCCTTGGCCCAGGTGACCACCAGTCTGGCTCCGTCGAACAGCTGGAAGAGGCCGCCGACCAGCGGCACCACCACGGTGGTGGGGGTCTCGAGGGGGGTGGCGAGTTCGGTGAGCAGGCGTTCCTGCTGCCGACGTTCGGGGAACCAGACCTGCAACCAGCGCTCCCCTCGCTCGTCGCTGGTCTGGCGCAAGCGCAGGGGCAGTCGGTCGACCACGACCGGCATTCCCCCGTCGGCACCGTGGCGCCACAGGGCGGTGGCGGCCGCCCCCACCGCGACAGCGGTTCCGCCGATCAGGGCCCGGCGGCGGAATCGCTCGTCGCCGCTCTCGATGATGGCCCTGGTGACGAACTGTTGCTCCATCGTGTCGAGCTCGCGCTCACCGGCGGGCCCCCAGACCCCGAGGTCGGCCCAGCGGTGCGCCAACCGGTCCCTCGCCCAGCCGGCCCGCTCGGTGCCCAGCACGCGATCGCGCTGGCGCCACAGATCGCCGAGGGTGGCGTCGACGAGTTGGTCGGCGGTGTGGGCGTCACCGCACAGGGCCAGCGCCAGCGACCGCAGGGCGTCGCCGTGGGTGGTCACGAAGTCCTCGTGATCCTCGGCCCGCTCGCTGGTGACCACGGCCCGACCCCTCAGAAGTTCACGCGGTACTGCACCACGTCGGTGGCGGTGCGCAGGGTGATGCGCTGCTCGGCCGTCTCTCGTCCGCGACTCTGGGGAAGCTGGGCGACATGCCAGAATCGCGCCGTGCCGACGGCCGACGAGGACGCCGCCAGACTCGGCAGGTCCCAGGAGAGGTCGCCGGCCTCATCGGTCATGGCCACCACCAGACCGGTGGAATCGGGCAGCGAGACCGCCAGCGCCGAGACCGCGGGTGCCCCCGACACCGAGGGCAGGTCGACCCATAGGGCCCGCGACACGAGCCGAGGCTGCGACAGGCCCCGCGCCAGGTGTCGGACGACCAGGTGGCCGTTGGCGACGTAGCAGACCCGGGAGGAGTCTCCCGGGAAGGGGGCCTGCACGACGGCGCGGTCGCCGATCACCCGTCCGGTGGCATCGCCCCAGACCAGCCCGGACGCACCGTAGGCCGACAATGCGAACAACCCGGCGGCCATCGGTTCGTCGCGGCTCGTGGCCAGCGGCACCACCGTGGTGTCGACGACGTCGGCGAACACCAGGCCGGGCTGGTGCAGCACCAGGGTCTGCAGGGTGGCGTCGGCGGCCAGCCCCGGCGAGGGCAGCAGCACGCTGGTGGCGTGGGCCGAGTCGACCATGAAGCTGCCCACCAGAGCAGGCAGGGTCGCCGCCCATTGCGGGTCGGAGGTGTACACCCGGGCGGAGCGTCGCTGCCCTCGTCCGACGAGTTCGACGGTCAGGTTGACGCGACTGCCGCCCACGATGGTGGTGCTGGTCGTGTGCACCGACCGGCCCACGGCCACCGCGAGGGTGGCCGCACCAGCGGCGGTGGCGGCGCCCACCCCACCGACGACCAGGGCGCGCCGGTTGACCGCCGCGGCGGACGAGCTCAGCCCGCGCGCCGACTCTGCCCTCGCCCGCAGCGCCAACACGTTCGGAGGGTCGTGCAGGGGCGGCTCGGCCAGCCGGGCGGGTCGGGTGCGGCGCACCAGGGCGGTGCGCAGGGTGTGCACCGGGTCGCGCCAGACTGCCCAGCGACGGGCCCAGACCTCGGCGAAGGCCCGATCAGCGGCGGCCGACGCGGCGCGGTCGTTCTCGTCGGTGCCCAGCAGGCTCGCCGCCGCGGCGGTGACGCTCGAGCGGTGCGTGGCCACGAAGCCGGCGAACTGCTCGGCGGTGAGGGGACGATGCCAGGCGACCATGGCTCAGCCCTCGACCCTGATCGTGACCAGTCCGTCGACCCCGACCACGGTGATGTCGAGGGGATGGTCGGCGCTGACGGGTGGCTCGAGCACTCCGCAGACGAGGGCTCCGTTCTGGAACACCTGGTCGAGGGTCTCGACGGTGCGCCCGTTCCGCTGCAGGTTGGCCGAGACCAGACTCCAGCTCTGCACCACCACGAGCTGGGCGCCGTCGCCCAGGTCGGTGAGGAAGACGGTGGCCTGGTTCTCGTTGCGACCGACCAACACCTCGCGGTGGGGGGATTCGAGCACGAACACGCCCTGGCGCGGCACGAAGTAACCGGTGACCCCGAAGCGGCCCCAGCCGACCACCGCCTGGGGCACGCTGGGCGGTTCCGTGCGGTAGCCGGCCGGCGTGAGGTAGGTGAGCAGCGGCAGTCGGCCCAGCGATCGTCCGACAGCCAGGGCGACCGTGCCCTCGGCGAGGGGCACGAGGGTCGTCCGACTGATCGGGTCGGGGCCGGCATCGGCCACGTCGACGGCCATCACCTCGGGGCGAAGCCACGCCACCACCAGGTCACGTCCGTCGGGCAACGGGGTGAGCGCCAACAACGGACGATCCCGGGTGCTCCGGAACTCGGCCATCAGATCGCCGTCGTGCTTGACCTGCACCACCCGCTGGCCGTCGATCAGCGGGGTGTCGACCTCGACGGTGACGTCATCGATCCGCACCCGGTGCCCGGCGCCGGCGAGTCGCACGGTCTGCCAGACGGTGCCCAGCAGGGCCGCGGACCCGACCGCAGCCGCTGCCACCACGCCGCGGCGGGTGGCCAGGGCGTGCCCCTGGCGCCTCAGGTCGTCCGCACGCTCGTCGGGGGAAATGGGCTCGGCGACCATGACGGGCCAGGCCTGCCTCGCCGCCCAGCGCCGCGCCACCCGCTCGCGGGCGAAGGCTGGCCATTCGGGACTGGAGAGGCGGTGGCGATCGGCCCACACGTCGGCGAAGGCGCCGTCGACCAGCTCGGTGGCCAGCGACGCGTCACCGCTCAGCTGCAGGGCGAACTCCTGCAGCTGAGCCCCGTGTGACGAGGCAAAATCCTCGTGGTCGTCGACGTCATCGTCGTGCATGACCCGACGATAGGCCCCCGTGGGGGTCGCAGTCATCAACCCAACGAGAGGTTGTCCACCACCTGGTCGAGTTCGTCGGGCTTCACCAGCACCTCGCGCGGCTTCGATCCCTCCGAGGGGCCGACCACCCCGCGGGTCTCGAGAATGTCCATCAGCCGGCCCGCCTTGGCGAACCCGACGCGCAACTTGCGCTGCAGCATCGAGGTCGAACCCAACTGCAGTTCGACCACCAGTTTGGCGGCGTCGATGACCAGCTCGAGGTCGTCCCCGATGTCTTCGGCCACCTTCTGCGAGCCGCCGGCGGGGGCCACCACGTCGTCGCGGTACTGCGGCTGCAGTTGCGTCTTGATCGAGTCGACGACGGTGCGCACCTCGCGCTCCCCCACCCAGGCACCCTGCACACGCACCGGCTTGCCGGCGCCCATCGGCAGGAACAGGCCGTCACCCTGACCGACCAGCTTCTCGGCGCCGGGCTGGTCGAGAATGACGCGGGAATCGGTCATCGACGACGTGGCGAAGGCCAGACGCGAGGGCACGTTGGCCTTGATCAGCCCGGTGACCACGTCGGTCGAGGGCCGCTGGGTCGCCAGCACCAGGTGGATGCCGGCCGCGCGGGCCAACTGGGTGATGCGCACGATCGAGTCCTCGACGTCGCGAGGGGCGACCATCATCAGGTCGGCGAGCTCGTCGACCACTACCAGCAGGTAGGGGTAGGGCGCGAGCACCCGCTCCGATCCCTCGGGCACCTTCACCGTGCCGGCCTTGACGGCGGCGTTGAAGTCGTCGACGTGGCGGAAGCCGAAGGCGGCCAGGTCGTCGTAGCGCAGATCCATCTCGCGCACCACCCACTGCAGCGCGTCGGCGGCCTTCTTCGCGTTGGTGATGATCGGTGTGACCAGGTGCGGAATGCCCTCGTAGGCGGTCAGTTCCACGCGCTTGGGGTCGACCAGCAGCAGCCGCACCTCGTCGGGGGTGGCGCGCATCATGATCGAGGTGATCAGGGAGTTGATGAACGACGACTTGCCCGAACCGGTGGCGCCGGCCACCAGCAGGTGCGGCATCTTGGCCATGTTCGCGACCACGAAGCCACCCTCGACGTCCTTGCCCAGACCCACGGTCATCGGGTGGTGGTCGTTGGTGGCCCTCGCCGAGCGCAGCACGTCGCCCAGCGAGACGATCTCCTTGTCGACATTGGGGATCTCGATGCCGATGGCCGACTTGCCGGGGATCGGCGACAGGATGCGCACCTCGGGCGAGGCCACCGCGTAGGCGATGTTCTTCGACAGCGCGGTCACCTTCTCGACCTTCACCGCCTGGCCGAGCTCGACCTCATAGCGGGTGACCGTCGGACCACGCGTGTAACCGGTGACGGTCGCGTCGATGTCGAACTGGGTGAGCACCTCGGTCAGGCGCGCCACGATGGCGTCGCTCGCGGGCGTCTTCGCCTTGGGGGCGGTGCCCGCCTTCAGCACGGACGATTCCGGCAGCACGTACTGCACGTCGCCCGAGAGCACCAGCTGCTCGACCCGGGCGGGGGCCGGGGTGTGCGGCGGGGCCTCCAGCTTGGGCTCGGGCGGGAGGCCGATCTGTGTGCGGCCCGCCTCGCCCTCGACCTCGGCGGGCTGCTGCGGCAGCCGGTCACCGGGCTGGCGGCGCACCGACTCGACGGCGTCGTGGTCGTAGACGTCGCCGGCCAGGCTGTCGTGGGACAGGGTCGCGTTCTCGTCCAGGTGGTCGGGCCCGTCCAGGTCGTCCGGTTCGGGGCCGTCGGAGATCAGCGGCGAGTCATAGGCGCGGTCGACCTCGGTGACCTGGGCGGCGCGGCGCTCGGCGCGCTCGGCCTGGTGGGCCTTGGCGCGGGCGTGGTGCTCACGCACCCGGTCGGCGATCTCCCACAGCGGCATGCCGATGATCACGATCACGCCGAACAGGGTGAGCAGCACCAGCAGCGGCACGGCCACCCACACGGTCAGCAACTGCGTGAGCATCGATGACGAGATGTAGCCCAGCGCTCCCCCGGCGGCCCGCAGTGCCGGGGCCTCGGCCGGCGAAGGCGAGCCCTTCATGATGTTGATGATGCCGAGCACACCGAGGAAGAAGACGCTCCAGCCGACCACCTGACGGCCGGTGGGTCCGTTCTTCTGCGGGTGCCTCAGCGTGCGCCACGCCATGCCCAGGCAGAACAGCGGCAGGGCGTAGCTGATGGCACCGAACACCGTGGAGATGCCGACCTCGAGCCAGTGGCCCACCGGGTCGGGCAGACCGAACCAGAAGACGGCGGCGACCACGATCGCCGATCCGAGCAGGAACAGGCCGGCACCGTCGCGGCGCAGTTCCGGATCGACCTCGAGAGCGGTGTCACCCACCTTGCGGGCGCCGTTCCCGACCAGACTGGCACTGCCTCGCCACAGCGACGACAGTCCGCGGCCCAACGAACCCTGCGAGGGTGCCGACGAGCGGCCCCTCGACGTGGTCGAGCGGCTGCTGCCCGATCGGGGGCTCCCGGAACGGGGGCTGCCGGAACGGGCGGTGGACTTGGAGGAACTTCCGGACGACCGGGTGCCGGACGAGGGCCGCGCCGAGGACTTCGACGTGGACTTGCCCGACGACCGCGGTGGGGAAGACGCGCGGGTCGCCATGTTCGAATGCTAACGCACGCGGCTCGAACGAAAGGGGGCTGCCACGCCGGGCGAACCCATGCCGGATCAGCCGAAATGACTGAATCCGCCGGGCCCCTCCCACGGATCGCCGTCGACCAACACCTGGGGCTCGGCCCCGTCGGCGGCCTCGAGCACCCGCCCGATGACCTCCCAGTCGTCGGGCACCAGTCCGGGCTCGAAACAGGCGACCAGGGCATGGTCCTCTCCCCCGGTGAGCACGAACGACAGGGGGTCGGCCCCCGTGGCCTGGGCGACGACGGTCAGGGGCTCGTCCACGGTCAGCCTCGCCGTGTCGAGATCGATCACCACGCCGGAGGCGGTGGCGATGTGCCCCAGGTCGGCGAGCAGCCCGTCGGAGACGTCGCACATCGCCGTGGCTCCGGCGCTGGCCGCGAGCCGACCCTGCCCGTAGGGCACCTGTGGAGTGCGCTGGGCCTCGACGGCCGCCCGCGGCGACCTGAATCCTCGCCGCAGCACGGCCAGGCCCGCGGCGGCCCAGCCCAGTCGTCCGACGGTGGCCACCACCTGACCGGCGGCCGCGCCGCTGCGCAGCACCGGTGCCCGCCCCTCGGTCTGGCCCACCACGGTGACGCAGACGGTGATCACCGAGGCAGCCGTGGTGTCGCCCCCGACGACGGTGATGCCGGCCTCCGCGGCCTCCTGCCGCAGGCCGGTCATGAACTCCTTGGCCCAGGTCAGGGGCGTCGAGGCCGGCGCACCGAGGGCGACGACCAGACTCACCGGGGTGGCCCCCATCGCCTCGAGGTCGGCCACGTTGACGGCCACGGCCTTGCGGCCGACGTCGGCCCCCGACGACCAGTCGGTGCGGAAGTGCACGCCCTCGATCAGCAGGTCGGTGGAGCAGACGGCCGAGCCGTTGACCAGGAAGACGGCGGCATCGTCGCCGGGCCCGACCGACACGGCGGCGCTCCGGTCGAGGTCACGGGTCAGGCGATCGATCAGGGCGAACTCGCCAACCTCGCCGATGGTCTGCATCTCATCTCCCGAACTCACCTGTTGTGGACGCCGTTCACGCTACCGTGAGCCGCACACCGCACCAGTGCGACGGGCAGGAGTGAAACCATGGTCAACGCCTACATCTTGGTCCAGACGAACGTGGGCAAGGCGGCCGAGGTCGCCGTAGCCATTCGCCAGATCGCGGGCATCACGTTGGCCGAGGACGTCACCGGCCCCTACGACGTGATCGTGCGCGCCGAGGCGGAATCCGTCGACGAACTCGGCCAGATCGTGGTGGCCCAGGTGCAGGCGGTCGCGGGCATCACCCGCACCGTGACCTGCCCCGTGGTCAACATTTGATGTCACGCGCCCTCGCGGGGGCGGCGTGCGTGCTGCTCGCGGCCGCGGCCGGCTGTTCGTCCAACGAACCGCCCGCGGCCACCGATCACACCCCCGATGCCGCAGGGCTGAGTGCCTGCAGGCAGGTCTTCGCCGCGCTGCCCACCACGGTGGGTGGCGCCACCGGGCTGCTCAACCAAGCCGGACGAGTGGCCTACTGGGGCGACGGCGAGCACCGGGTGGTGCTGCGCTGCGGGATCGAGCGCCCCGCGGGGTTGGAGGCCAGCAGCCGCTGCGACGTGGTCAACGGGGTGGGTTGGTGGGCCGAGAAGACCGAGGCGGGCTACCGGTTCACCACGATCGGACGAGCGGCCTTCCTGCAGGTCGAGGTGCCCTCGGCCCACGCACCCGAGGCCGATGTGCTCAACGAGCTCAGCGGCGCCGTCTCCCAGGATCCCGTGGTGACGCCCTGTTCGTGAGGGCCAGCGTTCCTGACCGACAGTGTTCTTGGGCGTCAGCGCAGCCCGAGCGGGCGAGCCAACGCCAACTGGATCAGCTCGTCGATCAGGTCACCGTAGGGCAGCCCCGACTTCTCCCACAGCTGCGGGTACATGGAGTACTGGGTGAACCCGGGCATGGTGTTGATCTCGTTGACCAGCACCTCACCGCTGTCGAGCACGAAGGTGTCGACGCGGCCGAGACCCTCGGCTCCGATCGCCTCGAAGGTGTGCACGGCCAGTTCCTGCACCCGCCGCTGCAGGCCCTCGTCGATGGTGGCCGGAATGTCGAGGGCCACCTGTTCGCCGGGCAGGTATTTGGCGTCGAAGTCGTAGAAGCCCGAACCGTCGACCATGCGAATCTCGCCCACCAGTGAGGTGCGAGGCACGCCGCCCTCACGCGACGACAGCACGGCACACTCCACCTCCCGGCCGACGATCCCCTGCTCGATGACCACCTTCGGGTCGTGGGCCCGAGCCGCCTCGATGGCGTCGGCGAGGGCGGCCCGGTCGTCCACCTTCGTGATCCCGATGGACGAACCGGCGCGCGCCGGCTTCACGAACAGGGGCAGCTGCAGCCGCTCGAGGCGGGCGAGTGCCGCCTCGCGGTCGAGCACCCACTGGCTGGGGGTGATCACCTCGTAGGGCCCCTGCGGCAGCCCGGCGGCGGCGAAACAGGCCTTCATCAGGTGCTTGTCCATACCGTTGGCGCTGGCGGCCACGCCCGCGCCCACGTAGCGCACCCCGTGCATCTCGAACAGCCCCTGAATGGTGCCGTCTTCGCCGAAGGGGCCGTGCAGCAGCGCGAAGGCGACGTCGATGGGTCGCGGTTCGTCGAGGGTGGAGCCGTCGCGCACGGCCAGCCCCGGTCCGCGGCCCGTCGAGACGAGCACGACCTCGGGCCCGGCCGGGGAGACCGACGGCAGTCGTCCGTCAACGGTCTGCATGGCGGCGGCCCGCTCGGGGTCGACGAGCGTCCAACGCCCCGACGGGGCGATGCCGACGCAGACCACCTCGTAGCGGTCGTGGTCGAGGGCGGCGAGCACTCCGGCGGCGGTCAGGCACGAGACCCCGTGCTCCGACGAGGCACCTCCGAAGACCAGGGCGACACGGGTGCGACTGCTCATGCTTGATCCTCTGCTCACACGGGCCGCGGGGGCACGGCCTCGTCCACCCTAGTGCCCCGCGGCTGCCCCGGGGCCCTCGACCTGGGGCGACTGGGGCACGCGTTGGCCGACGCGAGCATCCCACCGCCCGGCCGGCGCCTCCTCGCCGCGCAGGTCGGCCACCAGGGCGGTGAGGGCGTCCATGATGCGCGCCGAGGCGCACTGCACGGCCTCGCGCTCGCGGTCGGTGCCCATCAGCGGCCGCAGGTCGTCGAGGTCGACGGGTTCGCCGCAGCTCACCTGGATCAGTTTGCGCGGGAAGAACCGGGGCAGCCCCATGGAGGTGCCGCCGATGACGTGGTTGGCCCCCCACTGCCCGATCGGCACGACCGGGTGGTCGGTGGTGAGGGCGAGCCGAGCGGCCCCCGTGCGCGCCGTCATCGGCCAGGTGTCGGGGTCACGGGTGAGCGTTCCCTCGGGGTACATGGCCACACACCGCCCCCGATCGAGGGCCTGTTCGGCGGCGACCAGCGCCTGGGCGGCCGTGGCGGCGCCCCGGTCGACGGGGATCTGCTCGCAGGCGCGGGCCAGCCAGCCGATGACGGGTGTCTTCCACAACTGCACCTTGCCCAGGTAGCGGGGCCATCGTCCCGACCAGATGACGAACTCACCGAGGGCGACGGCGTCGAAGTAGCTGAGGTGGTTCGACACCACGAGCACCCCACCGGTTTGCGGAAGCCGCCCGCTGCCGCGCCAGTCACGCCGCACCAACAGGCTCATGCCAGCATGGGCAAACCTGGCCAGGTTGGTGTAGACGGTGCCGCCGGGTTCGCGGTTGGCCTGGCGCAGGGTGAGCTTCAGCCGATGGTTCGACTCGCGTGGCGGGAGCGGATGCTGCGTCATGGCGCCCAAACTAGCGCCTACGATCGCTGGCGTGAACGAGCCCCTCCCCACCCGCGTGGCAGCAACCGTGACCGGCAACTCCCCCACCGGCGACTCCCCCACCGGCTGGCGCGCCCTCACCGACGACGGTAGCGAACTCGATCTGCCCAGGACGGCCGCGACCCGGCTGCGAAGGTTGCAGCCGGGTCAGCGGGTGACCGTCGAACTGGTCGACGGCGAGGTCGTGCGGGTGTCGATCGGGTGAGGACCCGCGCTCGGCTCAGTCGGCCGTGCGCGCCGGAATGGTGGCCGGCTTGAACGACGGACGAGTGGCCTCGTAGGCGGAGATCTTGTCTTCGTGCTGCAGGGTCATCGAGATGTCGTCGAGCCCCTCGAGCAGACGGTGACGGGTGAAGTCGTCGATCTCGAAGTCGAAGGTGGTGCCGTCGGGCAGCGAGATCTGCTTGTCCTGCAGGCAGACCTCGATCTGCGAGCCCGGGTTGGCCTCGATCCAGTTCCACAACTGCTCCACGACGTCCTGCTCGACGCGGGCGATCAGCAGCCCGGCCTTGCCGGAGTTGTTGCGGAAGATGTCGCCGAACCGGCTGCCGATGACCACCTTGAAGCCGTAGTTCTGCAGCGCCCAGACGGCGTGCTCGCGCGACGAACCAGTGCCGAAGTCGGGGCCGGGCACCAGGATCGTCCCGCCCTGGTAGGCCTCCTGGTTGAGCACGAAGTCGGGGTCGTTGCGCCAGGCGGCGAACAGCCCGTCCTCGAAGCCGTCGCGGGTGATCCGCTTGAGGTAGACGGCCGGGATGATCTGGTCGGTGTCGACATTGCTGCGGCGCAGGGGCACCGGCACACCGACGTGGTTGGAGAACTTGTCCATTGTTGTTCAGCCCTTCAGGTCGGACGAGACGAGGTCGGCGGCGTCGAGATCGGCCGGCGCGGCGAGGTGGCCGGTGATGGCGGTGGCGGCGGCGACGGCCGGCGACACCAGGTGGGTGCGCCCACCCTTGCCCTGGCGACCCTCGAAGTTGCGGTTCGAGGTCGACGCGGCCCGCTCGCCGGGGGCCAGCTGGTCGGGGTTCATGCCCAGGCACATCGAGCACCCGGCGGCGCGCCACTCGGCACCCGCGGCCAGGAAGACCTTGTCGAGGCCCTCGATCTCGGCCTGCAGCCGCACCCGGGCCGAGCCGGGAACGACCAGCATGCGCACCGAGTCGGCGATCTTCTTGCCCTCGAGCACACCGGCCGCGAGGCGCAGGTCTTCGATGCGGCCGTTGGTGCAGGAACCCAGGAAAACGGTGTCGACGGCGATCTCGCGCATCGGGGTGCCGGCGGTCAGGCCCATGTACTCCAGGGCCTTCTCGGCGGCGGTGCGGTCGACCGGATCGTCGAACTGCTCAGGCGTGGGCACCGTGGCGCCCAGCGGTACGCCTTGGCCCGGGTTGGTGCCCCAGGTGACGAAGGGGGTGAGCTCGGTGGCGTCGATCACGACCTCACGGTCGAAGGTCGCGCCCTCGTCGGTCTTCAGCGTCTTCCAGTACTCGACGGCGGCATCCCAATCGGCACCCTGCGGGGCGTGCGGTCGTCCCTGCAGGTAGTCGAAGGTGGTCTGGTCGGGGGCCATCATGCCGGCCTTGGCGCCCCACTCGATCGACATGTTGCAGATGGTCATGCGCCCCTCCATCGACATCTGCTCGATGGTGGTGCCGCGGTACTCCACGATGTAGCCCTGACCGCCGCCGGTGCCCACCTTGGCGATCAGCGCCAGCACGACGTCTTTGGCGGTGACGCCCGCGGGCAGGTCACCGTTGATGGTGACGGCCATCGTCTTGGGACGAGCCTGCGGCAGGGTCTGGGTCGCCAGCACGTGCTCGACCTCGGAGGTGCCGATGCCGAAGGCGATGGCACCGAAGGCGCCGTGGGTGGAGGTGTGCGAGTCGCCGCACACGATCGTCATGCCCGGCTGGGTGACGCCCAGCTGGGGGCCGATGATGTGCACGACGCCCTGGTCCTTGTCGCCCAGGGAGTGGATGCGGATGCCGAACTCGGCCGCGTTCTTGCGCAGCGTGTCGACCTGGGTGCGGCTGACCGGGTCGGCGATCGGCTGGTCGATGTTGAGGGTCGGGGTGTTGTGGTCCTCGGTGGCCAGGGTCAGGTCGGGTCGACGCACCGGACGACCCGCCAGGCGAAGGCCAGCGAAGGCCTGCGGGCTGGTGACCTCGTGCACCAGGTGCAGGTCGATGAACAACAGGTCGGGTTCACCCTCGGCCTGACGCACGACGTGGGCGTCCCAGACCTTGTCGGACAGGGTCTGGGGACGAGTGGCAGTGGTGGACATGCAAGACCTCGATGCGATGAGTGACTCAGATGATGGGGCGGAGCTCGCGCGCTCCGGCGACATCGCCAACTCTAGCGCTTGCATTTCCAAAATGCGGACATGTAATCTCAAATCATGGACGACACCAGTGGCGTGGGAGTGCTCGACAAGGCAGCCCTCGTGCTCACCGCACTCGAATCAGGACCGACCACCCTCGCGGGCCTCGTGACCGCGACCGGACTGGCCCGACCGACCGCCCACCGACTGGCGGTCGCTCTGGAGCACCACCGACTGGTGGGGCGTGACCTGCAGGGCCGCTTCGTGCTCGGCCCGCGCCTGGGTGAACTGGCGTCGGCCGCCGGCGAGGACCGCCTGTTGGCGACCGCTGGCCCCATTCTGGCCCGCCTGCGCGACATCACGGGCGAGTCCGCACAACTCTTCCGCCGCCAGGGCGAGTTCCGCGTCTGCGCCGCGGCCGCCGAGCGCCCGTCCGGCCTGCGCGACACCATTCCCGTCGGCACCCAGCTGACCATGTCGGCCGGGTCGGCGGCCCAGGTGCTGCTCGCCTGGGAGGAGCCGGAGCGGGTGCAGCGAGGGCTGTCGTCGTCGAACTTCTCCGCCGTCGCCCTCGCCTCGGTGCGCCGTCGCGGGTGGGCCCACTCGGTGGCCGAGCGCGAGCCGGGCGTGGCCTCGGTCAGCGCCCCGGTGCGCTCCCCTTCCGGCAAGGTGATCGCGGCGCTGTCGGTCTCGGGGCCCATCGAGCGCCTCGGCCGCCAACCCGGACGACTGCACGCCGCGGCCGTGATGAGCGCCGCCGAGCGCCTCTCCGAGGTGCTGCGCAGGGCTGCCGCCGCTGAGTGAGCGGGCAGTCGTCCCGGAGGACTCCGAGCTGAGCCGAACTGAGCGATCCAAAGTGGTCGGCTGGTGGAGAATGTTGACTTTTTCGACAACATTGTCCGCCAGCCGACCGTTTTGGACCGGGAGACCCGGGCAAGCGCAGAACCGTTGACTTCCGCTCCAAACGAACATTAGGGTCGAGGCAGCGAGAGAGATCCCTCCCATCGAGCCGCCACCGGACGGCGGGGACTTCTCGCCAGCTCAAAGGAGAGCCGGTCATGACCCGTCCCATCCCTTCCGCCACCCCCTCGCACGAATACGAGCACGACCACGAGTGCTCACCGACCCTTCACGGCCTCAGCCGCCGCAACCTGCTGGCCATCGCCGCCGCCCTGCCGGCTGCCGTGGCAGTCGCCGGTTCCGTCACCGGTACCGCCCTGGCCGCACCGACGGCCAAGAATGGCGGCGTCGCCTCCCTCACCCTGGACGACCTCGTCCCCGGCTTCCTCGAGATCGTCCGCGACGAATGGGGCGCCCCCGTCGGCAACGCCTGGGCAGGCGCGACCAACCCGTGGGGCACCTACACCGCGCACCGGGTGCACCGCACCCAGGACGGGCTGCGCACGTGGCGGATCGACAACTACCTGCCGGGAGCGCCGCGCGCGGACGGATCGTCCACGTCGCAGGACTCGACCTGTTGGCTGTTCGAGGGCCACGACCGCGCCCTGCTGGTCGACACCGCCCAGAACACGGCCGAGACGATGGGGGTCAACGACCTGACCACCGTCACCCACCACCTGCTCGGGCATGATGACGACGGCTCACCCCGCGCCAACCCCGTGGACTTCGATGTCTCGATCACCCACAACCACGGCGACCACACGGGCAAGTTGTTCCAGATGACCACCCGCACGGTCTACTACCCCGACCTCGACTGGCCCCGCACCCCGGCACCTGCGAACTGGGTGCCGGTGCGTGACGACGGCGGCGCCACCGTCAACGGCTCGACCGGCAGCACCGTGAAGAGCATCGACCTCGGGGGCCGCACCATCCAGATCGTCGCCCTGTACGGGCACACCCCCGGCTCGACCGGCTACCTCGACGTGGCCAACAAGCTGATCGCCACCGGCGACGCACTGGGGTCGGCCTTCGTCTGGGCCCAGTTCGCTTCGGCCACCACCTCGACCTACGTCGGCATGCTGCGCAACCTGCGTGCCCTGCTCACTCCGTTGAACGGCGTGGCGCTGCTCCCGGCTCACTTCGACCAGCTGCGCATGTTCAGTCGCGGTCAGGCTCCCCTGAACGGACGGATCGGCGACCTCGACTACGTCAAGGACATGATCACCGCCGCCGAGGGTGCCCTCGACGGCTCCATCGCCGCCGAGCCCTACTTCCACGTCGGCCGCGAGGCCGTCTGGATCGGCGGCGGTTCGAGCCGCCTGGTCTACTCCCTGACCAACATGTATCCCGGGGGCGCTGGCACCGTCGGCGACTACCACCGCGTGCAGATCCCGAGCCGCTACCTGCTCGACCCGTGGTCGGAGGCCACGTACGCGTACCTGCGCAACATTCGCACCGACCTGCAGCTGATCCGCGACCACGGCAACCGCTCGCTGTACCTGATGCGCGGATCCAAGCGGGCGCTGCTGATCGGCACCGGCGTCGGATCGCCTGGCCTGCTGGCGTTCGTGCGTCGCACCCTGGCTGGCAGCGGGGTGCCGCTCGAGGTAATCGTGACCAGCGGTGACGACGACCAGCTCGGCGGGCTCGAGCAGTTCCGCGGGTGCACGGTGCACGCCTTCGAGGGCACCGATCTGGGGACGGGGCGCACCACCGGTGTGGTGCGCCACCGTGCCGGTGACGTCATCGACCTCGGACGAGACAGCTCCGGCCGCACGGTCGGTCTCGAGGTGCAGCCGTTGCCGGGTCACTCGTCCGACGCCATCACGCTGCTGGACGCGACCTCGCGGGTGCTGTTCGCCGGCGATGCCCTGGGCACCCAGGGTGGTTCGAGCGCGGGTCTGGTGCTGTCGTCGTCCGATCTCGCCGGCTACCAGGCGGCGCTGAGCGGCTGGCGTGCCCACACCGACGGGGCCTTCGACACCCTCTACACGGCCCACAACCACCAGTGGTTCACGCGGCCCGCCTACGTCGACTCGGTCGCCACTGCCGTGGCCGCCGGAGTCAGCAATCCCGGGGCGTTCGTCGCCTCTCCCCTGCCGGGGCACCGCGGCCTGACCGCTGGCACCGGCGACGTGCAGGCGTTCGTGCACGTGCCCGCCTGAGGGCACCGGTGACCCGGCCCCTCCCCCAGGGGGTCGGGTCACTGCACCTCACGCTCGGCACACTCACGAACGGCGAGCGAGCACGTCGTGCAGCCCGACGCCCAGAGCGGCCGGGGTGCCCAGCGGCAACCAGGCAGCCAGCGCGTCCGGCGAGAACAACGCATCCGCGGCCAGGAAAGCGGCGCCCACCAGCCCAGCGCGGTCGCTGAGGGGCGAGACGGTGACCTCCAGGTCACGCTGGGCCGTCACGAAGGCCCGCCGCTCCACCTCGCCGCGCACCAGATCGACGACCGGGCTGCCCGCCTCGACCAGCGTGCCGCCCAGCACCACCAGGGTCGGGTCGAGCAGCGTGACCACGCTCGCCACCACCCTCCCGAGACGGACGCCCGCCCGCCGCAGCACGGTGTCCCAGTCGTCGCCGGCCGCCTGCTCACGGGCCAGCTGCTCGGGTGCGAGGAAGGCGGCCAGACAGCAGGTGTTCCCGCACCAGCAGGGCAGGTCGTCCTCGTCCGGCACTCGCAGGTGCCCGACCTCGCCCGCGGCCGAACCGCCGCGTTGCAGGCTGCCGCGCAGGGCGATGCCGGCACCGATGCTCGGCCCCGTCTTCACGAACAGGGCGTTCTGGCGGCCGCGGGCGAGTCCCGCGCGCAGCTCCCCGAGCATCATCAGGTTGACCTCGTTGTCGACCCACACGGCCACACCCAACTCGTCGGCCAGTCGACGACGCACGGCCAGACCGTCCCAGCCCTCCATCACGGTGCCGTCGAACAGGTGGCCGCCGAAGACGGTGCCGGCCTCGACGTCGACCGGTGCCAGCACGCCGACCCCGACACCCCACAGCGGACGATCGACGGTGGCGGCCACGTCTCGGAGCGCGTCGGCGAGGGCCGCGACCGTGCGATCGGGGCCCTCGCCGAGACTCAGGGGGTGCTCGAGCTGGGTGAGGATCTCGCCGCGCAGGTCTGCCACCCCCACCGTGACCGAGTCGACGTTCATCTCGGCCATGGCGACCACGCCGGGCCCGCCGGCGAACTCGAGCAGGCGCGGCATGCGACCACCGGTGGACTGACCCAGGGTGCCCTCGGCGACCAGACCGAGGTCGGCCAACAGGGCCACCCGCTCGTGCACCACCTTGCGGCCCAACCCCGTGTCCTGTTCGAGCGTGGGCCGGCTGGCGGGGCCGACCAGCCGAAGCCGCTCGAGCAGCGCCGCCTCCTGGCTGATGGGGTGGACTCCTGAACTCACGCGCCCAGTCTCGCCCACCTCGGGTCAGCCGGCCGCCACCACCCGCACGTGTCGGCCCGCCGGCAGCTGTTCGGCCGGTACTCCGGGCAGCACCAGTTCGGCCTCGACCGGGGTCTCCAGCTCGACCCGGAAGCCCGTCTCCTGATCATTGGCCTCCGCTCGCTCCCACCGGATCGACACTCGTCCGTGGGGGGTGTCGAGCGAGGCTCCTGCCCAGTCGAGCCCGGGAGCCTGCTCGGCCGACGGCAGCACCGGTGCGAACCTCACCCGCGCATACCCGGGCTCGGCGGGGGCCAGGCCGGCGATCGAGCGGTGCAGCCAGTCGGCCACCGCGCCCAGCGCGTAGTGGTTGAAGCTGGTCATCGATCCGGGATTGATGGAGCCGTCGGGCAGCATCGAGTCCCAGCGCTCCCAGATGGTGGTGGCTCCCATGGTCACGGGGTACAGCCACGACGGGCAGGCGGTCTGCAACAGCAGTGCCATCGCATCGTCCAGGTGCCCGGTGAGCGTCAGCGCGTCGCAGACGAACGGGGTGCCGGCGAACCCGGTGGCGATCACGTGACCCTCGTCCCGGGTCAGCTGGGCCAACCTGTCCCCCGCCCCGGTCAACCGGTCGCCCTCGAGCAGTCCGAAGACGATGGCGAGGGCATACACGGTCGGGCAGTCCGAGAACACGGTGCCGTCGTCGCCCACCCAGTGCTCGTTGAAGGCGGCCGTCGTGCGGGTCGCCACCTCGTCCAACCGGGCGGCGTCAGCGTCGTGGCCGAGCAGGCGGGCCGCCTCGGCGGTGAGTCGACAACTGCGGATGAACGCGGCCGTGGCGACCACGCCCTTGTCGGCGCGCGCCTGGTCGGCCGCCTCCGCGGGAGCCGCCGGGTCGAGCCAGTCGCCGAACTGGAAGCCCGTGTCCCACAAGCCTGAGGGCGAGAGCAGACCGGTGACGTGGTCCACATGGTCGACCATCGCCGGGTAGGCCTCGGCCAACGCTTCGGCATCGCCGTAGGCCTGCCAGGCCGCCCACGGCACCCAGACCGCGGCATCGGCCCAGATGGCCGGGGTGGCCGCGTCGTCCGAGAGGTACTTCAGCGGGTCGGGCACGACGAAGGGCACCCTGCCGTGCTGGTGCACCTGCTCGGCGCGCAGGTCGCGCAGCCAGTCGGCGAGGAAGGGGCCGACGTCGTAGAGGAAGCAGGCCGAGGGCGCGAAGACGGCGAGGTCTCCCGTCCAGCCGAGTCGTTCGTCGCGTTGGGGGCAGTCGGTGGGCACGCCGACCACATTGCCGCGCAGCCCCCAGACAACATTGCGGTGCAGCTGGTTGAGGCCGTCGTGCGACGACTCGAAGGTGCCGGTGCGCCGCAGGTCGGAGGAGACGACCACCGCCCGCAGACCGGAAGCCAGGTCGACCCCCTCGGGCCAGCCGTCGACCTCGACGTAGCGGAAGCCGTGGAAGGTGAGCGTCGGCTCGAAGACATCGGTGCCGCCCGACAGCACGAACCGATCGGTGGCCTTGGCATCGCGCAACGGACGCACGCCCAGTTCCCGGTCTTCGAGCACCTCGGCGTGCCGCAGGGTCACCACGGCCCCCGCGTCGCCGCGCACCGTGGCTCTGACCCAGCCGACCAGGTTCTGGCCGAAGTCGACCAGTGTGCGCCCCGATGGTGACCGGGTCACCTGCACGGGAGCGAGTTCCTCGTGCCGGACGATCGGCGGGTTCGGGTGGCCCACCAGCACGCCCGGGTCAAGCTCATTCACCACGACCGGGCGCTCCGGGAGGGTGTCGCCCCGACGGCGCGCGTCGATGGTCTGCCCGTCGTAGAGGTCGTCGTCCAGCACGTCGGAGCCCCGCACCCGCCAGTCACCGTCGGTGACCACGGTCTGGCGGTGACCGTCGTCAAAGGTGAGCTCCAGGCGACCGGCGAAGCCGACCGTATCGCCGTACAGGTGGCGCCTGCCCGGCTCCCAGGTGAGCCGCCCGGCCCACCAGCCGTGGCCCACCAGGGCACTCGCCTCGAGTTCGGCCCCCGGCTCGTTGGCGGTCAGGTCGCGGATCACCTCGGTGACGTCGAGATCGCGCACCCGCAGGCGCCACTCGTAGCTCGACCAGCCGGGGGTGAGCACGTCGGGTGCCACCGGACGACCGCCGAGCCGCGGTTCCACCACCCCGTGGGCGGTGACCAGCCAGTGCGCGGAGGCGACCGCACCGTGATCGGGGTCGAGGCGGAACGAGCGGACGAACAGCGGTGCGCTGCCGTCGTGGTCGTCGGGGGCGGTGATCAGGCGGGCGTCATCGAGCATGAAACGATTCAACCAGCCCTGGGCGCGGGTTCGTGCGGGTAGGGACACGAAGAAGGCCCGTCAGTTGCCTGACGGGCCTGTTCCGTACCCCCGACCGGATTTGAACCGGCGCTACCGCCGTGAGAGGGCGGCGTGCTGGGCCGCTACACAACGGGGGCCAGCTGCTGGCTGGGCCAGCGCTTGAAGAACTTTACTGGAAACCTTGCGGGCTGCCAAATTGCTCTCCGCAGGGGTACTAGGACTCGAACCTAGAATAAAGGAACCAGAAACCTTCGTGTTGCCAATTACACCATACCCCTACGCTGCCGACTCGCCCGGCGGATCGAGACCCACCGCACTGCCCGGCAACGAGGACCAACTCTAGAGCACGCCAGCCCCTGCGCTCAAATCCGCGGGAGTGCGATCGGCCACGTTCAGGCGACGACCGAACCACCAGCACAGCGCGGCCGTCACGGCGAAGCCCGCGACATCCCACACGGCCGCCATCGCGGTGATCTCAGTGACGCCCTTCGCACTCGCCGCACCGCCGGAGAAGATGGCGTAGCCGAACGCGAACACGTTGTTGACCACGTGCGCAGCGATGCCCGCCTCGATGCCACCGGTGAGCACCACCAGTGCGCCCGCGAGCAGGCCGAACGCGAACCGGTCGACGAACAGCCAGACGTTCTGCACGCCGTGGAAGAGGGCGAACACCAGCGCCGTCGCCACCACGGCGACCCAGCGGTTGCGGGTGATGCCGCCGAGGGCCTGCAGCAGGTAGCCGCGGAAGAAGAACTCCTCCCCCGCCGCCTGCAGCGGTGAGAGCAGCACCACGAACAGCACCCACAGCCACGCCTGCGCCGGCACCGACCAGGTCGGCGACTGGCCCCACTGCGAGATCCACATGACGGCGTTCAACGACACCGCCGCGATCACCAGGCAGCCGAGCAGGTAACGCCAGCGCATGCCCGGTTGCACCGAGGCCAGCCACGCCGGGCGAATCCGGTGCCACCCCCACACCAGGGCGATGCTGATGGGAATGAGCATCGCCAGTCCGAGATGGGTGGCCGCCAGCCCCTCCGGCAACTGGTACGACAGCGCCCGCTTCGAGTAGTCCGCGAACGAACCCCCCGGACGACGCACCAGCCAGCCCACTCCCGCGGCCAGCTGGGCGACCAGCGGCACGATGATGGCGTAGCCCGACAGCCCGATCAGCACCCCGAGGATGCAGCGGATGACCGCCTGGTTGCCGCGCCGCAGCACATCGGGGTAGGCCGCCGACGGCTCGGGATCGGCGACCGGCTCGAGAATCTGCTGCACCGGCTCAGTCCTCGTCCACCACGGGGTTGGTGAGCGTCCCGATTCCCTCGACGGTGACACTGACCTCCTGCCCGGCCTGCATCGCGCCGACCCCGGCCGGGGTGCCGGTGAGAATGACGTCACCGGGCAGCAGGGTGGTGAAGGCCGAGATGTAGCTGACCAGGTCGGTGATGGAGCGGATCATCAGGTCGGTGTTGCCGTCCTGGCGGGTCTCACCGTCGAGGGTGGTGCTGACCCCGAGGCGCCCGGCCTCGTCCACCGACAGGTGGGTGACCAGCCACGGGCCGAGCGGGCAGAAGGTGTCCCAACCCTTGGCCCTGGCCCACTGGCCCTCGGGCTTCTGCAGGTCGCGGGCGGTGACGTCATTGGCGACGGTGTAGCCGAAGATGACCTCCTGCACCCGCTCGGGGGGAACGTGCTTGGCGATCCGCCCGATGACGACGGCCAGTTCGCCCTCGTAGCTCAGTTCGGTGACCTCGGCGGGCTTCACGATGGCCTCGCCCGGCCCGATCACCGACGTGTTCGGCTTGAAGAACAGCAGCGGACGGTCGGGCACCTCGTTGCCCAGTTCGGCGGCGTGGGCGGCGTAGTTGCGCCCCACACCGATCACCTTGGAGCGCGGGATCACCGGCGCGAGCAGGCGCACCTCGTCCAACCCGTGCCGCTGCCCCGTGTAGTTGACGGGCCCGGCCAGCGGGTCACCCGTGATCTGCGAGACGGTGTCGGGGTGGTTGCCCTGGTCGGCGGCCAGTTCGACGATGCCGAAGGCGGGGTCGGCCCCGGGCAGGGAGTATCGGGCGATGCGCATGGGCCCAAGCCTATCGGCGCGCCGCCGGCGGCCGGATCAGGCGAACAGGCAGAACGGATGCCCGGCGGGGTCGATCATCACCCGCACCGTGTCCTGGGGTTGTTCGGCGGCCAGTGTGGCCCCGCAGTCGAGGGCCCAGGCGACCGAGGCGTCCAGGTCGTCCACCCAGATGTCGAGATGCTGACTGGCGAACTGACGCCCGGCCTCGGCCGGCCACACGGGTGTGGTCCACTGGGCTTCGCGCTCGAAGTTGAGGGTGACTCCCCCGCGCCCCTGCGCATCGAGCGGACGAGGGGCCGTGAGTTGGGCCCAGCCGGGTTCCTGCGAGGTGACGGTGGTGTCGAGCAGGTGGGCGTAGAACTGGGCGAGGGCCACCGGGTCGGGGCAGCCCAGCGTGACGGAGGTGACCTGCAGGTGGGGCGTCATGGGGGGAGTCTGCCACCGCCCAGACCTCGACTGCCATACTGCCGCCATGAGTTCCTTCGATGCTGTCGAGCTGATTCGCGCCAAGCGGTCGGGTGCCGAGCTGACCGCCGACCAGATCGACTGGCTGATCCCGGCCTACACCCGCGGCGACGTCGCCGACGAGCAGATGTCGGCCATGGCGATGGCCATCTACTTCCGCGGCATGGCCGATGCCGAGCTCTCCACCTGGACGACCGCCATGATCAACACCGGCGAGCGGCTCGACTTCTCGGGGTTGTCCCGCCCCACCGCCGACAAGCACTCCACGGGGGGCGTCGGCGACAAGATCACCCTGCCGTTGGCCCCGCTGGTGGCCGCCTGTGGCGTCGCGGTTCCGCAGCTGAGCGGACGAGGCCTCGGCCACACCGGCGGAACCCTCGACAAGCTCGAGGCGATTCCCGGGTGGCGGGCCGCCCTCAGCAATGACGAGATGATGCGCCAGCTCGAAGAGGTCGGCGCCGTCATCTGCGCCGCCGGCACGGGGCTCGCCCCGGCCGACAAGAAGCTCTACGCGCTGCGCGACGTCACCGGCACCGTTGAGGCCATTCCCCTGATCGCCAGCTCGATCATGTCGAAGAAGATCGCCGAGGGCACCGACTCGCTGGTGCTCGACGTGAAGGTCGGCGCCGGCGCGTTCATGGACACCCTCGACAAGGCCCGCGAACTGGCCACCCGCATGGTGGCGCTCGGCACGGCGGCCGGCGTGAACACCGTCGCCCTGCTGACCGGCATGGACACCCCGCTCGGCCTCACCGCCGGCAACGGCATCGAGGTCGCCGAGTCGGTGGAGGTGCTCGCCGGTGGCGGACCCGCCGATGTGGTGGAGCTGACGCTGGCCCTCGCCCGCGAGATGGTGCAGGCCGCCGGCGTCGACGTCGACCCGGCCGACAAGCTGGCCGACGGGTCGGCCATGGATGTCTGGAAGGCGATGATCCGCGCCCAGGACGGCGACCCCGATGCCCCGCTGCCGACGGCGCGGCACAACGAGGTGGTCACCGCCGACGGCTCCGGCACCCTCACCCGACTCGACGCGATGGCCGTCGGATTGGCCGCCTGGCGGCTGGGGGCCGGTCGGGCGCGCAAGGAAGACCCGGTGCAGGCCGGCGCCGGGGTGGTCATGCACGCCAAGCCGGGTGACCGGGTGACCACGGGTCAGCCGCTGTTCACCCTGCTCACCGACACCCCCGACGCGTTCGACCGCGCGAAGCAGGCGCTGGCCGGTGGCTGGACGATCGAGTCGGGAGCGGCAGCCTCGTCCGCCCCGCTGGTGATCGAGCGGGTCAGCTGACCGGCTGCTCCGCCAGCCCCCTCAGTAGCCCTTGACGAGGCCGTACAGGTACCCGTCCGACAGGGCCTCCCAGGAGGCCTCGATGACGTTGGTGCCCACGCCCACGGTCGTCCAGGTGCGGTCGGTGGTGCCCATGTCGATCAGCACCCGTACGACCGCGTCGGTGCCGAAACCGGCCTCGAGAATGCGTACCCGGTAGTCCGAGAGTCGGTACGGCAGCACCTGCTCGAAGCCGTGGCTGAGCACCTCCCGCAGGGCCGAGTCGAGGGCGTTGACCGGGCCGTTGCCGGCCGCGGTGACGGTCTTCTCGTCGCCGTCGACGCTCATGGTGACGGTCGCGGACGAGTCGCCGGGCGTGTTCAGGGCGGCGTGCCGAGTGGCGACCTCCCAGGCACCCACCTCGAAGGGCTTGTCGAGCGTGCCGAGGATGTCGCGCATCAGCAGCTCGAAGCTGGCGTCGGAGGCCTCGTAGGAGTAGCCGTTGGCCTCACGGTCCTTGACCACCTCGGCCACCCGGGCGGCGGTGTCACGGTCGGGCAGGTCGAAGCCCAACTGCTCGGCCTTGATCTGAATGTTGGCGCGACCCGACATGTCTGAGATCAGCATGCGCATGTCGTTGCCGACCAGGGCGGGGTCGATGTGCTGGTACAGGTTGGGGTCGACGCGGATCGCCGACGCGTGCAACCCCGCCTTGTGGGCGAAGGACGAGTGGCCCACGTAGGGCTGGCGGGCATGCGGAGCCTGGTTGGCGATCTCGGCGATCGCGTGGCTGATGTGGGTGAGCGACTCGAGCCCTCGTCCGCCCAGGGGCTCCCAGCCGTACTTGAGCTGCAGGTTCGCCACCACGGTGGTGAGGTCGGCGTTGCCGGTGCGCTCGCCGTAGCCGTTGATGGTGCCCTGCACGTGCATGGCACCGGCCTCGACGGCGGCCATCGAGTTGGCCACCGCGCAGCCCGTGTCGTTGTGGCAGTGGATGCCCAGGTCGACGCCGATCGCGGCCGCCGACGAGACCACGTCACCCATCCAGCTGGGTAGCATGCCGCCGTTGGTGTCGCAGAGCACGACCACCTCGGCCCCCGCCTCGGCGGCGGCCCGCACGACCTCGAGCGAGTAGGCCTCGTTGCGGCGGAAGCCGTCGAAGAAGTGCTCGCAGTCGACGAAGACGCGCTTGCCCTCGTTGACCAGGTGCGAGACGGTGTCGCGCACCATGGCCAGGTTCTCGTCCAACGTGGTGCGCAGGGCCTGCTCGACGTGGCGATCGTGCGACTTGGCGACCAGGCAGATGTGCGAGGTCTGGGCGTCGCGCAGGGCGGCCACCAGCGGGTCGTCCGCGGCCTTGCCACCCGGCCGACGCGTCGATCCGAAGGCCACCAGGGTGGCCGAGCGCAGGTTCAGCTGTTCGGCGGCTGCCGCGAAGAAGGCGGTGTCGTTCGGGTTGGCGCCGGGCCAGCCGCCCTCGATGTGGGTGACCCCCAGCTCGTCGAGCAGGGCGGCGATGCGCAGCTTGTCCGACACCGTGAGCCGCAGGCCCTCCTGCTGGGCGCCGTCGCGCAGCGTGGTGTCGTAGATGTGCAGGCTCTCGGGGGCGACGGGGGTGAGCGTCACTGGTCAACTCCTGTGCGGGACTCCGAAGCCCCAGGGGATCCGGGGCAGGGTTCCATCGTGAGACCTGTGCAGGACGACGCGTGCGCGGTTCCACGCTTCGATACGGAACCGTAGGTTGGCGGCTCGCGGCCTGCCCCACTCAGGCCAGCCGGTGCAACCAGCCGTGGGTGTCGGCGGCTCGTCCGTACTGGATGTCGACCAGCCGCTGACGGATCCGCAGCGACACCGAGTCTGCACCCGGCTCGCCCACCTCGACCTGGTCGTGCTCCGAGCGGATCGCGCGGATGGGGGTGATCACGGCGGCCGTGCCGCAGGCGAAGATCTCGGTGAAGGCGCCCGACTCGACCCCCTTCACCACCTCGACCCAGCTGACCGGGCGCTCCACGGGGGTGAGGCCGAGGTCGGCGCCCACCTGCAGCACCGACGACCGAGTGACTCCCTCGAGGATCGTGCCGGAGGTCTCGGGGGTGATCAGCTCGCCGTTGCTGCTGACCAGCACGATGTTCATGCCGCCGAGTTCCTCGAGCCACTTGTGCTGGACGGCGTCGAGGAAGAGCACCTGGGAGCACCCGTGCTCGGCAGCCTTCGTCTGGGCCTGCAGCGAGGCCGCGTAGTTGCCGCCACACTTGGCCGCACCGGTGCCGCCGGGAGCGGCGCGCGAGAACTCGTCCTCGAGCCAGATGTCGACGGGCTTCACGCCGCTGGTGAAGTACGGCCCGACGGGCGAGGCGATCACCAGGTGGGTGACCTGCTTGGCCGCGCGCACGCCCAGGTATGCCTCGCGCGCGAACATGAACGGACGAAGGTACAGGCTCTGCTCGGCCTGACCCGAGGCGGGGTCACCGGGATGCGGCACCCACCGTTCGTCCAGACGGACGAGGGCCTCGATCGACGCGATGAAGTCCTCGGCCGGCAGGGTCGGCAATTGCAGCCGGGTGGCCGACCGGGCGTAGCGGGCGGCGTTGGCCTCGGGCCGGAAGGTCCACACCGAGCCGTCGGCGTGCCGGTAGGCCTTCATGCCCTCGAAGATCTCCTGGGCGTAGTGCAGCACCGCCGCGGCGGGGTCGAGCTGGAGCGGCCCGTACGGCACCACGGCCGGGTCGTGCCAGCCCTGGTCGGCGGACCACTCGATGCGAGCCATGTGATCGGTGAAGTAGACCCCGAAGCCGGGATCGGCGTGCACCTCGGCGATGCGGGCGGCATCGGTGAACGTGGCATCGGCGGGCAGCGTGAACTCCATGGACGCAACTTATCCGCTCCCCGCCCGGGTGGTGGAATCGGCGCCGGGCTTGCCGTGACGCTGGTTACAGTCACCGCCATGACAGCAACCATCGCCGTGATCGGCGGAGACTACATCGGCCCGGAGGTGACGGCCGAGGCGCTCAAGGTGCTGAAGGCCACCGTCGGGGAGTCCACCTTCTCGTTCGTCGACTACGACCTGGGCGCCGAGGCCTGGAAGCGCACCGGCGAGGTGCTGCCCGACTCGGCCCTCGAGGAGCTCAAGCAGGTCGATGCGATCGTGCTCGGCGCTGTCGGTGCGCACCCCGGCGACCAGCAGATTCCCTCGGGACTGCTCGAGCGCGGGCTGCTGCTGAAGCTGCGCTTCGCGCTCGACCACGCGGTCAACCTGCGCCCCTCGAAGCTGTACCCCGGCGTGCCGTCGCCGCTCGCCGACTCGGTGATCGCCGGCAAGACCGTCGACTTCGTCGTCGTGCGTGAGGGCACCGAGGGGTTGTACTGCGGCAACGGTGGCGCCGTGCGCGTGGGCACCCCCCAGGAACTGGCCACCGAGGTGAGCGTCAACACCGCCTTCGGGGTCGAGCGGGTCGTCCGCGACGCCTTCGAGCGCGCCACCCGCCGCCGCAACCACGTCACCCTGCTGCACAAGCACAACGTGCTGGTGAACGCCGGCAAGCTCTGGAACCGCGTGTTCACCGAGGTCGCCGCCGAGTACCCGCAGGTCGAGACCGACTACCAGCACATCGACGCCGCCATGATCCACCTGACGACCAACCCCTCGCGGTTCGACGTCATCGTCACCGACAACCTGTTCGGCGACATCGTCACCGACCTGGCGGGAGCGGTCACCGGCGGCATCGGTCTGGCGGCCAGCGCCAACATCAATCCGACGCGCGAGTACCCCTCGATGTTCGAGCCCGTGCACGGCTCGGCGCCCGACATCGCCGGCACCGGCAAGGCCGACCCGACGGCCGCGATCTCGTCGATGGCCCTGCTGCTCGACCACCTCGGGCGCGCCGACGACGCCGCCCGGATCGTGGCGGCCGTCGAGACCGACATCGCGGGGCGCGCCGGCAAGCAGCGGGTCACGCAGCAGATCGGCGACGACATCGCCGCCCTGGTGGCCGGCTGAGGCGGGGTTGCCGCGGTCCACGGCACCGCGCCCTGTCGTTTCCGCGTTGCGCGTGCCGTGCCGTGGCGAAAAGTGTGTGAAATGCGCACCCGAAACGGGGTTCGTTCCCCAGATGGGACTCGAACCCCCGTTCGGGTGCGCATTTCGCACACCTGGGAGCAGAGGTCAGCGCCAACCCCGGTGACCGCTCGGGAGATCTAGGCTGGCCCCATGCCTTTGGACGAACTGTTCGCCGCCCGCGTCGCCGAAGCCGAGGCCCTCGGCGCCGATGCCAGCCAGGCCGACATCGATGCGGTGATGGCGCGCCCCTACGGCGCCCGCGAGTCCGACGAGGTCGTGGTGCACCACCAGACGGTGGCAGGCCCGCACGGTGAGATTCCCGTGCGCATCTACCGCGCCACACCCACCGACGCGGCCTCGACCACCGGAGCGCCCGGACTGGTCTGGTGTCACGGCGGCGCCTTCATGCACGGCGATCTCGACATGCCGGAGGCCGACGAGGTCAGTCGGGGCATCGCCTCACGCACGCAGGGAGTCGTGGTCTCGGTCGACTACCGCCTGACCGGGGCACCCACCCCGCCCGCCGCACCGCCGCTGCCCGAACAGATCTCAAACCAGTACCCGGTGGCCCATGACGACGTGCACGCCGTCTGGTCGTGGGTGGTCGAGCACGCGGCCGACCTGGGCATCGACCCGGCTCGGTTGGCCATCGGTGGCGCATCGGCGGGGGCGAACCTGATCGCGGGGGTGGTCGTCCGGTTGCGCGACGAGGGCGGCCCACTCCCCCACGTCTGGCTGCCCATCTACCCCGTCGTGCACGCGCGACCCGTGCCCCTCTCGGACGACCTGGCCGCCGACCTCGGGGTGTTCTCCTCGGGCTTCGACGACGGCACTCTCGGTTTCATCGGCGCGGTCTACGGCGCCACCCCGGACGACCCCTACGGCTACATCGGCGAGCGGGACGATCTGGGCGGTCTGCCCCGGTGCCTGATCGTGAATGACCAGTACGACGAACTGCGCGCCTCGGGTGAACGCCTCGCCGAGCAGCTCGTGGCGGCCGGCGTGGACGTGGTGATGCTGACCGCGGTCGGCATGAAGCACGGCCACCTGAATCTGGTCGGTCACCCCAGGACGAAGCAGACGTTGGACGACATGGCGGCCGCCATCCTCAGCTGAGCGGCGCCTCGCCCGGCAGCCCGAGGTCTCGACACAGTCGCTTCGCTCCCTACTCGACCGACGGCATGACGGCATGCCGGCACCACCCCACGTCACAGGCGACCTGTGGGTGGCTCACAGGAAGCACACAGTCCCGGGGAGTTGATTCGTCGGTGAGAGGCAGACCGCCCCACACCGAACCCCCGGAGGTTGTGATGAGCACCCAGCAGTACCCCAACTACGTGGCCATCCCCCAGCAGCACCAGCCGGTGCAGCCGCCGGTGAAGAAGCGCCGAGGGGTCGCCTCGTTCATGGCGGTCGCCGTGCTGGCCGCCGGTATCGGGGGTGGCACCGCCTGGACGGCGGATCGCTACCTGACGCCCTCGTCCGCCACCTCGATCACCCAGGTCGCCGGCACCTCCAGCACCGTGACCAAGGTGGTGCAGGGCAACTCGTCCAACCCCGACTGGTCGCAGACCGCCGCTGCCGCGTCGACGTCGGTCGTGTCGATCACCGTGACGAGCGGACGATCGGGCGCCGAGGGCACAGGCGTCATCTGGGACGCCTCGGGTCACATCGTCACCAACAACCATGTCGTGTCGGGGCTGGGCACCGGCGCGACCATCACGGTGCAGTTCGGCAACGCCACCTACGACGCCACCGTGGTGGGCACCGACGCGTCGTCCGACCTGGCCGTCATCAAGATCGCCTCGCTGCCGAAGGGTGCGCAGCCGATCACGGTGGCCGACTCCGACAAGGTCACGGTCGGGCAGGCGGTGATGGCGATCGGCAACCCGCTGGGCCTCAGCGACACCGTCACCACGGGCATCGTTTCCGCGCTGAATCGTCCGGTCGTCACCAGCGGTGAGTCGACCACGCCGGGCTCGCAGGCCGACCCCGTCTACACCAACGCGATCCAGACCTCGGCGCCCATCAACCCGGGCAACTCCGGTGGCGCGCTGGTGAACGCCAATGGCGAACTGGTCGGCATCAACTCCGCGATCGCCACGTTGTCGAGCAGTTCGGCCTCGAGCCAGTCCGGCAGCATCGGCATCGGGTTCGCGATCCCGTCCAACGACGTCGCGCAGGTGGTGAAGCAGTTGATCGCCACGGGTTCGGCCGACCACGCCTACCTGGGGCTGTCGTCCACGGACGGTTCCGCGACCGCCGCCGGGGTGACGCTGGAGGGCGCGCGCGTCACCTCCGTGGCCAGCGGCACTCCCGCCGCCGACGCCGGACTGCAGGCCGGTGACGTGATCACGGCCGTCAACCAGGTGGCCGTGACGTCGTCCGACTCGTTGGTGGCGCAGATTCGCTCGGCCGCGGTCGGCGAAAAGGTCACCCTGACGGTGGTGCGCAACGGCGCCACCAGCACCCTCACCGCGACCCTGGTGGCCGCCCCCAAGACCGAGAGCACCGGCAGCCAACCGCAGGTCGGGGGCCGCTGACAGGTGCTCTCGTCCACGTGACACTCGCAGGAAAACGTCCGACCCCCATGAATCTTCATGGGGGTCGGACGTTTGCGTGCGAGTCTGCGGTCAGGCCTGGGGCTCGTCCGCCTTCTGGCTGGCGACCACGGCGTCGTCGGAGTACTTCGAGAGCAGCTTCGACAGGTCGACACCGGTGGTGTTCTTGATCAGCTCCATGGTCTGCACCACGTTGTTGGTCACCTGCTTCGGCACGGCTCCCGCGCCGTCGGTCGAGATCACCGTCAGCTTGTCGATGCCGGCCATCGGGGCGGCGACCTTCTCGGCGACCTGCGGCAGCACCTCGACGAGCATCTGCAGCACGGCGGCCTCGTTGTAGCGGGCGAAGGCGTCGGCGCGCTTGTTCATCGCGGCGGCCTCGGCCTCACCGACGGCCAACACGCTGGCGGCCTGCGCCTCACCCTCGGCGCGCACGGCGTCGGCCTCTGCGATACGGCGGGCCTTCTCGGCCTCACCGCGACGGGCACCCTCGATCGCCTCGGCCTCGGCCAGTGCGGCACGGCGGGACTTGTCGCCCTCACCGGTCAGGCGAGCGGTCTCGGCCTCGGCCTCGGCATTGGCGATCGCGGTGGCCTTGCTGGCGGCGGCCTGCGAGATCGAGGCAGCGCGACGGGCCTCGGCCTCGGTCTCGATGCGGTACCGCTCGGCGTCGGCCGGCTTGCGCACCTCGGTGTCGAGCTGGCGCTCCTTCAGCGCTGCCTGCCGGACAGCCACCTTCTCCTGCTCGGTGAGGATGGCCTGGTCGCGGTCGGCCTGGGCCAGCGGACCCGACGCGGCGGCGCGCGCCTGGGCGGCATCGGTCTCGGCCTTGATCTCGGACTGCTTCAGCGCCAGCTCACGCTGGGCGATGGCGATCTGCTGCTCGGCGGCGATGCGGGCCTGCTCGGCCTCCTGCCGCGCCGCCGACTCTGCGATGGCCGCGACCTGCTGCACCTTGGCGGCCTCGGGTCGTCCGAGGTCGGAGAGGTAGGTGCCGTCGTCGGTGATGTCCTGGATCTGGAAGGTGTCGAGCACCAGTCCCTGGCCGGTGAGGGACGATTCGGACTCATCTGCGACGCGCTGGGCGAAGGCCGCCCGGTCTCGAATGATCTGCTCGACGGTCAGCGGGCCGACGATGGAACGCAGCGAACCCGCGAGGGTCTCCTGGGTGAACGTCTCGATCTCGTCCTGCTGGGAGAGGAAGCGCTGGGCCGCGGCGCGGATGGAGTCCTCGTTGCCGCCCACCTTCACGATGGCGACACCGTCGAGGTTCAGCTTGATGCCCTGGCCGGAGACGGCGCCCCGAATCTGCACCATGATGCGACGGCTCGACAGGTCGAGGGTGTGCAGGCGCTGGACGAAGGGCCACACGAACACGCCACCACCCATCACGACCTTCTGGCCCGACAGGTCGGTCGACAGGGTGCCGGTCTCGGGGTTGCGCACCTCCTTGCCCTTGCGGCCGGTGACGATGAAGGCCTCGTTGGGGCCGGCCACGCGGTAGCGGCTGACGATCAGCAGCGCGGCGATGATGACCACCACCACCGCTGCTGCGATGCCGATGGCCAAGGGTGAGATGTCGGGCATGGGGACTCCTGTCCGTCAGGGGTTGTCGTGCGGGGCTGGGGCGTCGAGTTCGCGGGTGGAACGCACCTCGACGGCCGTCGCTGAAAGGACGCCGGCGACCCACACCGGCGTTCCCTGCGGCAGCGCCTCGTCGGAGCGAGCGTTGTACTTCAGCGGGTGACCGGCGGCGTTGACGCGCACCTCGCCGTATCCACCCGCGGGGATGTCGGAGATCACGGTGGCACTCAGGCCGACCAGCGATGACGTGTTCAGCGACCCTGTCGGGTCGGGGCGGCCGAGGGCCCGGGTCAGTCGTCCGAGCGCATAACCGACGACGAGACCGGCGACGATGCCGACCATGGTCGCGAGCCAGAGGCGGCCCGTGGCGGCGTGCACGCCCCAACCGACAAAACCGAAGACCCCCAGGAAGGCAGCGAGGGCGGCCGTCGACACGAGGTCGGAGTCGAGCAGTCCACCGAGGTGATCGCCGATGTGGAAGAAGTCGCCCAGCACCAGCGAGAGCACGAGAATCGCGGCGCCGACCACGCCCACCACCAAGAACACCATCTGACTGCCTTCCGCTGTCCCGAGGCTATCGGGTGGGCGGCTCAGAACCCAGCCAGCTCAAGACCCACCCAAGTCCGGCCCGATCCAGTCGGTCAGCAGCTCGGCGGCGGTGGCGTGACGCCCCGCCCGGTTGGCGCTGCGGGCGCGATGGCACACGTCGAATCGCCGCTGGTCGGCCTCCCAGTCCCCGCGGGCCTTGGTGTCGCTGTCGCCCAGCAACGCGTGCGCCAGCGAGCCCAGCGTGAACACGGTGGTGCGTTCGTCCAGTGCGGCGCCCAGGGTGAACTCCTCGGGGGCCATGAACCTGGTCGACCCCCACATGCGGCCCATGGTGTTGGTCAGGGGTGCACGTTGATACATGTCGACGTCACACAGCACCAGGCGGGCCGGGTCGGCTCCGAGGTCGACCATCACGCTGCCGTCGTAGAGATCGACGCACTGCCAGCCACGGTCGGCCGCCTGCACGTGGAACTCGATGATGCGGGTCACCAGGTCGACGCGTTGCGCCACCGGCAGGGCGCGGACCTCGGCGGCTCGTCCGTACTGTCGCCCGAGCGGCACCGCGTCGGTCCAGTCGAAGACGAGCAGGTGGCCGGGCTCACCGTCGGGGGTCAGCCCCGCGTCACGCCGCTCCCTCAACCGGACGAGGCTCGGGTGCGCCAACGCCTCGAAGACCTCCCCGGCATGGCGGAGGCGGGCCACGGCGTCGGCGATCGTCCCCTCGTACTCGGTGGTGGCGGCCCCGGCGTACTTGCCGAAGAGCCGCTCCCCGGTCGAAGTGGTCACCCCCAGACACAGGTTGCCCGAGTCCTGCTCGTCGAAGACGGCGAACACGGTGCCCAGGTCGGCGACCCACGACAGGTCGCAGGGCTGGCGCAGGCGCACGGGACAACCGTCGAGGTGGTGCACGATCACTCGGTCACGCTAGCCGAGACGTGCTGGCCGAGGCACCCGATGGCCGAGCCCCCGCCAGCCGAACCCCTCCGCAGACTCGCACGAAAACGTGCGACCCCCAGGAAAATTCCTGGGGGCCGCACGTTTTGGTGCCGGTTTGCCCGGCAGCCAGCAACTGAGGCGCGCCTCGCGGGTTAGGGTCGAAACAGCAGAACCGATCTGGTCGTCAAGGGGCTCGCCGCCGGGCTCGACGTCGACAAGGAGACCGTCGAGGAATGCTGCAGCCACCACCTCGTGTCGGTGGCACCCGATGCCTCGTCCGACGAGGTCGCCCAGGCTCTGGCCGGCAACCAACTGCGCCGACTGCTGGTGGTCGAGGGCGACCAGGTCGTGGGCATCATCAGTCAGGCCGACCTGGCACGCCAGTTGTCGAACGCGGCGACCGGAGACGTGGTCGAGGCCATCAGTCGCTGACCGTCGTCGCTCGCCACAGACTCACACGAAAACGTGCGACCCCCAGGAATCTTCCTGGGGGTCGCACGTTTTGGTGCCGGTTTGTGCCGAATGCGGCGTGGCGCCCGACGGCGATGCTCTGCGGGCTGCTGGGACCAAGCCCCACCCGCAGCTGGGATCAGCGGGCGGCGGTGCCCTCGGTGTAGTCCGAGTCGGACGACTTGACCCACGCCATCAGCTTGCGCAGTTCACGACCGGTCTCCTCGATCGGGTGCTTCTCGCCGGCCTCACGGAACGCCTTGAACTCGGGAGCGCCCGCGTCCTGGTCGTCGATGAAGCGCTTCGCGAAGGCGCCGTTCTGCACGTCGGTCAGCACGGCCTTCATGTTCTCCTTGACCCGGGCGTCGATGACGCGGGGGCCCGAGACGTAGTCACCGAACTCGGCGGTGTCCGAGACCGACCAGCGCTGCTTGGCGATGCCGCCCTCGTACATCAGGTCGACGATCAGCTTGAGCTCGTGCAGGCACTCGAAGTAGGCCACCTCGGGCTGGTACCCGGCCTCGACGAGGGTCTCGAACCCGGCCTGCACCAGCGCGGAGGCGCCACCACACAGCACCGCCTGCTCGCCGAACAGGTCGGTCTCGGTCTCCTCGGTGAAGGTGGTCTCGATGCCACCCGCGCGCAGGCCACCGATGGCCCGGGCGTACGCCAGCGCGAGCTCGAGGGCCTTGCCCGACTCGTTCTTCTCGACGGCGACCAGCACGGGCACGCCTCGTCCGTCGGCGTACTCGCGGCGCACCAGGTGGCCGGGGCCCTTGGGGGCAACCATGCAGACGTCGACGCCCTCGGGAGCCTCGATGTATCCGAAGCGGATGTTGAAGCCGTGGGCGAAGAACAGGGCGTCACCCTTGGCCAGGTTGGGGGCGATCTCTTCGGCGTAGACCTTGCGCTGCACCTGGTCGGGAACGAGGATCATCACCAGGTCGGCCTCCTCGACGGCCTCGGCGACGCTCACCACGCGCAGGCCGGCAGCCTCCGCCTTATCGCGCGACTTCGAGCCCTCGGCCAGGCCGACGCGCACGTCGACGCCCGAGTCGCGCAGGTTGAGCGCGTGGGCGTGGCCCTGCGAGCCGTAGCCGATCACGGCGACGTGACGGTTCTGGATGAGCGACAGGTCGGCATCGGCGTCGTAGTACATCTTTGCTGCCATGGCAGTGGTTCTCCTCGTGATGTGTGGTTCGTAGATTGTTGCGTGTGAACGGGCGGACGAGGGCCCTCGTCCGCGATCAGGACTCGATCAGCCCTGCTGTTCCTTGTCGCGGCGGATGTCGGAACGGGTGCGATCGGTCATGGCGCGGGAGCCGCGACCCAGGGCCACGTGACCCGAGGTGACGATCTCGAGCACGCCGAAGGGTTCGAGCATCGCCAGCAGTGCCTGGATCTTCTCGTGCGAGCCCGTGGCCTCGATGGTGAGTGACTCGTGGCTGACGTCGACCGCCTTGCCGCGGAACAGGTTGACGGTGTCGACGATCTTGGATCGGTTGTCGATGTCGGAGCGCACCTTCACCAGCACCAGCTGGCGCAGCACCGAGGCCTCGTCGAGTTCGAGCACCTTGTGCACCTCGATGAGCTTGTTGAGCTGCTTGACGATCTGCTCGAGCACGAGCGGGTCCTCAACCTCGGCCACCACCGTCATGCGCGACAGCTCGGGCTTCTCGGTCTGGCCGACGGTGAGCGACTCGATGTTGAAGCCGCGACGCGAGAACAGTCCGGCGATGCGGGCGAGAACGCCCGGCTTGTTGTGAACCAGGACCGAGAGCGTGTGCGAGCTCACAGGACCTCCTCCTCCCAGTCGGGCGCGAGGTCGCGCGCGATCTTGATCTCGTCGTTGCTGGTGCCGGCGGCCACCATCGGCCACACCATGGCGTCCTTGTTGACCACGAACTCGACGACCACGGGGCGGTCATTGATGGCCATGGCCTGATTGATCACGTCGTCGACCTGGTCGGGGGTCTCGGCGCGCAGCCCCACGCACCCCATCGCCTCGGCCAGCTTCACGAAGTCGGGCACCCGCTGGCTGTGCAGTTCGGTGTTCGAGTAGCGCGACTCGTAGAACAGGGTCTGCCACTGGCGCACCATGCCGAGCACCTGGTTGTTGATGACCGCGATCTTGACCGGGATGTCGTTGAGCGCGCAGGTCACCAGTTCCTGGTTGGTCATCTGGAAACAGCCGTCACCGTCGATGCCCCAGACCACCTGGTCGGGGTTGCCGACCTTGGCGCCCATCGCCGCCGGCACGCAGTAGCCCATCGTCCCGGCGCCGCCGGAGTTCAGCCACCTGTCGGGCCGCTCGAAGGGCAACAACTGTGCCGACCACATCTGATGCTGGCCGACGCCGGCGGCCCAGATCGTGTCGGGGCCGGCGATGTCGCCCAGCCGCTTGATCACGTACTGCGGGCTCAGTTCGCCCGTCTCGGGCAGCTCGTAGGCCACGGGGTAGCGCTTCTTCAGGCCCGTGACGTAGGTGACCCATTCCGAGATGTCGGCACAGTCGACCTTGCTGATCTGCTCGTTGAGCTCCTTGAGCACGTTCTTGGCGTCGCCCACGATCGGCACGTCGGCGACCCGGTTCTTCGAGATCTCGGCGGGGTCGATGTCGGCGTGGATGACCTTGGCCTCGGGGGCGAACGTGTCGAGCCGTCCCGTCACCCGGTCGTCGAACCGGGCACCGATGGTGATCAGCAGGTCGGATCGCTGCAACGCACCCACCGCCGAGACAGTGCCGTGCATGCCGGGCATGCCCATTGCCAGTTCGTGGCTGTCAGGGAAGGCACCCCGGGCCATCAGGGTGGTCACCACCGGAATACCGGTCTTCTCGACGAATGCCTTCAGTTCGGACGACGCCTCGGCCCTCACCACACCGCCACCGATGTAGAGCACCGGCCGCTTGGCATCGGCGATCAACTTGACGGCCTGGCGAATCTGCAACACGTGCGGCTTGACCGTGGGCCGGTAGCTGGGGATCTTGACCGCACCCGGCCACACGAACGGCGCCGAGTTCTGCAGGGCATCCTTGGCGATGTCGACCAACACGGGGCCCGGACGACCCGAGGCCGCGATGTGGAAGGCCTCCTTGAGGGCCTGCGGAATGTCCTCGACGCGTGTGACCAGGAAGTTGTGCTTGGTGATCGGCATGGTGATGCCGCGGATGTCTGCCTCCTGGAAGGCATCGGTGCCGATGAAGGCCGAGTGCACCTGACCGGTGATGGCCACGATCGGCACGGAGTCCATGTAGGCGTCGGCCAGTGGCGTGACCAGGTTGGTGGCCCCGGGGCCGGAGGTGGCCATGCACACCCCGACCCGTCCGGTGGAGGCGGCGTAGCCCTCGGCGGCGTGACCGGCACCCTGCTCGTGACGAACGAGGATGTGGCGCACCTTGGAGTCGTAGAGCGGGTCGTAGGCCGGCAGGATCGCGCCGCCGGGGATGCCGAAGATTACGTCGACATCGAGCTTCTCGAGCGAAGCCACCAGCGCCTGCGCGCCGGTCATCTCAGGTGTGTGGTCACCTGCCATGGTGTCTCCCTTTCCTCGGTGCCCGTCGGTGGGCGGGGTGTCGGTGGCCCGGATGGGCCGGTGTGCGTGGATCGTCCCTGACAACAAAAAACCCCCGCTGCCTCCTGGGGCATACGAGGGTGCGCTGAGTCGACTGCTGGTCGGTTCAGCGCTGGTGGAGTACGAGGATCGTGCGCACGGGTTCACCATACCCCGGCGTCCGGTGGCCGGTGGGTTCCCCTCTCGCATCGTGGACGAGGACGTCTGCCCGACCTACAGCGAGGCGAGCCAGCGAGGCGAGGTGGCTGACATCCGCGTCCCCTCCATGATGCCGCGCACCCGCGAGCCGCAATTCAGGGGGGTCGCCCATTTCAGCGTTCAATCACCGCCGTAGCGTTCATCTTGCTACGACACGACGTCGTAGCAAGGGCTGGGACGAAACCCCAGCTCGTCCGCAGATGTTCGAAAGGTCCCTCCCATGAAGCCCACCAAGATCGTCGGAATCATCTCCTTCGTCGCTGGCCTGGTCATGATCGTCGCCGGAGCTGTCACCTGGGGTGTCGTCACCTCGCAGCTCAAGGACGAGCGCATCACCGTCGCTGCCGACGCCGCCCCCGTCATGGGCATCAAGGTCGCTGGCAAGAACGTGGCTGGCCCGATCACCGCCTTCGGTCAGGCCGAGATCATCAAGCACCACGCCACCGCCGGCAGCGACGGCAAGACCTACGCCGAGCTCGGTGCCCTGCAGACCCAGGCCAAGAACAAGGCCAAGGAGCTGGGAGTCGACGACCTCACCAGCACCGACGCCGACGTGGTCGCCAAGATCGAGGCCAGCCCCGAGCTGACCCAGCTGAAGGCTGACCTGGCCAAGTACACCGGCCAGCGCACCACTCAGATGAACGGCGCCTTCCTGCGCACCTCGCTGTTCAGCTCGGTGATCACCTACGGCGTGGCCGCCTTCGTGGTCGGCATGGGCCTCATGAACCTGGTCTACGGCTGGGGCTTCTTCTCGGTGGCCAACCGCAAGGAGCGCGTCGCCGCCGAGTGAGGCGGCTCACCCCACCCCGACACGGGCGGCCCGGAGAGATCCGGGCCGCCCGTTCTGCGTTCTCGTTCGGGGTCCCAGCGCCGAGCTCGGCGGCTCCCAGTGCGGACGAGCCGGGCCCGCCCTCGCCCGACGGCCTAGTCTGGACGGGAGCACTTCTCTGGAGGAACTGATGCCCGAACTGCGTTCCAAGACCACCACCCACGGCCGCAACATGGCCGGCGCCCGCGCGCTGTGGCGTGCCACCGGCATGGGTGACAGCGACTTCGGCAAGCCGATCGTGGCGATCGCGAACTCCTTCACCCAGTTCGTGCCCGGGCACGTGCACCTCAAGGACATGGGGCAGCTCGTCGCCGGTGCCGTCGCCGAGGCCGGGGGCGTCGGCAAGGAGTTCAACACCATCGCCGTCGACGACGGCATCGCCATGGGCCACGCCGGCATGCTCTACTCGCTGCCGTCGCGCGAGATCATCGCCGATGCCGTCGAGTTCATGGTCAACGCGCACTGCGCCGACGCCCTGGTGTGCATCTCGAACTGCGACAAGATCACCCCCGGCATGCTGCTGGCGGCGCTCCGGCTGAACATCCCCACAGTGTTCGTCTCGGGCGGCCCGATGGAGGCCGGCACGGCGGTCATCGACCCCACCACCCAGACCGCGCAGACCCGGCTCGACCTGATCGACGCGATGGTCAAGGCCGTCGACCAGACCGTGCCCGACAACCAGCTCGACACCATCGAGGCGAATGCCTGCCCCACCTGTGGATCGTGCTCCGGCATGTTCACCGCCAACTCGATGAACTGCCTGACCGAGGTGCTGGGTCTGTCGTTGCCGGGCAACGGCTCGACCCTGGCCACTGCTGCCCAGCGCAAGGGCTTGTTCGAGAACGCGGGACGACTGGTCGTCGATCTGGCCAAGCGATACTACGACGGTGACGACGATTCGGTGCTGCCCCGCTCGATCGCCAGCAAGGCCGCGTTCGAGAACGCGATGACCGTCGACATCGCCATGGGCGGCTCGACCAACACCGTGCTGCACCTGCTCGCCGCCGCCCACGAGGCCGGGGTCGACTTCACCCAGCCCGACATCGACCACCTGTCGCGGCACACGCCCTGCATCTGCAAGGTGGCGCCGAACACGCACAACTACTACATGGAAGACGTGCACCGGGCCGGCGGCATCCCCGCCATCATGGGCGAACTCTTCCGCGGTGGCCTGCTGAACAACGACGTGCACGCCGTGCACTCCCCCAGCCTGCAGGCCTGGATGGACGACTGGGACCTGCGCGGGGGCAAGGCCTCTGATGACGCGATGGACCTGTGGTACGCCGCCCCCGGTGGCGTCCGGACGACCCAGGCCTTCTCGTCGACCAACCGCTGGTCGAGTCTGGACACCGACTCCGAGTCCGGCTGCATTCGCTCGGTGGAGCACGCCTACACCGCCGACGGTGGCCTGGCCGTGCTCTACGGCAACCTGGCCGAGGACGGCTGCATCGTCAAAACCGCTGGCGTGCCCGAGGACCAGTGGGTCTTCCGGGGCACCGCCAAGGTCTCCGAGTCGCAGGACGAGGCCGTCGAGCAGATCCTGGGCGGCAAGATCGTGGCCGGTGACGTGGTCGTCGTGCGTTACGAGGGACCCAAGGGCGGGCCCGGCATGCAGGAGATGCTCTACCCCACCTCGTACCTCAAGGGTGTCGGTCTGGGCCCGAAGTGTGCCCTGATCACCGACGGACGATTCTCGGGTGGCTCGTCCGGGTTGTCGCTCGGGCACATCTCGCCCGAGGCGGCCGCCGGGGGCACCATCGGCCTGGTCGAGGACGGGGACATCATCGAGATCTCCATCCCCGACCGACGCATTCACCTGGACGTGCCCGACGACGTGCTGGCCGAGCGCCGCGCGCGCCGCCAGGCGACGGGCTGGAAGCCCGCCAACCGCCAGCGCGAGGTCTCGCAGGCGCTGAAGATCTTCGCGAAGTTCGCCCAGTCGGCCGACAAGGGGGCCGCCCGCGTCGTCGACTGACACGCTCGCGCGATTTCGCGGTTCTCGGGGCCGTCGGTTACCGTGATACCCGAGGGGAGTACTTCACCAAGCCTCCGCCGGTCACTACGGATGGTCATCCATCTTCGGCGCGAGCACCCGAGACCCTCGGGTGAAGGAGACCTCAGACCCATCGAGATCTGAGGACATTCCCATGCCCCCTGCACTGCTGCCCCTCGAGGGCCTGACCAGCATCGGTTCCCCCGCCCTGTGGGGCTGGACGATCGCCGGCATCATCGCCCTGTTCGCCCTCGACTTCCTGATCACCCGCAAGCCACACGAGGTCTCCATGAAGGAGGCCATCGGCTGGTCGGTGTTCTACGTCGCCCTGCCGCTGCTCTTCGGCGTGTTCCTGTGGACCCGCTACGGCGGCGGCACCGGACTGGACTACTACACCGGCTACCTGGTCGAGAAGTCGTTGTCGGTCGACAACCTGTTCGTCTTCATGATGATCCTCGCCGGCTTTGCGGTGCCGAAGGCCCTGCAGCAGCGCGTGCTGCTGATCGGTGTCGCTGGGGCTCTGGTGCTGCGCGCCATCTTCATCGCCGTCGGCGCCACCCTGATCCAGTCGTTCGCGATCACGTTCCTGTTCTTCGGCCTGATCCTGGTGGCGACCGCCGTCAAGGTCTGGCGCGACGCCCAACAGGGCCACCAGGACACCGACGTCTCCCAGATGGCCGTGGTCAAGCTGATCAACCGGTTCTGGCCCGTCGCCGCTGACTACCACGGCACCAGGATGACGATCTCCGAGGGCGGACGCCGCGTGCTCACCCCGCTGGCCGTGGTCACGCTGGCCATTCTCGGCACCGACATCTTGTTCGCCATCGACTCCGTGCCCGCCGTCTACGGCATCACCGGCGACCCGTACCTGGTGTTCGCCACCAACGCCTTCGCCCTGCTGGGGCTGCGGGCGCTGTACTTCGTGCTGGAAGGTGTGCTGTCGAAGCTGGTGCACCTCAGCTACGGGCTCGCGATCATCCTCGCCTTCATCGGCGTCAAGCTCGTGCTCCACTGGGCCCACGGCGTGTGGCCCGGGGTGCCCACGGTGCCGACCACCTGGTCGCTGGTCGTGATCGTGGGGGTGCTCGCGATCACCACCATCACCAGCCTGATCGCCTCGCGCGGATCGTCCGAACCTCTCCCGCTCGAGGGCCAGCACGACAGGTCTGGGAACGACGAGCCCGACCATGACGAGGTCAGCGTCGAACGGTGACCATCCGCAGGTCGTCGCAGTGGCCGCCCTCCCAGACGATCAGCAGCGATCCGTCGGGGAGCGCGGCGGCCACCGAGTAGGCCGCCGGATCATCGGTGACGGTCACCGGCTCCGACCAGGTGACCCCATCGTCGTCGGAGAACCTCAGCACGATGCCGACGCGCCGGTTGGGGTGCTTCACCAGCGTGCTGACCACGGTCTCGCCCCACAAGGCCAGGCCACCGTTGCACGCCGGGTCGCTCAGTGCTTGGTCGGGCAGCGCCGGCGAGAAGGTCGTTCCACCGTCGGACGAACGGGCCGTCCGGCGCAGCGGCGTGGCTCGTGAGTGCAGCAGCACCTCGCCCGACGCGAGCCCGAGCAGCTTCGTCTCGTCGCAGTCGGGCCCGACCCGCTCACCGAGGGTCCAGGTGTCACCGTGGTCGTCGGAGATCGCGGCGGCGGTGAAGTGCTCGCCGGTTTCGGCGCTGCGCATCACCAGGGGCTGCAGGAGTCGTCCGTCGTGCGGTCCCCCCGTGACCACCGCCCCGTTGCCGGACGAGGCGAACATGCCCCCGATGTCGGCAGGCTTGAGCGCGCGGGTCAGCTCCCGATGGGTCCAGGTGAGTCCCTCGTCGTCGGAGGTCGAGCACCACAGTTCCTGCCCGCGACCGTCGGGGCCAGCTTCGGCGTCCCAGAAACTGCGATCGCCGGCGCCGACGTACCAGCAGAAGACACGCCCGGTCGCGGGGTCGACCGTGAGGCTGGGGTCGCCGTAGCCGCGCGGGTGACCGTCATCCGCCCGGTCGACGTGTGGCCTGACCAGGCGCGGTTCGCTCCATCCGTGCCCGAGGTCGTCGCTGTGGCGCACCACGATGTCGATGGGTCCGGGCAGGTCGTGGTTGTGGCTGGGGCGAACGTCGTGCGCCAGCAGGATGCGCCCCGAGGCCAGCACGGCCACCGCTGGGATGCGCACGCGGGGGTGGGGGTCGGCCGACCCGGGGTGCGGGTCGCCCGCGCGAACGATCACGGTCTCCTCGGAGAGCTGCAGCATGGTGTCTTCAGGTGGTGAGCCGGGTCCTGATCTCTTCGGCATCCGCCGCGGGTGCCGAACCGGGAGCGTAGCGCGGCACCAGGTGCACGTGCAGGTGGAAGACCTCCTGGCCCGCCGCGGCCCCCGAGTTGATCTGGGCGTTGATCCCGCTGGCTGCGAGGCGCTCGGTGATCGTGCGGGCGACCGCGGTGACCGCCTCCGCGATCAGCGGCAGACCCGCCGGCTCACTGGTGAGATCGTCGGTGTGAACGACCGGCACCACCAGCGTGTGGCCGGGCGACTTCGGTGACAGGTCGAGGAAGGCGACGGCCCGCTCGTCGCGGTACACCTCCCGGGCGGGAATCTCGCCCGAGACGATGCGGCAGAACAAGCAGTCGCTGGCCGCGGTCACGCCCTGGCCTCTCGCACGACGTTCTCGAGCGGTTCGCCGGCGGCCCAGCGGGCGATCTGCGCGCGCAGCAAGTGGTCGCGACGAGGGTTGAAGGCGTTGGTGTAGCCGCCCACGTGGGGGCTGATCAGCACGTTCGGGGACGACCACAGCGGGTGGTCGGCGGGCAACGGCTCGGGGTCGGTCACGTCGAGGGCCGCGTGCAGTCGACCGGACGAGACCTCGGCCACGAGAGCGTCGGTGTCGATGATGGCCCCTCGTCCGACATTGACGACCATCGCCCCGTCGGGCAGGTGAGCCAGCATGGCGGCGTCGAACAGCCCGCGGGTGTCGTCGGTGAGCGGCAGGATGATGATGGCGACGTCGGTCTCGGCGAGCACCTGCGGCAGGTTCTCGATGGGCTCGACGCCGTCGCGGGCCGAGCGGGCCACCTTGCGGATCACGGTGGGTTCGAACGGCGCCACCCGTGCCTCGATGGCCTTGCCGATGTGCCCGTACCCGATGATCGTCACCCGGCGGTAGGCCAGGCCGGTGGCCCACTCCCCCTGCCAGGTGCCGGTGGTCTGGTTGCGGGCGTAGTCGTCGAGGTGGCGAGCGTGGGCGAGGGTGAGGGCCACGGCCAACTCGGCGGTGGCGGAGTCGTGCACACCGGCCGCGTTGCACAGGGGCACGCCCACCGGCAGCTCGGGCACGTTGTCGTAGCCGGCGCTCTGCATCTGCACCACCTCGAGGGCGGTCAGCTCGTCCGGTCGGTGGATCACGCCGCCGCCCGACATGTACGGCACCACGAGGAAGTTCACCTCCGACAGCGGCCCGGGTGGGGTGTCGGCGTCGGTGTAGGCGCGGTAGGTGACGCCGTCGTGCACACCGAGGATGCGGGTCGCCTCCTCGGCCTCGTAGGGAACCCAGGCAATGCGGGAGGGGGCGACTGCGGCGGTGGGCTGACTCATGCGGTGACTCCTTCGAGGTGGGGGCGGCGGACCTCGATGCCCGCGGCCGCGAGGTCGTCCTTCAAGGTGGGAATGGGTACCTGGCCCGAGTGGAAGACCGAGGCGGCCAGCGCGGCGTCGACATCGGCCTCGCGGAAGACGTCGACGAAGTGGCCGATGGCCCCGGCGCCGCCCGAGGCGACCAGGGGCACGTGGCAGACCGAACGTGCGGCGGTGAGTTGCTCGAGGTCATAGCCCGACTTCACACCGTCGGAGCCCATGCAGTTGAGCACGATCTCACCGGCACCCAGCTGCTGCACCCGGGTGATCCAGTCGAGCGTCGTGGTCTCGAGCGCGCGGGTGGCGTCGGGGTTTCCGGTGAACTGGCGGATGCGCCACTGGCCGTCGGGGTCGCGCAGGGAGTCGACGCCCACCACCACGCACTGCACCCCGAAGGCCTCGGCCAGTTCGGTGATCAGCTCGGGGCGCTGGGTGGCGGGGGTGTTGATCGAGATCTTGTCGGCTCCGGCGTGCAACACGGCCCGCGCCTGGTCGACGGACGAGATGCCGCCCGCGACGCAGAAGGGAATGTCGATGGCGCGGGCCACCCGGCGCACCCAGTCGATGTCGACCGCACGCCCTTGCGGGGAGGCGGTGATGTCGTAGAAGACCAGTTCGTCGGCGCCCTCGACGCGGTAGCGGTCGGCCAGCTCGACGATGTCGCCCATGTCGACGTGGTCGCGGAACTGGGTGCCCTTCACGACGCGCCCGTCGCGCACGTCGAGGCAGGGAATGATGCGGCGGGCCACGCTCATGCGGCCACCTCCTCGAGCAGGGTCGGCGCCAGGAAGTTGGCGAGCAGCCGCGATCCGACGCCGGCGGACTTCTCGGGGTGGAACTGACAACCCCACACGTCACCGCGGCGGACGACGGCGGCGAACCGCGTGCCGTGCTCGGAGGCGGCCAGCGTGTCGTCGCTCACCGCGGCCGCATACGAGTGGACGAAGTAGGCCCGCTCCCCCGTCGACAGACCCGCCAGGATCGGGTCGTCGGCCAGCAGCTCGAGGGTGTTCCAGCCCATGTGGGGAATGCGCACGTGCTCGCTGCCGGGCAGCTTGGCGACCACCCCGGGCAGGAAGCCGAGCAGGTCGACGCCACCATCTTCTTCGGAGTGCTCGAACAGCAGCTGGGCGCCCACACAGACCCCGAGCATCGGCACCCTCACCTCGCGGAGCACGCCGATCAGGTCGAGTTCGCGCAGGCGCGTCATTGCGGCCCCGGCGGCACCGACCCCGGGCAGGATCACCCGGTCGGCAGCAAGGATCTCGGCGGGGTCGGCGGTCAGCCGGGCCGTGCCACCGAGGCGTTCCACGGCGTCGGCGACCGAACCGATGTTCGTGCCACCGGAGTCAACGAGAGCGACTTGCACCATGGGGTCAGCCTAGCCAGCGCGGGCTGGTCGTCCGTCTGGTGCCCACCTCGGCGATGACCGCCACAAAGGTGCGGAAGTGAACCCCGGCCGCCCACTAGGTTGGTGCCCATGACCGAGCTCGACCCCACGTTCACCTCGCTCCCCCTCGACGCGCTGGCCGATGCCGCTCTCACCCGGGCCAAGGAGTTGGGTGCCAGCCACGCCGACGTGCGCATCGAACGCCACCGCACCGCCATCACTCGTCTGCGTGACGCCCGCCTGACCGGGTCGAGTGATTCGGTCGATCTGGGCCTGAGCATCAGGGTCATCCACCGCGGCTCGTGGGGATTCGCCGCCGGGATCACGCTCACCACCGAGGCCGCGCGCACCCTGGCCGAGCAGGCCGTGGCCATCGCCCAGGTGAGCGCGCCGCTCAACCCGCGCGAGGTCGACCTCGCCGACGAACCCGTGCACACGGGCACGTGGATCTCGGCCTACGACGTCAATCCGTTCGACGTGCCCGAGCGCGAGCGCCTCGCCCGCCTGCTCGAACTCTCGGAGGCGCTCGGTGGTCAGGCCGGAGTCAGCCACACCCAGTCGTCGCTGATGGCGGTGCAGGAGAACACCTTCTTCGCCAATCTGGCGGGCACCCGCACCCGCCAGCAGCGGGTGCGGGTGCACCCGGAGTTCACCGCCACCAACGTGTCCGATTCCGGCTTCTCGTCGATGCGGACGATCGCACCCCCCGCTGGCCGCGGCTGGGAATACCTCACCGGCACCGGATGGGACTTCGACGCCGAGATCGCCGGCATGGGTGAGCACCTGGCCGCCAACGTGCGCGCCGCGTCGGTGAAGGCCGGGCCGACCGACCTGGTGATCGACCCCAGCAACCTGTTCCTGACGATCCACGAATCGGTCGCCCACGGCACCGAGCTCGACCGGGCGCTGGGCTACGAGGCCGCCTACGCCGGCACCTCGTTCGCCACCTTCGACCAGTTGGGCACACTCCAATACGGCTCCGAGGTGATGAACGTCACCGGTGACCGGATCACCGAGCACGGGCTCGCGACCGTCGGCTGGGACGACGAGGGTGTGGCCGCCCAGTCCTTCGACATCATCCGCGACGGGGTGCTCGTCGGGTACCAGCTCAACCGGCAGATGGCGCTCGAGAAGGGCCTGGGACGATCCAACGGCTGCGCGTTCGCCGACTCGGCCGGGCACATTCCCCTGCAACGCATGCCCAACGTCTCGCTGCAGCCGGGCACCGACAACCTCAGCCTCGACGACCTGATCGGCCGGGTCGAGAACGGGCTCTACGTGGTCGGCGACAAGTCCTGGTCGATCGACATGCAGCGGTTCAACTTCCAGTTCACGGGGCAGCGCTTCCTGGTGATCAAGAACGGCAAGCTGACCGGCGAACAGGTGCGAGACGCCGCCTACCAGGGAACCACGACCGAGTTCTGGGGTTCGATGGAGGCCGTCGGCGGCCCCGACACCTACCTGCTGGCCGGGGCCTTCAACTGCGGCAAGGGCCAACCCGGCCAGGTCGCCGCCGTTTCCCACGGCGCGCCAGCCTGCCTCTTCCGAGGCGTCAACGTGCTGAACACCGTCGAGGAAGGACAGGCCTGATGACCACCACTCCCGCTCCCACCCCGTCGGACTGGATCGAGCAGGCCCTGACCGCCGCCGCGGACCTGCCCGGAGCCGAGGCCGGCTGCGTGGTGATCGTCCGCGAGACCACCAGCGCCAACCTGCGCTGGGCCAACAACGCGCTCACCACCAACGGCCAGATGCACACCCGCACCGCCCAAGTGGTGGCCCTGGCGAACCTCGCCGCCGGTGGCGTGGCCTCGGGCTGCCTCGACGCGCCGGTCACCTCGGCCGACGAGGTGGTCGCGCTCGTCCGCCGGGCCGCCGATCTGGCCGCCTCGGGCACCCCGGACGACGACGCCGCACCCCTGTTCGACGGCGGCCGCGATGACGACTTCACCGCTGCGGCCGCCCCTGGCGGCATCGCGGCGTTCACCGAGCTCGCCTCGGGGTTGGGTCGCTCGTTCGACGAGGCCGGCGACCATCACCTCTTCTTCGGCTTCGCCGAGCACGCCGTCACCACGGTCTGGCTGGGCAGCACCGCAGGCACGCGCCGGCGTGCGGTCGAGCGCATGGGTCGACTCGAACTGAACGCCAAGCACCCCGACCTGATCGGGTCGGCCTGGGTCGGACGAGCAACCCCCGACTTCACCGACATCGACATCGCGGCCCTGACGGCCGAGGTGCTGGAGCGACTGAGCTGGTGCGAGAACCGCATCGACCTTCCCGCCGGCCGCTACGAGACTATCCTGCCCGGCGGCGCCCTGGCAGATCTGCTGATCTACGCCTACTGGACGATGTCGGGCCGCGATGCCCGCGAGGGCAGCACCGTGTTCTCGGCGCCCGACGGCACCACCCGGGTCGGGGAACAGCTGGCGACGTTGCCGATCTCGATGTGGTCCGACCCGGCCGCGGCCAGGCTCGAGCGGGCCCCGTTCGCGATCACGGGCTCGTCCGAGGCTGGTCTGATGTCGGTGCACGACAACGGCGTGCCGGTCGGTCGGCAGACGTGGTTGGACGAGGGCCGACTGGCGACGCTGATCGAGACCAGGGCCGAGCTGGCCGCCACGGGTGCCGCGGGTGAGGATCGTCCGCTGCCGTGGCCGACCGACAACCTGATCGTCGACGCTGGCGGCACCGCGACCCTGGACGAGCTGGTGGCCTCGACCCAGCGGGGACTGCTGCTCACCTGCCTGTGGTACATCCGGGAGGTCGATCCCGAGACGCTGCTGCTCACCGGGCTGACCCGCGACGGCGTCTACCTCGTCGAGGACGGCAAGGTGACCGGCATGGTGAACAACTTCCGATGGAACGAGTCGCCGGTCGACCTATTGCGGCGCATCACCGAGGTGGGCGTGTCGGAACAGGTGCTCTGCCGTGAGTGGAATGACTGGTTCACGCTCACGCAGATGCCGCCGGTGAGGGTGCCGGGGTTCAACATGTCGACGGTCTCGAAGGCCTACTGAGGGGTCGAAGGCCCGCTGACCAGCAGCCAACACCCGCCGCAGACCACCGCGACGACCGCCAGCGAGGCCCCGTAGCCGACCCACGGCAGCAGGGCCGCCAGCAGGGTGGGCAGCAGGAACCCCGCGTAGGCCAGTGCGTAGTAGACCCCGGTCAAGCCCGCCAGATCGGTGGGTCCGGCGATGCGTTGGACGATGGTCAACCCCGCCACGACCGTGATGCCATAGGCGACCCCGAGAATCACGGCCACCGCGAGCGCGAAGGTCGGGCTGGCGATCACCGCCGCCACCACGGCCAGCACCATGCCCACCGTCATCAGCCCGAGCCCCACCAACAGAGCGCGCCCGCTGGTGGCCCGCTCGATGCGCCACACCGACGGCTGCACCAGCGCCCCTGAGCCCAGCGTCAGCACCGTCAGCACGGTGGCGTACAGGGTGTTCCACTGCCCCAGCTCCGACGACACGATCGCCGGCATGATCGCGTAGGCCACCCCGGCAGCCCCGAAGACCCACGGAGCCGCCGGCACCACCACCGTGGTGAACGTGCGATGCCCGGCGGCAGGCACGCGCAGGTCGCGCCACCAGGCCCCACTGGCCCGCCGTTGAGTGGAGAGGCTCTCGGGCGCCCTCACCACCCCGGCGATCGACACAACGCACAGTCCGAGGTGCACGAGGAACGGCAATCGGGTGGGGTCGGGAGCCCACTGCGCCAGGACGCCGGTGACCAGCGCCCCCAGGGTGAACCCGACCGTGAGGGTCAACGAGGGACGACGGGCCCCCGCGCCCACGCCGGCATCGTGCTCGAAGGGCGGGCTGGAGAGTTCCTTCATCCAGCTCGATCCGACGCTCATCGCCACGCCGACACCGACACCGGCGAGTGCCCGACCCAGGCAGAGCACCAGGAACGAGTGCAGTCCGACCGCCAGCAGCAGGTTCCCGACGGCGCTGGCCACCAGTCCCGCCAGCATGACGGGCCGTCGTCCGTGCTGGTCCGACAGGCTGGCCGCGACCAGCAGGCCAGGAATCAGCCCGAAGACGTAGGTGCCCAGAAGCAGGTTGGCCTGCCACGGGGCGTAGTGGCCGACCTGCTCGTAGAGGTGCAGCAGCGGTGTGAAGTGGTTGCCGCCCCAGGCCATCATGAACGCCGCCGGCGCGACGAACACCCACGGCTTCGGACGGCTCACCGGGCCTGTCCAGCCAGGCCGTGCCCGAAGGCGACGTGGCGCTCCAGCAACGTCTCGAAGGCGGACGAGTCGCCCGCCGCGACCAGCTCGGCGAGTCGCGCGTGCTCATCGCAGAAGACGGTGGCGGCACGGGGATTCCCGGTGACGGCGTGGTGGATCAGGCGGGCGAACCGCGGGCCCAGCGTCGCCATCAACTCGTCGACCACGGCATTGCCGCCCGCGCCGATGATGCCCAGATGGAAGGTCACGTCGAGGTCGGCGAAGGTCGAGATGTCGCCGCGCTCGAGGGCCTCGCGCTGGGCCGCCACCACCTCTGCCAGGCGGGTAACGAGGGCGGGGCGTTCGTCCGCCACGGTCTCGACGGCTCGGCACTCGACCATCACCCGCACGTCGAGCAGGTCCCGGCGCTCCTCGGGTGTGACGGTTGTCACGAGCGCCCCCTTCTTGGGCACGAGGCGAACCAGTCCCCAGCGAGACAACTGCACCATCGCCTCCCGCGCAGGAGTGCGGCTGGCCCCCCAGGGTTCGGCGATGCCGGCCTCGGTCACCCATTCCCCCGCACCCAGGCGGCCGTCGACGATCCGTTCGGCGGTGGCGGCGGCGATGCGGGCGGCGACCGGGCCGGTGTCGGGGGTCGCGTGCCAGGGCAGGAAGGAGTTCACGTGCTCATGCTAGCTGATGTATGCATCTACGCATACATCTATCCAGCCGGCCAACCCAAACACCGACCCCCGAACGCGACTTGGCTTCAGTTGTCGCACATGGCTTCGCTCCAGAACCGAAGCCAAGTGCCGCAACTGAAGCCAAGTCGGCTGGAGGTGGGCATGAGGGGCTGGCCAGGCGGGGGCGCGACTGAGGAAGCCTCAGTCCTCGTCGGGGTCGAACTCGATGACCCCGCGACGCATCAACTCCACGATCTGACGCGCCCGTCGGCGAACCTCGCCCGGGCCGGCAGCGTCGGCCACCTGTCCGGCCATGTCGATCACCTGCCGCACCCAGCGGACGAAGTCACCCGCCGGCAGGCCCGTGGCCTCGAGCACGTCGCCGAGCTCGGCCCCTCTGGCCCACGCATGCGCAGCCTCGGCAAAGCCGATGTCGGGGTCCTTGGCCCGGTCGAGCCGGTTGTCACGCTCCACCAACGAGACCCGACGCCAGACCTCCCGCACCCGGTGCTGGGCTGCCTCCGAGGCACGATCGGGCATCCGGGCAACCTTCGTGGCCTCCCGCCGTGACTCATACACCAGGGACGAGAGCACCGCGGCCAGCTGCGGCGCATCCAGATCGTCGAACACCGAGTCGCGCAGGCATTCCGCGGTCACCAGGTCGAGCTCGGAATAGATGCGCGCCAGCCGCTTGCCGTCGGCCGTGACCACGTCGGGGTCGTCCGCATCGAGGTAGCCCAGCGACGTGAGCACGGTGCAGATGCGGTCGAACTTCGCGGCAATGGTCGCCGTTCGCCTTGCGATCCGCGCCTCCGACGTGGCGAGATCGCGTTCCAGCCGCAGCGCCTGTTCGGCGTGGCGGGCGTGGGCCTCCCGCTCGGGGCACCCGTGGCAGGGGTGCTCCTTGAGCCGCAGCCGCAGCACGGCGATCTCCGCGGCGATCTCCTCGTCCCGCTCCGGCCGCACGCGCGGCGGCGGCACCGGCTCGAGCGTGCGCACCCGGTCGAGCAGCGCTGAGGCCAGCGCCTTGCGAGCCGAGGCGACGCGCGGGTCGAACTTCTTCGGGATCCGCACCTTGCCGACCGCGGTCGTGGGCTGCGGGAAGTCCTTGAGCGAGAGCCGGGTGAGCTCTCGTCCCTCGGTCATCACCAGCGGCGTCGGGTCGGACCCCTTGGCGCGCCCCGGGTCGACCACCACGGCCCAACCGGCGTGTCGCCCACCCGTGACCCAGATCAGGTCGCCGGACTCCAGCCGGAAGAGCGAGTCGACCGACTCGGCGCGCAGGTCGGTCTTCCGATTCCGCGCCGACTCGGATTCCAGCTGCCCGATCTGGTCGCGGATGCGCGCGTACTCCAGGAAGTCCCCCCGCTCGCAGGCCGCCGCCTCGAGGTGAGAGGTGATCTGCTGCTGGGTGCGCTCGACCTCGCGGGCGATCCCGACGACGTTGCGGTCGGTCTGGAACTGGGCGAAGCTCTGTTCGAGCAGCACCCTGGCCTTGGCCCGTCCGAGTCGACCCACCATGTTGACGGCCATGTTGTAGGTCGGCGAGAACGACGACCGCAGCGGGTACGTGCGCCGCGAGGCCAGACCGGCGACCGCCCGGGGGTCGAGCCCCGGCTGCCAGAGCACCACGGCATGGCCCTCGACATCGATGCCGCGGCGTCCGGCTCGTCCGGTCAACTGGGTGTACTCCCCCGGCGTGATGTCGACGTGGGCCTGTCCGTTGTACTTGACCAGCTTTTCGAGGACGACGGTGCGCGCCGGCATGTTGATGCCCAGGGCCAGGGTCTCGGTGGCGAAGACGACCTTGATCAGCCCGGCCGCGAATCCCTCCTCGACCACCGCCTTGAAGGCGGGCAGGATGCCGGCGTGGTGCGCCGCGATTCCCCGCGACAAGGCCTCGGCGAAGACGTCGAACTCCAGCGCCCGCAGGTCGTCGGCGGGCATGCCGCCCACGTGCCGCTCGCAGATCTCGCGCAGTTGTCGGGCCTCGCGCGCGCTGGTCAGCCGCACGTTCGAGTGCAGCAGCTGCCGCACTGCCGTGTCGCAGCCCTGTCTGGAGAAGATGAAACAGATGGCCGGCAACAGGTCGGCCGCCGCGAGCGCCTCGACCATGCCGTCGCGCCGGGGGGTGAGCCGGCGTTGCGAGTCGGACGAATGCCGCCCATGGGCCGCGCCACCGTAGGAGCCTGAGCCATAACCGGCCTGGCGTTTGCCCTTGCCGGAGCGGCCTCGAGGGCGACGGGAGTCGTCCCTGACGGCGCGCGCCTCCTGCTTGGAGACCGACAGCAGCTCGGGGTTGACCTCCGGCGGTCGGGCCGACGGCAGGGCCACCGCGGTGGGGGCGTCACCGTCGAACAGGTCGTGCAGGCGACGGCCCACCATCACGTGCTGGTACAGCGGCACCGGGCGACGCTCCGACAGCACCACGTCGACCCGCCCGCGCACTTCGTCGAGCCAGTCGCCGAACTCCTCGGCGTTCGAGACGGTCGCCGACAGCGACACCACCTGCACCGAGGGAGCCAGCCCGAGAATGACCTCTTCCCACACCGCTCCGCGGAAACGGTCGGCCAGGTAGTGCACCTCGTCCATCACCACATAGCCAAGGTTGGCCAGGGTGGGCGAGTCGGCGTAGATCATGTTGCGCAGCACCTCGGTGGTCATCACGACCACCTGCGCCTCGCCATTGATGCTGGTGTCGCCCGTGAGCAGGCCGACCCGCTCGGAGCCGTAGCGATCCTCGAGATCGTGGAACTTCTGGTTCGACAGCGCCTTGATCGGGGTGGTGTAGAAGCATTTGGTGCCGCGCTGCACCGCGCAGAACACCGCGAACTCCCCCACCACCGTCTTGCCCGCGCCGGTGGGTGCGGCGACCAGCACCCCGGCGCCCGCCTCCACCCGGGCGCACGCCTCGAGCTGGTACTCGTCCAGCTCGAAGTCGTAGTCGGCCACGAACTGGCTCAGCAGCGGCCCCCTGGCCACCTCGACCATGGGTTCTCTCACGCCCGTCTCCCCCCTGCGGAACCATCGGACGACGTGCCCGGCACGATCAGCCGGAGAGCCCCCTGCACGCTGCGCACGGCGACCGGGGTGCGCCCCAGCAGTTCGCCGTCACCGTCGGCGATCATCGAGGGCTCCGTGCGGATGCGCACCGACCGCGCCCGCAGCGTCTCGACGGCCGGGTGCTTGACGAAGCCGCCGTCATACATGCGCGGCAGCAACCTCAACAGCAGGCCCCGCGAGACGGGGTGCACGATGGTGACGTCGAGTTCGCCGTCGTGCAGGTCGGCGCGCGGCGCCACCTTCATGCCGCCACCGAAGTAGGCCCCGTTGCAGACGGTGGCGAACATCGCATCGAGAGTGCGGTGTTCGCCGTCGATCTCTAGCTCGTAGGCGATCGGCGAGAACCGCGCCAGTTCGCGCAGCGCGGTCACCCCGTAGGTGAGCCCTCCCAGCTTCAACGCGCTGTTCGACGCCCCCTGGCTGACCACCGCCTCGTAACCGGTGCACACCGAGCAGCCCACCCAGCGGCGCTCGGCCCGGTCGACCAGGTCGCCGGTGACCTCGTTGAGGTCGATGCTGTCGATGTGACGGGCGACGATGGTCTGGATCGCCCCCCGCAGGCTCACCGGCAGGCCGGCCGAGCGGCAGAAGTCGTTGCCGGTGCCCGCGGGAATGATGCCCAACGGCACGTCGCTGGTCGCGGCCGCGTTGACGCCCAGATGCGCCATGCCATCACCACCCATCACCACCAGGGTGTCGTGGGAGGGCCTTCCGTCGGACGAGGGCCGCGCCGCCGAGACGGCCTGGATCGTCCGCAGACGGGCATCGTCGAAACTGGTGGCCTGGTGCACGCGCAGGTGCATGTCGGGCAGGGCGGCGAGCAGCGACGCGCACACCTTGGGCAACACCCGCCCGGCGCGCCCGCGGCCCGCCTTCGGGTTCACCACCAAGGTGATCGTCGGGCCGTCGTAGCGGTTGAACACAGCTGAGATTGTTCCAGCATTTCCGGTGGCAGCGCGCCACCGGTGCGGTCAGTCGATCGAGATCTTCGACTCGTCGAGCACGACCTCGCCGGAGGCGGCGGCCTTCTCGGCGCGACGCCGGTCGTTCACCGTGCAGATGCCCACGCTGACGAAGAACATTGCGACCATCGGGATCGACAGGGCCAGCATCGAGAACGGGTCGACCGACGGGGTCGCGATGGCCCCGAACAGGAAGCAGCCGAAGATCGACAGGTTGCGGTACTTGTTCAGGGTGGCGGCCTTGAGCACACCCAGCATGTTCAGTGCGACCACGACGACCGGCAGCAGGAAGCTCAACCCGAAGACCAACAGCATGCGCATCAGGAAGGCCAGGAACTCCGAGAGCTCGTTCAGGTTCTGCACGCCAGCCGGGTTGAAGTTCATCAGCACGGCGAAACCCTTGGGGCTGATCCAGTAACCGAGGGCGACACCCGCCAGGAACAGCGGGATGGCCGCGCCCAGGAAGCGCACGGCGTACTTCTTCTCGTTGGCCAGCAGGCCAGGCAGGATGAACGCCCACAACTGGTAGAGCCAGATGGGGCAGCTGAGGATCAGGCCGGCGACGCCGCCGATCTTCAGCATGAGCATGAATCCGCCGGTGATGCCCTCGACGGTGAAGGACACGTTCGCGGCGTTCTCGGGATGGGCTGCCTTGTAGATGCGCTCGGCCTCGAAGGCGGGCTGCAGCATGAAGGCGAACAGGTACTTGTAGAAGGCCATCGACAGGCCCATCAGCACCACCACGCCGATGCCCGAGATCATCACGCGATAGCGGAACTCCTTGAGGTGGTCGACCAGCGCCATGGTGCCGTCCTCCGTCTTGGGAGGAGGCGTGAGCCAGCCAAGGTTGAGCTTGGGCTTCTTGGGCTCCGTGGTGGTCGTCATGGCGCGGTCGACGTCTCGTCAGGGAATCAGAACGGTCAGTTCTGCTTCGGCTGCTCGACCACCTCGGCGTCGACCACGGGGGCCTGCTGGGTGGTGGGAGCCTGGGTGGTGGGGGGCGTCACGACCTGATTGGCGGGGTCGAGCTCGGCCTTCTCGGATTCCTTCTTCTTGTCGGCGTCCCGCAGCCCCTGGGTCTCTTCCTTGAACTCCCGGATCGCGCGGCCGGTTCCCTTGCCGATGCCTGCGAGGCGGCTGCCACCGAACAGCAACAGGGCCACCACGAGGATGATCAGCAGTTCGGGCCATCCCAGTCCAAAGGGCATGTCAGTCTCTCTTCTTCCGGTGCGGCGGAGGCTCCGCTGCACTCTTGGTTCATGCTACGTCGGGGGAACAACGGCCGCTCCCCCGGCACGCCTGCACGTTACACGGGTGTGACCAACGCGACGACCGCCGTTCAGCCGATCGCGTCGTAGAGGTCGAGCCCGGTCCGCGCCGTCTCGCGCGCAGCCACGGCCGCCTCGGGCGGGTCGACGACCTCCACACCGTTACCCAACTGCAACAGTCGCAGGGCAAGCCAGCCCTCGTCCACCACCTGGAAGGTGGCCCGCACGCGGCCGTCGTCCAAGGCGGTGACGTCGTCGACGGGGTCGTACTCGGTCACCCACCGCGCCCGAGGGGCCAAGGTCAGGGTGACCTGGTGGCCCTGGTCGGCCGAGAACCAGCCCGACCCGAGCTCCGGCAACGGCCCGTGCTCGCCGATCGGTTCGTCCCGGGTGACCACCTCGACGATGCGGTCGAGCCGGTAGGTGCGCCAGTCGTCCCGATCGATCGAGAACCCACGCAGGTAGGCGAAACCGTCGCGCACGACCACCTCGACCGGATCGACCTCGGGAGTGCTGGTGGCGCCGCGACTGAGCCCGTCATAGCTCAGGCTGACGCGTCGTCCGGCCGCGATCGCGTCGGCCAGGGCCGCCCGAATCTGGTCGGAACCCGACGAGAGCTGCACCGCCACCGCCCCGGACCCGCCCGAGACGGCCTCCATCTTCGCCAGCGTGCTGGCTACCACGGCCTGCTGTTCCGTCGGGACGATCGGCTGCAGGGCGACCAGGGCGACCCGCAGGGCCATCGCCTCACCCTGGTGGAAGCGCTGCGGGCGGCGCACGTCCTGACCGTTGAGCACGACGATCGGCTCGCCCTCCTCGATGGCCTCCATGTTGAAGTCGAACTGCTGGCCCGGCTGATTGTTGGGCCCGCAGAACCAGAGCACCTTCAGGTCCCTGATGATCTGGGCCTCGGTGGTGCCGTAGTGCTCGGCCACTTCGGCAGCCGTCACCCCGGGGTTGGCCTGCACGTAGGGCACGAGGGTCAGCAGCCGCCCCAGCTGGTCGGTGGATTTCATCGGACGACCTCCCGCTCGGTCTGGTGGGTGCCCGGTTCGACCCCGGCATCGGCGAGGGCGCGCAGGTGGTCGACCACGGCCCGGCGAAGGTCGGCCGGTTGCAGCACCACCGCATGCGCGCACACCGAGGCGGCCTCCCCCACCATGTCGCTGTGCCGGTTGTAGGGCACCCGCCAGCACGCGAACCCTGCGGGCAGCGGCACCGGCGACTCGACCCGCTGCCCACGGCGGGTGAACCTGGGCGCGTGGCCCTCGCGGACCGCCAGCAGGGCCACATCCGTGTCTTCGCCCGGCGCCAGCGAGGCCAGCGCCTGCTGGGGGTCGTGGTCGGCCGGCACCGTGTAGGCCTCGGGGCGGCCCACGGCCTTCGGCGGCGAGGAGATGCGCGCCACCTTGAAGCAGCGGGTGGCCCCCCGGGTCTGGTCGTGGCCGATCAGGTACCAGGACCCGTTGCGGTACGGCAGAGACCAGCCCTCGACCCGGCGCGGCTCCGCGCCGCCGCGGTAGGTGAACTCGACCACCTGGCGGCTGGTGACGGCGTCGAACAACGCCTCAAAACTGGGCTCGCGCGCGCCGAGCACCGGCCGGAACGGCAGGCCCGACGTGCCCGGCTCGATGCGGGCCCCGGCGGCGCGCAGCTTGGCCAGCGCCATCACCGTGGGGCCCGAGGCACCGGTCTCGTCCCACACGTGGGCGGCCACGCCGAGCACGGCGGCCTCCTCCTCGGTGAACTCCACCGGTGGCAGCTCGTAGTCGGAGCGCTCCATCAGGTAGCTGTCGGGGGTCGACCACTCGTCGGTGCCCTTCAGGGTGCGAATCTCGATGCCGAGGGCCCGCAGGTCGTCCTTGTCTCGCTCGAAGGTGCGTTCCAGGCCGCTGCCGCTCAACTCGGCGTAGCCGTCGACCCCGGCGAAGATCTCGCGCTTGGTCAGCGGTCGCCCGCTCGACAGCAACAGGAACGCCAGGTTGACCAGCCGTTCCGACTTCTTCGCCGACATGCTCCCGAGCCTCCGTACGCGTGCGTGACCTGCACGAGACACTACCGGGGTGAGTGGTCGATTCGCGCCCAGCCCCACCGCCGAGTTGCACCTGGGCAATGTGCGCACGGCCGTGTTGTCGCAGCGGTTCGCGGACGAGGCCGGTCTCCAGCACCTGATTCGCGTGGAAGACCTCGACCAGCAGCGGGTGGCGGCGGCCCGCGGTGTGGCCGAGCGGCAGTTGGCCGACCTGGCGGCGTTCGGGGTGCGCTCCGATGCCGACGTGGTGTGGCAGTCCGATCGCCTCGACCTCTACCGGGACGCGCTCGCGCGGGTGGAGACCTATCCCTGCTTCTGCAGCCGACGCGACATCGCCGAGGCGTCCCAGGCCCCCCATGACGGCTTCCGCGCCTACCCGGGAACCTGCTCGCGCCTCACCGAGGCCGAGCGCGCCTGGCGGGCCCGGGATCGTCCGGCGGCCCTGCGCGTGCGAGCCGACGGGGCCACGCACACCGTGCACGACCGGTTCGCGGGGGCCGTGACCGGCATCGTCGACGACTTCGTGGTGGAGCGCAACGACGGCACGCCCGCCTACAACCTGGCCGTGGTGGTCGACGACGGGCTGCAGGGCGTCACCCAGGTGACCCGCGGCCGCGACCTGCTCGACTCGGCGCCCAGGCAGGCGTGGCTGGCAACCCGGCTGGGGTTCGCTCAGCCCAGCTACGTGCACGTGGGGCTCGCGGTCAACGCCGACGGGCGTCGGCTCGCGAAGCGCGACGGGGCGGTGACGCTGGGGCAGCTCGTCGAGACCGGACGAGCGCCGGATCGCCCCGCCGCCGTCGAGCTGGTGCGCGGCTGGATCGAACCGACCCTGGCCGATCCGGCCGCGGACTGGACGGTGCTACCCCAGGTGAGCTCCCCCCAGACCTGACCGGCTCACTGGCAATCGGCTCACTGGCAGTCGGCTCACTGGCAGTCGGCTCACTGGGAGGCTGATGCGAACAGGATGTCGATCACGTAGACCAGCGTGGCCCCGGCGGGCACCGACGGGGTGGCGTTGCCCTTGGGGTAGGCGTCGGCCGGCACGGCAACCACCATCACCCGCGAGCCGACGGTCTTGCCGACCAGTTGGCTCTTCCAGGCGGGGATCAGGCTCGACAGCGGGCCCGAGGCGGCGCCGGTCGACCAGGTCTGGGCGACGACGTCGCCGGTGTCCCAGTTGACGCAGGTGTACTGCACCTGCACGGCGTCGGTGGCGGCGACGGCTCGACCGGCGCCCTTGATGAGCACGGCGCTGGTGGTCTTGTCGGGCTTGGCGGCCGAGCCGATGGTGATCGTGGGGGCCTTGTCGCCATTGTCGGTGACGGTGGGGAACCCGGCGGGGGCGGTGGCGGTGCCGGTCACCTTCGCCAACGACGTGCCGAGGATGTCGACGACGAAGACCAGCGCGTCGCCCTTCTCGATGCCGATGTCGGGGTTGCCGTCGGCGTAGCCGTCCTTGGAGGGCATCAGGATGAGCACCCGGTCGCCGACCTTCTTGCCCTCGAGGCCCTTCTGGAAGCCGGCCACGACCTGCCCCAGCGAGAACGAGGCGGCCGCGCCCTTGCTGAACGACTCGTCGAAGCTCTTGCCGGTGCGGGCATTCAGGCCGACGTAGTGCACCTCGACCAGGCCGTCCTTGGCGACGGTGGCGCCCGTGCCCGCCACCAACGCCTTCGACTGGGTCTCGGCCGAGGTCAGCGGCCACGGCGCGAGCACGGCGGGCAGCTTGCCGAAGGCTCCGTTGACCTTGATGGCGTCGAGATTGGCCAGCACCGTGGGCTTCACGGTTGGCGTGGCGCTCGCCGAGCCCGTCGGGGTGGAGCTCGCGGAACCGGTCGGCACGACGGAGGCGCCACTGGGAGCCGGGTCGGCGGACGAGTCGGAACAGCCCGCCAACGCCCCGGCGGCGGCGGCCAGCGAGGACAGCCCCACGGTTCGCCGGGAGATGAGGCTGCGTCGGACGGTCGAGGAGGCAGTCAGTTCGGGTCGGTGCACCCGGCCAGCGTACCGGGCCGGATCGCCCGCCCCGTAACGCGGGGCGTTCGGGTGTGGCTCAGGAGATCGTGAACGTCGAGGAGCGTCCGGCGCGCGGTTCGCTCGCCATGCGGTCGATCAGTCGCTCGACTCGTGGGTCCTCGGCCGCCAGCGGATCGGGGCAGATCACGTTGCCCTGGTCGAGGTCACGGCAGTTGAAGCTCATCCAGTCGACGGTGTGGCTGCGCTCATGACGCTGGGCCGCGCTGATCAGCGCACCCCGCAGGTGGGCCCGGGTGGTCGAGGGCGGACGATCCACCGCCGCGTCGATGACGCCGGCCTCGACCCGGGTGGCGACCTGCCCGGCCTCCTCGAGTCGCCCGAACAGCCCCTGCCCGGGCCGAATGTCGTGGAAGGCGAGGTCGAGCTGGGCCGACCGCGCGGGGTCGGGGGCGCCGCCCCGGCGTTGGCGATCGCGGGTCAGCAGGCGCAGCTTGATGGCCCAGTCGATGTCGTGGTGGATCAGGTCGAGGCGACCGTCGGCCACGGCCGTGATCACCCGACGCCAGTCGTCGACGGCGCGGACGAGCCAGGCCTCGTCCGCGGTGTACCGCTCGGCAACCGCCAGACAGTCCTCGAGCAGGGCGAGGGGGCTGGCGGTGCCGCCGTCGGCGAGGTCGAGGCTCACCCGGCCGGTCAGGTCGCGGGCGGTGTCACGGATGGCCTGGCCGGGATCGGCCAGGGCGAGCGACGCGAAGTGGTGACCCTCTTCGACGGCGCGCACCATCAGTTCGGTGGCGGCGACCCGCAGCGCCAGCGTCGGCTGCGCGAGGTTCGAGTCGCCGACGATCACGTGCAGCCGACGGTGCACCTGCGGATCGGCATGCGGTTCGTCCCGGGTGTTGATCATCGGGCGCGACCGGGTGGTGGTCGACGACAACGGGTCCCACATGTGGGCGGCCCGTTGACTCAGCCAGAACTCGCCGGCCGCCTCACCCGAGCGGACGAAGGTACCCGCCCCGCACAGCAACTGGCGCACCACCAGGAACGGGGTCAGTGCGGCCGAGAACGCCCGCAGGGTGGTGTCGCGCCGCACCTGGTAGTTCTCGTGGCTGCCGTAGGAGTTGCCGTGCGAATCAAGGTTGTTCTTGAACAACCGCACCCGGCCGACCACGCCCTCAGCTGCCATCATCGCGAGCGCCCGGTCGGCCAACCGGTTCATCACGGCATCGCCGGCCCGGTCGTGGGCCACCAGGTCGTCGATCCGGTCGCACTCGGCGGTGGCGTACTCGGGATGCGACCCGACGTCGAGATACATCCGCCCGCCGTTGCGCAGGAACACGTTGGTGGTGGCGTTCACCGTCGTCACCGGCCGGAACAGCTGCCGGGCGGCCTCGTCGGCCCCCAGCCGTCGCCAGCCAGCGAGCTCGGCGGTGGGTGCCTGCTGTACCTCGACCTGCAGGCCGTACTCGGTCTCGAGCCCGCGCACGCGCCGCGGCATGAAGCCGCAGCCCGTCGTGTTCGGCTCAGCCGACCCCATGCACGACCCTCACATCTCGACGAGGTCGAGCAGCCCACCGAGTTCGTCGCGGCTCAGGTCACGCATCTCACCCTGCCGCAGGCTGCCCAGACGCACGGGCCCGATGGCCTGACGCGAGAGCTTGATCACCGGGTGACCCACCGAATCCATCATGCGGCGCACGATGCGGTTGCGACCCTCGTGCAGGGTGATCGCCACCAGCGACCGCGACTCGGCGCGACTGACCAGCTTCACCCGATCGGGCTTGACCGGGCCGTCGTCCAGCCGCAGCCCCTTCTCGAGGCGGCGCAGCACCTTGTTGTCGAGCAGTCCCTCGACCTCGGCGAGATAGGTCTTGGGCACGTGGTACTTCGGGTGCGCCATGCGGTGGGCGAACTCACCGTCGTTGGTCAGCAGGATGAGGCCCTCGGTGTCGGTGTCGAGTCGGCCGACGTGGAACAGCCGCTCGTGGCGACGCTTCTCGCCCAGGTAGTCACTCAGGGACGGGCGGCCCTCGGGGTCGTCCATCGTCGAGACGACGCCGCGCGGCTTGTTGAACACCAGGTATTGGTGCCGCCGGGGCGGTGGGATGCGGGCTCCGTCGACGCGAATGGTGTCGCGTTCGGGATTGACGCGGGTGCCGAGCTCGACCACCACCTGCCCGTTGACCTCGACGCGCCCGTCGCTGATCAGCTCCTCGGAGGCGCGCCGGGAGGCGATGCCGGCCTGGGCGAGCACCTTCTGCAGGCGGATCTCCTGCTCGGTCTCGTCCGGCTCCCCGGCCGTGTCGATCGGCGGGTCTGTCTCAGTCATCACTGTCTCCCGTGGGGGTCTCAAGGGTGTCGGCACCAGTGTCCTCGGGGTACACCGCTCGCGCCAACTCCTCCTCCAACGCGCTGGCGTCGGGCAGGTGCGGTGCCAGTTCCGGCAGGTCGGCCAACGACTCCAGCCCCATGCGTTCGGCGAAGTGGTCGGTGGTGGTGAGCAGTCCCGCACCGCGCTGCCCCGACTCGCCGGTCGGGGCGGCCTCGGCGACCAGTCCCCGGGCGAGCAGGGTGCGCACGACCCCGTCGACGTTCACCCCACGGACGGCCGAGACCCGGGAGCGCGCGATGGGTTGCAGGTAGGCGATCACGGCCAGCGTCTCGAGAGCGGCCTGCGAGAGCCGCGAATGCTGCCCCTCGAGCACCCAGGCGCTGATCAGGTCGGCATGCTCGGCGCGGGTCCAGAACCGCCAGCCCCCGGCCAGCCGACGCAGGTCGATCCCCCGCCGGTGCTCGTCGTAGAAGGCGGCGATCTCGAGCAGGGTGCGTTCGACGTCGTCGACGGGTGCCTGGGTGGCCTCGGCGAGTTCGGTCGCGGTCATGGCCTCGGTGGCCATCAGCAGCAGCGCCTCGAGGGCGCCGGTCAGGCCTTCACTCTTCTGGGCCTCACCGTCGTGGGCTCCGGGGTCGGTGGTCTCGCTCATGGCGTCTCCTCGGTCGCGGGCGGCTGGTCGAACTCGTCGGAGATCTCGAGGGTGGATTCCTCGTCCCCCGTCCAGCGGATGGTCAACTCCCCCAGCGCGGTCAACTGCTCGAAGGCGATCACGTGCTCGCGGAACAACTCCAGGAGCGACAGGAATCTGGCGACCGTGGTCAGCCGGTCGGCGTCGGCGACCAGTTCCCGGAAGGTCAGCACCCTCTTGGCACGCAATCGGGCGACGACCAACTGGGCCTGCTCCTGCACGCTGACGGTGTTCTGGTGCAGGTGTTCGAGCCCGACCGTGGCGGCTGGCACGGGGGTGAGGGCGCGGGCGGCGGCCTCGGCGAGTCGCTCAGGGCTGGGTAACGTCACCTCGGGCAGCAGGGCGGCGAAGCGCGGCTCCAATCCACCCGGACGAGCGAACCGTCGCGCCTGCTCCCCCAGCCGGTCTGCGAACAGGGCCGAGACGATCTTGAACGCCCGGTACTGCAGGAGTCGGGCGAACAGCAGGTCGCGGGCCTCGAGCAGGGCCAGGTCTTCCTCGTCGTCGACCTCACCCTGGGGCAGCAGGCGCGCGGCCTTGAGGTCGAGCAGGGTGGCGGCCACCAGCAGGAACGAGCTGGTCTGCTCCAGATCCCATCCCTTGCCGCCCGCCTTGACGTGGGCGATGAACTCATCGGTGACCCTCGACAGGGCGACCTCGGTGACGTCGAGCTTGTGCTTGCTGATCAACTGCAGCAGCAGGTCGAAGGGCCCCTCGAAGTTGTCCAGGTGCAGCGTGAAACCACCGGTGCTGAGGGTCTCGTCGGCGACCGGCTGCCCGACTGCCGCTGCGGGGCTCATTCGCCGGCCAGTCGCCTGACCAGCTCGGAGTCGGCGCCGTCGGCGGCGAGGCCACTCAGGGCCATGGCGATGGCGGTGCGCACCAGCTTGCCGCGGTCGGCCACCACGCCCTGCGCACGCAGGTCGAGCCGCGCCCGCTCGAGGGCGATCAGTTCGTCCGATGACACGTAGACGGTGATCTTCTCGTCGTGGCGCACGCGCCCCGTCGCTGCCGGAGCGGCCCCGGTGGGCCCGGTGGGCTCGGTGGGCTGGGACGGTTCCGCGTCCGGTGTGGTGCGCGACCGACGGGGTCGTGGGTCGGTGGGGCGGAACAGTTCGTTCGCCCCGGGCAGGTTCACGCGCCGGGGCATCGGGCGAGCACCTCGCGGGCCAGGGAACGGTAGGCCGTCGCGCCGGGCGACGACGAGGCATAGGTGGTGATCGGTTCGCCGGCGACGGTGGTCTCGGGGAACTTCACGGTGCGCCGGATGACGGTGTGGAAGACCTTGTCGCCGAAGGCGTCGACGACGCGCTCGAGCACCTCGCGACTGTGCAGGGTGCGGGCGTCGTACATGGTGCCGACGATGCCCAGGATGTCGAGGTCGGGGTTGAGGCGGTCCTGCACCTTGCCGATGGTGTCGGTCAGCAGGGCCACGCCGCGCAGCGCGAAGAACTCACACTCCAGCGGAATGATGGCCTTGTCGGAGGCGGTCAGCGCGTTCACGGTGAGCAGACCCAGCGACGGCGCGCAGTCGATGAGAATGATGTCGTAGTCGGGCTTGGCCTTCTCGAGCACCCGCAGCAGGGTCTGCTCGCGGGCCACCTCACTGACCAGCTGCACCTCGGCCGCCGACAGGTCGATGTTCGACGGCAGAATGTCGAGACCCTCGACGGTGGTGGGCTGAATGACGTCATGAATGTCGAGCCGGCGAGACATCAACAGGTTGTAGATGCTGGTCTCGAGCGTGTGCGGGTTGACCCCGAGCCCCACCGACAACGATCCCTGCGGGTCGAAGTCGACCAGCAGCACCCGACGACCGGTCTCGACGAGCGCCGCGCCCAGATTGATGGTGGTGGTGGTCTTGCCGACCCCGCCCTTCTGGTTGGTCATGGCGATCACCAGCGCCTGCCCGCCGGCACGCTCGGGAGCGCTCACCTCGGGCAGGGTTGGCCAGGGACGACCCGTGGGCCCCATCTCGCCGGCCGACACCTGCTCGGACTCGAGCCCGGTCGTCGGCTGCTGGACGGTGAACAACGCTTCGGAGTCGCTCAACCTCGTCACCTCTCTGTCAGACGTCAGTGGGGCCCGCCGGCCGGTGGCACCTCGGGACCTGATCAGCGCGAGCCTAGCCGTGATGAGGCGCGCTCGCTCGGCTCAGCCGCGCGGATGCGCCGTCCGGTGCACCTCGCGCAGGTGGTCGACGGTGACCATCGTGTAGATCTGCGTGGTCGTCACCGAGGCGTGGCCGAGCAGTTCCTGCACCACCCGCACGTCGGCTCCCCCGTCGAGCAGATGGGTGGCGAAGGAGTGGCGCAGCGAGTGCGGGCTCACCTCGATGCCCAGTTTCGCGGACGAGGCGTGTCGCTGTAGCACGGCCCACGCAGACTGGCGCGACACCCTCGCTCCCCGGCTGTTCAGCAGCAACGCCGGGCTGGGCGTCGCCGCTTTCGCCGACCAGACCGGACGACCCCGCACCAGCCACGCCTCGACGGCCCGGCGGGCGTACTGCCCCAGCGGCACCACCCGTTCCTTGCTGCCCTTGCCGAACAGGCGCAGCCCGTTGGCGGGGTCGGCGAGGGTGCGCTGCACGTCGTCGACGTCGAGTCCGCACACCTCCGAGATGCGCGCCCCGGTGCCGTAGAGCAGCTCGAGCAGGGCGGCATCGCGCAGGCCGTCGACCTCGGCGGTGTCGGGCTGGTCGAGCAGGCGCTGCACCTGGTCGATGGTCAGCGCCTTGGGCAGGCGTCGTCCCAGCCGCGGCGGCGCGACGTCGGCGGCCGGGTTGTCGGTGGTGATGCCGTCGGCGACCCCGAACGCGTGCAGCGTGCGGACGGCGACCACGGATCGTCCGACCGAGGCGGGCGCCAACGGCTGACGGCCGCCGTGCCCGTCGGCCAGGGCGCGGGCGAACTCGCTGACATCAGTCGCAGTGATCTCGTCGGGAGCCGCGATACCGCGCTCGGCGAGGAAGGTCAGATACCGCTCGAGGTCGCGGCGGTAGCTGGTGAGGGTGTTGGCCGACAGGCCCCGCTCGACCCGCAGGTGGTCGAGGTACCCCCGCACGAACCGGGTCAACGCGGGGCTCGCCTCGCGGGCTGGGACAGGCGTGGGCTCAGGCGCGCTCACGGTGCTGCCCGGCATGGATCGCCCGCACCGGCCACGGGCTGTCGGCGTCACGGAGCTCTCGTCCGGTCGCGCGGGCGGCGGCCAGCGCCATCACGCCGGCCACCAGCAGCGGCGACTGCAGCCGACCGGCGAGCACGCCGTCGACCACGTCGTCGAACGCCTCCCACCCGGGAGTCATGTGGGCCTCCTCGTCGGCGAGCACGAACCCGTCGGGACGAGGCGCCTCCCGCAGGTCGGTCGCCAGGAACACCCGCGCCGACTCCTCCGAGCCGCCGGGGCTGGTGGCCACGTCGACCAGCACGCGCCAGGTGTCGGCCGCCAGACCCACCTCTTCGGCCAGTTCACGCTGGGCGGCGAGCAGCGGGGGCTCGTCCGCCACATCGAGCAGCCCGGCGGGTGGTTCGACCAGCACCATGCCGACCGGATGGCGGTACTGGCGCACGACGGCGATCCGGTCGCGGTCGTCGACGGCGATGATGCCGACGGCCCCGGGGTGGGTGAGGTACTGCCTGCGGAAGGGTTCGCCGCCGTCGGGGGCGGCCAGCTCGTCCTCGACGAACGTGCACACCCGCCCCCGTCCGAGCACGCGGTGGCCCGTGACGGGCCACGCCTCGGCGCGGTCGGCGAGGGGCTCGCTCATGCCTGCTCAGTGGTGTCGGGAGCCTGCTCGTCGGTGCTGTCGCCGTGGTCGCCCGGCTCCTGATCGACGGGCAGCCGCTCGGCCAGCTTGCGCTTGAGAGCCGCCTCGACCAGTCCCTGGAACAGGGGGTGCGGACGAGTGGGCCGCGACTTCAGCTCGGGGTGGGCCTGGGTGGCCACGTAGAACGGGTGCACCGACGTGGGCAACTCGACGAACTCCACGAGGTTGCGGTCGGGCGACAGTCCGGAGAACACCAGCCCGGCGGCCTCCAGCTGCTCGCGGTAGGCGTTGTTCACCTCGTAGCGGTGGCGGTGGCGCTCCTCGACCCGGCTCTTCCCGTACAACCGCGAGACCAGCGATCCGCGCTTCAGCTCGGCCGGGTACGACCCCAGGCGCATCGAGCCGCCCAGGTCACCCCCGCCATCGACGATCGACTGCTGCTCGGCCATGGTGGCGATGACAGGGTGTTCGGTGGCCGGATCGAACTCGCTGGAGGCGGCGTCGGCGATGCCGGCCACGTTGCGGGCGGCCTCGATCACCATGCACTGCAGACCCAGGCAGAGCCCCAGCGTCGGAATCTGGTTCTCGCGAGCGAACTTCAGTGCGCCCAGCTTGCCCTCGACGCCGCGGATGCCGAAACCTCCGGGCACGCAGACGCCGTCGACGTCGCCCAGCTGGGCCTCGGCCCCCTCGGGGGTCTCGCAGGTGTCGGAGGCGACCCAGCGCACGTTCACCTTGGCACGGTTGCCGAAGCCGCCGGCGCGCAGGGCCTCGGTGACCGACAGGTAGGCATCGGGCAGGTCGATGTACTTGCCGACCAGGGCGATGGTGACCTCGTCGGTCGGGTGGTGCACCCGGTCCAGCAGATCGTCCCAACGCTTCCAGTCGACGTCGCGGAAGCTGAGGTCGAGGCGGCGCACCAGGTAGGCATCGAGCCCCTCGTCGTGCAGCACCCGCGGAATGTTGTAGATCGAGGGGGCGTCAATGCAGGCGACCACGGCCTCTTCGTCGACGTCGCAGCTCATGGCGATCTTGCGCTTGATGCCCTCGCCGAGCTCGCGATTGGCGCGGCACACGATGGCGTCGGGCTGGATGCCCACCTGGCGCAACGCCGCCACCGAGTGCTGGGTGGGCTTGGTCTTCATCTCCCCCGACGGACCGATGTAGGGCACCAACGAGACGTGCAGGTAGAAGACGTTCTCGCGACCGATCTCGTGACGCACCACGCGGGCCGCCTCAAGGAAGGGCAGCGACTCGATGTCACCGACCGTGCCACCGATCTCGTGGATGACCACGTCGACGCCCTTGCCGCCCATGGCGAGCATCGAGTCCTTGATCTCGTTGGTGATGTGCGGAATCACCTGCACCGTGTCGCCCAGGTAGTCACCGCGACGCTCCTTGGCGATCACCGACGAGTACACCTTGCCGGTGGTGACGTTGGCGTCGGCGGTCAGGTTGACGTCGAGGAAGCGCTCGTAGTGGCCGATGTCGAGGTCGGTCTCGGCGCCGTCCTCGGTGACGAACACCTCGCCGTGCTGGAAGGGGTTCATGGTGCCCGGATCGACGTTGAGGTACGGATCCAGCTTCTGCATGGTGACCTTCAGACCACGCGCCACGAGCAGGCTGCCCAGGCTGGAGGCCGTCAATCCCTTGCCGAGCGAAGACACCACTCCGCCGGTCACGAACACGTGCTTGGTCATTTTCGCGCTGCCCACGGACTCCCATCTTAGGGTGCAAACGCTCCCGCGCCGACCAATCGGGGCGCACTCGCCTGCCGCTGTCGGCGGGTGTGGGTTTGCTCACACCGCACGACCGCCCGGTCGTCCGGGACGACACGCCGGTCGCCGGGCCTGCCATGATGGGGGGCATGCGACTGGCCATCGACCTGCCCATCGCGCCGATGCTGGCGCGGCTGATCGATGACATCCCGCCCGCGGACTCGGTTCTGGGTGGATACGCGTACGAACCCAAGTGGGACGGATTCCGCTGCATCATCCTGCGCGACGGCGACCAGATCGAACTGATCAGCCGCATGAACAAGCAACTGACTCGCTACTTCCCCGAGGTGGTCGAACGGGTGCGGGTCAGCCTGCCCGAGCGGTGTGTCGTCGATGCCGAGATCATCGTCCGCACCGGGCCCGCCGGCCGGCAGCGACTCGACTGGGACGCCCTGTCGGCGCGCGTGCACCCGGCGCTGAAGCGCATTCATCGGTTGAGCCGCTCGACCCCCGCCGAGTTGGTCTGTTTCGACCTGTTGGCCCTGGACGACGCCAGTCTGCTCGACCTGCCCTACGACACCCGCCGCGAGCTGCTCGAGGGCCTGTTCGGTGGCGTCGACCCGGCCGAGGGTGTGCACCTCACCACGGTCACCCATGACGCCGAACTGGCGCGCGAGTGGTTCCACACCTTCGAGGGCGCGGGGCTGGACGGCGTGATGGTGAAGCAGCGTCAGGGCGTCTACGAACCCGGACGACGCAGCATGCTCAAGGTGAAGCACGCCCGCACCGCCGAGGCCGTCGTGGTGGGCTATCGGCGCCACGCCCGCGGTCACGGGGTCGGTTCGCTGCTGCTCGGCATGTACGACGAGCGCGGTGAACTGGTCAACGTGGGTGGCATCGGCGCCCTCTCCGACCGGATGCGAGAGGTGCTCGCGGACGAACTCGATCCGCTGCGGGCGCCCGAGGGTGAGGGGCTCATCCTGCCGCCCAGCAATGCCCGCAACCGGCTCGGCCCCTGGGACCACGGTGCCTTCATCGCGCTGCGCCCCGAGTTGGTCGTCGAGGTCTCGTTCGACCAGTTGGAGGGACGACGGTTCCGTCACGCCGTCACGCTGGTGCGCTTCCGCCCCGATCGCGAACCGCGCTCGTGCACGCTCGACCAGGTCGACGTGGCCTCGGCCTACGACCTGGGGCATCTGCTGGGCAGCTGACGACTGGTCTTCTGAGCCGACGATGTCTGCGGGTGATGTCAGCGGGCAATGTCAGCGTGCGGCCTCGGCCAGCAGGTCGCGGGCGTGGGCCAGGGCCGAGGAGGCCTCCTCGAGACCACCCATCATGCGGGCCAGTTCGCGCAGGCGCTGGTCGCCGGTGACCTCGGCAACGTCGGAGCTGGTCACCTGACCGTCCGAGGCCTTGCGCACCACCAGGTGTCGGTCAGCGAAGGCTGCCACCTGCGCCAGATGGGTGACGACGACGACCTGTGAGCGGGTGGCGAGGGCTGCGAGTCGTCGTCCGATCTCGAGCCCCACGGCGCCACCGACGCCCGCGTCGACCTCGTCGAAGACGAAGGTGTGGCCGGCCTCGTCCGAGGCCAGCACCACCTCGAGGGCCAGCCGCACGCGGGAGAGTTCACCGCCCGAGGCCGTTCTGGCGAGCGGAGCGAGGGCCGACCCGGGGTTGGCCGAGAAGGTCAGCTGCACCTGGTCGCGGCCGTGGGCGTGCAGGTCGGCGGTCTCGATGATCTCGAAGCAGAGTCGGGCGTGCGGCATGGCCAGGGCCGCCAGCTCGGTCTGCACGAGGTCGGCGAGGGTGGTGGCCCGTGCGCGGCGGGCGGCCGTGAGGCGGGCGGCCCGTTCGTCCAACTGGTCGGTGAGGGTGGCAATCCGCTCGGTGAGCTCGGCCGCGCGACCGTCGGAGTCCTCGAGCCCGAGCAGTCGGATCGCCTGCTGGCGCGACCACTCGATCACCTCGTCGACCGTCGAGCCGTACTTGCGGGTCAGCCGGGCCAGGTCGGCCTGGCGCGCGACGACGCGTTCCAGTTCGGCGGGGTCGGCCTGCAGGTCGGCCAGATAGCCCGAGACGTCGGCGGCCAACTCGTTGAGCGCACCGGCCACCTCGACGCCGCGGGCGAACAGGTCGGCGGCCGCCGGGTCGAGATCGGCCAACTGGGCGAGACCCTTGCGGGCCTCACCGGTCAGCGCGACGGCCGCCGGTTGGTCGTCGGAGTACTCGTCACCCGACAGCGCCAGCTGCACCCGGTGGGCGAGGGCACGCAGGTCGTCAGTGGCCTGCAGCCGCTGGAACTGGGCGGCCAGCGCCACATCCTCCCCCGCTTGCGGCGCCACCTGTTCGATCTCGTCGAGCCCGAATCGCAACAGGTCGGCCTCGCGGGCCCGCTCCTGGGCGTGGGTGGTGAGTTCGGTGAGTTCGGTCTGCAGGGCCCGTCGCTCGGCGAACAGGCGCTGGTGCTCGGCGAGGGCGCGCAGGTGGTCGCCACCGCAGGCCCGGTCGAGTACCTCGCGTTGCCGGTCGGACGAGCCGAGCCTGACCTGTTCCGACTGGCCGTGAATGGTGGCGAGCTCCGCGGTCACCTCCGCCAACGCGGCCACCGTTGACTGGGCGCCGCCGAGGAAGGCCCGGGATCGTCCCTGCTCGGTGATCTGGCGGGCCACCAGCAGTTCATCCCCGTCGAGCTCGGCGCCGACCTCGTCGAGTCGGGCCGCGTCGAGTGTGTCGCCGGGCACGAAGCGGCCCTCGACCACGGCGCGCGGCGACCCCCGACGCACCAGCCCCGCGTCGCCGCGACCACCCAGCAGCAGGCCGAGCCCGGTGGTGACCATGGTCTTGCCGGCGCCGGTCTCACCGGTGAGAGCGGTCAGTCCCGGGGCGAGCTCGAGGGTGGCGTCGTCGATCACCCCCAGCGCGCTCAGGTGCAGCTCGCGCAACATCAGTCGGCGTCCGATGAGGTCTCGATGGGGGCGTCCTTCATGTTGCGCCAGCCCTCGACCCGTAGCCCGAACTTGCGCACGAGTCGGTCGGCGAAGGGCTGTTCCGAGAGGCGGGCGATCAACAGGTCATCGGGGCCGCGCACCACCGCGACGCGGTTGCCCGGCGCGATGTCGGCGGAGCGGCGCCCGTCGCACCAGACGACCGCCGTCGAGTTGAGTTGGGGCATCAAGGTGAGGTCGACGTGTGCGCGCGGGCTGATCACCAGGGGCCGGGCGAACAGGGCGTGGGCCGAGAGCGGCACCACGATCAGCGCCTCCACGTCGGGCCACATCACCGGCCCCCCGGCCGAGAAGGCATAGGCAGTCGATCCGGTGGGAGTGCTGACGAGCACGCCGTCGCAGCCCCATTGGGAGAGCCGGCGACCGTCGATGGTGGCCAGCACCTCGACCATGCGCTCGCGGGAGGCCTTCTCGAGCGAGACCTCGTTGACGGCGAAGGACTGCCACAGCTCGCGGTCGTCCTCCCCGAAGACGGTCACCTGCAGGGTGACACGCTCCTCGACCTCGTAGTGCCGCTCGACCACCTGCTGGGCCAGCGAGGTGACGTCCGAGGGTTCGAGTTCGGCCAGGAAGCCCACATGCCCCAGGTTGACTCCCAGCAGCGGCACGTGGCGGGGCAGGGCCCACTCGCCGGCGCGGAGGATCGTCCCGTCGCCCCCGAACACGACGACGACCTCGGCCTCGTCGGGCTCGGGTCGGTCGGCGAGGCGCGCACGGGCCTCATCCGACAGCGAGTCGAGCAGAATCCCGAGGTGATCGGCGGGCACCCAGACGTCGACGTCGCCGGCATGGGTGGCCTCGATGAACTCGGCGGCCATGGTGGGCGCGTCCGGATGGGTCGGGTGCACCATCACCACCAGCGTGCGCTGCGTCACGTTGTCTCCTCGCCGCTCGAGTGGGAGTCGTGGCTCCACCTTAGCCAGAACTCCTGATTGCCGTTCTCACCCGTGAGCGGGCTGGCAAACGGGTCGCTCACACGCCACCCGAGCGAGCGGACGAGGTCGCCGACCTGGGCGACGGCATCGGCGGCCGCCCGCGGATCCTTGACCACACCGCGGTGGTCGAGGCCTCGCCTGCCCACCTCGAACTGCGGTTTGACCAGCACCAGCGCCTGCCCGCCCGGGTGCAGCACCGAGAGCAACGGTTCGGCGAGCAGGGTGACGCTGATGAAGCTGACGTCGCAGACCACCAGGTCGACCGGTTCGCCGAGGGTGTCGGGGCGAAGGTCGCGCAGGTTGAACCCCTCGCGCACCACGACCCGGGGGTCGCGACGCACCTCGTCGGCCAGTTGACCGTGGCCGACATCGACGGCGTGCACGCGCTCAGCCCCGCGGGCCAGACAGACCTGGGTGAAGCCGCCGGTGGAGGCGCCAGCGTCGAGCACCACCGGCCCGGGGGTGACCCCGAACTCGTCGAGGGCACCGATCAGTTTGTGCGCGGCTCGGCCCACCCAGGGGTCGGTGTCGACCACCAGGTCGGTGACGTCGTCGGGCACCTCGACACCCGGACGGGTGACCGGCTGGCCGTTCAGGCTCACCCGGCCGGCGCGGATCAGGTGTTGCGCGGCCGATCGGCTGCGGGCAAGCCCGCGGGCGGCGATCAGCTGGTCGATTCTCATGAACCGGGACGCAGGCCCGGGATCGGCGTCTGAACTCCCCCACGGGACTGCTCCAGCACCGACGCCAACACCTCGTGCACCTGCGCGAGCTGGTCGTGGTGCTCGGCCGGCGGGTGGTCGTCGAGCGAGCCGAACTCGGCCAGGGCGGCGTCGATCAGGCGGTTGCCGGTGACCGGTGGTGTGTTGGGCTCGGGGGTCATGGCACCAGGTCCAGACGCTCGAGTGCGTCGCTGCCGTCGGCCCCTCGCCAGACGAGGGACAGGGTGGCCCACAGGGCGTCCAACTGCTCATCGAGGGTCGATCCGGGCGCGTCGAGTCGCACGCGACCGTCCACCAGCAAGGCCGTTGCTCGTCCGCAGGTGACGGACTCGTCGGAGCCGGTGAGCGGGCGTGGCGCCTCGAGCAGGGCGCGCAGGTCGTGCCCGAGGTGGGTGGGGCGGTGGCGTTCGTCCGCTGCCGCGAGGTCGGCCTTGCCGTGGGCCCCGGTGAACACGAACAGCGAGTCGATGCCCCCGGCGTTCGCGCCCTCGATGTCGGTGTCGAGGCGGTCGCCGACGAAGATCGGACGATGCGCCCCCAGCCGGGTCACCGTCTCGTGCATGAGGGGGGTGCAGGGCTTGCCGGCGACCACCGGATCGGTGTCGACGGCGGCCCGGACGACCGCGATCTGCGAACCGGCGCCCGGCACCAGCCCCAGATCGGTGGGGCGGGTGGCGTCGGTGTTGCTGGCATACCAGCGGGCCCCCCGCTGGATGGCGAAGCAGGCAGCGTCCAGCCGTGCCTGGGTCATGGTCGGGTCGTAGCCCTGCACCACCGCGGCGGGCTGGGTGCGCCAGTCGTCGGTCACGGTGAGCCCGACGGCGGCGACCTCGTCGGCCAGCGCCTGGGTGCCCACCACCAGCACGGACGACCCGGCAGCCAGGTCGTCGGCCATCAACCGGGCGACGGCCTGTGCGCTCGTGACGACGTCATCGAGCCGGGCTTCGACGCCGAGTTCCTGCAGGTGGTCGACCACGTGCTGCGGCGAGCGGGCGGCGTTGTTGGTCACGAACCCGATGCGGACTCCGCGGTCACGCAGGGCGGCGACACCCTCGGCCGCCCCCGGGACGGCCTGCGGGCCCAGGTAGATGACTCCGTCGAGGTCGAACAGGGCCGCGTCGTATCCATCGATCAGGGTCACGGGGTCGGTCACTGCTCGTTGTCGCTCTCGCGGTCCGAGCCGTCAGTGTCCTCGGTGTCGTCGTCCTCGGTGTCGTCGTCCTCGGTGTCGTCGTCCTCGGTGTCGTCGAGCTCGGCTTCGGTGTCGCTGTCCTCGGTGTCGTCGAGCTCGGCTTCGGTGTCGCTGTCCTCGGTGTCGGGCTCAACCTCGTTGGGCTCGTCCTCGGAGTCGTCGAACGCCACCACATCGATGCCGTCGTCGCGCCGCGCACTGGACGCCCCCAACTCGCGCAGGCGATCGCCGACCTCGAGCTCGTTGTCGGTGTCGAGGCGTTCGGCCTGGCCGAGCAGCTCGATGGCTTCGGCGGTGTGGCCGTCCTTCTCGTAGAGATCGGCCAGGGCGAATCGCAGGCGAGCCTGGGTCAGCTTGCTGCCACGACGCGAACCGATCGCCTGCCGCAGCACCCGGATGCCCTCGGCCCGCTGGTCGAGATCATCGCGCGCGCCGGCCTCGACCATCACCATCTCGAGCCAGCTGTCGGCGTCGAGCTTGGCCGAGGCGGCCTTTCTGGCGAGGTTGAGCGCTTCGCGCGGGCGGCCCAAGGCGCGCTCGCAGTCGGCCAGCACGGGCAGGAACTCGTCGGATCCGGTCATGCGGTGCAGGGCTCGGTACTCGGTCAGCGCCGTCGACCAGTCGCCGGCGGCGTAGGCGACCTCGGCGGTGGCTTCGCGCACGATGGGGAGCCGAGCGGCGCGGCGGCGCGCCGCGTGGGCGTGGGCCAGGGCCAGCTCGGGATCGGTGTCGATCAGCTCGCCGGCCGCCTGCAGGTGGGCGCCGACGATCTTCGCGAGATCCTGGGGAAGGCCGCGCAGCTCGGCCCGCACCTGCCGGGGCAGCAACTTCGGATCGTGGTCCTCGGGCACCGGCGGTTCGTCCGCTCGCTTCGACAGGCCCGGACGAATCGCCCGCTCCTGCTCACGCACCTGCTCGCGCGTCAGTTCGTCCTCGCCGCGACCGCGACGCTGGTTGGGGTTGCGGTCGTGCGTGCGGGGTCCGTTGAACGACGGACGACGGGCGCCCATCCCGGAGCGGCGATCGTCCCGGTCCCCACCGGAGCGAGAGTCGCCGTCGCGGTTGAACGGACGACGGTCATCCCGGCCACGGCTGTCACGGTCATCACGGTTGTAGGGGCGACGGTCATCGCGGCCACGGCTGTCACGGTCGTCACGGTTGTAGGGACGACGCTCGCCCGAGCCACCCCGATCGTCCCGATTGAAGGGGCGACGCTCGCCCGAGCCACCCCGATCGTCCCGATTGAACGGACGACGGTCATCCCGGCCGCCACGATCGTCACGGTTGAAGGGACGACGCTCGCCCGAGCCACCCCGATCGTCCCGATTGAAGGGGCGACGCTCGACCGAGCCACCCCGATCGTCGCGATTGAACGGGCGACGCTCGACCGAGCCACCCCGATCGTCCCGATTGAACGGACGACGCTCGCCCGAGCCACCCCGATCGTCCCGATTGAACGGACGACGCTCGCCCGAGCCACTCCGATCGTCACGGCCACGATCGTCACGGCCACGATCATCCCGACCATAGGGGCGCCGCTGACCGCCGTTGAACCCCGACGAACCCGATCGACCGCCGGCGCTTCCACCGCGGGAGCCGCCGGCTCCTCCCCGTGAGCCACCGGATCGTCCGGGCCCGGAGGATGTGCGGTCGCCCCAGGGACGACGGGAACCCTCGCGGGGCTGATCGGGCTGGGAGTCACTCATGAGGACCATCTTCTCGCAGTCGTCCGACCGCGGGCAAAAGAACAGCCGTTGTTCCCCGCAGAGCGATCCCTGGAGGCCTTGCGCACACCCGCCGCTGGAGCCACGACGAGCCATCACGCCGGCCGCCGCCCCAGAACGGCCACCCGCTCAGGACGACCAACCGCCCACGACGACCCCCAACCTCGGACGAACCGCCCCTGGCGACCCAGCCCGCAGATCGCCTTTGCCGCCCGAACGTGCATCTGCCGCCGTTGCAACAAGGGCAAACACACCGAACAAGGGCAAATACGATTCGCGCACACCCGCCGCAGGAGCAACGCCGAGCCATCACGCCGGCCGCCGCCCCAGAACGACCAACCGCCCAGGACGACCAACCGCCCAGGACGACCAACCGCCCAGGACGACCCGCAACCTCGGACGAACCGCCCCTGGCGACCCAGCCCGCAGATCGCCTTTGCCTCCCGAACGTGCAGCTGCCGCCGTTGCAACAAGGGCAAACACACCCAACGAGGGCAAACGCACCCATCGGCAGGCAAACACCCCTGAAATGAGTACACCCCCCTGACCCGAAGGTCAGGGGGGTGTGTAAGTCCGGCGGCGTCCTACTCTCCCACAGGGTCCCCCCTGCAGTACCATCGGCGCTGAAAGGCTTAACTTCCGGGTTCGGAATGGAACCGGGTGTTTCCCTTTCGCCATGGCCACCGAAACATCAAGGAGATGCTCCAGGCACCAGACAACCATATGCATGTTGTAACTGGTTCCCGACCGTATCTCGGGAACCACACAGTGGACGCGTAGCATCTTTGTAGAAGATATGAGACAAGCCCTCGGCCTATTAGTATCGGTCAGCTCCATGCCTTGCAGCACTTCCACATCCGACCTATCACCCGGTGGTCTGCCGGGGGCCTTACCAGATTAAATCTGTGGGAACCCTCATCTTGAAGCGTGCTTCCCGCTTAGATGCTTTCAGCGGTTATCACTTCCCAACGTAGCCAACCAGCCGTGCTCTTGGCAGAACAACTGGCACACCAGAGGTTAGTCCGTCCCGGTCCTCTCGTACTAAGGACAGCTCTTCTCAAGATTCCTACGCGCGCAGCGGATAGGGACCGAACTGTCTCACGACGTTCTAAACCCAGCTCGCGTGCCGCTTTAATGGGCGAACAGCCCAACCCTTGGGACCGACTCCAGCCCCAGGATGCGACGAGCCGACATCGAGGTGCCAAACCATGCCGTCGCTGTGAGCGCTCGGGCAAGATCAGCCTGTTATCCCCGGGGTACCTTTTATCCGTTGAGTGACGGCGCTTCCACAAGCCACCGCCAGATCACTAGTCCCGACTTTCGTCCCTGCTCGAGATGTCTCTCTCACAGTCAAGCTCCCTTGTGCACTTACACTCGCCACCTGATTACCAACCAGGCTGAGGGAACCTTTGGGCGCCTCCGTTACCTTTTGGGAGGCGACCGCCCCAGTCAAACTACCCATCAGGCACTGTCCCTGATCCAGATAATGGACCTAAGTTAGATATCCAGAGCGACCAGAGTGGTATTTCAACGTTGACTCCCCAACCACTGGCGTGGCTGCTTCACAGTCTCCCACCTATCCTACACAAGTCGCACCGAACACCAATACCAAACTGTAGTAAAGGTCCCGGGGTCTTTCCGTCCTGCTGCGCGTAACGAGCATCTTTACTCGTAATGCAATTTCGCCGAGTTCGTGGTGGAGACAGCGCCCAAGTCGTTACTCCATTCGTGCAGGTCGGAACTTACCCGACAAGGAATTTCGCTACCTTAGGATGGTTATAGTTACCACCGCCGTTTACTGGGGCTTAAGTTCAGTGCTTCGCGTAAGCTGACACTTCCCGTTAACCTTCCAGCACCGGGCAGGAGTCAGTCCGTATACATCGTCTTTCGACTTGGCACGGACCTGTGTTTTTAGTAAACAGTCGCTTGGGCCTGGTCTCTGCGACCTTCAAGGCTTCAGGAGTCAATCCCTACACCCATCCGGTCCCCCTTATCCCGAAGTTACGGGGGTATTTTGCCGAGTTCCTTCACCACGATTATCTCGATCGCCTTGGTATTCTCTACCTATCCACCTGTGTCGGTTTGGGGTACGGGCGGCTCATACGTCGCTCACGAAGCTTTTCTAGGCAGCATAGGATCACCCACTCTTGGAAACGAATTCCAATCACGACGTCACGTCTCAGGCACATGAGGAGCGGATTTACCTACCCCTCGCCCTACACGCTTGTCCCGGCATACCAGTCACCGGGATGGGCTACCTTCCTGCGTCCCTCCGCAGCTTGCCTACTACAAGTTCGGATCGCAGAGTCAGTGGCATCGATCCGAAGACCTCAACCACCTTCCGTGCTTAGCATCACCTGATTCAGCATGGGCCGTACTTCGCCGGTACGGGAATATCAACCCGTTGTCCATCGACTACGCCTGTCGGCCTCGCCTTAGGTCCCGACTCACCCAGGGCAGATTAGCTTGACCCTGGAACCCTTGGATATTCGGCGGACGGGTTTCTCACCCGTCATTCGCTACTCATGCCTGCATTCTCACTCGTGTGCACTCCACGACTGGGTCACCCCGCCGCTTCACCGCGCACACGACGCTCCCCTACCCATCCACACACCTGGACCACAAAGGCCAAGTACACGCGTGAATGCCATAGCTTCGGCGGATAACTTGAGCCCCGCTAAATTGTCGGCGCAGAATCACTTGACCAGTGAGCTATTACGCACTCTTTCAAGGGTGGCTGCTTCCAAGCCAACCTCCTGGTTGTCTCCGCAACTCCACATCCTTTTCCACTTAGTTATCGCTTAGGGGCCTTAGCTGATGATCTGGGCTGTTTCCCTCTCGACTATGAAGCTTATCCCCCACAGTCTCACTGCTGCGCTCTCACTTGCCGGCATTCGGAGTTTGGTTGATTTCGGTAAGCTGTTGGGCCCCCTAGACCATCCAGTGCTCTACCTCCGACAAGAAACACGCAACGCTGCACCTATATGCATTTCGGGGAGAACCAGCTATCACGTAGTTTGATTGGCCTTTCACCCCTATCCACAGCTCATCCCCTCGGTTTTCAACCCAAGTGGGTTCGGGCCTCCACGACGTCTTACCGTCGCTTCACCCTGGCCATGGATAGATCACTACGCTTCGGGTCTAGAGCATGCGACTCAACGCCCTGTTCGGACTTGCTTTCGCTACGGCTCCCCCACACGGGTTAACCTCGCCACATACCACTAACTCGCAGGCTCATTCTTCAAAAGGCACGCCGTCACCCCGCAGGGCTCCGACGGATTGTATGCGATCGGTTTCAGGTACTATTTCACTCCCCTCCCGGGGTACTTTTCACCTTTCCCTCACGGTACTTGTCCGCTATCGGTCACCAAGGAGTATTTAGGCTTAACGGGTGGTCCCGCCAGATTCACGCGGAATTTCAAGAGTTCCGCGTTACTTGGGATAACACTCACGAGTGAACAGCTTACGTCTACAGGAGTCTTACCCTCTACGCTCTACCTTCCCAGGTAGTTCAACTTCACCATTCATTTCTTACTCGCCGCCGGGTCAACAGCCCCGACCAAATGCTCCCACAACCCCGCACATGCAACGCCTGTCAGCTATCACACACATACGGTTTGGCCTCTTCCGCTTTCGCTCGCCACTACTCACGGAATCACGGTTGTTTTCTTTTCCTGTGGGTACTGAGATGTTTCACTTCCCCACGTTCCCTCCAACTGCCCTATATATTCAGGCAGAGGTTGCCGGACATGACTCCGGTATTTCAAGGTTTCCCTATTCGGAAATCCCAGGATCAAAGCTCGTTTACCAGCTCCCCAGGGCTTATCGCAGGTTACAACGTCCTTCATCGGCTCTTGGTGCCTAGGCATCCACCGATCGCACTTAGTAGCTTGTCAAAAAATATATCTACAAAGATGCTCGCGTCCACTGTGCAGTTCTCAAAATACGGGCGAGCCCGGAAACCCACCACCCACCAAGGGCAGCAGACCCACCGGTCCGCAAGGAAATCACGCCGCAACAGCGACCGACCCCTCAAAACCCAACAGCGTGCTCCACACCCGCCACCCACACCAACACCCACGTTCCACTCCCCCACACAACCGTGCAGAAGCTGTACTTGCCGGCGCCACCATGAGCAGCAGACTTGCCAGTGATCCACCAAACAGCCTTGCCAGCCCAGGGACACTCGCCCCAGCACCAACAAATGGACCAACACCACCACCAGGGCAGCATCAGCCAAAAGGCTCCTTAGAAAGGAGGTGATCCAGCCGCACCTTCCGGTACGGCTACCTTGTTACGACTTAGTCCTAATTACCAGCCCCACCTTCGACGGCTCCCCCCACAAGGGTTGGGCCACCGGCTTCGGGTGTTGCCGACTTTCATGACTTGACGGGCGGTGTGTACAAGCCCCGGGAACGTATTCACCGCAGCGTTGCTGATCTGCGATTACTAGCGACTCCGACTTCATGGGGTCGAGTTGCAGACCCCAATCCGAACTGAGACAGGCTTTTTGGGATTCGCTCAACCTTGCGGTATCGCAGCCCTTTGTACCTGCCATTGTAGCATGTTTCAAGCCCTGGACATAAGGGGCATGATGACTTGACCTCATCCCCACCTTCCTCCGAGTTGGCCCCGGCGGTCTCCATTGAGTCCCCGGCATTACCCGCTGGCAACAATGGACGAGGGTTGCGCTCGTTGCGGGACTTAACCCAACATCTCACGACACGAGCTGACGACAGCCATGCACCACCTGTATACCGACCAAAAAGGGGCACCTGTCTCCAGATGTTTCCGGTATATGTCAAACCCAGGTAAGGTTCTTCGCGTTGCATCGAATTAATGAACATGCTCCGCCGCTTGTGCGGGGCCCCGTCAATTCCTTTGAGTTTTAGCCTTGCGGCCGTACTCCCCAGGCGGGGTACTTAATGCGTTAGCTGCGGCACGGAGAACGTGGAAGTCCCCCACACCTAGTACCCACCGTTTACGGCGTGGACTACCAGGGTATCTAAGCCTGTTTGCTCCCCACGCTTTCGCTTCTCAGCGTCAGGAAATGCCCAGAGAACCGCCTTCGCCACCGGTGTTCCTCCTGATATCTGCGCATTCCACCGCTCCACCAGGAATTCCATTCTCCCCTGCATCCCTCAAGTCTGCCCGTATCGAAAGCACGCTCAGGGTTGAGCCCTGAGTTTTCACTTCCGACGCAACAAACCGCCTACAAGCTCTTTACGCCCAATAATTCCGGACAACGCTCGCACCCTACGTATCACCGCGGCTGCTGGCACGTAGTTGGCCGGTGCTTCTTCTCCTACTACCGTCACTTGCGCTTCGTCATAGGTGAAAGCGGTTTACAACCCGAAGGCCGTCATCCCGCACGCGGCGTTGCTGCATCAGACTTCCGTCCATTGTGCAATATTCCCCACTGCTGCCTCCCGTAGGAGTCTGGGCCGTATCTCAGTCCCAGTGTGGCCGGTCGCCCTCTCAGGCCGGCTACCCGTCGAAGCCTTGGTGAGCCACTACCTCACCAACAAGCTGATAGGCCGCGAGTCCATCCCAAACCGCCGGAGCTTTCCAACCCCCACCATGCGACAGGGGCTCATATCCGGTATTAGCAGCTGTTTCCAACTGTTATCCCAAAGTTCAGGGCAGGTTACTCACGTGTTACTCACCCGTTCGCCGCTCGTGTACCCCGAAGGGCCTTACCGCTCGACTTGCATGTGTTAAGCACGCCGCCAGCGTTCGTCCTGAGCCAGGATCAAACTCTCCGTTGAAAAATATCAACCACCCCCAAAAAGGGTGATCAAGAGTTCAAATCCTGACAAAGAATCCAAAAACTGGATCAATCATCATTCATCAAAGGAATCTCCACCCAACCAAACAACCCACCCACAAAAGGCAGACCATCCAGCCAGGCACGAGACAAAAATTGTCATTACTTCACTGACTTTAAAAAAGCACGCTGTTGAGTTCTCAAGATTCGGGCGCGTCCCGCGCATCCGGCCTTTCGACCATCCGCTTGGGGCAACTCGTGAAACTTTAGT